>NZ_AGUF01000013.1 GCF_000236785.1 Achromobacter arsenitoxydans SY8 | reverse complement strand
TCGCTCGGAAGTCGACAAGGCCGACGCGGCCAAGGACGCGCGTGCCGCGGATCATCTGCTCTGGTTGCAGAGCAAACAACTGCTGGACGCGCTGGACGTCTTTGACCGGGATGACAAGGAACAGGCCCTGCTGTTCGAAGACCAGATGGGCAAGGCCATCGCCGGCATGAACGCCACCGCCGCGGGCGAGGCGTTGCTCGAACGCTGGCGCGCGGCGGGAGTCTCCCGCGAAAACCTGTTCTGGCGGTCATTGGCGCAGAACCAGGACGCCATCGAGGACGAGGTAAACCAGCTATTCAACAACCAAGGCGCGTTGGCGTCACTCGATCCGTCAGCGTCGCAGAATCTGATCAAGAGGCTGGCCGATTTCTACGACAAGAGCCACGCCATGATGGATTCGCTGGCTGACGCCTCCACCGCAGGGCCTCCGTCCAGCTACCTGGTGGGCGGCGCCATGCTCATCAACACACTGGGCAATTCGCTGTTTCAGAGCAAGGCGGCAAGCATTCTGGACAAGCCCGTGAACAGGGTGTTTGCGTCCGTTCTGCATGCAAGGCTGGGCCAATTTGCTCAGCATTTCCGGCTGGAAATGCGTGACGGCAGAGCGTTGAGCCGGGGCACGACAGCCCGCATAGACCGCGCAACCACCCGCAGCATCGACGAGGCCCTGAGTGCCGGAAAGATGGGGGCGATGACTGAAGTGCGCATCGGCGGCGTGCTGGTGTTTTTGGAGATATGGAATCTCTATAACAAGCTGACAGTCCTGCATAAGCAAAGCAGGGAATATGTCGAGGCCGTGGCGGCGCTGGTGGCGTTAACGGCTGCCGGTGTTGAACTGGGGGCTTGCGCGGTGTCGCTGGCCGAGCGGAGCGGTAATGCTGCGGTTCGGCAGGGTGCTAGGGCTTTTGGTAGTGGGTTGCGATTGACGGCGGGTGTTTTGGCGGGGTCGGCTGCGGCGGTGGGGGTGCGGTATGACATTCAAGACTGGCATGAGAACTACAGGCTCGGCCGCTATTCCATCGCGGGATTCTATCTCTTACGCTCCGTTACGCAATTCGGCTCTGCTTCGTTGTCGGTTGCGATTGGGCTCGGCCACGCAGGCCCCTTTTTCGAGTACCTGCTCAAGAAATACGGAACTCGCCCGTTCCTCGGAAGACTTCTTATGGCGGGTTCACATCTATCCGCAGCAATGGCCGTGCGCATGGCGCCCATGCTGCGAGTCTTTTTCGGACTCAATCTTGCGATCTTAGCCTTAGTGCTGATCGAGATTTTCGTACTTCCCAACGATCTAGAGCGCTTTCTTGATCATTGCACGTTTCGCAAGAATCGTAGCAATGGAATCGTGGACTCTGAAGAGAAGGAGATTGAAAGAATGCAGCTCGCGATACAGAGGGAACTCTGATGTACTTTCTAGAGCGAGGATTTGAATGGTCCAAGGGCCTGATGTCGTACGAGGAGGCCACGGAGGAGCTCAATAAGAAGCAACGCCAGCCCGGGCAGGCTGAACTTCAGGCGCCGGAAGGGGTGGGCGAATCCGTGTCCAAAAAGGCCTATGACAATGGTTCACTGTATGCGTACAACGACACCTTTATCGACATCCGCACCCCAAACGATGAGAAGAGAGGTGTAATTACGATATTTGGTGGATATATTTACGGCATGATCACCTATGCCTTTGCCTTGGCTTTGATCGTATCCACTGAAAGATTCATGTCAGGGCATCAGCACAATGGTGAACTGTTGACGGGTTCGGATTACTTCTTTCTCACACTATTTCCCATATTGTGGCTAATGGTGCTTGGGGTTTTCTTGAAGTACACATTCCGATTCTTCCGTTTGGAGTCCCTGACGGCCCGACGCATCATCGTTCGCTTCAACCGCATCACCCGCAAGGTCTACCTGCTGCGCCCCAAGCATTTGGGCGGCATCCGAATCATGGATTGGGACAAAACAGAGGTGCTCCTGGACAAGAGCATGAGTGAACTGGAGGGCACGGGCGGATTCATAATCCTGGGCTGGGACAGAGGCGACGGCGTGGACTTGCAGGGGACGCGCACAGACAATTTCGAGGTGACCTTCGTCGGCAAGCCAACACGCAACGCCAGCGAATTGCTCGCATTCTGGGAGTACATCCGCCGCTACATGGAAGACGGCCCCGCTGCCGCGCCGGCGCCCAAAAAGCTCCTCACCAAATTCCCCTGGCCCTGGCTTTCGTTCAAGGCGGCCTGGGGCCTGGACACCCGCTTCCTGCGACACACCGGGCTGTGGGTGTTCGTGGTAATCAATATATTGATACTGCCGGCAATCCTCATCCACGCCACCGGTCATTGGCTGTCCCTGCTGCTGTGCTACGAGCCGAGGTTTCCTCGCGTCATTGAAGACGCGGGGCGTTGAACATCGGCGGCACGTGCGGCAGGCAGGCGTCAAGGGACCAGGCCCTGCTGTTCGAAGACCAAAAGGACAAGGCCATCGCAGGCATAAACGCCACCGCTGGCGAGGAGCAATTGCTCGAACGCTGGCGTGCAGCGGAGATTCCCCGGTTGCCCGCCCCCCCAGCGCGCGCCAAGGTCTTGCCAGATCAATAGGCGGCAATCCGCAGCGCAGCGGACGACTCCACCACTTCGATCGCTGCCACCGCAACACCCCCCTGCCCGCCCGGCAGCCTGAACGCGCTCACTGCCCGCGTCAGTTCCGCCGATTGATCCTGCATGGAGCCCGCCGCGGCAGCGGCTTCTTCCACCAGCGCCGCGTTCTGCTGCGTCACCTCGTCCATCTGCGACACGGCGCGGTTGACCTGTTCGATGCCGTCGGCCTGCTCGGCCGACGCCGCCGCGATCTCGCCCATGATGTCGGTCACGCGCTGCACGGAACTGACGATCTCCTGCATCGTCGTCCCGGCGCGCTCCGCGCTGCCCGAGCCCTGGCTGATCTTCTGCACGGTGTCCTCGATCAGGACCTTGATTTCCTTGGCAGCCTGGGCGCTGCGTTGCGCCAGGGTGCGCACCTCGGCGGCAACCACGGCGAAGCCCTTGCCCTGCTCTCCTGCCCGCGCCGCCTCCACCGCGGCGTTCAGCGCCAGGATGTTGGTCTGGAAGGCGATGCCGTCGATGACGGAAACGATGTCGGAGATCTTCACAGAGCTGGCCGAGATAGCGTTCATGGTGCTCACGACTTCGGACACGGTGGCGCCGCCGCGCGAGGCGGTGTCGGACGCGGCCGCCGCAAGCTGGTTCGCCTGCTTGGCGCTGTCGGCGTTCTGCTTCACAGTGGAAGACAGCTGCTCCATGGACGCGGCGGTCTCTTCCAGCGACGCGGCCTGCTGTTCGGTGCGCGAGGACAGGTCCGTGTTGCCGGCCGCGATCTCGCCTGAGGCGGACGCGATGCTGTCTACGCCGGTCCGGATCCGGGCGACGGTGCCCGCCAGATTGGCGTTCATGGTTTCCAGCGCGCGAAGCAATTGCCCGATCTCGTCGCGGGACGTCACGACGATCGTGCTGGTCAGATCGTTCGCGGCCACGGTGCGCGCCACGCGCACGGCCTCGGACAGCGGGCGCGTGATGCTGCGCGTCAGACGCACGGCCAGCAGCAGGCCGGCCACGACCGCGACGGAGCCGATTACGATCATCCAGAAATTGGCGGCACCGTAGGCGCTTTCGATGTCCGTCGCCCGGGCGTCGATGTCGGCGCGCTGCAGGTCCGACAGGCGCGTGATGTGGTCGATGAACTGGCGCGTCGCGGGCAGGAATTCCTGCGTGAAGATCTTGTTGGCGGCCTCGACGTTGCCTTCCTGTTTGGCCTTGAAGATGCCGTCGCGGGTGCGCAGATATTCGCCGCGGGCCTTGCCGATGCCCTGCCACAGCGTCTTTTCCTCGTCGCTTTCGATCAGCGGTTCGATCTTCTGCTGCAGCGCCGACGAATTGCGGGACGACGTCGCGGCTTCCTCGGCGAAGAAGCTCGCCAGGCTCGCGTCGGCGCTCTTGGCGATCGCCGTTGTCCGGGTGACGCCCGCCTGGATGTTGCGGGCCCAGTCGTTGATCAGGCGTTCCTTGGTCAGCGATCGGTGCGTCAGCGTGTCTACCGATACGTTGATGTCGGCCAGGCTGACCAGGCCCACGATGCACATGACCATGATCATGGCCAGCAAGATGGCGTATCCACCCGCAAGGCGGGTTCCAAGTTTCATGTTTTTCATACTGCCTCCGGCTACTTCCAGGGCAAGTGTGAATGCGCGCTCAGGCGGATGCCTCGGCGGCGGACAAACGCCGCTGCCAATACAAGCCAGATGCCCGCAAGCCCCTGGATATCCGCCCCCAATAATGGTGTCCGTTGTGTCGATTGAGCGCCGCCCGGGAAGTCGGTTCCGAGGGTTCCCGCGACGGTCGAACGGATGCTAGCAGCGGCGATCTGGCGGCCATCCGGCGAAATGGAGAACTTATTGGCGCAAGCTCTCCCCATTAGGCGTAGCGGCCGGCAACGTTGCAAAAAAGCCCCATCAAGCCCCAAGAAAAAGGCGGCCGATCCGGCCGCCTTGCGGGCTATTGCGGCGACGTCGGCCGCGCCAATTGGAAGGTATCCGTACTGCGCGCGTACCAGCCGCCGCCGTGCATGCGGGCGATCAGCCCCAGGGCCGGCGTGTCCACGTGCCCCCTTGCAGCATCCCGCACGCAGGCATCGTCGACATGCGCCCCCAGCACCCGCCCGATGACCACGATCTGGCGCGGCCCGGTCACGACTGTTGCCTGGCTGACACACTCCAGCGCAACGGGGCTGCCCTTGATTCGGGGCGGACGGACGTGCGTCGCCGCCAGCGCGGTCAGGCCGGCCGCCGCCATCTCGTCCACATCGGCGGGATAGTCGGCGCAGGTCTGGTTCATTTCGTGGACCAGCGACTCCGGCACCAGATTCACCACGAACTCGCCGTTCTCGATGATGTTGGCGCCCGTGTCCTTGAAATCCCCTTCCGGGTGGCGCATCAGGCCGATGGCCACCGTGGGCGGCTGGTGCCCCATGACGTTGAAGAAGCTAAAGGGCGCGGCGTTCACGACGCCTTTGTCCGACACCGTGGTGACCCAGGCGATCGGACGCGGCGTGACGGTCGAGGTCAGGATGTTGTAGACCGTCTGCGCCGGCAAGGCGCTGAAATCAAAATGCATTGATCAGGCCTCCTGCTGCGGGGCGGCTGCGCCGACGGCCGACACCGGGCGCTTTTCGCGTGTGTCGACCTGGAGCTGGAAGACGTCGGGACGGGCGTAGTGCCCGGACACATCGAAATCGTACTTGCCGCGCAGGATCTGGTTGGGTTGGATGTCGGCGTACAGGATCGTTTCGTCGGAGAAATCCGGCCCGGCCAGCACTTCGCCCAGCGGATCAATGATGGCGCTGCCGCCGCGCATCAGCACGGTGTCCGGCGCATCGCCCAGCGCGCAGTCGAAATCGTCGGGGTAGGCGTTGCGGCGCAGGTGCTGGCAGGCCGTCAGCACGTAGCAGCGGCCTTCCAGCGCAATGTGGCGCATGCTGGGAATCCAGGTGTCGCGGTCGTCGGCGGTGGGCGCGCAATACAGCGCCACGCCCTGGCTGTACATGTACATGCGCAGCATGGGCATGTAGTTTTCCCAGCAGATCACGGCGCCGACCTTGCCGTACGGGGTGTCGAAGACGGGCAGGGTCGAGCCGTCGCCAAAGCCCCAGATCAGGCGTTCGCCGGCGGTCGGCATCAGCTTGCGGTGCTTGCCGGCCAGGCCCTCCTGGCCGTTGAAATACAGCACGGTGCAATACAGCGTGCCTCCGTCCGCCTCGATGCAGCCCATCACGACGAAGCTGTCGGTGTCGGCCGCGGCCTGGGCCACCAGCGCGACTTCTTCGCCGTCCAGGCGGATGGCCTGCTGGTGGTAGCTGGCGTAGGCGTCGCGGCCCTCGGGCTTGCGCATGCCGATGGGCGCGCCAAAGGAATTGCCCTTGGGATAGCCGCCCAGAAAGGCCTCGGGAAACACCAGCACGCGGGCGCCCTGCTCGGCCGCCTGGCGGATCAGCGAAGCCGCCTTCCGGGCGCACGCCACGCTGTCGGTGGGGATGGACGCCGCCTGGATGACGGCAGCCTTGAAACTCTGTTGCACGGACATGTCTCTTCTCTCTTGTTAGTGGGCCGGGTCTTCGTCGATGGCTTGGGCGCGCGTATTGGGCAGCAACAGGCTGCCGATGATGCCCACGATCACCATCACCGCCACCGGATACATCAGGCCGCCGAAAATATTGCCGCTGGCCTGCGCCAGGTAGGTGGCGGTAAACGGCACGATACCCCCGAAGATGCCGGCCCCGATGTGATACGGGAACGACAGCGCCGTGTAGCGGATGCGCGCCGGGAACAATTCAACCAGATAGGACGCGACGGGGCCATAGACCATCGCGACGACGGCGGTCATGAGCACCAGGATCAGGATGATGGTGGCGCGGTCGACGCTGGCGAGGTCCGCCTTTTCGGGATAGCCGGCGGCAGTCAGCGCCTTGGCATAGGCGGCGCGGTCAAAACCGTTGACGGTGGTCCCGCCCACGCTCATCGCGATCTCCTGGCCCGGGATCGGCGCCGCGTATTCAAAGTTGATGCCCTTGCCGACCAGGAATTTCTTGGCCTGCACGCAGACCTTCTTGTGATCGGCGTGACTGCCGATCATCGCCGCCTGCAATCCGAAGTCGCACGCACCGCCGCTGGTGTCGGCATGCACGCGGACCGGCGTCGTCTGCATAGCCTGCGCCAAGGCCGGATTGCCGGCGTTGAGCAGGACGTCGAACATGGCGTGATAGCCCACGGCGCCCACGAACAGGCCGGCCATCATGATCCACTTGCGGCCGATCTTGTCCGACAGCCAGCCGAACAGCACGAAGGTCGGCGCGCCGATGATGAAACCGATCAGGATCAGCGTGTAGACCGTGGTCTGGTCCAGCTGCACGGCCTGCTGCATGAAGATCATGACGTAGAACTGGCCCGTGAAGTAGGTGGCGCCCTGACCGGCGGTAACGCCGATCAGCGCCAGCAGCACCAGCCGCAGGCTGGGCCATTGGCCGAACGTTTCCTTGACCGGGTTCTTCGACAGGCGGTTCTGCTTCTTCATCCGCGTGAACACCGGCGATTCGTGCAGCTTGGCCCGCACATAGATGGAAATGGCCAGCATGACGATCGACAGGATGAACGGCAGACGCCAGCCCCACTGGCGGAAGTCTTCGGCGCTCATCGACGCCTGGACGCACAGAATCACGACCAGCGACAGGATCAGGCCGGCCGACGAGGTGATCTGGATCCAGCCCGTCAGCAGTCCGCGGCGCCTGGGCTCGCAGTGTTCGGCGACGTAAATGACTGCGCCGCCGTATTCCCCGCCCACGGCCAGGCCCTGTACGACCCGCAGCGTCAGCAGCAGGATCCACGAGAGATGGCCGGCCGATTCATAGGTGGGCAGGCAGCCGATCAGCACGGTCGCGCCGCCCATCATCACCACGGTGATCAGGAAGGTGTACTTGCGCCCCAGCTTGTCGCCCAGGTAGCCGAACATCACGGCGCCGAGCGGCCGGATGATGAAGCCCACGGCCAGCGCTCCCAGCGCCGCCAGCAGCGCAACGGTGGGGTTGTCTTGCGGAAACAGCACCTGGCTCATGAAGACGGCCAGCGTTCCGTAGATGAAAAAGTCGTACCACTCGAACAGCGTGCCCAAGGTCGAAGCGACGACGACCTGGCGTTCTTCCTTCCGGCTTAGCGTAGGCCCGTCGTCGAGTCTGGGCATTGCGACATTTGCTTCCATGCTTACTTTCCCCTGTCGTTTTAGATTGATACTGCTGTATGCATTAACTATTATCAAACTTAAGAAGGACGGGGAAAAAGCTAGGGAAAACCCGGCGGCGGGGTCCGGGCCACGTCCTGATGGCGGCGAGCCCGCTGCTACACTGCCGCCACCGACACAGTGGAGGCAGTAATGGCAAGGCCCGCCGGCAAGGTTGAGAAGAACTCGGTACAGACGCCGGCCACGGCGCGCAGGGGCATCCAGTCGATCGAAGTGGGCTTCCGGATCCTGGACGTGATCCGCAAGACCGGCCGCCCGATGCCCCTGAAGGAGATCGCGGACGCCTGTGAACTGACCGTTCCCAACGTCCATTACTACCTGGTGAGCTTCCAGAAGGTGGGCGTGGTGCAGCAGCACGCCGATACGGGCCACTATGGCCTTGGACCCTACGCCTTGCGGCTGGGCCTGGCGGCGCTGGAGCAGTTCGACGTGTTCACCACGGCGCGGCCCATCATGGCCGAGGTGGCCGCCGCCACCGGACACACCGTATTCCTGGGCGTGTGGGGCAACAAGGGCCCCACTATCGTCTATCGCGTAGAAGGCAGCCGCAGCCGGCCCTTGCTGGAATTGCGCGTGGGCACCGTGATGCCGCTGCTGTCTTCCGCGTTGGGCCGCAACTTCCTGGCGCACCTGCCGGACGCGCTCACGCGGGATCTGCTGGAAGAAGAAATGGCGTCGGCAATGCCCGAAAGCCACGGCGGCACGGCCGGCAATTCATACACGCACGAGGATGTGCAGGCGATCCGCGACGAAGTGCGCAAGCACCACATCAGCCGCTGCCGCCACGCGCTGCTGCCGCACTTCACGTCACTGTCGGCGCCCATCTTCGACATGCTGGGCGAAATGAAGGCCGCCATCACCCTGATGGGGCCCGTGGGCGCCGTGGACGACGATCTGGAGTCCGACACGGCGCGGCTGCTCAGCGAAAAAGCCCGCTCGATCTCGGCGACGGCGGGATGGGTGGATCCGGACGCGCGTTAGCGGGCGCGCGTTAGCGGGCGCGCGTTAGCGGGCGCGCGTTAGCGGCGCGCGCCCACCGCGCGGGCCTCAGCCTTCAGCCACGATCCTGGCGTCCCGGATGGTCTTGGCGTACTTCTGTTGTTCGCTCTTCATGAAGTCGGCAAAGCGTTGCACGCCGCCGCCGCCGTCTTCCGCGCCCACCTGCGCCAGCTTTTCCTGCACGTCCGCCATCGCCAGGACCTGGTCGATGTCGCGGTTCATGCGCTGGACCATGGCGTCCGGCATTTTGCCCGGGCCCACCATGCCGAACCAGATGCTGGCCTCGAACCCCGGATAGCCCTGCTCGGCGACGGTCGGCACGTTCGGCTGGCTCCCGGACCGCTTCTGCAGCGTCTGCGCCAGGGCGATGACCTTGCCGGACTGCAGCAGCGGGGTGGCGGTCGTCATGCCTTCGAAGCAGTACTGCACGTGGCCGCCCAACAGATCATTCATCAGGGGCGCGGACCCCTTGTATGGCACGTGCAGCACGTCGATCCCGGCGCGGGCCTTGAAGATTTCCAGCGCCAGGTGCTGGGCCGATCCGCTGCCCGCGGAACCAAACACGATCTTGCCGGGCTGCGCGCGGCACAACTGGACCAGTTCGGGCAAGGTCTTTGCGGGCTGATTGGCGCCGCCGATCAGGATGGTCGGCGTCTTGCCCACCAAAGCGATGGGCGTGAAGTCCCGCTCGACCGAGTACGCCAGCTTGGGCTGCAGGCCCGGCGCAATGCCGTGGCTGTTCACGTGCGCCATCAACAGGGTGTTGCCGTCGTTGGGTTGGCGCGCGACCTGCTCCGCGGCGATGACGCCCGCCGCGCCCGCGCGGTTCTCGACGATGACCGGGATATTCCACATCACGCCCAGCTTCTGGCCCAGCAGCCGCGCCAGCACGTCGGTGCCGCCGCCGGCGGGAAAGCCCACCACGATCTTCACCGGCCCGGAAGGCATGTCCTGCGCCCGCGCCGCCGCCGGCAGGACCAGCGCCGCCCCCAGCGCTGCCGCGCTGGTCATGAATTGCCTACGTTGCATTGTTGTCTCCTCGCGCGCCGGTCCCAAGGCCGGCAACTGGTTATGTGGCTACTGGCTGTTGCTGTCGCATCCGGCCGTCTGCGCGGCCTGGATGCTGCACTCCTTTACTGCGCCTGCCCGAAGGCGCCGCTTCGGCCATCAGCGGCCGATGCGGGTCCACTTGCCGAACCGCTCGACCATGCGTTCGTCGAAACCGAAGCCCAGCCCCGGCTCCTGGTGCAGGACCACGCGCCCCTGCTTGTGGGTCAACTGGCGGTCGACCAGCTTGCGGAAGTTCAGGACCTGGTCGTCCCAGAAGAACTCGACGTAGCGCGCGTTCGGCGTGGCGGCAACCAGGGGCGCATGCACGTCATGGAACCAGTGCGGGCAGACCACCACGCCATAGCTGGCCGCGGTAGCGGCGATGCGCTTCCATTCCGTGATGCCGCCGCACACTGCGGCGTCCGTCTGCAGGATCCCGGCGGCGCCCTTGTCCAGCAGTTCCTTGTGGTACCAGCGCCCATAGCCGATTTCCGCGGTGGCGATAGGCAGATGCGTCAGGCGCGCCAGTTTGGCGTGGCTCTCGATATCGTCGGGACCGAAGGGTTCTTCGATGAAGTACGGCTCGTACTGTTCAAAGCGGCGGATGTACTGCATGGCCTGGGTGACGTCCTGCCAGGCGTTGTTGCAGTCCATCATCAGTTCCACGTCCGGGCCCACGGCCTCGCGCGCGGCCTTCAGGCGCGCCTCTTCCTCGCGCGGCGACAGGCGGCCGGTCTTCATCTTGACGGCGCGGAATCCCTT
The DNA here is from genome assembly GCF_000236785.1 of Achromobacter arsenitoxydans SY8. GTDB lineage: Bacteria > Pseudomonadota > Gammaproteobacteria > Burkholderiales > Burkholderiaceae_B > Achromobacter > Achromobacter arsenitoxydans. The sequence continues at coordinate 214,825 of NZ_AGUF01000013.1, read as the reverse complement.
GTCCACATAGCTGGCCATTTCCTCGCCCAGGTGCTGCGGCGTCTTGCCGTCCAGGTAATAGCCGCCGCTGGCGTAGGCCGGCACGGTTTCAAGTTCGACGGCGCCGAGGAACTTGTGCAAAGGCAGGTTCGCCGTCTTGGCGTTCAGGTCCCATAGCGCGATGTCCAGCGCGCTCAGCGCCCGCATCACCGTGCCCTGGCGGCCCTGCAGCAGCGCTTCCTGGTACATGGCCTGCCACAGCCCCTCCACGGCGTGAGAATCCTTGCCCAGCAACACCGGAGCCAGCAGGCTTTGGACCGCCGCCTCGAAGATGGCGCCGCCGGCGCTGCCGACATAGCAGAAGCCGATGCCTTCCACGCCGTCCGTGGAACGCACCTTCACCAGCCCGTAGTGGCGGGTGGACACGGTGCGGTTGGAGAACGAGGTGACTTTGTCCAGAGGCACCGCCGCGGCGCATACGTCTATGGATTCAATAATGGGCACGGGTGGCTCCTTGATGGCTGAATGGTTTCGATTGGCCCGATCGGCGCGCCTCGCGCGGTCTCGCTGCCGTGAACGTATTCTTCCCGCCGCCAAAGAAAACAACAATTATCTTCATGCATCTTTAGAATATGGAAAAAACAACTTCTAAAGAGACAAGCCGCCGTGGATTCGCGCTTTCTGCAGACGTACGTGCATGTCGTTGAGCTGGGTTCCATCGCCCAGGCCGCCAGGCACCAGGGCCTGACGCCCGCCACCGTGCAGCAGCGGCTGCGCGCACTGGAGTCGGACGTGGGCAGCGCACTCATCGCCCGATCGGGCCGTACGGTCAAGCCCACGCCGGCAGGCGTGCGCATCCTTGAACGCGCGCGCGCCATCCTGCGGGACGTGCGCGACCTGCGTTCGGCCGCCTCCGACACGGAGTTGCCCGCCGGTCCCCTGCGGCTGGGCGCCACGCCCACCGCGCTGACCGGCATCATGCCGCCAGTGCTGCGCACCTGGGTGGCGCGTCATCCGCGCATCGAGATCTATATCGAACCGGCGCCCACCACCCTGCTCTACGGCAAGGTGCTGTCCGGCGAACTCGACGGCGCGTTGCTGGTGCATCCGCTTTTTCCGATTCCCAAGACCTGCGCCTGGCGCGACTTGCGGCGCGAGCCCCTGGTGCTCGTCACGCCGGCCGGCATGAAGGTCGACGATCCGCTGGCCGTCATCGCGCGCGAACCCTACATCTGCTATGACCGCAGCGTGGTGGGCGGCAAAATGGCGGACGACTACCTGCGCGCGCGCAATCTGCGGCCGCAGGTCAGGTTTGAACTCGATGGCATTGATTCCATCGCAAAGCTGGTGTCAGAAGGACTGGGCGTGGCGCTGCTGCCCGATTGGGCGACCACGGGAGCGCCGTCGGCGCGCGTCACGCGCTGGCCGCTGCCCGCGCCCTGCCCGGTGCGCACGGTCGGCGCGATCTGGCTGCGGGCCGGCGTACGCTCCGCGTTGATGCAGGCGTTCGCGGAAATGACCGAGTCGCAGCTCGGCCTGGGCTGAAAGGGCGGGCCGCCCGGCCCTTAGGCGGCGGCGTCCTCGCCATTGCGGGCCACGATCACCCCGTTGGAAATCACCAGCCGGCGCGGCGCCGGTTGCGCCACGGCCTGCGCCACACAGCTGGCGTCGGCCAGCACCAGATCGGCGCGTGCGCCCGAAGCCAGGCCGTAGTCCGCAAACCCGCAAGCGCCGGCCGCCGCGCCAGTCACGCATTCCAGCGCCCACGCGATCTCGTCGTCGCGGCGCAGGTCGTTGCGCAAGCCGATCTGCATGGCGCGCGCCAGCATGTCGGGGCTGCCATAGGGGGTCCAGGTATCGCGCACGCCGTCGTTGCCGCCAAAGAGCGTCACGCCAGCCTCGCGGCAGGCGCGCAAGGAAGGCACGGGCCGCGATGCCGGCGCCGTGGTCAGCAGGGCCACGTCGAGCACGGCCAGGCGCTTGAGCAGGCCGTCCAGGCGCCGGACTTCCAGGGCGCCCAGGCAGAAGGCATGGCTGATAACGGCCTTGCCCGTCATACCCAGGGCCTGGACACGGTCCAGGATCAGATCCAGCGTGAAGGCGCCCAGCTCGCCGGGTTCGTGCAGGTGGATGTCCACCGGCTTGCCATGCTTGTCGGCCAGGCCAAACAGGATGTCCAGGGACTTCACGGGATCGCGGTCGATGGCGGACGGGTCCAGCCCGCCTAGCACGTCAGCCCCTTGAGCCAGGGCCTGATCCAGCAGATCGGCCGTGCCGGCGCGCGCCAGCAGCCCGGATTGCGGAAAGGCCACGGTCTGGATTTCCACACGGCCGGCCAGCGCATGCCGCGTGGCATGCACGCCGTCCAGGTGGCGCAGGCCGGCGTCGGTGTCGATATCGACGTGCGTCCGGATGCGCGTGGCGCCCGCCCTCAGAAAAGCCAGGGCCAGGTCGCGGGAATGACTTGCGGCGTCGTGCCCGCTGCGGGCGCGCCAGGCGCGTTCATTGTCGATGCGATCGGTGAGCGCGGGCCCCACTTCGTTCACGTACCAGGGCGAGCCCCAGGTCGTCTTGTCCAGGTGGGTATGGCCTTCGATCAGGCCGGGCAGCAGCAGGGCGCCACCGCCCTCTTCCACCGCAACGGCGGGATCGGCGGCAAGTCCGGACCCGATCTGTTGGATGCGGCCGTCGCGAATCAGCACGTCCACGCCATCGCCGTTAGGCGCGTGGACGTTCTTCAGGAGCAGATCCGCCATGTCAGGCTTGCGGCGGTTCGATCCAGAAGAAGCGTTCGCCCTGGCGGACCATGTCGGCCACGCCTTCGGCGCCAATGCGATAGTCCGTGCCCATGAGCGTAGCGCCGCCGTCCTCATGAATATGGATGACGGCCAGCGGGTCATTGGCCATGGTGTACCAGTAGTAACCGGGCTTGAGATCGTGCAGGTTTGTAGTCATGAGTCGAGTATACAAATAACCCTGCAGCGTTTTCAAAAAGACAACACATATTCAGGCTGCGCCTGACAGGCGAAGCGTGACACGTCATACTCCCTTGCAGGAGCTTGAATAAAGCATACAAATGGCACGTGCCGACCCGGCCGCAACAGCAATGGCGCGCAAGCGCTGATCGCGAGGGAAACAGCGAGCACATGAAACGGCAGTCACTTCAGTTCAGCGAACCGCTCAAACAAGCCATTCTTGATGGAGCCAAAGTGCAAAGCCGGCGCATCCTCAAGCCGCAGCCGTCCAAATTCACGACGGCCTGGTATGCGGACGCCGCGGATTCGGGCAGGTGGGTGGCCATGGGCCCCTCGCCCGATAATCCCTCTGAATTGCGCAAGACTTCCAGCTGGGTCAGGTGCCCCTTCGGTAAATCGGGCGAGACCATCGTTCTGGCCGATGAGGCCGGCGCCCCCTTTGCCAGCGCCATCATGGTCGGCGTCCGTATTCAGCGGCTGCAAAACCTGACTGAAGCCGACGCCCGCGCGGAAGGCACCCACGCCTTGTACCAAAGCTCGGCGCTGCTGCCCGGCGTGCCCCTGCAAACCGCGTTCGCGCTGATGTGGTGCGAACGCTATGGCGCCCACGCCTGGGCCGCCAACCCCTGGGTCTGGGTGATGGAATACCGCCACTTTTCGCCCTGCGACGACGCCGGCCTATAGGCTGCCTGGCGCGCCGGCGCAACACCGTTACGACTCTTCGCGCGCACATGGTGACTGCCTGTAACGCCGGACGCGAACTTCAACCCATTCCAACCTATTTCAATCGACTTCAATAAAGGGTTTACCAGAGCGCACGCCGGCTGCCGCGGTGCAGCACGCCTGTGCGTTTTGTCGAGGGGACGGTTGCGGATTGTCGCTATTGAGCCCCTGTCGCTTACGAATACCTGGCGCAAAGCACCGAAAATAGCGTCAACGGATATTCAACTTTGCTGCGTCATGCGGCAGGCAGGTGCAACATGAAAAAATGGCTTATCGCAGGTGCAGGTGCCGCGGGTTTGCTGATCTCCAGCGTCGCCCTGGCTCGCGTGGACGTCGGAATTTCCATCGGTTTGCCGGGGATCGTGTATCCCGCTCCGGTGTACGTCGCGCCGCAGCCGGTCTACGTGCCGCCACCGCCCCCCGTCTATTACCGTCCGGCTCCGGTATACGTCGCCCCGCCGGTGGTTTACCCGGCGCCGGTCTATTACCGCGGCGGCCGCTATTATGATCGCGGCCATTATCACGGCCGCGGCCATGGCCACGGCTATTACCGCGGACGCGGGCACGGTCGCGACCGCGACTGATCGCGCAGCGTCGGCGCAAAATAAAGGCCACTCTGTCGAGTGGCCTTTTTTGTCCGCCTGGGCAATGTCCGGTGCCCTGCGGGTTACCTGTCAGGCTGCGGGAGCCTGGACGGGTTTAGCAGCCATGACGGCCGGCTGCTGCGCCGTCTGCTTGGCCTTGTTGTCGGCCCAGCGCGGCGATTCCTGAACAAGATCAATCCATCGGCGAGGCGCACTCGACGCTCGCCACCAGCCATTATGCGGACGCATGTGCAAACTCCGGTTCACCGTTGAAACGTACACCATTGATACCTTGGAACAACTGTTGGCTTTCCTGTTCTGCTTCGTGCAAGTTTGCGAACGGCGCCTGTCCCGGCACGGTCCAGCATTTTTCCGGTGCGGTTCCGCCTACGCGGCGGGTCCATATCTGCACGCGGTAGCCCTGTTCGTCTTCCTGAGCCACAGAGCATCTCACACGAAAATCTCCAATCATTCTTGAAGTCATGGACAACTCCTTGTTATATAAGTGAATGAAGCGTGTAGAACGCTGGTGTATTGTGCCGTAACTATCCGGCCCTTTTATCGGAATACACAATTGCTCACATCAAATCCAGGCACTCACGCGAGCAGAATAGCGTTCCAAAGCGACAGGAATATGTCGCAATAATAAAAAAAAACGGAGCCCGCAGGCTCCGCCTTTTTATCGGCCAAATGGCCGATGGACAGGTATACGGTCAGGGCTTCAAGACCGTCAGGCCGCCCATGTAGGCCTGCAGCGCCTCGGGAATCAGCACGCTGCCGTCCGCCTGCTGGTGGTTTTCCAGCACGGCCACCAGGGCGCGGCCCACGGCCAGCCCGGAACCATTCAGCGTGTGCACGAATTCCGGCTTGCCCTGCGCGTTGCGGAAGCGCGCCTGCATGCGGCGCGCCTGGAAGGTTTCGCAGTTGGACACCGACGAAATCTCGCGCCACGTGTTCTGGGCCGGCAGCCACACTTCCAGGTCATAGGTCTTGGCGGAGCCGAAGCCCATGTCGCCCGTGCACAGCAGCACCACGCGATACGGCAGGTTCAGCAGTTGCAGCACGCGTTCCGCGTGGCCCACCATTTCTTCGAGCGCATCGTACGACTGGTCCGGCTGCGTGATCTGCACCATTTCGACCTTGTCGAACTGGTGCTGGCGGATCATGCCGCGCGTGTCGCGGCCGCCGCTGCCGGCTTCGGAACGGAAGCACGGGGTGTGGGCGGTGAGCTTGAGCGGCAGGTCGGCGGCGGCCTGGATCGCGCCGCTGGCCACGCTGGTCAGCGTGATTTCGGACGTGGAGATCAGGTATTGATCTTCACGCACGTAAGGCTTGCCCTGATCATCCACCTTGGGATCGTCGTCGCCGCCGCCCTTGGACACCGCGAACATGTCGTCCTTGAACTTGGGCAACTGGCCCGTGCCGAAGAGGGTAGACGCGTTGACGATGTACGGCGTGTAGCACTCGGTGTAGCCGTGCGTGCCGGTCTGCAGGTCAAGCATGAACTGCGCCAGCGCGCGGTGCAGTCGCGCAATGGGGCCGCGCATGAACGAAAAGCGCGCGCCCGACAGTTTGGCGGCCATGTCGAAATCCAGGCCCAGCGGTTCGCCAAGGGCGACGTGGTCGCGCGCTTCGAAAGCCAGGGCGGGAGGATTGCCGTCGGCGCCGGCGGCGCCGGGCAGCCAGCGGCGGACCTCGACGTTGTCGTCGGCGGATTCGCCCACGGGCACGCTGGCGTGCGGCAGGTTCGGCACCGACATGAGCAGGTCGTTGAGCGGCTGCTGCAGCGCGGCCAGCTCTTCTTCCAGCTGCTTCAGGCGTTCCGGCACGGCCTGGGATTCCGCCATGACGGCGCTGGCGTCCTCGCCTTTGGCCTTGAGCTGGCCGATTTGCTTGGCCAGCGCGTTGCGGCGGGCTTGCAGGGACTCGGTTTCGGTCTGGACGGCCTTGCGACGAGACTCCAGGTCGTTGAACCGTTCCGTGTCGAAGTCGACGCCACGGGTCTTGAGGCGGTCTACGACGGTTTGCAGGTCTTTGCGCAGCAGTATCGGGTCTAGCATGGTGAGGTCGGTGAGGTTGCGAAAGGCGACGGGGTATCCCGTTACCGGTTTTTGGCGCGTTCCTGGGCGTCCAGCTCGCGCAGGAATGCCAGCTTTTGCTGGATTTTAGCCTCCAGGCCGCGATCGGTCGGCCGATAGAAGGAAGGCTTGAGTCCATCGGGGAAATATTGCTCGCCCGCGGCGTAGCCATGGGGCTCGTCGTGCGCGTAGCGATAGGCCTTGCCGTGGCCCAGCTGTTTCATCAATTTCGTGGGCGCGTTGCGCAAGTGTATGGGCACCGGCGCGCTGCCGTGTTCGGCGGCAAACTTGCGCGCCTGGTTGTACGCGTTGTAGACGGCATTGGACTTGGCCGCGCAGGCCATGTAGACCACCGCCTGCGCCAGCGCCAGTTCGCCTTCGGGCGAACCCAGGCGTTCGTAGATGTCGGCGCCGTTGACGGCCAGGTCGGTGGCGCGCGGATCGGCCAGGCCGATGTCTTCCACCGCCATCCGCACCAGCCGGCGCGCCAGGTACTTGGGATCCGCGCCGCCGTCGATCATGCGGCAGAACCAGTACAGCGCGGCATCGGGATTGGAACCGCGCACCGATTTGTGCAGGGCGCTGATCTGATCGTAAAAAGCATCGCCGCCCTTGTCGAAGCGCCGCAGGTTCTGCGACAGCGAAATTTCCAGCCAGGCGGCGTCCACCGTGTCGCGCCCGGCCGCCTGCGCGGATTCGGCCACGACTTCCACCGCGCTGATCAGGCGGCGCGCATCGCCGTCGGCCCAGGCCGCCAGCTGCTCGCGCGCATCGGGCTCGACGCGGATGGTCTCGCCCTCTTGCAGGCCTTCATTGAGCGCCTGCACCGCGCGGTCGACCAACTGCTGCAATTCCTCGGCGGTGAGCGATTGCAGCACATAGACGCGCGCCCGCGACAGCAGCGCGGAATTGACCTCGAACGACGGATTCTCGGTGGTGGCGCCGATGAAAGTGAAGAGCCCGCTTTCCACGTAGGGAAGAAAGGCGTCCTGCTGGGCCTTGTTGAACCGGTGGACTTCGTCGACGAAGAGGATGGTGCGCCGCCCCTGGCCTTGCGCGACCTGCGCCACGGTGACCGCGTCGCGGATGTCCTTCACGCCGCCCAGCACGGCCGAGATGGCGATGAACTGGGCGTCGAAGCCGTCCGCCATCAGGCGCGCCAGCGTGGTCTTGCCCACGCCGGGCGGCCCCCAGAAAATCATGGAATGCGGGCGGCCCGATTCGAAGGCGACGCGCAGCGGCTTGTCCGGTCCCAGCAGGTGCGACTGCCCGACGACGTCCGCAAGGGTGCGCGGGCGCAGGCGTTCGGCCAGCGGAACATAGGGCCGATGGGCGGGATCGGCCGCGAAGAGATCGTTGCTCATTGGCAGCAGATGAAGGAAGACAGCAAGGAATTCAAGTCAGCATTACACCATGCCGCACGCCATGAATTCCCGCCCCGGCCGCTGCGGGGCCGCGGACAGCGGCCCGCCGCAAGCCTACGCCAGTTCGGGGGACGAGAAGCGCCGGTTCGCCAGCACCGGGAGCACCTTGCGGGCGTGCGCCAGGCGTTCAGGGTCGATATCGGCAAACACCAGCGCGGGCGCCTCGCCGGCGCGCGCCGTGACCACGCCCAAGGGATCGACCACCATGCTGCAGCCGATGTTGCGTTCACCGCATTCGCCGGTGGCGGCCACGTAGCAGGTGTTTTCGAGCGCACGCGCCGTGACCAGGACTTCCCAGTGCATTTCCTTGAGCGGACCGCGCACCCAGGCGGCCGGCAGCACCAGCAGGTCGGCGCCGTCCAGCGCCAGCCGACGCGCCAGTTCGGGAAAACGCACGTCGTAGCAGGTCATCAGGCCCACGCGCAGTCCGGCGATGTCGAGCAGCGGCGGGATTTCCGTGCCCGGCGTGACGTTGGTGGATTCCTTCATGGTGAAGGCGTCGTAGAGATGCAGCTTGCGGTACTGCGACAGGATCCGGCCGTCTTGCAGCGTGACCAGCGTATTCCAGACCCGGCCGTCGCCCGTCGGAACGTGGACGCACATCATGGTGGCCAAGTCCGAGCCGCGGCTGGCCTCAAGCAGGCGGGTGATGAAGGGACCGTCCAGGGGTTGCGCGGCCTTGAGCACGATCTGCGGATCCGTGATGTCGCGTGCGAGGATGCCTTCCGGCAGCACCAGCAGGCCGGCCCCGCCCGCTCGGGCGCGTTCCATCAGGTCGACGCAGACCTGCGCATTTTCTTCCCAGACGCGGCTGACGGCGAACTGGCCCAAGGCAACTTTCAGCATGGCTTTTCCTCTGTAGGGGCGCCAGGGCGCGCAGCGGCGGCACGCCAGACGTGGAACTATTTTCCCATTGTCGGCCGCGCGCCGACTACGGGAAACTCCTAGCTGCCCGTTGTAAATTTCTTTCACGATAATGAAAAAAATCAGATTTGACGTAAATCTTTTCCAAACCGGGCCCTCGCCATGACGAACGCATCCTTCCCCGCAGCCCCCCTGGACGTCAACGGCAAAGGCCTGGGCGCCTTCCCCGAATCCTGTACGACCGGCGACGTGGCCGCGCTGAACTGGAATCTGCTGAACGAGGACGTGAGCCTGCCCGTAGCCGTGCTGTACGAGGCCCGCATGCGCCACAACCTGCAGTGGATGCAGCAGTTCATGGAGGCCTACCACGTCAAGCTGGCCCCGCACGGCAAGACCACGATGAGCCCCGCGCTGTTCAAGCGCCAGATCGACAACGGCGCCTGGGGCATCACGCTGGCCACCGCGCCGCAGGTGCTGGCCGCGTACCAGCACGGCGTGCGCCGGGTGCTCATGGCCAACCAGCTGGTGGGCCGCGCCAACATGGCCATCATTGCCCGCCTGCTGCGGGATCCCGCCTTCACCTTTTTCTGCATCGTCGATTCGGCGGCCAATGCCGCCCAGCTCGGCAAGTACTTCGGCGAACAAGGCCTGGTGTTGCCGGTGCTGATCGAATTGGGTCCCACGGGGGGACGCACCGGCGTGCGCGACGACGCGCAACTGCAGGCCGTGGCTGAGGAAATCGGCCGCTGGCCCGGTCTGGCGCTGGCCGGCATCGAGGTCTACGAAGGCGTGCTGCAAGAGGAAAGCGCCATCCGCACATTCCTGCGCCGCGCCACGGCTGCGCTGCGCGGGCTTGCCGCCGCCGGCCGGCTGCGCAAGAGCGGCCCGGCCGTCATCTCCGGCGCCGGCTCCGCGTGGTTCGACGTCGTCGCCGAGGAATTCTCGCAGCTGGACATTGGCGCGCCGCTGGAAGTGGTGCTGCGCCCGGGCTGCTATCTGTCGCACGATGTCGGCATCTACCGCACAGCGGCCGAGCGCATCAACGCGCACAATCCGGTCGCCCGCAAGATGGAACCCGGCCTGCAGCCCGCCCTGCAGGTGTGGGCCTACGTGCAGTCGCTGCCCGAACCCGGCCGCGCCATCATCGCGCTGGGCAAGCGCGACGCCGCCTTCGACGCCGGCCTGCCCGCCCCCGCCCTGCTGTACCGGCCCGGGCAGGACGCGCCCGGCGCCGCGCCGGCGCACTGGAAGCTGACGGCCATGATGGACCAGCACGCCTTCATGCAAATCAGCGACGGCGACGACATCCAGGTCGGCGACATGATCGCCTTCGATATCTCCCATCCCTGCCTGACGTTCGACAAATGGCGCCAGGTCCTGCTGGTCGACGAGCAGTACCGCGTCGCCGGCGTTGCCGAAACGTTTTTCTAGCCCCCTGCCCGCGGCACCGCGCCAGGCCCGAAGGGGGCCCGCAGCACCAGGAAACCCGGCGCGCGACCCATACCAAGCGACAACCTGTTTCTGACCCTCTGGAGAGAGAATCATGAACTTCCGTACCTCCCGGCGAGGCGGTGGGCTGAAGAGCCTGCTCGCGGCCGGCGCAATTGGCTTGACCGCATTGTCGTCCCCCGCCCTCTGTGCCACGCCGGTCAAGGGAGGCACGATCTCTGTCGCCACCATCGGCGAGCCGCCGACGCTCGACCCGATGACCAGCACCGCGGACCTGGTGGGCATCCTGACCCAGCATTTCTTCGAGACGCTCTACACGTTCGACGCCAAGTGGAACTTGACGCCTCTGCTGGCCGACAAGATGCCGGAGGTGTCGGCCGACGGGCTGGTCTACACGATCCCGCTGCGCCAGGGCATCACGTTCCATGACGGCTCCAAGATGGATTCGTCCGACGTGCTGGCGTCCCTGAAGCGCTGGACCGAGACCGCCACGCGCGGCAAGATGGCCGCCAAGATCATCGCGAACCTGGAAGCCCCGGACGCGAACACGATCCGCATCACCCTGAAGCAGCCCTATGCGCCGCTGACCGCCCTGCTGGCGATGAACAACAGCGCCGCGGTCGTCATGCCCAAGGGCAAGATCGCGCCGGCCCTGACCGAATTCGTCGGCACCGGCCCCTATCAGCTGAAGGCCCGCGTGCCCGACCAGTACGTGCAGCTGGTCCGCTTCGACGGCTACAAGCAGCGCGAAGGCGAACCTGACGGCTACGGCGGCGCGCGCAAGCAATACCTGGACGAAATCCGCTTCGTGCCCGTGAGCAACGCGAACACCCGTGTCGAAAGCGCGGTGGCCGGCCAGTTCGACTACGTGGATTCGCTGCCCGTGGAATCGCTGCCCAAGCTGAAGAACGGCCGCTCCGATCCCGTGATGCTCAAGCCCTTCGGCTGGCCCCGCCTGGTGCTCAACACCAAGCAGGGCATCATGTCGAACCAGGCCGTTCGCCAGGCGGTGCAGCTGGCCCTGAACGAGGAAGACATGCTGTTCGCCGCCTTCGGCGACAAGAACTTCTACAAGCTCAACGGCGACCTGTATCCGGAAGGCTACCCGTGGGCAACATCGCTGGGCGGCAAGGTCTACAACAAGGCCGACGCCGCGGCCGCCAAGAAGCTGGTGGACGGCGCCAACGTGCAGGACCGCAAGATCCGCATCCTGACCAGCCAGCAATACGAGTTCCACTACAAGATGGCCCTGGTGGCCGCCGAATACCTGAAGGCCGCCGGTTTCACGGTGGACATGCAGGTGGTGGACTGGGCCACGCTGACGCAGCGCCGGCAGGATCCCGCCGTGTGGGACATTTTCATCACGCATAGCCCGTTCCTGCCCGAACCGGCCCTGATCGACTTCCCTTCCAAGGACGCGCCGGGCTGGTGGGACACGCCGCGCCGCAACCAGGTGCTGGACGCCTTTAACCAGGCCGGCACGCAGGAAGAGCGCGTCAAGCGCTGGGCGGACGTGCAGCAGGCGGTGTACGACGAAGTGCCGTTCATCAAGATCGGCGATTTCAACGCGCAGGCCGCGCGCTCGCCGTCGCTGCAAGGCACGCGGGCCGTGCCGTGGCCGTACTTCTGGAACGCCTGGAAGGCGCCCAAGTAAACGCCGGCGCAGCGGGCGGCCGCCGCCGCCCGCTGGTGTAGACACTTGCGCGCCACCGCGCGCTGACCACTAGGATTCCACCGTGTTGCGTTATCTCTTGAACCGGCTGGTCGGGCTGGTGGCCGTGATGTTCATCGTCGCGACCATCGTGTTCGTGATCATCCGCGTCACGCCCGGCGATCCGGCCGCCGTGATGCTGGGCCCGCAGGCCAGCCAGCAGGACATCGCCGCGCTGCGCGCGCAGCTGGGACTGGACCAGCCCGTGGCCGTGCAGTACGTGTCATGGCTGGGCAAACTTGTGCAAGGCGACCTGGGCCAGTCCATCTTCATGAACAAGCCGGTGCTGTCGGCGCTGGCCGACCGGGCCGAACCCACGATCCTGCTGACGCTGATGTCGCTGCTGATCGCCAGCGCCATCGCGCTGCCGGTCGGGATCCTGTCTGCGGTCAAGCGCGGCACCACGCTGGACCAGTCGGTGCTGTCGTTCTCCATGTTCACGTCCAGCGTGCCCAGCTTCTGGCTGGGACTGCTGCTGATGCAGGTCTTCTCCGTCAAGCTGGGCTGGCTGCCGGTGGCCGGCTACGGCGGGCCGGACGCTTCAATGGCCACCCGCCTGTCGCACCTGATCCTGCCCGCAGTAGTGCTGGGCCTGGTGAACTCGGCGCTGATCACCCGCTTCATCCGCGCCAGCATGCTGGACGTGCTGCGCGACGACTACGTGCGCACGGCGCGCGCCAAGGGACTGCCCGAACGCAAGGTCATCCTGAAGCACGCGGTGCGCAACGCGCTGATCCCCATCCTGACGGTGCTGGGCCTGACCACCGCGCTGCTCATCAGCGGCGCGGTCGTGACCGAAACCGTATTCGGACTGCCCGGCGTGGGCAGCCTGGTGGTGTCGGCGGTGCTGCGCCGCGACTACCCCGTCATCCAGGGCGCGCTGCTGATCATCGCGGCCATCTACGTCCTGATCAATCTGTTCATCGACCTCTTGTACCTGGTCGTCGACCCACGGGTTCGTTACTAGAATGGCCATCGCAACTACCGCTCATACCGCCGCCGGCGCCGACCGCTGGCAGGTGCTGCGCCTGCTGGTGTCGCGCAAGACGGTGCTAATCAGCCTGATCGTGATCATCGTGCTGGCCGCCGCCGCGCTGCTGGCGCCGTGGATCAGCCCGCACGATCCCTTCAAGCTGTCCATCATGAACCGGCTGAAAGCGCCCGGCGCCGCACACTGGTTCGGCACCGACGATTTCGGGCGCGACGTTTTCAGCCGCGTCATCTACGGCGGCCGGCTGTCGCTGATGGTGGGCTTTTCCGTCGTCATCGTGTCCAGCGTGCTGGGCATCGCGCTGGGCCTCATCGCCGGCTTCTTCCGCACGGCCGACAAGTTCGTGTCGCGCCTGATCGACGCGATGATGGCGTTTCCCGACATCCTGCTGGCCATTTCGCTGGTGGCGGCGCTGGGACCGTCGCTGGTCAACGTCGTGATCGCGTTGGGCATCGTCTATACGCCCCGCCTGGCGCGCATCGTGCGGGCATCCACCCTGGTGATCCGCGAGCTGCCCTTCGTGGAGGCCGCCCGCGCCCTGGGCGTGCCCACCTGGCGCATCGTCACCGTGCACGTGCTGCGCAACCTGGTGTCGCCCATCCTGGTCCAGGGCACCTTCATCTTCGCCTATGCAATCCTGGCCGAGGCCGGCCTGTCGTTCCTGGGCGTGGGCGTGTCGCCCGACATCCCGACCTGGGGCACCATGATCAACGCCGGCCAGCAGTACATGGGCTCGGCGGACTGGATCATGATTTTCCCCGGCATCGCCATCGTGCTGTCCGTGCTGTCGCTGCAACTGGTGGGCGACGGCCTGCGCGACGTCCTCGATCCGCGCCTGCGCAAGGAGCTGTAATCATGACGGCAAGCACCCGAGACATCGTGCTGTCCGTGGAAGGACTGAAAACCTGGTTCCACAGCCGCGACGGCATCGCCAAGTCCGTGGACGGCGTGACCTTCGATCTGGCCCGCGGCGAAACGCTGGCCATCGTCGGCGAGTCCGGTTCCGGCAAATCCGTGACCAGCCTGTCCATCATGGGCCTCCTGCCCAAGCCGGCGGGCCGCATCGAGGCCGGCAGGATCCTGTTCCGCGATCGCCAGGGCGCGCAGCACGACCTGGCGCGCGCCACGCCCGCCACGCTGCAGAAGATCCGCGGCGCCGAGATCGCCATGATCTTCCAGGAGCCCATGACCAGCCTGAACCCGCTGTACACGGTGGGCGACCAGATCGCCGAGGCCGTGCTGCAGCACGAGGGCGGCTCGTACGCGGCGGCGCTCAAGCGCGCCCGCGAGATGCTGGAGCGCGTGGAAATCCCCGCGGCCGACCGCCGCGTCAACGAATACCCGCACCAGATGTCGGGCGGCATGCGCCAGCGCGTGATGATCGCGCTGGCCCTGGCCTGCAACCCGGCCGTGCTGATCGCCGACGAGCCCACCACGGCGCTGGACGTGACCGTGCAGGCGCAGATCCTGGACCTGCTGCGCCGCCTGCAGGCCGAGATGAACATGAGCATCCTGTTCATCACGCACAACCTGGGTGTGGTGGCCGAGATCGCGCACCGCGTGGCCGTCATGTACGCCGGCCGCGTGGTGGAGGATGCCGGGGTCTACGGCCTGTTCGAAAAGCCCACGCATCCGTATACCCGGGGACTGCTGTCCTGTCTGCCCACGGCCGCGCTGCTGGCTTCCGGTGAACGTCTGCGCGCCATTCCCGGCAATGTGCCTAGCGTATTGTCGCTGCCGGCCGGCTGCACCTTCGCGCCCCGCTGCCCGCTGGCCGCGGACGACTGCCGCGCCGGCGTGCCCGAACTCGTGACCGTGCAGGCCGCACACCGCGCGCGCTGCATCAAGGTGAACCCGATATGACCAGCAATCCGACTGCCCGCGCCGATGCGCCACTGGTGCGGATCGAGGACCTGAAGGTCCACTTCCCGACCTCCCAGGCGCGCAATGCGCCCGTCGTGCGAGCCGTGGACGGCGTGAGTTTCGACGTGCCCCGCAACACCATCGTGGGCCTGGTGGGCGAATCCGGCTCCGGAAAAACCACCACCGGCCGCGCCCTGCTGCGCCTGTTCGCACCCACCGCCGGGCGCATCGTGTTCGACGGGCAGGACATCACCACGCTGAACGAAAAGCAGATGCTGCCGTGGCGCCGCCGCATGCAGATCGTGTTCCAGGATCCCTACGCCAGTCTCAATCCGCGCATGACGGTAGCCGAGATCCTGGGCGAGGCGCTGAACACGCACAAGCTGGCGCAGGACCGCCGTTCCGCCCGCATCGGCGAACTCCTGGAGCGCGTGGGTCTGAACGCGGACCACAGCCGCCGTTATCCGCACGAATTCTCGGGCGGCCAGCGCCAGCGCATCGGCATCGCGCGGGCGCTGGCGGTGGAACCGGATTTCATTGTGGCCGATGAGCCGGTGTCCGCGCTGGACGTGTCGGTGCAAGCGCAGGTGCTGAACCTGCTGCAGGATCTGCAGCGCGACCTGGGGCTGACCATGCTGTTCGTGGCCCACGACCTGGCGGTGGTGGACTACCTGTGCGACGACGTGGTGGTGATGTACCTGGGCCGCGTCATGGAGCGCGGGCCGACCAGCGAGGTCTATGCCCGCCCCCGCCATCCCTATACCCGCGCGCTGCTGTCCGCCGCGCCCGTCCCGGACCCGCGCGCCCCGCGATCGCGTATTCTGCTCAAGGGCGACATCCCCAGCCCGGTCAACCCGCCTTCCGGCTGCGTGTTCCGCACTCGCTGCCCGCACGCCATCGACGCCTGTGCGGCGGCCGTGCCGCCGGCTGTGGGCGTTAGCGCTGGCCACTACGTGTCCTGCATACGCCTCGACGATCCCGCGCTTGGGGCCTAGCGCCGGCGCCCCGCCCGAATTGATCCAGGAACCACACATGAACATCATCCGCGACATCGTCTTCCAGATACGCAGTCGGCGGGACGCATTGAGCGTGACCGAACGCAAGGTGGCCGACGCCATCCTGGACGACATCATCTGGAGCGCCAGCGCCACGGTGGACCAGCTTGCCGCCAAGGCCGGCGTCAGTATCGCCACCATCTCGCGCTTTGCGCGCACAGTGGGCTGCGACGATACGCGCGACCTGAAAATGAAGCTGGCGCAGGCCAGCACAGTGGGCAGCCGATTTCTGGATCCCAGCGCGCCGGCCGAGGAAAGCACGTTCTACGCGCGCATCTACGCCGACATCGAAAGCACGCTGCGCGCGCACCTGCCCACGTTCACCGAGCAGCTGTTCGAGGCGGCGGCGTCCATCGTCGACGGCGCGCGCATGATTTACGTGTTCGGCATGGGCGGCGCGTCGGCCGTGCTGGCGCAGGAAGTCCAGTCGCGCCTGGTGCGCCTGGGCTATCCCATCGCCGTGTACAGCGACGCCGTACTGCTGCGCATGGTCGCTGCCACCCTGGACGAGCGCGACGCCGTGCTGGTCCTGTCGGCCTCCGGCCTCACGCCCGAGATCGTCGGCGCCGCGCGCATCGTGAAGCAATACAACGCGCGCCTCGTCGCCATCACCGACGCATCGTCCGAACTGGCCGGACTGGCCGACGTGGTGCTGCCCATTCGCACCCACGAGACCGACTTCATCTACAAGCCCTCGGCATCGCGCTACGCGATGATGCTGGCCATCGACCTGCTGTCGACGGAACTGGCCATGCTGAACCAAGAGGAAAACCGCGAGCGCCTGCGCCGCATCAAGCTGGCGCTGGACGAGCACCGCGGCGGTCCGAACCGCCTGCCGCTGGGCGATTGAACCTGGAACACAAGATGTACGACACCCTCATAGGCAATGTGCGCATTCTGGACGGCGCCGGCGGCCCGGAATACCGCGCCAGCGTGGCGCTGGCCGACGGCCGCATCGCCGCCATCGGCGACCTGCCCTGCGCAACCGCCCGCCAGATCATCGACGGCACGGATCTGGCGCTGGCGCCGGGCTTCATCGACGTCCATACCCACGACGACACCAACGTCATCCGCACGCCGGACATGCTGCCCAAGCTGTCGCAGGGCGTCACCACGGTCGTGGTGGGCAACTGCGGCATCAGCGCCTCGCCCGTGTCGCTGCGCGGCGATCCGCCGGACCCGATGAATCTGCTGGGCAAGCGGGAAGACTTCAGCTACCCCACCTTCGCCGACTACACGCGCGCCATCGAGGCCGCGCGGCCCGCCGTAAATGTGGCCGCGCTGGTGGGCCACACGGCATTGCGCAACAACCACATGGACCGGCTGGACAGGGCCGCCACCCGCGAAGAAGTGCTGGCGATGCGCGACCAGCTGCGCGATGCGCTGGCGCACGGCGCCATCGGGCTGAGCACGGGCCTGGCCTATGCCTCGGCCTTCGAAGCCGACACGGCAGAGGTCAAGCTGCTGGCCGAGGCGCTGGACGAGTTCGGCGCGCTGTACACCACGCACCTGCGTTCGGAATTCGCCGCCATCCTGGAGGCCATGCAGGAGGCTTTCGACATCGCCCTGCACGCGCGCGTGCCTGTCGTGGTGTCGCACCTGAAGTGCGCCGGCGCCGGCAACTGGGGCCGCACCCGGGAAGTGCTGTTCAAGCTGGAAGGCGCGAGCCGCCTGCAGCATGTGGGCTGCGACTGCTATCCCTATTCCGCCAGCTCGTCCACGCTGGACCTCAAGCAGGTGACGGACGAGTTCGACATCGACATCACGTGGTCGGAGCCCCACCCTGAACAGGCGCGGCGCAAGCTGGCGGCCATCGCGGCCGACTGGGGCGTCACCCTGTTGGAGGCGGCAGAACGCCTGCAGCCGGCCGGCGCGGTGTACCACAACATGCATGAAGACGACGTGCGCCGCGTGCTGTCGCACCCCTTCACCATGGTGGGTTCCGACGGCCTGCCGAACGATCCCATGCCGCATCCGCGGCTGTGGGGCGCTTTTCCCCGCGTGCTGGGCCACTACAGCCGGGACGTGGGCCTGTTCCCGCTGGCCCGCGCCGTACACAAGATGACCGGGCTGTCGGCCGCCCGCTACGGCCTGGCCGGCCGCGGCCTGGTGCGCGAGGGCTACCACGCGGACCTGGTGCTGTTCAATCCGGACACCGTCATCGACCGCGCCACCTTTGCCGATCCGGTCCAGACCGCGGCAGGCATCGAGGCCGTCTGGGTGAACGGCGTGCTTTCCTACCGCAGCGGCCAGGCCACCGGCGAGCGCGCCGGCCGCTGGCTGCCGCGCAGCGGCGACCTGCGGGCGTCCTATTCCCAGGCGCCGGACGCCTAGGCGTAGGCCGCCTGCCCCATTCAATACCTTCCGAACCAGGAGAAACATCCCATGAGCGCTACCCCCACTCCCGACAGCAACGGCATCACCCGCTACGGCGTCGCCGGCGGCACCGGCCAGGGCGGCTCGCACATGCCCTTCGCCCGCGCAGTCGCGGCCGACGGCTGGCTGTACGTGTCCGGCCAGGTGCCGATGGACAACGGCGAGGTGATCGAAGGCGGCATCGTGGCGCAAAGCCATAAGGCCATCCAGCAGGTGCTGGCCATCCTGAAGGAAGCCGGCTACGGCCCCGAACACGTGGTGCGCTGCGGCGTATGGCTGGACGACGCGCGCGATTTTGCGTCGTTCAACAAGGTGTTCAAGGAATACTTCGGGGCGAATCCACCGGCGCGCGCCTGCGTGCAGTCGAGTCTGGTCGTGGACGCGAAGGTCGAAGTGGATTGTGTGGCGTATAAGCGCCCCCACGCCGCGCCCACTAACGTGGGCTAGCCGCCCCAAAGGGGGCTGCTTCCGCAGGCGACTACATCTTCACCACATCCACGCCCTTGGGCGCGGTGAACTGGAATTCCTTGGCGGGCAGCGTCGGATTGGCCTGGATGCCCGACAGGTCCACGCGGGTGGTCTGGCCGAAGGAATCCAGCAATTCCACGCGCACAGGCAGGTTGTTCTTCATGCCGATGTCGACGCGCGAGAAGCCCGCGTCGGCAGTGCGCGGCTTGGCGCGCAGCCAATCCACGCCGTCTTTCGCCGGCAACGCGGACACGTCGAAGGACTGTTCCAGCGAGCCCGAGCCAAAGAGGATCGCCGCGGGCGACGTGCCGATGGCGGCGTCGACCTTGCGTTCGGTCACCTGGGCCAGGTCCGGATCAAACTGGAACACCTGGCGGCCGTCGGAGATGACCAGTTGCTCGTACGGCTTTTGCACCGCCCACTTGAACTTGCCCGGACGCTGGAACGAAAAGACGCCGGTCTGCGCGGGCTGGGTGCGGCCCTGGTCGTTCACGGTGTACTGCGAGAACGAGCCGGTGGCGGAGGTGACCGTCGCCACGAAAGCGCGCAACTGCTCTTGCGCGCTGGCGGCAAAAGCCAGCGCCGGCGACAGGCACAGGACCGCAACGGCGGCCAAGCTTTGATACGTCTTCTTCATGCTTCCTCTCGTGCGGCGGCAGTGGCGGGAACGAGGATCTCGCGGTTGCCATTGGACTGCATCGCCGACACCATACCCGATTGCTCCATCTGCTCGAGTAACCGGGCCGCACGGTTGTAACCAATGCGCAGGTGGCGCTGCACCAGCGAAATGGAAGCGCGGCGGTGCTTGAGCACCACTTCGCAGGCCTGGTCGTACATCGGATCCGATTCCGCGTCGCCGCCAATGCCGGTGACGCTGCTGGCGCCCTCGGCGCCGTCGCCGTCCAGGCCGCCTTCCAGCAGGCCTTCGACGTAGTTCGGCTCGCCCTGCGCCTTCAGGCTTTCGACCACGCGATGGACTTCGTCGTCGCTGCAGAAGGCCCCGTGCACGCGCACCGGCAGGCCGGTGCCCGGCGGCATGTACAGCATGTCGCCTTGGCCGAGCAGGGTTTCCGCGCCCATCTGGTCAAGAATGGTGCGCGAGTCGATCTTGGACGACACCTGGAACGCGATGCGCGTGGGGATGTTGGCCTTGATCAGGCCCGTGATCACGTCCACGCTGGGACGCTGCGTGGCAAGAATCAGGTGGATGCCGGCCGCGCGCGCCTTCTGCGCCAGGCGGGCGATGAGTTCTTCGATCTTCTTGCCCACCACCATCATCAGGTCGGCCAGTTCGTCGATGACCACCACGATGGTGGGCAGCGGCGTCAGGGGCTCGGGCTGGTCGGGGGTCAGCGAGAACGGATTCGGGATCGGCTCTTCGCGCTTGATCGCGTCGCGGATCTTGGTGTTGTAGCCCGCCAGGTTGCGCACGCCCATCTTGCTCATCAGGCGATAGCGCTTTTCCATTTCCCCCACGCACCAGTTCAGCGCGTTGGAGGCCTGGCGCATATCGGTGACGACCGGCGCGAGCAGATGCGGGATGCCTTCGTAGACGCTCATTTCGAGCATCTTCGGATCAATCAGGATCAGGCGGGTGTGCGAGGCGTCGGCTTTGTACAGCAGCGACAGGATCATGGCGTTGATCCCGACGGACTTGCCCGAACCCGTGGTGCCCGCCACCAGCAGGTGAGGCATCTTGGCCAGGTCGGCCACCACCGGATTGCCGGCGATGTCCTTGCCCAGCGCCATGGTCACGACGGAATGGCTGGCATGGTAGGTCTGCGACCCCAGGATCTCGGACAGGCGCACCATCTGGCGGCGCGGATTGGGCAGTTCCAGCCCCATCAGGTTCTTGCCGGGAATGGTTTCCACGACCCGGATGCTGACGAGGCTGAGGGCGCGCGCCAGGTCCTTGGCCAGATTGACGATCTGGCTGCCCTTCACGCCGGTAGCCGGTTCGATTTCGTAGCGGGTGATGACCGGGCCGGCCTGCGCCGCCACCACGGTGACGGACACGCCAAAGTCGGCCAGCTTCTTTTCGATCAGGCGCGAGGTGAATTCGATGGTCTCGGCCGACACGGTTTCCTGGTTGTTCAGGGGCGGGTCCAGCAGGCTGATGGCCGGCAGGTCGCCCTCGGCGCCGGGCGCGGGCGCGAAAAACAGCGACTGCTGCTTTTCCTTTTCGACCCGCTCTGACTTGGGCACCACCGTGATGGCCGGTTCGATGCGGACCGGCTGCTCGTGGACCAGCTTTTCCTGCTTGGCCACGACCTGTTCGGTGCGCACGGCCTTGGCGACTTCGCCGACCTTGCGGTCCTGGCGGGCGGTGTAGGAATCGCGCACGCGGCGCACCAGGCCTTCCAGCCAGGCGCCGACGCGCTCAGCCACCGACAGCCACGAAAACGAGAAAAACAGGCTGAGCCCGATAGCCAGCATGACCAGGAACGCCAGCGTGGCGCCGGTAAAGCCGATGCTGTTGCCGATCAGGTCGGAAAGCATCTGGCCGATGACCCCGCCCGCGCCGCTGGCGGTTTCGGACGCGCCGGGCAGGTGCGTGCCGCGGCTGGCCAGGCGCAGGGCCTCCATGCCCAGCGAGCCGATCATCAGCAGGAAGAAGCCGATGCCCTCTTCCCAGTGGACGCGGGGCAGCACTTCGGGCTGCTTACTGTTGGAGACGCGCAACTGCGCGGCCAGGCGCCGGTAGCCGGCGCGCACGCGGTGCAGCAGCAAAACTACCCACCACCACGCCGAAAAACCGAAAAGATAGAGAAGAATGTCCGCCAGATAGGCGCCCAGGCGCCCGCCCTGGTTGTGCACGACTTCGCCCGGCACCGAATGCGACCAGCCAGGGTCGGACGGGCTCCAGGTGGCCAGCACGAGGGTGAGCCAGGCCGCCAGGGCGGCGAACAGGATCCAGCGGGCTTCGCGCAACAACGCGGAAATGCGCGTCTGTAGGGGCGAAGGTCCGTTGCGGGTGTTGCGCGAGGCGCGCGGAGAAGCAGTCGAGATACGCGGCATGCGGCTCATTATAATTGGGCGTTAACCTAAAGATACCCGCCCATGTCCACGCCTACGCACGCTAAAGTTTTGATACTCGGATCCGGCCCCGCCGGTTACACGGCGGCCGTCTATGCGGCACGCGCCAATCTGAACCCTGTTCTTGTTACAGGTCTGGCCCAAGGCGGCCAGCTCATGACCACCACCGACGTCGACAATTGGCCGGCGGACGCGGATGGGGTGCAAGGCCCGGACCTGATGCAGCGGTTCCAGAAGCACGCCGAACGCTTCAACACCGAAATGCTGTTCGACCACATCGCCAAGGTCGATCTCTCCAAGCGCCCGTTCACCCTCACGGGCGACACCGGCAAGATCTACACCTGCGACGCCCTCATCATCGCGACCGGCGCCTCGGCCAAGTACCTGGGCCTGCCGTCCGAGCAGTCCTTCATGGGCCGCGGCGTGTCGGGCTGCGCCACCTGCGACGGTTTCTTCTATCGCAACCAGGACGTAGTGGTGGTCGGCGGCGGCAATACGGCCGTCGAAGAAGCGCTGTACCTGTCCAATATCTGCCGCAAGGTCACCCTGATCCACCGCCGTGACAAATTCCGCGCCGAACCCATCCTGGTCGACAAGCTCATGAGCAAAGTCGAAACCGGCAATATGGAACTGAAGCTGTTCCACACGCTGGAAGAAGTCCTGGGCGACGACAGCGGTGTTACCGGCGTGCGCGTACGCCACGTGGACACCGGCGCCACCGAAGACATGGCCGTCACCGGCGCGTTCATCGCCATCGGCCACCAGCCCAACACGGAAATCTTCCAGGGCCAGCTCGAAATGAAGGACGGTTACATCGTCACCAAGAGCGGGCTGTCCGGCATGGCCACCATGACCTCGGTGCCGGGCGTGTTCGCCGCCGGCGACGTGCAGGACCACGTCTATCGCCAGGCCATCACCAGCGCCGGCACGGGCTGCATGGCCGCTCTGGACGCACAGCGGTGGCTGGAGAATGCGGGGCAGTAAGGTCGGCCTGGCCGACCTGAAGCGCCTGAAGAAAGATCTCCAGGCCGAACGCGAACGCGCCGCCCTTGCCCAGCAGCGGGCGGCGCTGCAGAAGAAAAAGCCCGAGTCCGCCCCCATGGACGACATGGCGGCGTTTCAGCGCACGATGAAGTCGGTCACGCCGCTCAAGCATGACGCCCGCGTCGAGCACAAGCCGGTGGCGGAACCCGCGCCGGCGTTGCGCCGCGCCAACGCCCTGGGCGAAACGCCCACCCGGGCCGATGCCGGCGTCTCCGACGGCGGCGAAATCACGCACCTGCTTTCCGAAGGCGGCACCGCCTTCGTGCGCAGCGACGCCGCGCCCGACACGGCGCGCAACCTGCGCCGCGGCCAATGGCGCGCCGGCGCCGAACTGGATCTGCACGGGCTGCGCGTCGAACAGGCGCGCCACGCCCTGCTGTCGTTCCTGGACGAATGCCAGGAACACGGCATCCGCTGCGTGCGCATCGTGCACGGCAAGGGCTACAACTCGCAGGGCCTGGAACCGGTATTGAAGGACAAGGCGCGCACCTGGTTGGTGCAGAAGGCGGAAGTAATGGCGTTTTCCGAGGCGCCGGAGCGCGAAGGCGGCGCGGGCGCCCTGCTGGTGCTGCTGCGACAGTCCGAAGGATCACGCAAATGAAATGGCTCTACCTGGGGGTGGCGATCATCGCCGAGATCTTCGCCACCAGCGCGCTGAAGGGCTCTGAAGGCTTCACCCGCCTGATGCCGTCCATCGTCACCGTGTTCGGCTACCTGATTTCGTTCTATTTCCTGTCGCTGACCCTGCGCGAGATTCCCGTTGGCATCGCCTACGCGATCTGGTCCGGCGTGGGCATCGTGCTGATCTCCATCGTAGGCGCGGTGCTGTTCAAACAGCACCTGGACACGCCCGCGCTCATCGGCATCGGGCTCATCATCGCCGGCGTGGTGGTGATGAACGTGTTTTCGAAATCCGTCTCGCACTGAGGGCGCCGCCCGCTAGGGGTTTTCAGCCCGCGGGCTGCGCGCGTCGGGATTGCGCAGGTAGTCCACCAGCCCCAGCGTTGCCCGATCGGGCGGCGGCGTCAGCAGGGAAACCACGATAATCGTCAGGAACGCCACCGGCGCGCCGAACACGCCCGCCGCGATGGGCTGAATGCCCCACCACAGGTCCACCGGCTGCGAGCGCGAAATGCCCAGCACCGACTCCCGCAGCCAGGGGTGCGTGTGCGTCATATAGGCGAATGTCACGGCCAGGCCTGCCGCCATGCCCAGCGTCGCGCCCCATTTGTTGGCCCGCCGCCAGAACACGCCCATGACCAGCGCCGGAAAGAAGGACGACGCAGCAAACGAGAACGCCGCCGACACCATGAACAGGATGTCAGCCGGCTTGCGCGCCGCCACCCAGGCCGCACCGAAGGCCACAACCAGCAGCAGGATCTTGGACACCATCACCCGGCGCGCGGCCGACATCCGCGGCGAGACCACGCGGTACCACATGTCGTGCGACAGGGAATTGGACAGGGTCAGCAGCAAGCCGTCGGCGGTCGACAGGGCCGCGGCCAGCCCGCCGGCCGCCACCAAGCCGGAAATCACGTAGGGCAGGCCGCCGATCTCTGGCATGGCCAGCACCACCACGTCCGCCCCCATGCTGATCTCGCTGAGCTGCACCACGCCGTCGCGGTTGATGTCGGTCACGTCCAGCAGATTGGCGTCGACCGCGCTCCAGGCATGCACCCAGTTGGGCAGGCTGAGGAAATTCGACCCCACGACCTGCGTGTAGATCTCGAACTTCACCAGCAGCGCCAAGGCCGGCGCCATGAAATACAGGAGCAGGATGAATATCAGCGACCAGCACACCGATTTGCGCGCCTCGATGACCGACGGTGTGGTGTATGAGCGCATCAGGATATGCGGCATGCCGGCGGTTCCCAGCATCAGGCACAGCACCAGCGCCAGGAAGTTGATGCGCATATTGCGCTGTTCCTCGGGATCCTTGGCGGGGAACGGCTCCGCGTGCGGCGTGGGTGGCGCGGCGCGCGCCTCGAAGGTCGCCTTGGCCTGCGACCAGGCGGCGCGCGCGTCCTCGACCGTGGCCGGATACGACGCCAGCTCGCGCTCGGCCGAGCGGATTTCGACCATGGGCGCGTCCCCGGCGTTCAACTGGGCCAGGCGGCTGCGCAGCTTGTCCTTTTCCAGCGTAAAGGACTCGGGCAGGGTTTGCAGGCGCCGCGACATCTCGTCGGCGCGCTGCTGCCAGATCCGGCGCACCTCGATCTCGGACGGATCGTTCTGCAGGTAGGCCTCTTTTTCGGTCACCTGCTGCAGCACCGCGCCGCCCGACAGTTGCGGCAGCGGCATGTTGGTGTGCTTGACCGACAGCCAGATCACCGGCACCAGGTAGGCGATGACCAGGATGATGTACTGCCCGACCTGCGTCCACGTGACGGCCCGCATGCCGCCCAGGAACGAGCAGACCAGCATGCCGCCCAGCGCCACGAAGATGCCCAGTTCGAATGAAATGCCCGTCATGCGCGTGGTGATGATGCCCACGCCGTAGATCTGGGCCACCAGGTAGGTGAACGAACAGAGGATGGCGCATGCCACCCCGGCCAGGCGCGGCAGGTTGCCGCCGTAGCGCGCGCCCATGAAGTCGGGAATGGTGTACTGGCCGAACCGCCGCAGGTAGGGGGCCAGCAGCATCGCCACCAGCACGTAGCCGCCCGTCCAGCCCATGATGTAGGCCAGTCCGCCGTAACCGGTCAGGTACAGCGTGCCGGCCACGCCGATGAAGGACGCCACCGACATCCAGTCGGCGGCCGTGGCCATGCCGTTGTAAATGGCCGGCACCCGGCGGCCGGCTACGTAGTATTCCACCTGGTCGGAGGTGCGGCAGACGATGCCGATGCCGGCGTACAGGCTGACCGTGACCAGCAGGAACACGTAGCCGATCCAGTTGCGCGGCATGCCGAGGATCTCGGCCAGCGCCATCAGCAGGATCATCAGCGCGAAGCCAGCCGTGTACAGCACATAGATGCGCCGCAGGCGGATGCGGAATTGCTGGGGAGTGTCTCCGCTGAAAAACGGCATCAGCGCTGCTCCCCGGTTTCTTCGGCGCGCTCATCGGCGCGATTCATGACCCGGGCGTAAACGGCGATGATGATCAGGTAGGCCAGCGGGGCGCCATAGGCGGCCATCCAGAAGGCGAAAGGCCAGCCGATGAAGTCGAAACTCAGGCTGCGCGCAAAGAAAGAGGGAATGAATGTCAGCGCCGCCCAGGCGGCAAGCAGCAACAGGATCAGCCGCAGGTTGCGGCGCCAATAGGGCGTGGAACTCGACGGGGACGTAGATAGGCGCGATTGCGGCATAGCTAGGATGAGCAGGACCCCATCTAAATATCGCCAAACGCAGCGCTTGAAAAGCCCTGAAGCTTGAAATGCCGGCTTTTTATGCGACAACGGCTGGCACTGCCTGGTGCCAGCCGTTGTGCGTTTGCTTTTTTTGAGTACTGCTTTACTTTTTTTATGTACCGGTGCCGCCGGTATTTGCCCATGCAGGGCTTTGTCTCCTCACCTGCATGGGAAGAGATTCTGCACCAGATGCGGGAATGTCACACTAGGGGAATGCCCTAAGACGGAGCATTCATTTACATATTCTCTGCACCATATAAGTGCATTTTCGGCTCGTTGTTCTAAATATTGGGATTTTTTTCCACCTGCCAGCCGGCATTTGGCCTAAATCTTGAGGACTGCTCAGTTAGTGAGCATGCCGGATGGCGTTCCCGGTGCAAGCCTGCCCAGTCCCCGATGCCCGAATCCGGGCATGAAACGCCGCGCTCGCGGGCGTCTTTATATCCTGTTTACACCCCTCCTCCCAAGCTATACCCCGTTTTTACCCCCCGCTCCGTAACCTGCCGGTGTCCTGATTGGTCGCTGCGCCCGCGCGGATCTCATCCGCATTCGCCGCACGGGTCAGCCGTTCGAAGGGAGCCGGGCTCCCGGGGAGGAAAAACGTGGATGCCATCTATATCGCCATCTTCGCCGTCATGGCAGGGCTGACTTGCGCCCTGCTCCGATTCTGCGAAGCCCTGTCTTCGGGAGAGCCGTCATGAGCTGGCTTTACTGGCTGAGCGGCCTGACGGCCGCCTTGCTGTTCGTGTACCTGCTGGTCGCGCTATTCAAACCGGAGAAATTCTGATGACCGCCGAATTCGTCGGGCTGCTGGTCCTGTACCTGGCAGTCCTGCTTGCGATCGCGCCCCTGCTCGGGCGCTACATCCGCATCGCCATGGAAAACGGAAGCTCCAGGCTGACTGCCTGGGGCCGTCCGATCGAGCGCGGCATCTACCGGCTGGCGGGGATCGACCCCCGGGCCGAAATGGGCTGGAAGCGCTACGCCCTGGCCGTGCTTGTCTTCAACATCATCGGCATTGCCGCCGTCTACGCGCTGCAGCGCGTCCAGGGCATGCTGCCCCTGAATCCGGCCGGCATGGGCGCCGTGACCCCGGATTCCGCCCTGAACACCGCCATCAGCTTTGTCACCAACACCAATTGGCAGGGCTACGGCGGCGAGGCGACGATGAGCTACCTGACGCAGATGCTTGCGCTGACGGTGCAGAACTTCGTCTCGGCCGCCACCGGCATCGCCGTGCTGTTCGCGCTGATCCGCGGGCTGGCCAGGCATTGCTCGGCCACGGTGGGCAATTTCTGGGCCGACATGGTCCGCTGCACGCTCTACGTGCTGCTGCCGCTGTCCCTGGTGCTGGCGCTGGCCCTTGTCAGCCAGGGCGTGATCCAGAACTTCAGCCCCTACCAGGAAGTCCAGACGGTCGAGGCCGTGCATTACGACCAGCCGCGCCTGGACGCCCAGGGCCAACCGGTCCTGGACGCCGCCGGCCAGGCGGTCACGGACCCGGTCGTCGCACGCACGCAGACCCTGGCCATGGGCCCGGTGGCGTCGCAGGAAGCAATCAAACTGCTGGGCACCAACGGCGGCGGCTTCTTCAACGCCAACTCGGCGCATCCGTTCGAGAACCCCACGCCGCTGTCGAACTTCCTGCAGATGCTGGCCATCCTGTCCATCCCCGCCGCGCTCTGCTTTTCCTTCGGCGAAATGGTTGGCAGCCGGCGCCAGAGCATCGCAATCCTGGCGGCGATGACGGCGCTGTTTGCCGTGTTCGCGTTGTCCACCGCCTGGTTTGAACAGCAGCCCAATCCCATGGCTGCGCAGGCCGGCGCCGACAGCGCGCTCAGCGCCTATTCGCCTGGCGGCAACATGGAAGGCAAGGAAACCCGCTTCGGCATCGCCGCCACCTCGCTGTTCGCCACGATCACCACGGCCGCGTCCTGCGGCGCGGTCAATGGCATGCACGACTCGTTGACGGCGATGGGCGGCCTGTCGCCGATGCTGCTGATGCAGCTTGGCGAGGTCGTGTACGGCGGAGTGGGCTCGGGCCTGTACGGCATGCTGGCCTTCGCGATCCTGGGCGTCTTCATCGCCGGACTGATGATCGGGCGCACGCCGGAATACCTGGGCAAGAAGATCGAAGCCTATGACATGAAGATGGTGTCCATCGTCATCCTGGCCACGCCCCTGCTGGTGCTCGGCGGAACCGCGCTTGCGGTGTCGGTGTCCGCCGGCCAGGCCGGCGTGCTGAATCCCGGCATCCATGGATTCTCGGAAATCCTGTACGGGCTGTCCTCGGCGGCCAATAACAACGGCAGCGCCTTTGCCGGCCTGTCCGCCAATACGCCCTTCTACAACGTCCTGCTGGGCATCGCGATGTGGTTCGGCCGGTTCGCCGTCATCGTCGCCGTGCTGGCGATGGCCGGTTCGCTAGCCGCCAAACGCCGGCTTCCTGCCGGCCCCGGCAGCATGCCCACGACGGGTCCCCTCTTTGTCGTGCTCCTGATCGGCGCCGTGCTGCTGGTGGGCGCTTTGACGTACGTGCCCGCGCTGGCCTTGGGCCCGGTCGCGGAACATCTGCAACCCTGATGCAAAGGCTAAGAATGAAAATGGCCAAAATTGAAATGCCAACTACCAGCGCCGGCGGCGGCGCGGCCCGCGCGCCCTCGGCCGGCGCGAACGAACGCCCGTTCGGCATGTGGTCGGGCGCGCTGGTCGGCCCCGCCCTGCTGGACAGCCTGCGCAAGCTCTCGCCCGCCGCGCAGATCAAGAACCCCGTCATGTTCGTGGTCTACGTGGGCAGCATCCTCACCACGGCGCTGTGGATCATGGCGCTGCGCGGCCAGGCCGAAGCCCCCGCCGGCTTCATCCTCGCCATCGCCGCGTGGCTGTGGTTCACCGTGCTGTTCGCCAACTTCGCAGAGGCGCTCGCCGAGGGCCGGGGAAAGCAGCAGGCGGCCACGCTGCGCGGCCTGCGCACCACCATCGACGCGAAGCTGCTCAAGGGCTTTCGCGATGAGGACGCCGGCCATGCGCAGCCCGCGCAATGGCGCGCAAAGGCGGTCAGCCAGCCTTCCGGCCTGCTGCGCCGCGGCGACGTGGTGCTGGTCGAGGCCGGCGACACCATCCCCGGCGATGGACAGGTCGTCGCCGGGGTGGCCTCGGTGGACGAAAGCGCCATCACGGGCGAATCCGCGCCCGTCATCCGCGAGTCCGGCGGCGATTTCTCGTCCGTCACGGGCGGCACGCGCGTGCTGTCCGACTGGATCTTCGTGCGCATCGCGGCCGATCCCGGCCAGAGCTTCCTGGACCGCATGATCTCCATGGTGGAAGGCGCCAAGCGTCAGAAGACGCCCAACGAGCTGGCGCTGACCATCCTGCTGGTGGGACTGACCGTGGTCTTCCTGCTGGTCGTCGTCACGCTGATGCCGTTCTCGATCTACGCGGTGTCCGCGGCGGGCGGCGGCGCCGCCGTCACCGTGACGGTGCTGGTCGCCCTGCTGGTCTGCCTGATTCCCACCACCATTGGCGGCCTGCTGTCGGCCATCGGCGTGGCGGGCATGAGCCGCATGATGAGCGCCAACGTGATCGCCACATCGGGCCGCGCGGTCGAAGCCGCCGGCGACGTCGACGTGCTGCTGCTGGACAAAACCGGCACGATCACCTTCGGCAACCGCCAGGCCTCCACCTTCCTGCCGGCGCCCGGGGTATCGGCGCGCGAACTCGCCGATGCCGCGCGGCTGGCCTCGATGGCCGACGAGACGCCGGAAGGCCGCAGCATCGTGGCGCTGGCGGACCGGGCCCTGCACGCGCCCGCGGCTCACCTCGCCGCGGTCGAATTCGTGCCCTTCACGGCTCAAACTCGCATGAGCGGCGTCAACCTGGGCGACCGCATGATCCGCAAGGGCGCGGTCGACGCCATCCAGTCCTGGCTGGCAGCGCAAGACGCCGCCGTTCCCGACGCGGCGCTGCGCCTGGCCGAAGACGTGGCGCGACGCGGCAGCACGCCGCTGATGGTCAGCGACGGCAACCGCGCGCTGGGCGTCGTCGAGCTCAAGGACATCGTCAAGCCGGACATCCAGTCGCGCTTCGCCGAACTGCGTCGCATGGGCATCAAGACCGTGATGATCACGGGCGACAACAAGCTCACCGCGGCGTCCATCGCCGCGGAAGCCGGCGTCGACGACTTCCTGGCGGAAGCGACTCCGGAAGCCAAGCTCAAGCTCATCCGCGACTACCAGGCGCAAGGCCGGCTGGTGGCGATGACGGGCGACGGCACCAACGACGCGCCGGCGCTGGCGCAGGCCGACGTGGCCGTGGCGATGAATTCGGGCACCCAGGCGGCCAAGGAGGCCGGCAACATGGTGGACCTGGATTCCAACCCGACCAAGCTCATCGAGATCGTCGAAATCGGCAAGCAGATGCTGATGACCCGCGGCGCGCTGACGACGTTCAGCGTAGCCAACGACGTAGCCAAGTACTTCGCCATCATTCCTGCCGCCTTCGCCACGGTCTATCCGCAGCTCAATGTGCTGAACATCATGGGACTGACGACGCCGGCCTCGGCCATCCTGTCGGCCGTGATCTTCAACGCGCTGATCATTGTCGTGCTGATCCCGCTGGCGCTGCGCGGTGTGCGCTACCGCCCCCTGGGCGCCTCGGTGCTGCTGCGCCGCAACCTGCTGATCTACGGCCTGGGCGGACTGCTCGTCCCCTTCGCCGGCATCAAGCTCGTGGACATGATCCTGGCCGCGCTCGGCTGGGCCTGATACCGCGCCAACTGAAAGGAATCCATCATGAAACCCGCTCCCCTCGCGCCGCGTCAAGGCGGCATCCTGCGCCCCGCCCTGACCGTCTTTGCCGCACTGTCGCTCGTGACCGGCCTGGCCTATCCGTTCCTGACCAGCGGCATTGCCGCCGCGGTGTTCCCGCACGAAGCCGCCGGCTCCCTCATCATGCAGGACGACAAGGTCGTCGGCTCGGAATGGATCGGCCAGTCCTTCTCGTCGCCGCAGTACTTCTGGGGCCGCCCGTCGGCCACCGCCCCCATGCCGTACAACGCCGCGGCCTCCGGCGGCTCGAACCTGGGCCCGCGCAACCCCGCGCTGGCCGAGGCGATCCAGGCGCGCATCGCCGCGCTGAAGGCGGCCGACCCCGACAACCCCGTCCCCGTTCCGGTGGATCTCGTCACGGCGTCCGGCAGCGGGCTGGATCCCCACATCAGTCCCGCGGCGGCGGCCTACCAGGCGCAACGCGTGGCGCGCGCGCGCAACCTGCCGCGCGAACAGGTGGATGCGCTGATCCAGGCCAACACCGACCGCCCCTGGCTGGGCGTGCTGGGAGAGCCCGCGGTCAATGTGCTCAAGCTGAATCTGGCGCTGGACAAGCTGGGCAAGGCGCGCTGATGGCGCGGCGTATAGTATCGCCAGCGATTCCCACCCCAATATTGTGCGTTCATGGCTGACATTGCTGGCGAGCGTCCCGATCCCGACGCGCTACTGAAGACCCTGGACGACGCCGAACGCCGGGCGGTGCGCGGCAAGCTGCGCGTGTACTTCGGTTCGTCGGCCGGCGTGGGCAAAACCTACGCCATGCTGACGGCCGCGCGCGCGCACGCCGCGCAGGGCGCCGACGTACTGGCCGGCATCGTCGAAACGCACGGCCGCCGCGAAACCGCGACGCTGCTCGACGGCCTGCCCGTGCTGCCGCTCAAGGACGTCGCGTACCGCGGCCACGTGCTCAAGGAATTCGACCTGGACGGCGCATTGCAGCGGCGCCCCGAACTGGTGCTGGTGGACGAGCTGGCCCACTCCAATGCGCCGGGATCGCGCCACGCCAAGCGCTGGCAAGACATCCAGGAACTGCTGGCGGCGGGCATCGACGTCTGGACCACGCTGAATGTGCAACACCTGGACAGCTTGAACGAGGCCGTCGGCAGCATCACCGGCGTGCGCGTGTGGGAAACCGTGCCCGACGAGGTCTTCGACGCAGCCGACGAAGTCATCCTGGTCGACCTGTCCGCCGACGAACTGCTGCGCCGCTTGAAGGAAGGCAAGGTCTACCTGCCGGAGCAGGCGCGCCACGCGACGCGCAACTTTTTCCGCAAGGGCAATCTGATCGCGCTGCGCGAGCTGGCGCTGCGCCGCACCGCCGACCACGTCGACGACGACGTCCAGGCCTATCGCCGCGACCGCGCCATCGAGCCCGTCTGGCGCACGCGCGAGGCCATCGTCGCCTGCATCGGCCCCGACGCCGATGCCGAATACGTCATCCGCAGCGCCCACCGCATCAGCCAGCAGCTCGATTGCGACCTGCACGTCGTGACCATCGACACGCCGCGCGCGGCCCCCCCGCCGGCCGCCGAACAGGAACGGTTGCAGCACAGCCTGGCGCTGGCCGACTCGCTGGGCGCCCGTACGGAAACCCTGGCCGGCGGCGACATGGTCGACGCAGTGGTGCGCTATGTGCGCCGGCACAACATCACCAAGGCGATCGTGGGGCGCACCCGCGCCGGCGGGCTGCAGCGCCTGCGCCTGTCGCTGTCGGCGCTGCTGACCGCCATCATGTCGCCGGGCTGGCTCTGGCGCCGCCGCAGCTTTGCCGACATGCTGGCGGCGGGCTGCCCCGAAATCGACATCATCCGGCTTGGCGCGCCGCCGCTGCCCGCGCGCACGGCGGCCGGCCGCGACCCGCTCACGCTGGGACAACGCGCCCGCCTGGCCGCCGACGAACGCGGCGTGCGCTCCTGGGCCGGCTACGCCTGGGCCCTGTGCTACTGCGCGGCGGCCACCGGACTGTCCGCGCTTGCCTTCCCTGCCCTGCACCAGACCAACATCGTCATGCTGTTCCTGCTGGCGGTGGTGGCCGTGGCGCTGCGCCATGGCCGCGGCCCCGCAGCGCTGGCGTCCGTCGTCAGCGTGGGGCTGTTCGACTTCTTCTTCGTCCAGCCCCTGTCGTCATTCGCGGTGTCCGACGTGCAGTACCTGCTGACCTTCGGCGTGCTGCTGGGCGTCGGGCTCCTGATCGGCCAGTTGACCGCCGGCCTGCGCCTGCAGGCCCAAGCCTCGGTCAAGCGCGAAGCCGACGCGCGCAGCCTGTACGAATTCGCGCGGGAACTGTCGTCCGCGCTGCTGCCGGAGCAGATCGTGACCCTGGCCGGCTCGTTCGTGCATGCGACCTTCGGCTCGCGCTGCGCGCTCTACATCCTGGGCCTGGACGACCGCCTGAAGCTGGCCTCGCCCGCCGACGGCGACATGCCGCCACTGGAATCCGCGCTGGCGCAGTGGGTCTACGACCACGGCCAGCCAGCGGGCGCGGGCACCGCCACCCTCTCCAACAGCGACCTGCTGTACCTGCCGCTAAAAGCCCCGATGCGCACGCGAGGCGTCCTGGCGCTGGCCGCGCCGCGCCGCAGCCTGTTTTCGCATCCGGACTCGCGCCGCCAGATCGAGGCCTACGCCACCCTGATCGCCATCGCGCTGGAACGCCTGCACTATGTGGAAGTGGCGCAGCAGGCGCTGGTCAGCATGGAATCGGAGAAGCTGCGCAACTCCCTGCTGGCCGCCGTTTCGCACGACCTGCGCACGCCGCTCACCAGCCTGGTAGGCATGACCGACACGCTGATGCGCGAGCCCTCCGGGCTGCCGCCCGGCGTCCAGGACACCATCCGCGCGATGCGCGACCAGGCCCAGCGCATGCATGCGCTGGTCATCAACCTGCTGGACATGGCCCGGCTGCAGAGCCGCGACGCGCCACTGCGCCTGGAATGGCAGTCCATCGAGGAACTGGTCGGCGCCGCGCTGGCCGCCATGCGGGAAGCCCTGGCGCAGCACCGTGTCCAGGTCGACAGCCTGTCGGACCTGCCGCTGGTGGAATGCGACGGCGTGCTGATCGAGCGCGTGCTGTGCAACCTGCTGGAAAACGCCGTCAAGTACACGCCGGCCGGCAGCACCCTGCGCGTGCATGCGACCGCGCAGGAAGGCGAAATGCGTGTGGCGGTCAGCGACAATGGCCCCGGCGTGCCGCCCGGCGCGGAACGCCGCATCTTCGAGAAATTCACCCGCGGCGAGCGCGAGTCCGCCACACCCGGCGTCGGCCTGGGCCTGGCGGTGTGCGAGGCAATCATCTCCGCCCACCATGGCCGCATCTGGGTCGAGCATGCGCCCGGGCAAGCCTCCGGCGCCCAATTCGTCTTCAGCCTGCCGCTGGGCGTGCCGCCCGTCATCCAGCCCGAAACCCCTTGAATTCCCCACTCCCATGTTCGACTTCCAGCCCGTCATCCTGATCATCGAAGACGACGCCAATATCCGGCGGTTCGTCCGCCAGGCCCTGGAAAGCGAGGGCTGCACGGTACACGAGGCCGACACGGTCAAGCGCGGCCTCATCGAGGCCGGCACCCGGCAGCCCGACGCGATCGTGCTGGACCTCGGTCTGCCCGACGAGGACGGCATGACGCTGATCCGCGAACTGCGCGGCTGGACCGAAGTGCCGGTGCTGGTGCTGTCGGCGCGCAGCGCCGAGGCCGACAAGGTGGCCGCGCTGGACGCCGGAGCCGACGACTACCTGGCCAAGCCCTTCGGCGTCAGCGAACTGCTGGCCCGCCTGCGCGTGCTGCTGCGGCGCCATGGCCGGGGCGGCGCGGGCAACGCGTCCGAGATCGCGTTCGGCGACGTCCGCGTGGACTTCTCCCGGCGGGTCGTCGAACGCGCCGGCCAGCATGTGCATCTGACCGCCATGGAATACCGCCTGCTCGCCGCGCTGCTGGCCCATCGCGGCAAGGTCATGACGCACCGCGAGCTCCTGCGCCAGGTGTGGGGCCCGTCGCACGTTGAAAGCAACCACTACCTGCGCATCTACATGGGCCATCTGCGCCAGAAGCTGGAGGCGGACCCGGCCCAGCCCGTGTACCTGCTGACCGAGATCGGCGTGGGCTATCGCTTCGCGGGCTGAGGGCGCCCGGCATCCGCGGGCAGGGGCCTGCGGGCCTCGCACATTAATGCAGTCTTTACGCACGGCGCGCCAGTCTTGTCTCGCGCTTTACGCCAATCCTCCTATTGTTGCGGACCCGTCCAACAACAGGAGCATTCCATGTCCCGCAACACCCTGGCCGCGCTCGCGCTGCTGTCCCTTGCCGCCACCGCCCAGGCGGCCGACGCCCCCGCCGAGGCCACGCCCGCCTCGTCGGAATACACCCTGACAGCCAACGTCACGCTGGCCAGCCAGTACCGCTACCGCGGCCTGATGCAGACCAACAACAAGCCCGCGATCCAGGGCGGCTTCGACCTCGCCCACTCCAGCGGTCTATATGTGGGCAACTGGAACTCGAGCATCAGCTGGCTGAACGACAGCAACGGCGACGTGTCCGCCCCTGTGGAAATGGACCTCTATGGCGGATACAAGGGCAATATCGCCGAAGGCGTGCCGGTGGACCTGGGCGTGCTGCAGTACTACTACCCGGGGGACTACCCCTCGGGCTACACCAGCCCCGACACCACCGAGCTCTATGCCGGGATCGGCTACGGCCCCGTGATGTTCAAGTATTCGATCGCCATGACCAACCTGTTCGGTTTCGCCGACAGCAAATACAGCCAGTATTTCGACCTGTCCGGCAATTTCGACACCGGCATCTGGGGGCTGACCCTCAACGCCCACGTTGGCCGCCAATCCGTGCGCAACGTCGACAACGGCTCGTACACCGACTGGAAGCTGGGCCTGACCAAGGACTTCGGCCAGGGCCTGTCTGTCTCCCTGGCCTACCTGGACACCAATGCCGACCGCGCCGTCTACACGAATACGCGCGGCCGCGACATGGGCCGCGCCACGGGCCTGCTGTCGTTGACAAAGACGTTCTGATTCGCGGCGGGCGTTGACGCCATATTTACGCGCCCCGCCCGCTTTTATCGGCAGGATTTACGGCGCGGTTCCTATAGTGGAATCGTCATCAACCAACCGGATCCCGGACCGCCGCGAACGGCGCCTCCGCCCCCCCGCCATGATTCCCCGACTGGACCGCCGCTTCGACCCTACGCCGAACCATTCCCCTGCTCCGCTCGCATCGCGGCCGCGATCCAGCATGATCGCGCTGACGGTCCGGATCGACACGCTGGATGCCCTGAACGTTCGCCTGGCGCTGCATCGCGAACTGGGCGCGCGCATCGGGGTCTATCTGCTGTCGGTGGACCATGCCCACGCGCAGAGCGTCTTGCAGCTGCAATGCGAACAAGACGAACTGGACGCCCTGATGCACGCCGTCATGCGCGGACTGCCGCGTGCGGAATTCGGACCGGTTCGTCCGGCCCCGGCCATCACGGTGCAGTAAGCCATGGACATGCCCGCCAAGACTGTTTTTGAAGGCATATGGCTGCCCATGGTGACGCCGATGCGCGGCGGCCACATCGACCTGGACGCCGCGCAGGCGCTGGCCCGCTACTACCGCAACGCCGGCATCGCCGGGCTGGTCCTGTTCGGCTCCACCGGCGAAGGGAACCTGGTCAGCATGCCCGAGAAGATCGACATGATCGAAGCCATCGCCAGCGACCCGCACGCCCTTCCGCTGGTTTTCGGCGCGGGCGGCGTCGACACCCGGGGCGTAGCCGCGGCCGTGCGCCGGCTGGACAAGTACGCGCCCGCTGGCTACCTGGTGCCCCCGCCCTACTACCTGGGTCCTTCGCAGGCCGGCATCCTGTGGCATTACCGGCAGATCGCCTGGGCCACCCAGCGCCCCATCATCCTCTACAACATTCCCAAGCGCGCGGGCGTGACGATGACGGTCGAAAC
Organism: Achromobacter arsenitoxydans SY8; assembly: GCF_000236785.1. Lineage (GTDB taxonomy): Bacteria > Pseudomonadota > Gammaproteobacteria > Burkholderiales > Burkholderiaceae_B > Achromobacter > Achromobacter arsenitoxydans. The sequence continues at coordinate 178,085 of NZ_AGUF01000013.1, read as the reverse complement.
CATGGAAGCTTTGGCCGCGTTGCCCAACTTCGGCGCGGTGAAGGAATGCAATCCCTCGGTGCTGTCCGCGCTCAATGCGCGACGCAGGCTGGACGCGCTGTGCGGCGACGACCTGGCGCTGCTGGACCATTTCCTGGCAGGGGGCCGCGGCGCCATTCCGGCCGCCGCCCATGTGTATCCCGAACGCTATGTCGAAGTCATGCAATTGGCGCGCAACGGCCACGCGGAGGCCGCCCGCCAGATGTTCGAACCGCTGCGCGGGCTGGCCCGGCTGCTGTTCAGCGAACCCAATCCCGCGCCGATCAAGCGCGCGCTGTACCTGCAGGGGCTCATCGCCGACGAACTGCGCATGCCGATGATGCCCGCCAGCCGCGAGCTCGGCGCGCGGCTGCAGCGGGCCATGGGTCTGGTGCAGCATTCGGCTAGCCGGCTGCAGACAGCCTGAAGACGGACACCGCGTGCCGCGTTATTTCGCCGGCCGCGATACGCGCTGCGGGCGCGCGGTGGTCAGCGCGATCAGCGTCACCACGATCAGCGAGTAGGTGGGCACGCTGCGCATGTTGCGGAACATCATCTCAGTCAGGCTGAACGCGCAAAAGCCCAGGCAGAACAGCAGGCCCAGCTGCGCGCCTACGCGTATGACCCGGTCGTCGCTGGCAAGCCGCCGGAAGAAAACCGCGGCGGGCAGCAGGTAGAGCGTGAGAATGCCGAGAAGGCCCAGCAGCCCGTAGCCGGCCAAGGCCGCCAGCAGGTCGTTATGGGGTTCGCCAAAGCCATCGACGACCTCTTGCGTCACGATACCCTTGCCCTGCAATTCGCGCAGTTCCTCGCGGAACTTGCCGGGGCCAACGCCGACGACCGGGCTCTTCTCGAACATCAGGATCGACGCGTGCCACAACTGCAGCCGGATCCCGAAGGACGTGTCGCGGTTGGACGACGTGGTGAAGCCCTGGACGTCGTGCGCGATCTCCTTCATGCGGCTGCTGAACGTCCAGATCGCGGTCGCGCTGACCACCAGCACCGCGCAGATAGCCAGCGCGCAATACACTTTGTGGCGGCGCCGCCAGTTGCGCAGACCAAGCAGAATGACCACGCCCAGGATGGGCAGCAGCATCCAGCTGCTGCGGGTCTCGGACATCCAGGTGGCGCATATCGCCAGCACGACGGCCAGCACCTTCACGCCGGTTTCAAGGCGCGGCCAGCGCGTGCTGGGGCCCCACCCGAGCGACAGCAGGGTCATGCTGCCGAACAGCAACACAATGTTCGCGAACGCCACCGCGTTGTAGCGCCCCCCGACATCCACGACAGCGCCACGGCCACCCGTCATCATCGTGACGATCAGCAGCCCGGCGCCCGCCAGCGCGCCGGCAAGAATGCTCCACTGCACGCATTTGAGCCACCGCTGCGGCGCACGCAGCAGCAGCCACAGCACGGGCAGCGCAAGCGCGAAACGCAGCAGCTTTTCGAGTTCCGAACTGCTCCACAGGCCTTTGACCGCGGACGTGATCAGCATACAGGCCAGCGGCGCCAACAACGCCAGCCCCATGGGCCACAAAGCGCCGAAATCCATCGGCTCGTAGCGCTTTATCGCATTTGCCGCCAGCGCGGTCAGCGCGATCAGGGCGCTCAGATACAAGATAGCCGGGCCGCCCACCGGGCTGGTCAAAGCCAGCGCGGGAACCAGGAGCACCAGCCAGGTGGCCAAAGAAACATACATTCGGGGCACAACACTCAACCTGGGAAAAACAAAGCACGCGCAAAGCGCATCATGCCGATTAGGTTAGACAAAACCCGCCCGCCTTGACGGCGGGCGGGTTTGCGGGAAAGGCGGAATCAGGGCTGGAACACGCCGGAAACTGCCCGGCGCGGGCCCCGTCCGCGGCTTACATGTTTTCGATCATCACCTGGCCGAAGCCCGAGCAAGACACCTGCGTCGCGCCTTCGAGCAGACGGGCGAAGTCGTAGGTGACCTTCTTGGACAGGATGGATTTTTCCATGCTGGAGATGATCAGGTCGGCAGCTTCGGTCCAGCCCATGTGGCGCAGCATCATTTCGGCGGACAGGATCTCGGAACCGGGGTTGACGTAGTCCTTGCCCGCGTACTTGGGCGCCGTGCCGTGGGTGGCCTCGAACATGGCCACGGAATCCGACAGGTTCGCGCCCGGAGCGATGCCGATGCCGCCCACTTGCGCGGCCAGCGCGTCGGAAATGTAGTCGCCGTTCAGGTTCAGGGTGGCGATGACGTCGTACTCGGCCGGACGCAGCAGGATCTGCTGCAGGAACGCATCGGCAATGACGTCCTTCACGATGACTTCGCGGCCGGTCTTCGGGTTCTTGAACTTGCACCACGGGCCGCCGTCGATCAGTTGGGCGCCGAATTCCTTCTGCAGGAGTTCATAGCCCCAGTCGCGGAAGCCGCCTTCGGTGAACTTCATGATGTTGCCCTTGTGCACCAGGGTCAGCGACGTGCGGTCATTGTCGATGACGTACTGGGCTGCCTTGCGCACCAGGCGCTCGGTGCCTTCGCGCGACACGGGCTTGATGCCGATGGACGAGGTGTTCGGGAAGCGGATCTTCTTGACGCCGAGCTTGGTCTGCAGGAACTGGATCAGTTCCTTGGCCTGCTCGCTTTCCGCCATGTATTCGATGCCGGCGTAGATGTCTTCCGAGTTCTCGCGGAAGATCACCATGTTGGTTTTTTCGGGCTCGCGCACCGGGGACGGCACGCCCTTGAAGTACGCCACGGGACGCAGGCAGACGTACAGATCGAGCTGCTGGCGCAGCGCCACGTTCAGGGAACGGATGCCGCCGCCGACCGGGGTGGTCAACGGGCCCTTGATGGACACCACGTAGTCCTTGACGACCTCCAGGGTTTCATCGGGCAGCCACACGTCCGGGCCGTAGACCTTGGTGGCCTTTTCCCCGGCGTAGACTTCCATCCAGTGGATCTTGCGCTTGCCGCCGTAGGCTTTCTGCACCGCTGCGTCGACAACCTTGATCATCACGGGGGTGATGTCGGCGCCCGTGCCGTCGCCTTCGATGAAGGGAACGATGGGCTGTTCAGGCACATTCAGCGAGAAATCGGCATTGACCGTGATTTTCTGGCCGCCGGCGGGAACCTTGATATGTTGGTAGGACATGAATGCTCCATTTGCTCCGGGTGGTTTTTCTGCACGCACTGTTGCACGCGCCCGGCACCGGAAAACGTCCGATTCCGCGGGCCGTGCCGCCTCCAGCGAACCGCACACCGGCTGGCGGATAGCAACCAATTCTATATCGCAAAGCGCCCGGCGGAGCCGGCGGTCCGTACGGGGCGGTAAAATATTGCGACCACAGCCCGTTTTTTTGCCCCCCAGATGTTCAATCCCTCACGCGACCAAGTCCGCGAATTCTTTATCGAAACCTGGCGCAAGCACCGCGCCAACGACGTGCTGACGCCGTTGGAGGCCATTGCGCTGGACTGGATCATCGAACATCCGGAATACCACGCGGACCTCGAAAGCCCCGATGCCATGACGGCCGAATACGCGGTGGAAAAGGGTCGGACCAATCCATTCCTGCACCTGTCGATGCACCTGGCCATCGCCGAACAGCTGTCAATCGACCATCCGCCCGGCATCCGCCAGGCTTACCAGCAGTTGACGGCCCGCTCGGACGCGCACCACGCCGCCCATGAAATCATGGAATGCCTGGGCCAGGTGGTCTGGGAAGCGCAGCGCCTGGGCACGCCGCTGGACAGCGATACCTACATCGACCTGATCCGCCGCCGCGCCAGCCTCTGAGCGAAACAAAAACCCTCGAATCCGAGGGTTTTCATCAGGCCCCGCCGATTTTCGCCGGCCTTACCGGCGCACGCCCAGGTCGCTGGGCAGGGACGCCAGCCAGGCCGACACGTTCGAGATATCCTGATCGGACAGCTGCGTGGCGAAGGCGCCCATGATGGGGTTCTTGCGCACATTGGCCGTGGCCGCGCTGCCGGAGGCCCCGCGCTTGTAGGCTTTCAGGGCATGGGCCAGGTAATCGGCGTGCTGACCGGCCAGCGTGGGATACGCGGGATCCACCGCCGTCTTGGCGTCGGCGCCATGGCAGGATGCGCAATTGAATTTGTCGAAGACGGCCTTGCCGGCCGCCAGGTCCTGCGCCTGGGCGGCGGCGCCCGAAATGGCCAGGGTCGCGCCCGCAAGGGCAAGCATCGTGCGATTCATGGTTTTGCCCCCTTATTTCAGATTCGAGTAGTACGCGGCCAGGTCGGCAATATCCTGGTCGGACAGGCTGCCCGCAATGGCGTCCATCGTGGGATGGCTGCGCGCGCCTTTCTTGTACTCGTTGAGGGCAGTTTCGATGTATTTGGCGTTCTGGCCAGCAATCATCGGAACGTGATAAAGCTCGGGAAATGTCGCCTTGTAGCCTGGGATGCCGTGGCAGCCGATGCACATGGAGACCTTGTCGCGGGCATTCTGGACATTACCGACCGGCGCTGCGTCTGCAGCAACAACCTGGCCGGCGATCGCACAGGATGCCATCGTGGCCAACACGGAAACCGTGTACTTCAGAGAGGTTCGCAACTTCATTGGAATGACTCTTCTTGGTATGGCTAAGGACTAGGGCCTGCTCACACGAAAAGGCCCTCGGCAAACACGTTGCGGGTGGAACCCAAAGCAAAACCGCCTGATTGTACGATAATTGCTCAGGATTAATACCTTGCGTTAGTGTTGATCCCCATCAAACCACAGAAGCCATCAGACCATGCCCGCAGCCCAGAACGCCTCTTCCGCCAAGCCAGTCCGCTTCGATGGGACCGACAGCTACGTCGCCACCGATGACCTCAAGCTCGCCGTCAATGCCGCGCTGACCTTGCAGCGCCCGCTCCTGATCAAGGGCGAACCCGGTACCGGCAAGACGATGCTGGCGGAAGAAGTGGCCCGCGCGCTCGGCCGGCCGCTGCTGCAATGGCACATCAAGTCCACGACCAAGGCGCATCAGGGTCTGTACGAATACGACGCGGTGTCGCGCCTGCGCGATTCGCAGCTGGGCGACGAAAAGGTCCGCGACATCCGCAACTACATCGTCCAGGGCACGCTGTGGCAGGCGTTCCAGTCGCATGAGCCGGTGGTCCTGCTGATCGACGAAATCGACAAGGCCGACATCGAATTCCCCAACGACCTGCTGCGCGAACTGGACCGCATGGAGTTCCATGTCTACGAAACGCGCGAGACCATCGCCGCGCGCCATCGTCCGCTGGTCATCATCACGTCCAACAACGAAAAAGACCTGCCCGACGCCTTCCTGCGCCGCTGCTTCTTCCACTACATCCGCTTTCCGGACCGCGAGACGATGCGCGACATCGTGGCGGTCCACTATCCCGACCTGAAGCAGGACGTGCTGCGCGCCGCGCTCGATACGTTCTTCTCGCTGCGCGAAGCCCCCGGCCTCAAGAAAAAGCCGTCCACCTCGGAACTGCTGGACTGGCTGCGCCTGCTGCTGGCGGAGGACGCCACGGCCGCGCAGATCGACGCGCACACGGCGACGGCGGTGCCGCTGATGGCCGGCGCGCTGCTCAAGAACGAACAGGATGTGCACCTGCTCGAACGCCTGGCGGCCATGACCCGCGGCGGCCAGCGCCGCTGATGCGGCAACCACGGGCGGCCCGCACATGCTGATCGACTTCTTCTACCACCTCCGGGCGCACAAGCTGCCCGTCTCGGTGAAGGAATACCTGACCCTGGTGGACGCCTTGCGCCAGGACCTGATGTCGCCCACGCTGGACGAGTTCTACTTCCTGGCGCGCGCCACGCTGGTCAAGGACGAATCCCTCTACGACCGCTACGACAAGGCCTTCGGCGCCTATTACAAAGGCATCGAGGCCGCGCTGCCCGCGGGCAAGGACATCCCGCTGGACTGGCTGATCAAGCAGTTCGAAAAAAGCCTGTCTCCCGAAGAAAAGGCCGCCATCGAAAAGCACGGCTGGGACAAGCTCATGGAGCTCTTCAAGGAACGCCTCGAAGAGCAGAAGGAACGCCACGCGGGCGGCAGCAAATGGATAGGCACCGGCGGCACCTCGCCCTTCGGCAACGGCGGCTACCATCCGGAAGGCATCCGCGTAGGCGGCGCGTCGGCCGGCAACCGCACCGCGGTCAAGGTCTGGGACATGCGCCAGTTCAAAGACTACGACGACCAGGTCGAACTGGGCACGCGCAATTTCAAGGTGGCGCTGCGCCGGCTGCGGCGCTTCGCGCGCCAGGGCGCCGAACTGGAACTGGACCTGGACGACACGATCGCCAGCACCGCGCGCAACGCCGGCCACCTGGACCTGCGCATGGTTCCGGAACGCCACAACACGGTCAAGGTGCTGATGCTGCTGGACGTAGGCGGCAGCATGGACGACCACATCGGCCGGGTCGAGGAATTGTTCTCGGCGGCCCGCAGCGAATTCCGCAACCTGGAAGTCTATTACTTCCACAACTGCCCCTACGAAAGCCTGTGGCAGAGCAACCGCCGCCGCCAGAGCGAACGCTTCGACACCTGGGACGTGCTGCGCAAATACAACCCGGACTGGCGGCTGATCATCGTCGGCGACGCCACGATGAGCCCCTACGAGATCCTCCAGCCGGGCGGCTCGGTGGAGCACTACAACAAGGAGCCCGGCGCCGAATGGATGCGCCGCCTGCTCGACGCCTGGCCCAAGTCCGTCTGGCTCAATCCCGAGCCCACCGCCTCGTGGCAATACCGCCAATCCATCGCGCTGATGCGCGACATCATGCAGGACCGCATGTACCCCGTGACCGTTGCGGGACTGGAGCAGGCCATGCGGATGCTGTCCAAGTAGGGCGCGGCGCCGGCCTTTAGAAAACAGCCGCCACGCCAGCCCGGATCAACCGTCGACCGGGTTGTCGGGCGTGTCCAGCGTGAGCTGATAGAACGCCAGGTCCAGCCAGCGCCCGAACTTGAAGCCCGCCTCGCGGATCGTGCCGGCATGCTGAAAGCCCAGCTTCTCGTGCAGGCGAATGCTGCCCTGGTTGGCGGCATCAATCCCGCCGATCAGCACATGCACGCCATGGGCGCGCGCCCGCCCGATCAGTTCGCACATCAGGGCCTCGCCCAGGCCGCGGCCGCGGAAACGCGCGTCCACGTAAACAGAGTGCTCAACCGAATACTTGTAGGCCGGCCACGCGCGGAACGTGCCGTAGCTGGCAAAGGCCATGAGCTCGCCCGCTTCGTTTTCCAGGCCTACGACCGGGAAACCGCCCTGCAGCTTGGCCTGGAACCATCCCTGCATCGCTTCGCGCGGCCGCGGCTTGTAGTCGTACAGTGCGGTGGACGTGGCGATGGCGTCATTGAAGATGGCCAGGATCTGGTCCGCATGGCGGTCATGCGTGCAATCGACCAGCGTGGATCCCTGCGGAGCGCGGAATTCCGGGTGTGTATTCATGGCGGAATTTTAACCACCACGGGAGAACGATTCCTTTCCTCTCACCTCCGAATCTCGAGAGAGGAATTCTCAGAGCGCGCAGGCCGCCACGGCAGCAAGCTGGCTGCCAGCCCGACCAGGAAGAACGTCAGGCATACCAGGGCCACAGGCAGGATCTGGAACGCCAGAAAAATCGAAACCACCGCGTTCCCGATCACCGCGAAGCCGAAGCAAAGGAAGGAGGTCATCGCCGAAGCGCTGGACGGACGCTCCGGCACGCTGTCCATTGCGGCTTGCTTGGATACGCCGGAGCGCAGGCCGAGACCGATCTGTGACGGCAGCATCGCCAGCGTGACGGTCAACATGGTGCTCGGCATACTTTGCAGGGCAATGAGCCACAGAATCGCCACGGTGACGCCAAACAGTCCATTGGACAGCGCGATGGTGCGCCGCACGCCGCGGCTCTCGACGAAACGGGCCGAGGACATGGCGCCTGCCATGAAGCAAGCCACCATGGCCGCCTGCACCACTGCGAAAGACCAGGGTGCGAGTCCGTAGGCGCGCTGCAACAGGAATGGCGCCGAACCCACGAACGTCAGCATCGCGCCATAGGCGCAGGCATACCCCAATGCGTGGCCCAGGAAGGACGTACGCGACAGCACCAGCGCATAGGTACGCCACAGCGCCTGCGCCGCGTGGTGCTCCGGCTTTGTCGTGGCGAGTGTCCCCGCGAATGAAACCCGCCAGCGCAACAATGCCCACAAGCAGATGCCGCCCGCCAGAACCAGCAGAATGAAACTGGCACGCCACCCCCACAGCGCAAGCACGCCCGCGCCCAGCAATGGCCCGAGCGCGGGCACGATGGATTGGCAGACAGCCAGCCAGGATAACGCCCTGATGCTGGTCGTCCGATCGCCGATTTCCCGCACCAGGGCCGGCGCCACAGCCGGCGCCGCTGCCGCGCCCGCGCCTTGCATCCCGCGAGCGATCAGCAGCGTTTCGATATTCGGTGCAAGTCCGCCCAGCACGCAGCCAGCCAGGAAGACGGCCATGCCGGTCAACAGCACACGCAGCCGTCCATAGGTCTCGGCCAATGCCCCGTAAAGCAGCAAGGCCACTGCAAAAGTGGCGAAAAAGGCCGGCAACGTGAGTTGCGCTTGAGCGAGCGTTCCCCCTAGCCACAGGGGTAACGACGGGATACTGGGCAGATACAGATCGGTCGCCAGCAGCGCCGTGCAGGTTGCCGCCATCAACGGCAGGATAGCGGCAAAGGGAGCAGAGATGTCTCGTGAATTGGGCATATCGTGGATGCATCCGATGCAAAGCAGTACGATAGCCACCACAATTAAATATTTATAGCATCCTCATTTTTATGCCTGGATATAAAAATTTATGATGCCAGCCGACTTCGATCTCGGCCTGCTTCGCAGCTTTGCGACCGTCATCCGCAGCGGCAACATCAGCCGTGCGGCGAAGTTGCTCGGGCGGACGCAACCCGCCATCAGTCAGCACATCCAGCGGCTGGAAGAGCGCCTGGGTCACACGTTGCTGGTTCGGACCAACGTCGGGGTTGCGCCCACTGCGTCGGGAGAACGCTTGATGGAACTGGCCGAGCGCATACTCGCTCTGACCGACGGCATCCCGGCCGCACTCGGAGAGCAGTACGAAAAAACGCAGTTGCGTATCGGCTTGTCGGAGGAAAGTGTGGGCCACCAGCGCATGGCCGTGCTGCACGATCTCAAGGTTATCCATCCGAGTTTGAGTCTGGAGATCGTTCACGCCTCCGGACAGGTGATCGCGCAAGGCATCGAGGATGGGATCTTCGATCTGGCGCTCGTCGATCCACAGCAGACACGGGCGGCGCCGCTGGAGACCCGGGACTATCCGTTGACCTGGGCAGCGGCCCCATTCTTCGACCCGGCCTTGCGGCCGTTGCCGCTCGTGCTCTGGCGTGAACCATGTGCCTGGCGCGACGCAGTCATTGCGCTTGTTGAGAAGGCCGGCATCGAGTGGATCTTGGCATTTGAAGCCGATGCGCTGGCCTTGCTGCACGGCGCTTCGCGCAGCGGCATCGGCTTGACCATCGCCCCCGCAAAACGCGCGGTTCCGGGCCTGGTGTCACTCAACGGGAAGCATGCGCTGCCGTCGCCCCCATCCATGACCCTGGGTGTCTATGCGTCGCCTCGCCTTCCGTCCGGCTCACTGACCGAGCGGATCAAGAAGACACTCTGGCTGCTGGCTGCTTGAAGCAGCCATGACTGCTGCTGATTTAGGGCTTCGATGAGTGCGTCGGTTGAGTAGCGAAATGCCGGGCTGGGGTCATCGTCTAAAAAAAAAACCGGCGAGGCCGCCGGTTCAGTGAGGTGTTGCCGCTTCTGGCCACTCTCAGGCGGCGCGGCTCTCCACAGATCGGTGGGCGCTGTTTGCCATGTTGCGCAGCCCCGGGCACTGGCGCCAGGACAGTTCGTCCGCATCCATGTCCAGGTCGAAAAGATCATGGGCGGCGGGCCACGGATGGGTGCGTGCAGTAGCGCCCTCCATTTCAAGCACGTGGCCGGCGAATCCGCGGGGCGATCCCCCGCACTCCGCGAAATACCGCTGCGTGTTCAAGTCCACCACATACGTGGTCATGTCATGGGTCAGTATGGCCACGAATTGGCCGTCATCACTGGCATAAGCGTACTGAAACTGCCCTTTGATGCCATCGCCGCTAAGGGCGCTGCCTGTCAATTGGGACAAAGCACGCGTGACGATCTCGGTCAGCATGGGTCGTTCCTCCGTAAGATGCGCTGGCAGGATGCCGGCGGCGAAGGCGCGAACGACAAGCACCGGCGCCGCGCGTGGGGCGGCGTCTGGCGTTGGACGGGAAGCCGGTAGGCGGCTGTCGCGCATCCCGTCGACAACAGCTACTACGTACTCAAAAGCTTACACCCGCGAACGGCCCGACCTCAAATCGCCCATGGCCACACACGATATTGCATCGCAGCATTCAGAAACGACAAGCCGTCGCGGACCTTATGCGGCCGCAACCACCGCGCCATCGAGGTTTCCGTCACCGGCTCCTGGCTTGCGCCAGTCGTCCCGGCCTATGCGGTACAGCACATGCGCACGCAGGGGACTTCCCACGGGCACCGCCGGATGGTCGAAAAGACCGGGATCGGCTTTCATGCCCAGCCGGTCCATCACCGCGCGGGACCGCAGATTGGCCGCGACCGTAAACGCCACGATCTCGTCCAGTCCGACCTGATCGAACCCGACGCGCAAGGCCGCCTGGGCGGCCTCGCTGGCATACCCCCTGCCCCAGTAGGCCCGGGCAAGGCGCCAGCCTATCTCCACGCCCGGCGCGAACGGCAGGATGGGCGCCAGCGGTTTGATGCCCACGAAGCCGATGAAGGGCGCCACGCCCGGCGCCTCTACCGCCCAGAAGCCCCAGCCATGCTCGTCGATGCCCGCAGCCAGCCGGTCGGCAAGCGCATCGCTTTCCCGGGCGGTAAGCGGCAGCAGGTGTTCGGTAACCTGCGGATCGCCATTGAGCGCCGCGAAGGGCTCGCGGTCGGCCGCCCGCCACTGCCGCAGCACCAGGCGCGGCGTTTCGACTTCAACAGATAGGGACATATCCACTTCCTCGGGCTTGCGGCATCCGCCCTGGCGCCCGCCGCGGGCGCAGTCCCCGGCACAGGCGCCTGAACCATTGCCAACGTATACACTCCAACGGATTCTGCCATGCCAAAGGAATAGTCCGCCATGCGCTTGTCCCTGTCGAAGCTGCCGCGCCCGCTGAGCGTGCTGCTCTTTTCCTCCTTCCTGGCCTTTCAGGCCGGGGCCGCCACCCTGCCGGCGGGCGTCACGGAGGCCGCCTCGATCGAAGGCATCACCGAATACCGACTTGCCAACGGGCTGCGAGTGCTGCTGGTTCCCGACGAATCCAAGCCGTCCACCACGGTCAACATGACGTACCTGGTGGGCTCGCGCAATGAAAACTACGGCCAGACGGGCATGGCGCACCTGCTCGAACACATGCTGTTCAAGGGCACGTCCACCACCCGCAACGCCATGGGCGAGTTCTCGCGCCGCGGCCTGCAGGCCAACGGGTCGACCTCCAGCGACCGCACCAACTACTTCGCCAGCTTCGCGGCCAATCCCGAGACCCTGAAGTGGTACCTGGGCTGGCAGGCCGACGCCATGGTCAACTCCCTGATCGCCAAGGAAGACCTGGATTCGGAAATGACCGTTGTCCGCAACGAGATGGAAAGCGGCGAAAACAGTCCTTTCCGCATCCTCATGCAGAAAATGCAGGCGGCGGCCTTCCAGTGGCACAGCTACGGCAAGAACACCATCGGCGCGCGTTCCGACGTCGAAAATGTGGACATCGGACAGCTGCGCGCCTTCTATCACGAGTACTACCAGCCCGACAACGCCGTGCTGATCGTGGCGGGCAAGTTCGATCCGCAGACCACGCTGGCGGATATCGAGGCCACGCTGGGCAAGCTGCCCAAGCCCGACCGCAAGCTGCCGCCTGAATACACGGTGGAGCCCGCGCAGGACGGCGAGCGCTCAGTGACGCTGCGCCGCACCGGCGGCACGCCGCTGGTCGCGGCGATGTACCACATCCCGGCCGCCGGCAGCGCCGATTTCGTGCCGTTCGATCTGGCCACGACGATACTGGCCGACACGCCGTCCGGCCGCCTCTACCATGCGCTGGTCCCCACCAAGCTGGCCTCGGGCGTGTTCGGCTTCACGATGGAAAACCGGGACCCGGGCCTGGCGATGTTCGCCGCGCAACTGACGCCGGGCAAGAGCCTGGACGCCGCGATGAAGGCGCTGACGGGCACGCTGGAATCGCTGGACAAGAAGCCCTTCACCCAGCAGGAACTCGACCGCGCGCGCAGCAAGTGGCTGACTGCCTGGGAACAGACCTACAGCGATCCCGAACAGGTCGGCGTGGCGTTGTCCGAAGCAATCGCCGCCGGCGACTGGCGCCTCTTCTTCCTGCAGCGCGACCGCGCCCGTCAGGCCTCGCTGACCGAGGTGCAAAAGGCGGCCACCACCTATCTGGTGCAGAGCAACCGCATCGAGGGCCGCTACATTCCGACCGAAAAACCGGTCCGCGCCCCGCAGACGCAACGGGTGGACCTGACCGCCATCTTCAAGGACTACAAGGGCGATCCGGACTTCAAGGCCGCTTCGGCGTTTGACCCCACGCCCGAGAACATCGACAAGCTCACGCAGCGCAAGACGCTGGATCTGCCCAATGGCCCGGTCAAGCTGGCGCTGCTGCCCAAGGCCACGCGCGGCAGCCGCGTGCAGGCACAGATGCTGATCCAGTTCGGCAACGGAAAAGACCTGCTCGGCCAGCGCGTAAGTTCCAGCGCAGCCGCCGACCTGCTGCTGCGCGGCACGGCCAAGCTGTCGCGCCAGGACATCCAGGACCGCCTGGACAAGCTGCAGGCCGAGCTGGGCTTCAGCGGCGGCGGCACCACGCTCAAGGTCGCCATGTCGACCAAAGGCGAGAACCTGCCCGAACTGACCGCCTTGGCGCTCGATATCATCCGCAATGCCAGCTTCCCGCAGGACCAGCTTGAGGAATACCAGCGCCAGCTTGAAACCTCGATCCAGAACGCCATGACCGAACCCTCGGCGCTGGCGGGCCGGGCGCTGGCCCGCCACGACAATCCGTGGCCCGCCGACGATCTGCGCTATGTGCCCACGTTCGAGGAATCGCTGGCCGGCGTGCGCGCCCTGAACCGCGATGCCCTGGCGAAGTTCCATTCCCGGTTCTACGGGGCGGGCAATATCGAGTTCGCCGCCGTCGGCGACTTCGAGCCCAAGGACGTGGAAAAGGCGATCACCGCCGGCCTGGCCGGATGGAAGAAGGCGCCGGCATACACCCGCGTGCCCAATCCGTATCGCGATGTTCCCGCCAAGCAGTTCGACATCGAGACGCCAGACAAGGCCAATGCGTTCTTCCTGTCGCGCCTGCCGCTGAAGCTGCAGGACACGGATGCCGATTATGCGGCGCTGTACCTGGGCAATTACCTCTTCGGCGCGTCCGAAACCTCGCGCCTGTGGAACCGGGTGCGCGAAACTGAGGGCCTGTCCTACAACGTGCGCAGTTCACTGTCGGTGTCGTCGTTCGAACCCGCGGCAACGTGGAGCATGTATGCGATCTATGCACCGCAAAACCGCGAGCGGCTGGAAAAAGCGATCAATGAAGAACTGGCGCGAGTCCTGAAGGACGGTTTCTCCGATAAGGAGATCTCTGAGGGCATTACGGCCCTGCTGAACTACCGCAATCTGGCCCGGGCCCAGGACGATGTGCTGGCAAGCACCTGGCTGGACTACCTGCAACGCGGCCGCACGTTCGAATGGTCGGCCGAGATGGACAAGAAGATCTCCGCGCTGACACCGGAAGCCGTCAATGCCGCCCTGCGCAAGTATCTGCGTCCGGACGGGTTCAGCACGGCGCTGGCGGGCGATTTCAAGAAGAAAGCCACGCCCTGAGGGACTTTCGCCCCCACACAAAACCCCTGCCTCGGCAGGGGTTTTTTTGCATAAAAGGCTTTGATTCCAGGGGAGTTTCCTGCCATCACAGGATCAACCATGCCATTTATGTGGCTAATTTTTGGAAATTTTCTGATTACTCGGTTATTTGGAAAGATGTTTTCATGAAATGCGGGTTTATCCCAGGTGGGATGACGCGCACAATTCAGTCATCGGGAACAGCAAACGAACCACGACGGAAGGCCGCCGGATTCGGTCCCCATTAATTCGAATTGGAGGTCTCATCATGAAAACCCTAGCCACTACCCTGTTTCTATCCCTGGCCCTGGCCGGCGTCGGCGCGCAAGCCGCTGGCGTGGAACAAGCCAAGAGCAGCGCCCAGGTCGCGACCGAACTGCAACAAGCCAAGGCCAGCGGCCAGTACACCTTCGGCGAGCTGGACTATCCGCCCGCCCTGCCCCAGACGACCAGCCTGAGCTCGCAGGAAGTGCAATCGCAACTGCAACAAGCCAAGGTCAGCGGCGAGTACACGTTCGGCGAACTGCAATACCCGCCCGTCATTGCGGCAACCGGCAGCGCGAAGACGCGCGCCGAAGTCCAGGCTGAACTGGCGCAAGCCAAGGCCAGCGGTCAATACACGTTCGGCGAGCTCGAATACCCGCCGATCACCCGGTGAGCTGCTTGCTGTAGCCCGGCCGGCCTCGGGCGGCATCATGGCTTGAGGCCGGTTTTTTCTGGCGACAGCGGCGGTTGATGTAGCAGTTGAAGTCGCAGTTGAAGTTGAGGTCGCAGTTGAAGTTGCTGTAAATGCAGTTGAAGTTGAAGTTGATTTAAGTGAAGTTGCAGTAGCAGTAGCAGTGAAACCGCGGCGCGAGCCGCGGTTTTTTTGTCCGTTCGATTTGGGTTCTTTACGCGCCCAGTACCTTTTCGAAATCCGAGTCAAGCGATATCCACCCATCGCGTTCGCTGCAAGAGACTCGCTTGAACCTGAACATTTTTTGATAGCTCCATCCATCGGCTAAGGCACAGATTTCCCCTGGCTGCAACACAAAAGCAACGGGAGCGCCGTCATCATTATCCGCATAGACATCGACGGGCGCCGTAACTTTCCAGCGGCCTTTAGGCGCGTCCGAACAACCGTACACCACGGCAAGCAACATAAGTGCCGAGAGAGCAGCTGACAGAAGAAACTTCATTTGAGCTTTGGATAAATGTTGCGCCTGAGCAGGCGCGGCGAACGCGAGACAATTATCAGCACTTCCTTCGGACTGACAGCAGTCCTGCGCAAAGCGTCCCACTGAAATCGCGGGTCGTGCGCTAACACGCCGATCATTTCCAATACGTCGGCCACATTCGTTGAACAGCTGTTTCCGATGAGATCATATGGGGCCTGCAATGCGGCACGGCGTTGGAGCTCTCTTCGCAAGATGCCGATTTCTCCTCCAGACATCCGAAGAACAAGCCCCACGGTTACGCGGTAGCTGTTTCGCTGCAAGTAATAGGCGCGAGGCAGCACGTAGTAATTGGTATGAGCTCTCGAGTACACGGTACCCCCAATGTCGACGGCAACATGCCCCCACTGAGAACCCGAACTCACTAACCTTCCGTCGCTCACCAACACTTCCACGGTGCCCGCCACGGCTCTAAGCACTTCCGGCATTGCAGTGTCGAATTCCGCCAGCCCACCTGCGCGGCCAAGGGCCCGGAGCGTAGGCGACATCGGCTCAATCCGACCTGTTGGATTGGCGCCGAGTCTGCGTTGAAGATCTTGAATTGTCTCGACGGAATCGAAAGAGATCAGGCCGGATTCGGGGATTTCCCGTCCGCGCCTGTACCGGCGCCTGTACACATTCAAAGCTCTCTGCACCACCCGCACGTCGGCAGCTCGATTCAACCCACCCCGCCCTACTGACGCCCGTATTCGAATCATGGCTGCGCCCCCAACAATGGGGCCACGGCCAATCGCGCTGTCCAGAGCACAATGCTGATGCTTGATTTCTCGGCCATTCATTTGCTCCGTCTGAAGTCACAGCAACGACTGTCGAGAAAATCAAATTGGCCGTCAATCAGTTGCGTCTGAAATTGCTGGAACAATTTGACGGTGGCCTGCAGTCGAAATCCTGGACAGAGTTTCCGCTGCTGATCATCCTCACGGCCAGCGCAGGCCCGACGGCTGCGAGCTCATCGAGCAGCAGCGTCGCGATGCCAGAAACAAAAAAAGCCGCGACGTTCAGGGTCGCGGCTTTCTGACGGCTGTTCAGGCAATTCAGCTGAAGAATTCCTTCACGCGGTCCGTCCAGGACTTGCTTTGCGGGGAGTGGCGGTCGCCGCCGTCGTTCAGCGAGGCCTCGAACTGGCGCAGGATGTTCTTCTGGTCGTCGCTCAGGCGCACCGGCGTTTCCACCACTACGTGGCAGTAGAGATCGCCCGGGTAGCTGCCGCGCACGCCGCGGATGCCCTTGCCGCGCAGGCGGAAGGTCTTGCCGGACTGCGTGCCTTCGGGGATCGAGATCTCGGCCTTGCCGCCCAGCGTCGGGACCTGGAGTTCACCGCCCAATGCCGCCGTGGTGAACGGGATGGTCAGCTCGCAGTGCAGGTCGTCGCTGTCGCGCTGGAAGATCTTGTGCTGCTTGATGTGGATTTCCACATACAGGTCGCCCGGAGGGCCGCCGTTGATGCCCGGTTCGCCGTTGCCGCTGGAGCGGATGCGCATGCCGTCGTCGATGCCGGCCGGGATCTTGACCTGCAGGGTCTTGTTGCGGCGGATGCGGCCCACGCCGTCGCAGGACGGGCACGGGTCGGTGATTTCCTTGCCGTTGCCGTGGCAGGTCGGGCAGGTCTGCTGCACGCTGAAGAAACCCTGCTGCATGCGCACGGCGCCCGAGCCGCCGCAAGTGCGGCAGGTCTTGGGCGACGTGCCGGCCTTGGCGCCGGAGCCGTGGCAGGCGTCGCAGTTTTCCCAGCTGGGCACGCGAATTTCGGTATCGAAGCCGGCGGCCGCCTGCTCCAGGGTGATCTCGAGCGCGTACTTCAGGTCGGCGCCGCGGTACACCTGCGGACCGCCGCCGCGGCGGCCACCACCGCCGCCGCCGAAAATCTCGCCGAAGATGTCGCCGAACGCGTCGGCGAATCCGCCTCCCATGCCCGCACCGCCCATGCCGGCGGAATTGGGATCGACGCCAGCGTGGCCATAGCGGTCATACGCGGCGCGCTTCTGGTCGTCGCCCAGGACCTCGTAGGCTTCCTTGGCTTCCTTGAACTTCTCTTCGGCTTCTTTGCTGTCCGGATTGCGGTCCGGGTGATACTTCATGGCCAGCTTTCGATAGGCCTTCTTGAGGTCGTCGTCCGAGGCATTCTTTGCCACGCCCAGAACGTCGTAATAGTCGCGTTTTGCCATGATCCGTGGGCTCAAAAATCGAGCCTTCTTTTCAGTGCTACAGAATGAGTTCGCCCGGTAGGCGGATTTCTCCGGCTACCGGGCGGCAGAGGCAGGTCAGCGCCCGGCCATTATTGGTCGCGCTTGACTTCCTTGAAGTCGGCGTCGACGACGTTGTCGTCCACCGGCTTCGCGTTGTCAGCGGCCTGTTGCTGGCCAGCGGCCTGCTGCGCCTGCATGTCGGCGTACATCTTTTCGCCGAGCTTTTGCGATGCCGTGGACAAGGCTTCCACCTTGGCGTCTATCGCGGCCTTGTCGCCTTCCTTCAGCGTGTCTTCCAGGTCCTTGATGGCGGCTTCGATGCTTTCCTTCTCGGCAGCTTCAAGCTTGTCGCCATATTCGGTCAGCGACTTGCGGGTGGCGTGCACCAGCGCGTCGGCCTGGTTGCGCGACTGGGCCAGTTCGGCAACGCGGTGATCTTCCTCGGCGTTGGCCTCGGCATCCTTGACCATGCGCTGGATCTCGTCTTCCGACAGACCCGAGTTGGCCTTGATGGTGATCTTGTTTTCCTTGCCCGTGCCCTTGTCCTTGGCGGACACGTGCAGGATGCCGTTGGCGTCGATGTCGAACGTGACTTCGATCTGCGGCATGCCGCGCGGCGACGGCGGGATCCCTTCAAGGTTGAACTCGCCCAGGGCCTTGTTGCCCGCAGCGATTTCGCGCTCGCCCTGGAACACCTTGATCGTCACGGCCGGCTGGTTGTCGTCGGCGGTCGAGAACGTCTGCGAGAACCGGGTCGGGATCGTGGTGTTCTTCTGGATCATCTTCGTCATGACGCCGCCCAGGGTTTCAATACCCAGCGACAGGGGGGTCACGTCCAGCAGCAGCACGTCCTTGCGGTCGCCCGACAGCACGGAGCCCTGGATGGCGGCGCCAGCGGCGACGGCTTCATCGGGGTTCACGTCCTTGCGCGGATCCTTGCCGAAGAATTCCTTCACCTTTTCCTGGACCTTGGGCATGCGGGTCATGCCGCCGACCAGGATCACGTCGTCGATGTCGGAAACCTTCACGCCGGCGTCCTTGATGGCGACGCGGCAGGGTTCGATCGTGCGTTCGATCAGTTCCTCGACCAGCGCTTCCAGCTTGGCGCGCGTGATCTTCAGGTTCAGGTGCTTCGGACCCGAGGCGTCCGCCGTGATGTACGGCAGGTTGATTTCGGTCTGCTGGGCCGAGGACAGCTCGATCTTGGCCTTTTCGGCGGCTTCCTTCAGGCGCTGCAGGGCCAGCACGTCCTTGGACAGATCAACGCCTTGTTCCTTCTTGAACTCGGAGATGATGTAGTCGATGATGCGCTGGTCGAAGTCTTCGCCGCCCAGGAAGGTGTCGCCGTTGGTCGACAGCACTTCGAACTGCTTTTCGCCGTCAACGTCGGCGATTTCGATGATGGACACGTCGAACGTGCCGCCGCCCAGGTCATAGACGGCGATCTTGCGGTCGCCCTTTTCGGTCTTGTCCAGGCCGAACGCCAGCGCCGCAGCGGTGGGTTCGTTGATGATGCGCTTGACTTCCAGACCGGCGATACGGCCGGCGTCCTTGGTGGCCTGGCGCTGGCTGTCGTTGAAGTACGCGGGCACGGTGATGACGGCCTCGGTCACTTCTTCGCCCAGGTAGTCCTCGGCGGTCTTCTTCATCTTGCGCAGCACGTCGGCCGACACTTGGGGAGGCGCCATCTTCTTGCCGCGCACTTCAACCCAGGCATCGCCGTTGTCGGCCTTGACGATCGCGTAGGGCATCAGGTTGATGTCCTTCTGCACCGCCTTTTCTTCGAACTTGCGGCCGATCAGGCGCTTCACCGCGTACAGGGTGTTGCGCGGGTTGGTCACGGCCTGGCGCTTGGCGGGCGCGCCCACCAGGGTCTCGCCGTCATCCATGTAGGCAACGATGGAGGGGGTGGTGCGAGCACCTTCCGCGTTTTCGATGATTTTGACCTGCCCGCCGTCCATGACAGCCACGCAGCTGTTGGTCGTGCCCAGGTCAATGCCAATAATCTTGCTCATGGTGGGTTACCTTGATTATTAAATCTATTAACTATGGAAATAGGGAAAAACTGCTTGTCCCCACCTAACTGGGGCTGCCCGCAGGGTTTTTCAAGACGCCTGGCCGGAAATTTCCGCGGCGTCCTGCTGGCGCTGGATTGCCGCCGTGAACTGGGGCAATCCGGGCCAGCCGGTGATGCGGCCAAGCCGCTTGCCGGACCGGTACAGCACAAAAGTGGGGACGCCATGCAGCGAAAACCGCCGGCCCAGGGGTTCGTCGGCGTAGACATCGGCCTCGAACCACGTCAGGCCCAGGGCAAACAGGGTTTCCCGGTGCAGCAGCGCCGCCTGCTTGAAAAGATTGCAGTTATAGCAATCCTGGCCCCACAGGAACACGCAACGCAGGTCCGATCCTGGCGCCTGGACCACGGCGGCGTCGAATCCCGCGGTGTCGACATGGCTCATGCCGAACACCTGGAAAACCTCAGCCGGATCGAAGCGAGGATCGGTCATGGCCTTCGGTATGGTCAGCCCTGGCCGGCCGACACCACCACGAGCGCCGGACGCAGGGTCCGGTCGGCGATGGCATAGCCCTTTTGCAGCAGCTGCACCACGGTGTTGGCGGGCTGTTCGTTGGGAATGGACGAAATGGCCTGGTGCTGGTGCGGATCGAACTTGTCGCCCTGCGCCGGGGCGATTTCCTTGAGCAGATTGCGCTCGAAGGCCGCGGCCAGCTGCTTGAGAGTGACTTCGACGCCTTCGCGCAGGGTTTCAACGGTCTGGTCAGGCTGGGCCAGCGCGGCCTCCAGGCTGTCCTTGACCGGAACCAGGCTTTCGGCAAACGACTCGATGCCGAACTTGCGCGCCTTGGACACTTCTTCCTGGGCGCGGCGGCGCACGTTCTCGGCTTCGGCATGGACACGCAGAAGCTGGTCGTGCTGCTCGTTGACGGTAGCCTGGGCGGCGTCCAGCTGGGCGCGCAACTCGTTCAGCTCGGCCTGAGCGGCGTCCTGGGCGGCGGGGGCCGCATCGGCGGTCTGGCCGACTTCGGGCGCCTGGTCTGCAGGCTCGTGGGGTGCCGTCATGGGGAATCCTCCAAAAAGAATGGCTTTCGCAGACATGAATGGGGGCCAATACCCCTATTTCAAGCCCGGGTAAGCAAAATATTCCCCCCTGACGGCGGGCCTGCCGCCCGCCCCGGCCTATTTCTTGTGCGGCTGCGCCGGCGCGACGGGATCGCTGGCCGGGAAACTCTCTTTCAGGGCCCGGTCCACGCGCTTGTCGTCCGCGTCGGGGTCGGACTGGATGGCGATCGGGTCGCTGGCGGGAAAGGTGTCGGCCAGGGCTTCGTCCAGCTCATGCTCGACGTGGTCCTCGTCGACCGGGGTGCTTACCTTGCCCTTTTTGACCGTCTTGCCAGTCTTGGGATCATGGTGCATGCGCCTTCTCCTTCAAGTCCGTGGTGTCTGGGTCCATCCCTGCAAGTGGCGTTCCACCAGGCTGGCCAGCCCGGCGATCCAGGCCGGATCATCATTGATGGCCGGAATGTAACGGAACTGCCTGCCGCCCGCCCCGATGAAGGCGTCGCGGCATTCCAGGCTGATTTCTTCCAGGGTTTCCAGACAGTCTGCCACAAATCCCGGGCACACCACATCGACCTCGGTGGTGCCCGAGGCCGCCAGCGCCTTGAGGGTCGGCTCGGTATAGGGCTCCAGCCAGCGAGCCGTGCCGAACCGGCTCTGGAAAGTCACTTCGATCTGGTCACGGGGCAGCGACAGCCGCTGCGTCAGAAGCCGGGCGGTCTCCATGCAGTCGCGGTAGTAGGGATCGCCCAACTCAATGGAATAGCGCGGCAGGCCGTGAAAGCTCATGACCAGCTTCTGGGGCTTGCCGTGCTCCAGCCAGAACCGCTCGATGCGCCCGGCCAGCGCGTCCAGGTAGGCAGGCTCTTCGTGGAAGCGCTTGATGAAGCGCATCTCGGGCTGGTCGCGCAGCCGTCCCACGTGGCGGGTCACCGCGTCCACCACCGTGGCGGTGGTGCTGGCGGCGTACTGGGGGTACAGGGGCACCGTCAGGATGCGTTCGCAGCCCTGTGCGCGCAGTTTCGTGATGGCGTCGGGAATGGACGGATTGCCGTAGCGCATGCCCAGCTCCACGACGACATCCAGACCGGCTGCCTGCAGCGCAGCGCGCACACCGTCGGCCTGCCGCCGACTGTAGACCATCAGCGGGGAACCCTCCTGCATCCAGACGCCGGCGTAGCGCGGCTCAAGCCGCTTGGGCCGCCGCCTCAGCACCATCCCGTGCAGGATGGGCTTCCAGAGATAGCGCGGAATCTCGATGACGCGGGGATCGGACAGGAATTCGCCCAGGTATTTGCGGATGTCCTTGGGGGAAGGCGTGTCCGGCGTGCCCAGGTTCACCAAGAGCACGCCCACCTTGCCGGGCGCGCGCGGCGGCGGATCTTCGTTGAAGGGGTCTTCTTGCTGGGGTTCAGGCAGGTAGCGTTCAGGCCAGAGATACTTGAACAGGCGAAGAAACACAAAAACTCCCCTTCCTCCGCAAGGAGGATGTAGCTTTGAATGGAACTACTGATTGTGGCTGAGCGCGTTGGACAGCAGCCGCGCCGTGATGTCCACGATGGGAATGACGCGCTCATAGGCCATGCGGGTCGGGCCAATGACGCCCAGCGTGCCCACTACCTTGCCATCGACGCCGTAGGGCGCGGTGATGACGGAGACTTCCTCCATCGGCACCAGTTGCGAGTCGCCGCCGATGTAGATCTGCACGCCCTGCGCCCGGCTGGAGACATCCAGCAATTGCAGCAGGTCGGTTTTTTTCTCGAACAGCGAGAACATCTTGCGCAGGCGGTCCATGTCGGACGCGATATCCGTCACGTCGAGCAGCTTGCGCTCTCCGGAAATGACCACGGCGTCTCCGTCTTCGGCGGCTTCGGCGCTGGCCTCCACGGCAGCCTGCATCAGGCGCGAGATGTCTTCGCGCAGTTGGGCCAGTTCGGTGGACAGCGTCTGCCGGACCGCATTGAAGGACTTGCCGGCGAAATGCATGTTGAAGAAGTTGCCTGCTTCCAGCAGTTCGGATTCGGAATAGTCGCGCTGGACGAAAAGAATGCGGTTTTGGACGTCGCCGTCGGGGGTGACGATGATCAGCAACACCCGTTTGTCGGACAGGCGGATGAATTCGATCTGGCGGAAGACCTGGGCGCGCTTGGGCGTGAGCACCACGCCCGCGAACTGGGTCAGGTTGGACAGCAGCGCCGCGGCGGCGTTGACCGCGCGCGTGGGCTCTGCGGCCGAGAGCATTTCCCCCATGTTGTGGGGCTGCAGCTGATAGGACTGCACCGCCAGCAGGGAATCGACGAACATGCGATAGCCCCGCGGCGTGGGTATGCGGCCGGCGGAGGTATGCGGGCTATGGATCAGCCCCAGCTCTTCCAGGTCCGCCATGACATTGCGGATGGTGGCCGGAGACAAGTCAAAGACTTTCGATAGCGTCCGCGAGCCGACTGGCTGCCCATCGGCGATGTAGCGTTCTATCAACGCTTTCAGTAATGCGCGTGCGCGGTCGTCCATAGCGAGTATTTTAGGGAATCTTTTCCGGTTAAGGCGATTTTTGTCCTGCAAGCCGATATACGGCCCCATATAATCGGTTAAACAGGCCATTCCGGGCCTGACGGGCATCACGGTTCCGCCTTTTTTATTCGCACGCAGCCATGCATTTTCCTACAGTTGCCCTGATCGGCAGATACCAGGACACCGGCCTGGACACACCGCTGAGAGCACTTGCGCACGCGCTGACGCAAGCGGGCCGGCACGTGCTCATTGATGCCGACACGGCGCGAAACACCAGGGTGACCGAATACCCCATCGCCACGCTCGAAGAAATCGGCAAGACCGCCTCGCTGGCGGTCGTGATGGGCGGCGACGGCACCGTGCTGGGCGCCAGCCGCCACCTGGCGCCTTACGGCATGCCGCTGGTGGGCATCAACCACGGCCGCCTCGGCTTCATCACCGACATCGCCCTGCAGGACGCGCATGGCGCGCTGGCCCGCGTGCTGGAAGGCAGTTTCCAAATCGAAGAACGCATGCTGCTGGAAGGCAGCGTGTGGCGCGGCGACCAGAAAATGTATTCCGCGTCCGCGCTGAACGACGTGGTTCTGAACCGTGCTGGCCGCGGCGGCATGATTGAAGTCCGGGTCGAACTGGACGGCGCCTTCATGTACACCCAGCGCGCAGACGGCCTGATCATCGCCACTCCCACCGGCTCCACCGCGTATGCCCTGTCGGCCAACGGCCCCATCCTGCACCCCGGCATGAACGCCATGGTGCTGGTGCCCGTAGCGCCGCAGACGCTGTCCAACCGCCCTATCGTCATTCCCGACTCGGGCGTGCTGAACATGACGCTCACCGCCATGGGCCGCGTCGAAGTCGGCGCCAGCGTGCACTTTGACATGCAGACCTGGTCCGACCTGCAGCCGGGCGACCGCATCGTCGTGCAGCGCGCGCCCTACACCATCCGCTTCGTCCATCCCGAAGGCTACAGTTTCTTCTCCACCCTGCGCCGCAAGCTGCACTGGAACCTGATGCCCGAAGCCTCCGACAACGTAGAGTAGTAAGCGCCCCGACATGCTGCGCACCCTGCACATCCGCGACTTCGTCATCGTCGAACAGACCGAGATCCATTTCGGCCCCGGCTTCACCGTCTTTTCCGGCGAGACCGGCGCAGGCAAATCCATCCTGGTGGATGCGCTGGCGCTGACGCTGGGCGAACGCGGCGACGCCAGCATGCTGCGCGAAGGCGCCGCCCGCGCCGACATCACCGCGGTCTTCGACACCCCCAAGTCGCTGCACGCCTGGCTGGCCGAACGCGAGATCGACGCCGAAGAGGAACTGTCGCTGCGGCGCGTCATCGACGCGCAGGGCCGCAGCCGCGCCTATATCAACGGCACGCCTGCCACCGTGGCGCAATTGCGCGAACTGGGCGACAGCCTGGTCGACATCCACGGCCAGCACGCGCACCAGAGCCTGATGCGGCCCGATGCGCAACGCGACCTCCTGGACGCCCATGGGGGCCACGCCGACCTGCGCCACGCGGTCAGCCAGGCCTGGAAGCAATGGCGCGCACTGGCCCGGCAGCTTGAGTCCGCCGAAAAAGACGCCGAAAGCCTGGCCGCCGAACGCGAACGCCTGCAATGGCAGGTCCAGGAACTGGATCACCTGGGCCTGGGCCCGGACGAATGGGAAGCGCTACAGACCGAGCACACGCGCCTGTCGCATTCGCAATCGCTGCTGGACGGGGCCTCGCAAATCCTGGAGGCGCTGGACGGCGAAGGCGATTCGGCGCACCACCGCGTCACGGCCGCCAACCAGCGTATCCAGCAGATGCTGCGGCACGACCCGGGCCTGAAAGGCGTGTACGACGAACTCGAATCCGCGCGCATCGCCATCAGCGAAGCCGTGTCGGACCTGAACAACTACGTCAGCCGCGTCGACCTGGACCCGAAGCGGCTGGCCGACGTCGAAGCGCGGCTGGGCCTGGTCTTCGAGACGGCCCGCAAATTCCGCACCGAACCCGATGCGCTGTGCGAACTGCGCGAATCCCTGCATGCCGAACTGGCCGCGCTGCAGGCCGCGGGCGATATCGACGCGTTGCGCGCCCAGGCAGCCGCGGCGCAGGCGCAATACGATGCGGCCGCCGCCAAACTGACGACTGCCCGCCGCAAGATCGCCAAAGACCTTGGCAAACAGGTCACGCTGGCCATGCAGACGCTGGCCATGCAGGGCGGCAGGTTCGAGCCCACGCTCGCGGAATCGGCGCCCTCTGCGCACGGCAACGAACAGGTCGAATTCCTGGTGGCCGGCCACGCCGGCACCACGCCCCGCCCCCTGGCAAAGGTGGCATCGGGCGGCGAACTGTCGCGCATTTCGCTGGCGCTGTCAGTCATCGCCAGCCGCGCGGCGCGCGTCCCCACCCTGATCTTCGACGAAGTCGACAGCGGCGTCGGCGGCGCGATCGCCGAAGCCGTCGGCAAGCTGCTGCGCGAACTGGGCGAACGCCATCAGGTGCTGTGCGTCACCCACCTGCCCCAGGTCGCGGCGTGCGCCAACAACCAGTTCCTGGTTAGCAAGACGGAATCCCGCGGTACGACCCGCTCCAGCATCGAAGAGCTGGACGCATCGGCCCGCGTCGAGGAAATCGCCCGCATGCTGGGGGGCATGAAGCTCACCGCCACCACGCGCGAGCACGCCCGCGAAATGCTGGAAGGCTTCGGCCAGCCGGCCTCATAAGCCCTGATCAGGCCAGTAGCCTTAACCCGCCTCCCGTCCGCCGCGCCAAGTCGGCGGACAGCAAAAAGCCCCTTCCAATAGAAGGGGCTTTTAACTTCACCGGTATAGCGGCCAGCGGGTCCACACCGCATGACCGCCGGCCGCAGCGGCTTAGCGGCCCTTCATGCAGCTGCCGCAGATGCCGTACAGGACCATCGCGTGGCTTTCCAGCGCGAAGGAATTGTCCTTGGCGATCTTCTGCTGCCGCTTTTCGATCTCGGGGTCCGAGAATTCGACGACTTTGCCGCAATTGGTGCAGATCAGGTGATCGTGATGATCGCCGTCATTGAGCTCAAACACGGCCTTGCCGCTGTCGAACTGGCTGCGCGCAAGAATACCGGCCTGCTCGAACTGGGTCAGGACACGGTAGACCGTTGCCAGGCCGATTTCGACGTTTTCGCCGATCAGGGCGCGGTAGACGTCTTCGGCGCTCAGGTGGCGTTCACCCGATTTGCGGAAAATATCAAGAATCTTCAGGCGAGGAAAAGTCGCCTTCAAACCCATGTTTTTCAGTTCGCTTTGGTCGCTCATGGTGTAATCGCTCTCCGTCCGCGTTGGCATGGGCAAGGACAGGGTCACCGCGAGCCGGCTCACCGAATCCATGCCGCCACGCGGAACTATCCTTATGAAACCTTTATGATAACGGTTTTGCTTGCTTCCAAATAATAGGGGCGCGTAGTGTCCATGTTTGCACGTATTCCCTCCCGCTCTCTGAAGACCGGCTTGGTCATTGCCGCCTTGGCCGTCGCACTGTCGGGCTGCACCTCGAATAAATGGGGTTTCCCGTACAAGGCCCCGGTCCAGCAGGGCAACTGGATCACTCAAGAGCAGGTTGCGTTGCTCCAGCCCGGCATGACCCGTGAGCAGGTGCGCTTCGCGTTGGGCAGCCCGACGCTGACCAGCGTCCTGCACGCCAACCGCTGGGACTATCCGTACTACTTCAAGCCCGGCTATGGCGATGCCCAAGAGCGCAAATTCACGGTCTGGTTCGAAAACGACCGGCTGGTGCGCTGGGAAGGCGACAAGCAGCCCGACCTGCAGCCTTATCAGATGAACACGCCGGATTCCGTCGCCGACGAAAAGGCTGATCAGCGCCTGAACCAGGACGAAGCCCGCCTGAAGGAAGAGCAGGATCAGCAGAAACGCGACGCCGACGCCCCCGTCAGCCCGCTCAATCAATACCCCGGCCAGCCGGGCAACGCGCCCGAACCGCTGCGCTGAGACAAGGATTTTTTATGCGTATTGCTATTGCCGGCGCCAACGGCCGCATGGGTCAGATGCTGATCGAGGCCGTCCTGAAATCCGACGACCTGCAACTGGCCGCGGCCCTGAGCATCAAAGGCTCCGACGCACTGGGCCGCGATGCCGGCGCCCCGTTGGGCAAGCAGACCGGCGTGCTGATCACGGATGACCTGGACGCGCTGGCCGGCGCCGACTGCCTGATTGATTTCACCCGCCCCGAGGGCACGCTGGATCACCTGAAGGCCTGCGTGAAGCACGGCGTGAAGGCCGTCATCGGCACCACCGGCTTCGACGACAACGGCCGCGCCGCGATCGAAGTGGCGGCGCAGAAAACCGCCATCGTGTTTGCGCCCAACATGAGCGTGGGCGTCAACGCTACCCTCAAGCTGCTGGATATGGCCGCCCGCATCCTGAACGCCGGCTACGACGTCGAAGTCTTCGAAGCGCACCACCGCAACAAGGTGGACGCGCCGTCGGGCACGGCCCTGAAGATGGGCGAGACCATCGCGTCCGCCTGGGAGGTCGCCCTGCCCGACGTCGCCACCTGGAGCCGCCACGGCGACACCGGCGTGCGCAAGCCCGGCACCATCGGCTTCTCCGTGCTGCGCGGCGGCGACATCGTGGGCGACCACACCGTCTCGTTCTGCGGCATCGGCGAACGCATCGAGATCACCCACCGCTCGTCCAGCCGCGCCACCTACGCGGAAGGCGCGCTGCGCGCGGCACGCTTCCTTGAAGGCAAGTCCAACGGGCTCTACGACATGCAGTCCGTGCTGGGCCTCTGATAGCCGCCGCACATCGAAAAAGGACCCTGCGGGGTCCTTTTTTTTCGTCCGCTGCCGGCCGCGCCTAGCCCGGCCGCGCCTAGCCGGCCGCGCCTGACACCTTGGCGCCGCCGTCAGACGACCACGGGCTCCGGCTCCAGCCGTACGCCATAGCGTTCGATCACGGCATCCTGCACGGCGCGCGCCAGGCCCATGATGTCGGCAGCGGTGGCTCCGCCGCGGTTGACCAGCACCAGCGCCTGGCGGTCATGCACGCCAGCCGCGCCCAGCGCCTGCCCCTTCCAGCCGCATTGGTCGATCAGCCAGCCGGCCGCCAGTTTGTAGCGGCCGTCCGCCTGGGCATACGACACCAGTCCGGGAAAGCGCGCAGCCAGTTCGTCTCGCTGGTCCGCGGGCACGATCGGGTTCTTGAAGAAGCTGCCGGCATTGCCCGTGACCGCGGGATCAGGCAGCTTGGCCCGGCGGATGTCGCAGACTGCGTCGAACACGTCGCGCGCGCTGGGAGCCCCGCCCGCCAGACGCTCGTGGCGTTGCAGGTCGGGATAGCCCAGCACGGGCCGCCATGGGCGGGGCAAGGAAAAGCGCACGCTCACGATGATCCAACGTCCCGGTTCATCATGCTTGAAGGCGCTGTCGCGATAGGAAAAACGGCAATCCGCCGCGCTCATCTCCACATAGCGGGCCTGCCGCACATCCCATGCCGTCAGACTGTGAAAGCGCTCTTCCAATTCGACGCCGTAGGCGCCGATGTTCTGCACCGGCGCCGCGCCCACGGTGCCGGGAATCAGGGCCAGGTTTTCCAGCCCGTCCCACCCCTGCGCCACGCATTCCGACACAAAGCCATGCCAGTTTTCGCCGCCCGCCGCCTCGACGAGCCAGGCTTGCGGCCCGGCCTCGAGCAAGCGCACGCCCTTGAAAGCCACACGAGCCACCAGGCCCGGCACGCGCTCGGGCAGCACGAGGTTGCTGCCTCCGCCCAGCACGAGCAGCGACGGCGCCTGCCTCGCCAGCGCCGAGAGCGCCGGCAACTGCGCGGGAACGTCCAAAGTGACGAACGCATCGGCCCGGGAAACCAGCCCCAGCGTATTGAACCGGGTAAGGTCTTGGGCAACCGGAGACAAGGAGTCGGGCGTGCTGCCTGCGAAGGAATTTGACATGGGTGCTACGACGTGTGCTATAGTTTCTGTCTTCGCTCAGTTTACTTGATTGAGTTTTGGCCTGAATTCCAAGGCAGCATTCAGAAGCGCCCGCCCAAGGCTGGCAAAACTGAAAAGCCCGCCTCAGGACAAGTCAAAAAAATCATGCTAGAATGCGCGCCTTCTGGTCGATAACCAAGTTGATCAGAGTGAATAAGAAAACGGGTTCTGAGCAGTTTACGGAACCAATGCGGGAGTAGCTCAGTTGGTAGAGCGCAACCTTGCCAAGGTTGAGGTCGCGAGTTCGAGACTCGTCTCCCGCTCCAAATTTGGCATTCGCAGTGCACGCACTGCGAATCATGAAAAGGCCCCTCACGGGGCCTTTTTCATTTCTGCGTGAATTTCTGCGCAAAACCACTCGCACAACCGACACCTGCAGCAATGAATGCGTGGGCTCGGCAACGATTGGCAGCATCCGAAAACTTCACAACGGCATCACGCCGCGTGCAATTTTTTAAAAAGTCGTTATACTCTCGCCTCTTGCAAAAAAACGGCAAGAAAAAAGCGGGAGTAGCTCAGTTGGTAGAGCGCAACCTTGCCAAGGTTGAGGTCGCGAGTTCGAGACTCGTCTCCCGCTCCAAGTTTCCGGTCTGCTGTGCAGAGACCCTAAAAAACATGTACAATCGCTGTCTTTGGTGAACAGCCCCCGTGATGAAAATCGCAGGCAAGCGCACCAAAAACAGCAGTAAGAAGTACCCCAAGCGGGAGTAGCTCAGTTGGTAGAGCGCAACCTTGCCAAGGTTGAGGTCGCGAGTTCGAGACTCGTCTCCCGCTCCAAATACAAAGAGGAAGCAACGGCCCACACCGCGCTTCCTTTTTTCTTGCAAGTGCTGGCGCAATGGCAGAGTGGTTATGCAGCGGATTGCAAATCCGTGTACGTCGGTTCGATTCCGGCTTGCGCCTCCAGCATCTTTTCCTTGGCAGTGCCTGCCAGCATCTCGTTACCCATCCCTACGCCCGGTCAGCCGGATGATTGCTATGGTGACGCCGTTTTCATTTGAACGACGATTCCATGCATAAGATTCCGGGTTCGCATGTGCGCGCAAGCCGCCGCTCTTCTTTTCTGACGCTGTCGGCCGCCGCGCTGATTTCGCTGGCGCCCATCGCCGCCGAAGCCGGCGACAAGCACCACCATCATCGCCACAAGGGCGGCGAGTACAAAGAGAAGTACTGGGACGGCGCCTGTAAGGTCGAGCGCAAATGGAAGCGCAACGGCGACTACAGCGAAAAGCGCAAATGCCGCGACGATTATGCGTATGGCTACGCGCCCCAGCCCGTGGCGGTTCCCGTGATGCCGGTGCAACCTGGCATCGTCATCACGCCGCCCACGATCATCATCCGCCCCTGACCATGGACCAATCGGTGAAAGACGCCCTGGCCCGCTGGCCGAATGTGCCGGCGGTACACGGCTGGCTGTCGCTGGACGCGCGCGGCCGCTGGCGCCTGCATCCGCAAGGCCAGGCGGCCGATGGCGGACCGGGCGAGCCGATCACCAATACGCAGATCCTGGAATTCATCGGACGCAACTACGGCCACGACGATGCGGGCCGCTGGTTCTTCCAGAACGGTCCGCAACGCGTGTTCGTGCGCCTGGACGCCGCGCCTTATGTACTGCGGCTTGCCGACGACAGCCGCGCACTGGTCACGCACACCAATGCGCAGGTGGCGTCCGTTGACAGTTGGTGGCTGGATGACGATGGGCAGCTCTACGCGATGACGCCGCTGGGCGGCGGCATCGTGCTGGACCGCGATCTGCCGCCGCTGCTGGAAAAAATGACGGCGGACGGCGGCGCCCCCTTGCTGGATGCGCTGGACGCGCTGACGCCTAGCCAGGCAATCGCCGCGGCCTTCCCCGGGGCCTACGCCGCCGTACCGCTGCATTCCATTGCCGCGCGCGATGTCCCGAAACGCCTGGGCTTTATTCCCTGCCCGCAGGCCGATCCGGCCTGACTGCCCGCACACCGCGTGCGCGGGCAGGATGAGATGCGCGCAGCGCTCAGCCGCGGCCGCTCTTGACCAGCGCGAATTTGCCGTCGCCCAACAGCGCGAGCGCAGCCGCCACCACCGTCAGGAAGATCGGGTATTCCCAGCCGCCGCCGGCATTGCCAAAGCCCCAGCCATTGCCGAAGTGCACGGTCGACGCGACAAAGAGCTGCACGACCGCTATGGCGGCGACCCAGCGCGGCACGATGCCCAGGATCAGCAGGACGCCCGCGCCCACCTCGAAAAACGTGACGGGGTACGCCAGCCAGCCGGCGAAGCCGATCTTGGCGAAAAACTGCGCGGTGCCGGGCAGCGTGAACACGAGGAGCTTGGTCATGCCATGGGCCAGGAACATCACGCCAAGCGCCACGCGCAAGAGCAACGCGGCATAGGGTGCGGTACGGGTGTCAATCATTGCTTCATCCTTGAGCGGAACACGAATCGACCCGAACGGGTGGATTCTTCTTGGGCCGTATTCTTGCGATTCCAAAAACAAAGATAAACATGCAGAATTGCAAATTATTGTTCCCCGATAGGAAACAATCTTGGATACCCATACCGCCATGCAGACCTACGCCAAGGTCGTGGAGCTGGGCTCATTCGCGGCGGCCGCCGACAAGATGGGCCAGGCGCGTTCCGTGGTCACGCGGCAGATCGCCCACCTGGAACAGAAGTACGGCGTGCGCCTGCTCAACCGCACCACCCGCAAGCTCAGCATGACTGACGCCGGCCGCGCGTTCTACGAGCGCGTGCGGCCGATCCTGGCCGAGGTCGCAGACCTGGAACTGTCGCTGCAGGCCGAAGGCCAGCGGCCCAGCGGGCGGTTGCGCGTCAGCGCTCCCGTGTCGTTCGGCATCCTGCATCTGGGTCCGGCCATCGCCGAATATCTGCAGCGCTATCCGGACGTGGTGATAGACCTGGACCTGAATGACCGCGTGGTGGACCTGGTGGAAGACGGCTACGACGTCGCCGTGCGCATTGGACCGCTGCTGGATTCATCGCTGGTGGCCCGGCCGCTGGCGCCCCAGCAGCTGCTGGTCTGCGCCGCCCCCTCCTACCTGAAGCGCCACCGCGCGCCGGCCGTGCCTGACGACCTCAAGCAGCACCGCTGCCTGCACTACGCCTACGCCAGCACCGGCAACGAATGGCATTTCGAGAAAGACGGCGTGACGCATGTGGTGCGCGTAAACGCGGCGCTGCGCGCCAATAACGGGGACGTGCTGCGCACGGCCGCACTGGCCGGCCACGGCATCATCCTGCAGCCGGAGTTCCTGGTGGGCGACGACATCCGCGCGGGGCGCCTCACCGCGCTGCTGACCAACTACGCCCACACCCCCATATCCATGGTCGCCGTCTACCCGCACCGGCGCTTCCTGTCGCCCAAGGTCAGGTCCTTCGTCGAGCACCTGGAAGAACGCTTCGGCAGCCCCGCCCCCGGGGCGCCGGCCCGACGCGCCACGACCCGCCGCAGCCGTTAGAATCGTACCCATGACCGCCAAACCGCCCATCGAATACTTCCCCGCTCCGCGCCGTTCCCATTTCTGCAGCCAGTGCGGCTCGCCGGTCAACCGCCGGGTGCCCGAGGGCGACAACCGCGAGCGAGACATCTGCGATCACTGTGGCGCAATCCATTACCAGAATCCCCGGCTGGTGGTCGGCACCGTCCCCGTCTGGGAAAACCGGGTGCTGCTCTGCCGCCGCGCCATCGAACCGCGCTACAACACCTGGACGCTGCCCGCCGGCTTCATGGAATTGGGCGAAAGCACCGCTCAAGGGGCCGCGCGCGAAACGCTGGAAGAATCCGGCGCCCGGATTCAGCTTGGCGACATCTACACCATCATCGACGTGCCGCAGATCGAGCAGGTGCACGTGTTCTACCTGGCCCGGGCGTTGGACCCCGAACTGGATCCGGGTCCAGAGAGCCTCGAGGCCCGCTACTACGACGAATCCGAGATTCCCTGGGACGACCTGGCCTTCCGCACGGTGGCCAGCACGCTGCGGCTGTTCTTCGAGGACCGCAAGCGCGGCACGTTCGGCCCTCACCACTACACCCTAGAATCGCACCGTTGAAACTGCCCTGGCTTGCCGCCGACACTCCGTTTCCCCCTGCGGAATTCGCGCTGACGGATCCTGATGGCCTGCTGGCCGCCGGGGCGGACCTGTCCCCCGACAGGCTCATCCAGGCCTATTCAAACGGCATCTTCCCCTGGTATTCGGAAGGCGAACCCGTCCTGTGGTGGAGCCCGGACCCGCGCATGGTGCTGGCGATCAAGGATTTCGCGCCGTCGCATTCGCTGCGCAAGCTGCTCAGGCAAGTGGCAAGCCAGGAACACGACGCCGTCCCGCGCGTGCGGATCCGCGTCGACACAGCTTTCCCGCAGGTCATGGCCGCATGCGCGGCGCCGCGCGACGGGCAACCAGGCACCTGGATCACCGCCGCCATGCAAGAGGCCTACCGGGCATGGCACGAGGCCGGCTACGTCCACAGCATTGAAACCTGGATCGACGGCGAACTTGCCGGCGGGCTTTATGGCATCAACCTGGGACGCATGTTCTTCGGCGAATCCATGTTCACGCGCGCGCCCAATGCCTCCAAGATCGCGCTGGCGTACTTGGTGCGCTACCTGGCTGCGCAAGGGGTGGAATGGGTCGATTGCCAGCAGCAGACGCGCCACCTGGCCAGCATGGGCGCCCGCCCCCTGCCCCGGGCGCGGTTTCTCGAACACGTGCGCAAGACCACCGCGCTGCCCCGCATCGCCTGGGCCCCCGGCACGCTCGACAGCAGCGGACGGCTGCATCCCGACGACCCCGCGCCGGCCAGTCCCGACGCGGGTTAAGCGTTAATATGTAGCCACTCCCGTCACGGGCTTGCCGCCGTCTTTCGGGATAACCAATGAGCCAGCTTAAAGAACTCCCCTTCTCCACGCTGCAGTTCTACGCGACCGCCCCTTACCCTTGCAGCTACCTGCCGGGTCGCCAGGCCCGGTCGCAGGTCGCCGCGCCCGGCCACCTGATCAACGCGGGCACGTATTCCCAGCTTGTGGAACAGGGTTTTCGCCGCAGCGGGCTGTTCACCTACCGTCCCCATTGCGACAACTGCCACGCCTGCGTGCCCGTGCGCGTGGACACGGCAGGCTTCACGCCCAACCGCAGCCAGCGCCGCGCGTGGCGGGACCACCAACATCTGCAGTCATTCGTCGCCGAGCTGGCCTGGTCGCCCGAGCACTACCGCCTGTACACCCGCTACCAACAGGGCCGCCACCCGGGCGGCGGCATGGACGAAGACAGCCGCACCCAGTATGCGCAGTTCCTGCTCACCAGCCGCGTGAACACCCGGCTGGTGGAGTTCCGGAACCCCGAAGGCGTGCTGTTGATGGTGTCCATCATCGACGTGCTGGACGACGGCCTGTCGTCCGTCTACACCTTCTACGACCCCGATATTGCCGACGGATTGGGCACCTACAGCATCCTCTGGCAGGTGGAGCAGTGCCGCGCGCTGAATCTGCCCTGGCTGTATCTGGGCTACTGGATCGCCGACAGCCGCAAGATGTCCTATAAGTCGGCCTTCCGGCCCGCTCAGTTCCTGGTGGATGGCCAATGGCGGGACACGCCGGAGGCGCCCGCCGCGGCGACACCCGCAGCGCGCACGCCCACTGCCTGACTTCCCCAGCCCGCCCGGCTTGCCTGCTGCCCCGCCGCAAGGCTGACCCGATTCGCTCTACAATTGCGCCCCATGTCGATCCTCTTCCACGCCTATCCCCTGGCCCGCCCGGCGTTGTTCGCCATGGACGCGGAAACCGCCCACGAAGTCACTTTGTCGGGCCTGCAGCGCGCTTATGAATGCGGCGCCACGCGCAAGCTCATGCATGCGCAGCCCAAGGCGCCCTGCACGCTGATGGGGATGCAGCTGGCCAACCCGATCGGGCTGGCGGCGGGCCTGGACAAGAACGGCGCCTATATCGACGCGCTGGGCAACCTGGGCTTCGGCTTCATTGAGGTAGGCACGGTCACCCCCCGCGCCCAACCCGGCAATCCCAAGCCGCGTATGTTCCGGCTGCCGCGCGCCAATGCGCTGATCAACCGGCTGGGCTTCAATAATCAGGGGCTGGACGCATTCCTGGCCAACGTGCAGCGCAGCGAATGGCGCAAGCAGGGCGGGATCCTGGGGCTGAACATCGGCAAGAACGCGGACACGCCCATCGAGCGCGCCGCCGACGACTACCTTATCGGCCTGCAGGGCGTGTATCCCCATGCCGACTACGTGACGGTGAACATCTCGTCACCCAACACGAAGAACCTGCGCGCACTGCAAAGCGGGGATGAACTGTCCGCGCTGCTGGGGCAACTGGCCGACAAGCGCCGCGCGCTTGAGGACCAGCACCAGCGCCGCGTGCCGATGGCCGTGAAGATTGCGCCCGACCTGACCCAGGAGCAGATCGACGCCATCGCCGACATCCTGCCGCGCCATGGCATCGACGGCGTCATCGCCACCAACACCACGCTGTCGCGCGACGCCGTGGCGGGCCAGGCGCACGCCGACGAGGCCGGCGGCCTGTCCGGCGCGCCCGTGCACCAGTTGTCGCTGGCCGTCATCCGCCGCCTGAAAGAACGCCTGGGCAATAGTCTGGCGATCATTGGGGTGGGCGGGGTGATGTCGGGCCAAGAGGCCCGCGAAAAGATGGATGCCGGCGCCGACGCGGTGCAGCTGTATACGGGCCTGATCTACCGCGGCCCGGCCCTGGTGGGCGAATGCGTGCGCGCCGTGGCGCGCCGCTGAACGCAGCGCCTGCCGCCTGCCCGAAGGCCCGCTGGGGGCCTGGCGCAGGGGCAAAAAAAAGGGGCCACCCTGTGGGTGGCCCTAATTCCAGCTCTGCTCTGTCACTCAACAGTACTACATAACTGCAATTTGCGCAGCATCGCGTGCCAAAAACTTAGGCGCTGCGACGGCTACGGCTGGCGACCTTGGTGGCGGCATCGGCGGCATCCGTGGCAGCCTTGAAGGTCGCGTTGGCGGCGGCATTCAGGTTCGACTCAGCGACTTCAGCGGCCTGCTTGGCAGCCTTGGTCATCGAATCGTAGGCGCTGGTCGCGGTGGCCAGCGAGGACTTGATCAGGGCAACGGCGCTTTCGGAGCCGGTCGGGGCGTTCTTGGAGAACTGTTCGACGGCTTCGGTCAGCTGTTGCTGGCCTTCGGCGATCTGTTCTTCGGTCAGCTTGACCAGGCTGCCTTGCACGCCGGCGACGATGTCATACACGTGCTTGGTGTAGGCCAGGGCCTTTTCGGCGCCCGGTTGCAGCAGGCCCGAGGCGAACGCCGCGGCTTCCTGCGGGTCCTTCACTTCAGCGGCTTGCTGCGATTTCTGGGCGACTTCGTCCAGCGTGGCCTTCACGACCTTCAGGTTCAGTTCGACCAGCTTTTCAAAGCCGGCGAAAACGGCGGTCTGGGCAGCCACGATGGTGTTGATGCTGGCCTTTTGACGGTCCAGGACTTGTTGCGGGATTGCGCTCATAGGATGCTCCTCTCAGGGTAGCCGGAGGCTGTCCGGCAAGTAAGGATGGTTGTCTGCGACGAACTATAGAAACGTGCGCGGAAACTGGTACTACAAGCTACCGCCGGCCCGTTTGATGCACTGCACAATTCACATTCTAGACTGGGCGAAAAACTTGTCAAGCAGTTTTTGTGCGGCGCAACAAGTGTTTGCACTTTTCCGGTGCACTCGTCTTTCGGGATTGATCCTGCTCAACCATTTCCCATGATTCGGGAAATACCGGACATGACGCGGTATCAATTCTTTTCTACACTGCTTTCACGCTGATGACAGACAAATACAAACCAAATATCAGCGGTTCATAACTAAATCGCAGCAAGCAAAACCCTGCAATCGGAGACCTCATGACCCTCATCCCCCGCACGCTTTCGGCCCTGCTCGCGGCCGGCGCCCTGTTCGCGGCCGGCGCCGCGCAAGCGGAATATCCGGAACGCCCCATCAACATGGTGGTGCCGTTCGCAGCAGGCGGCCCGACCGACAACGTCGCCCGCTCGCTGGCGGAGGCCATGCGGCCCAGCCTGGGCCAGACGGTCGTGGTTGAAAACAAGGGCGGCGCCGGCGGCACCATCGGCACCACCCAGGTTGCGCGCGCGCAGCCGGACGGCTATTCGATCCTGCTGATGCATGCGGGCTTCTCGACCGCGCCCTCGCTCTACAAGAATCCGGGGTATGACCCCTTCACCAGCTTCGAGCCCATCGGCCTGGTGGTCGACGTGCCGATGACCATCGTCGCGCGCTCGGATTTCCCGCCCAACACCATTGCGGAACTGGCCGACTACGTCAAAAAGAACAAGGACAAGGTGTCCCTGGCCAACGCCGGCATCGGCGCCGCCAGCCACCTGTGCGGCACCATGCTGGTCGAAGCCCTTGGCGTGCAGTTGCTGACGATTCCCTACAAGGGCACCGCCCCCGCCATGAACGACCTGCTGGGCAAGCAGGTGGACCTGATGTGCGACCAGACCACCAACACCACCCAACAGATCGAGGGCGGCAAGGTGAAGGCGTACGCCGTGACCAGCCTGCAGCGCGTTCCCACGCTGCCCAAGCTGCCCACCATGGACGAGTCCGGCTTCAAGGGCTTTGAAGTGGGTATCTGGCATGGCATGTGGGTGCCGAAGGGTACGCCCAAGCCCGTCGTGGACAAGCTCGTCAAGAGCCTGCAGGCCGGCTTGGCCGACCCGAAGTTCCAGGAACGCATGAAGCAGCTGGGCGCCACCGTCCTGACGTCCGAAGCCAACCCCGCCGCGCTCCAAGCCAAGGTCAAGCAGCAGGTTCCGCAGTGGGCCGAACTGTTCAAGAAGGCCGGCATCGACAAGCAATAAGCGCAGCACCAGCGGCGCCGGGCGGATCTTCGCCTGGCGGCCGGACTGCCAAGAAAAAAGCCCCTTGCGGGGCGTTTTTTCTTGGGCTTTTCGCGGGTACTGATCCCTAGGACCGCAGCGTCTCCGCCGCCATGCCCAGGCCGTTGAAGCCGGATGATACCGACGGCTCGTAGCCCAGCGCCTCGGAGATGCTGGCCGCCGTGTCGACAAGCGCCTTGATCCAGTCGTCCTGCAGGCGTTCCGCGGGCGCCGAGATGGACAGGCCGGCCACGAGCTTGCCCGTATCGTCGAAAATGCCGGCCGCAATGCAGCGCACGCCGAGTTCCAGTTCTTCGTTGTCGCGCGCGTAGCCGTGGCGGCGCACCAGCGCCAATTCGCGCTCGAGCTTGTCCAGATCGGTCAGGCTGTTGCGCGTATGGCCGGCCAGCCCGGTGCGCAGCGCGTACGCGCGGACCTGGCGGGTGTCGCCGGTGGACAGGAACAGCTTGCCCGTGGACGTGAGGTGCAGGGGCGCACGGCCGCCGATGGCCCGCACCACCTGCATGCCTGAGCGTTCGCTCCAGGCGCGGTCGATGTAGACGATTTCGTCGCCCTGCTGGACGGACAGGTTGATGGTCTGCCCGGTCAGCTTGTGCAGCGAGCGCATCGCCGGGATGGCCGCCTCGCGCACGTTCAGCCGTCCCTTGACCAGCGAACCCAGTTCCAGCAGGCGCATGCCAAGCTGGTACAGACCGTTGTCCACGCGCTCGACATAACGGCCGACAACCAGGTCGTTCAGGATGCGGTGCGCGGTGGACGCGTGCAGGCCGGTAGTGGCGGAAAGTTCCTTAAGCGTCACCGGATCCGGTTGCGCGGCCAGGGCATCCAGCAGCCGCATGGCGCGCTCGATGACCTGGATGGCGATGGGATGGGCGGAGGCGCCTTCGGTTTCGGCGTCCAGGGGATTGCGGGGAGTCGGAAGACGGGGCATAGAAGAAATTGGGCTAGCGCCGCGCCGCCCGAAAAGCGCGTTGCGGCATTGCAGCAAAAAGTTCTTTCCCGTATTGTGAAATTTATGAGCCGGTTTGGCAATCAGATTTTGATCAATCCGCCGGCTCGGCCGCCCTATTCAGGGTCCTGTAATTCAGGCTGCGGCGGGCGGCGCCAGCTTGCCGCCCAGGCGCAGCACCTCCGCCCTGAGAAAGTCCAGCGCCTCGGCCGCAGCCTCGGGATCGCCCTTGACGCCGAGTTCGATGTGGGGCGTTCCGCCGGCTTCGCCGACGCTGGGCAGGCTGAAGGCCCGCACCCCGGGCCAGCGGGTTTCCACGGTGACCATCGCCGGCGTAATGCGGGATTCGGGCATGCTGAACACCAGGAAGGAATGCTCGATATGGGACCGCACATGCTGCAGCGCACGATAGCGCGTGTCCAGCGTCCATTCCAGCATGGGCCAGGCCATGACCGGAAAGCCTGGCACGAAAGTGTGATCGTGGATGAAGAAACCCGGAATCCGGTTGTAGGGGTTGGGCACGATCTCGCAGCCTTGCGGGAACATACCCATCTGCAGGCGCTGCTGGTTCTCGGGCGCGCTCATGTCGGCCGTGCCCTGCCCCTTGGCGGCCATCTCCTGGGTGCGCAGCGCGATCGCCTGCTCGGCCTCGGGGTGCAGCGCCAGCGGCAGACCCAGGGCGGCCGCGGCGGCCTGGCGGGTATGGTCGTCCGGCGTGCCGCCGATCCCGCCGCACGAAAGCACCACGTCGCCGGTGGCGAAGCTGCGCCGGTAGGCGGCGACCAGCGCGTCGCGCTCGTCCGGCAGGAATTCGGCCCAGCTCAGGTGCATGCCCCGCGCGCTCAGGAGTTCGACAATCTTGGAAAAGTGCTTGTCCTGGCGGCGTCCGGAGAGGATTTCGTCTCCGACGATGATGAGGCCAATGCGGCGGGCGGCGGATTCTGCGGCCATTTCCGGTTCCATGGGAGTGAGAGGATGAAGGGGTTTCAGACGTCGATGACGCGGTCCTGGCGCAGACGCTTCAGCGCCTCCAGGCCGTAGTGCGCGTAGACCAGCGCCGAAAACACCGGCAGGATGACCCACGCGGGCGGCAGCAGGTTGAGCAGCGAGCAGATCAGCCCGATGGTCCAGAAGCCGCCGTTGTTGCGTTCCAGGATCAGCTTGCGTTCGGACGGGCTGGCGTGTTCGACGATGGCGTCCACGCGCATCATGCGCGAGAACGCGAACGCCCACCAGAATATCGACAGCACGACGGCCATTGGCGGCACCAGCCACAACGGCAGGGTCAGCACCCAGCCCACGGCGAAGGCGGCCGAGACCCAGACGGCATTCCACACGCTGACCGCGGTGGAGAATTTACCGCGGCGGCCCACCGTGGCGTATTCGCGCTGGCCGACGTGCCGCAGCACCAGCGGCATGACGAACACCGCGGCGATCGCCAGCCCGAGTATCCCGGACACCGGCAGCAGGATAGCCGCGGCGATGACCGGGATGAGGTAGATCTTGAGCGAAAACAGTCCCACCGCGACCAGCCATTCGTCGACGCGGTTGACGAAGTCCCAGTGCGAAACCTCGGCGCGCAGCCAATCGGTCAGCGGGGTCCAGAACAGCCACAAGAGCAGGAAGGCGCCGATCAGCGCGATCAGGAAAGGCAGCAACACCGCGAACAGCATGGTCGGGTGGCACTGGGACACCAGCGCGCGCTTGAAGGCCTGCCCGACGCTTGCGGCGCCCGCGCCGGAAAGACGGCCGTTCTCGGGCGGGGCGGAATCGGTGCGCAAGACGGTCATGGCTCTGCAGAAAAATGGGTGGACATCCCGGGTATGATAGTCAAACACGCCCTGATCTGCTCACATGTCCCTGCTTATACCCGGTACCGATCTGGCCGCCCTGCGCGCGCGGCTGGGATCATCGCCCGACACCTGGCTGGTCGCCTGTTTCTGCGCGGCCTGGTGCGATACCTGCGAAGAATACAAACCCAAGCTGCTCGCCCTGGCCAAGGCCCTGCCCCAGCACGTGTTCGCCTGGATCGACATCGAAGACCACGCCGAACTGCTGGGCGATGAAGACGTCGAGAACTTTCCCACGCTGCTGGTGCAGATCGGTTCGCGCGTCGTGTTCTACGGCCCCATGCTGCCGCACATCGGTCACCTCGAACGCCTGCTGGAAAGCCTGGACGAAAACAGCGCGCCGGTCGCCACGGCCCTGCCCGACCTGCCCAGGATGCTTGCCGCCTGACGCCGCGCGCTTCGCGCATTCAACAAAAAACCCGCAAGGCCGGAAGGCGTTGCGGGTTTTTTGTCGGCTGGGCCGGCGAACGGCTCAGGGCTTGCGGCTGCCACCCAGCAGAACCGCGACCTGGCGCTTGGGCGCCGTGGTCGGCGCGGCGTTCCTGGCCGGCTGGTCATCGGCGGGCGTCGACGGGGCCGAGGGTTCATACGGCTTCAGGAAGAAGTCGTCGACCGGCTGGCGCGAGCCGCCGGATTGATAGCTGGAACGGCGATCCGAAGACCGGCCGCGTTCGCCGCGGCTCTCGCGGCCGCCATCGCGGCCTTCGCGCGAGTGCGAACCGCCGTCGCTGCGGCGGTGGCTGCGCGCGATCAGGTCGGACGGCACGTCCAGCGTGCCGCGCGGCACTTCGCGCTTGATCAGTTTTTCGATGTCGAGCAGGTAGCGCTCTTCGTCGGCGGTGAACAGCGCAATGGCCTCGCCCGATGCGCCCGCGCGGCCGGTGCGGCCGATGCGGTGGACGTAGTCTTCGGAGTTGTAAGGCAGGTCGTAGTTGATGACGCAAGGCACGCCGGCGACGTCCAGGCCGCGCGCGGCCACGTCGGTCGCGACCAGCACTTCAAGTTCACCGGCCTTGAAGGCTTCGAGCGCCTTCATGCGGTCCGCCTGGGTCTTGT
Source organism: Achromobacter arsenitoxydans SY8 (assembly GCF_000236785.1). Classification (GTDB taxonomy): domain Bacteria; phylum Pseudomonadota; class Gammaproteobacteria; order Burkholderiales; family Burkholderiaceae_B; genus Achromobacter; species Achromobacter arsenitoxydans. Next base: position 136,446 of record NZ_AGUF01000013.1, on the reverse strand, counting down.
CGCCGTGGATAGATTCGGCCTTCACGCCATCGCGTTCCAGGTCGCGCGCAAGACGCGCCGTGCCAATCTTGGTGTTGGAAAAAACGATGACCTGCTTGAGCCCGCGCGATTTCACCAAATGGACGACCGCAGCGCGCTTGGCGTCGCTGGTCATCTTGTAGGCGATCTGCGTGATCGTCGTGGCGGTGGCGTTGCGCGCCGCGACTTCGATTTCAACCGGGTGGTTCAGGTACGAACGGCCCAGCTTGCGGATTTCATTGCTGAACGTGGCCGAGAACAGCAGGCCCTGGCGCTGCGCAGGCAGCAGACGGATGATGCGTTCCAGGTCCGGCAGGAAGCCCATGTCCAGCATGCGGTCTGCTTCGTCCAGCACCAGGATGCCGACCTGGCTCAGGTTCACGTTCTTTTGTTCGACGTGATCCAGCAGGCGGCCCGGCGTGGCGACGAGCACTTCGCATCCGCGGCGCAGCGCTTCTTTTTGCGGGCCGATATCCACGCCCCCGAACACCACGGCGGAACGCAACGGCGTCTGCTTGCTGTAGCGCTTCACGCTTTCGTAGACCTGGTCCGCCAGTTCACGCGTCGGCGTCAGGATAAGCGCGCGCACCGGATGGCGGGCGGGCGACGCGCTGGTGTTGGCCAGCGGCATGAGCCGGTGCAGGATGGGCAGCGTGAAGGCCGCCGTCTTGCCCGTGCCGGTCTGGGCGGCGCCCATGACATCGCGCCCTTCCACAACGACGGGAATGGCTTGCGCCTGGATGGGCGTGGGGGTGGTGTAGCCGGTTTCGGCGATGGACTGCAACAGCAGGGGATGCAACCCGAAATCGGCGAACGTCGGCGCGGGCGCCTCAGCGGTGGGTGCTACGGATTGAGTGGATTCAGTCATCAGGGTTTGGCAGATACCGGGACCAGTGAAAAAGAACAAAACGAGAGTGCTACATGCACCGCTCTACATATGCATCGGGGCAACCCGAATACGCGAGATCGCATTGCGACTTTGCGCGTAAATCGCCGCGATTCGCCAGTGGCTACGCGGACAATCGGCACCCTGCCTTGCAGGCCAGTCGGCGCATTCTGGATTCGATACCTATGAGGGCAGTACCAGGCCCGGATTGCTGTGGATAACCGAATTTTAGCGCAGGCGCATTACCACACGGTCAAACCGCCGTCCGTCGGCCAGGACGGCGGCCCCGAAAGGCCGGTGCGAAAGGGGGGAAAGCCCGGCCAAGGCGTCCACCAGATGGACACTTCTAGACCAAAATCGAGCTATCAGCCCGCCAGCCAGCGCAATCCCCAAAGCACCAGCATGCCGACGATGATCACCAGCACGGCGCTGCGCGTGCGCAAGAAAACCAGGATCGCGACCAGTCCGGCCACGAGTTTGTAGTCGAACACCGGGCCCAACCCCGCCTTCCAGGGCAACAGATCAGGGACGACGATGGCCGTCAGCGCTGCGGCGGGCGCATAGCGCAAGGCGCGGCGCACGTTGTCGGACAGGGGGATGTAATCGCCAAACAGCATGAACCCGGCGCGCGTGAGCACGCTGCACAGGGCGAGCAGCAGGATGGCGCTGTAGACGTAGATTTCGGTGGACCAGAGCGTCATGCGCGCGCCTTGAAAAAGCGTTCGGCCCACATGCCGCCGATCACGCCGGCGATGACCGCCGCCGCCAGGCCCAGGCGCAGCGGCAGCGCCTGCCCGACCCAGGCCACCACGCCCGCAGCCAGCATGGACACCAGCATGGGCTTGGAACTGGCCAGGGGCACGGTGATGGCCAGCAGGGCCAGCACTGCGGCGAAATCCAGCGACCAGCCGGTGGGCACCATGGCGCCCAGGTAGATGCCGATGATCGAGGACGACTGCCAGACCAGCCAGCCCGGCGCGACGGTGCCCAGGAAGAACCACAGCTGTTCGCGGGTGCCGCGCTCGACCGAATCGCCGAAGCGCGGCATGAACAGCACGAATCCCATGTCGGTCGTGAAATAGCCCAGGCCCAGCCGCTTGGGCCAGGACAGGTGGCGGAAATACGGCTGAAGCGCCGCGCCGAAGATGATGAAGCGCAGATTGACGACGCATCCGGCCGCGAAGATCAGCCACAAGGGCGCACCCGCGGCGATCAGCGGCAACGACGTCAATTGGGCCGAGCCCGCGTACAGCAGCAGGGTCATGGCCAGCGCCATGGATTCGGTCAGTCCGGCCTTGACCATGGCGACGCCGGTCACCAGGCCCCAGGTCGCGGTGGCGATCAGGGCAGGCACGATGGCGTGTACGCCGGCGCGGAAGGCGGTCAGGCGTTCCTGGCGGACCAGGTCCGGGTCTTCGGATTCAGGAAGCGCGGATTCAGAGGACAACGGCTGACCCCTGGCGATTCAGACAGGACGACATGGAAACTCTATGGGAAGAAAACACGCGACAGCCCGTTCGCCCGCCGGAATCACGATGCGCGGGGTTGGATGCCCCACGCCGGTGCGCGAATAGGCGCCTATTGTAACCTCGCCGCTTGATACAATAACGGGCTCAAGATTCTTGACCCCTTGGGGGCCTGGCGCGCTGCGGCAGGTCTGGCGCGCAATGTGTGGAGAAGACCATGTCGATGGCTGACCGCGACGGTTTCATCTGGTATGACGGCAAGCTCGTTCCATGGCGAGACGCGACGACGCATGTCCTGACGCATTCGCTGCACTACGGACTGTCCGTCTTCGAGGGCGTGCGCGCCTACCGCTCTGAAATCGGCACCGCGATCTTCCGCCTGGAAGACCACACCAACCGCCTCTTCAATTCAGCGCATATCTACCAGATCCCCATGCCGTTCGATCGTGCGACGATCAACGAAGCCCAGCGGCTGGTCGTGCGTGAAAACGGTCTTGAATCCGGCTACCTGCGCCCGCTCGTGTTCTACGGCCCCGAAAAAATGGGGGTCTCGCCCAAGGGCGCCAAGGTGCACGTCGCCATTGCCGCCTGGCCCTGGGGCGCCTACCTCGGCGAAGAGGCGCTGTCGCAGGGCATCCGGGTCAAGGTGTCGTCATTCGCCCGCCAGCACGTGAACGTGACGATGCCGCGCGCCAAGGTCGCCACCACCTACGCCAACTCCATCCTGGCCAACACCGAAGCACTGCAGGACGGCTACGACGAGGCGCTGCTGCTGGACACCGACGGCTTCGTGGCCGAGGGCTCCGGCGAAAACCTGTTCCTCGTCAAGGACGGCGTCCTCTGCGAACCCGAGATCGCCTCCGCGCTCACCGGCATCACGCGGTCCACCATCCATGCGCTGGCGGCCGACTGCGGCCTGCGCGTGGCGACCAGGCGGCTGACCCGCGACGACGTCTACATCGCCGACGAGGCCTTTTTCACGGGAACCGCCGCGGAAGTCACCCCGATCCGCGAGGTCGACAACCGCCAGATCGGCTCGGGTCAGCGCGGCCCGATCACCGAGATGTTGCAGAAGGCGTTTTTTGACGTGGTGAATGGCCGCAACCCGAAGTACCATCACTGGCTAAGTAAAGTCTGATTCGCGCGGCCTTGCGATGCTGGGCCGCATCATTGTTGCAACCTGCCGTAAATCGGTTTTTTTTCAGGAATATCCATGACCGCTGCTGCTCCGGCCGCCGTCCCCCACGCCCACGAAGTCATCGAGATTGGCGCCGAAGACCTCCCCGTGTTCTGTCCCGGCCCCAAGGCGCCGCTCTGGAGCATGCACCCCCGCGTCTTCCTGGACGTGGCCCGCACCGGCTCCGCAAAATGCGCCTACTGTGGCGCCGAATACCGCCTGAAGGCCGGCACGGTGCTGCACGGCCACGGGCACTGAGTCTTACGCCCTACAACACGCTTAACCGTTTCAGCAGCCATGTTCGCCACGCCCGAAGAAGCAGAGCACGCGTTCTACGAAGCCCTGGAACAGGCGGATTGCGTCCGCCTGATGCAGGTGTGGGCCGACGACGAGGAAGTCGTCTGCATCCACCCGGGGGGGCTGCGCATCGTCGGCCACTCGGCGGTGCACGAATCGTGGCAACAGGTGCTGTCCAACGGACCGTTGCATGTCCGTCCCCTGCGCCCGCTCGTCATGCTGAGCATGATGTGCGCGGTGCATGTACTGGTCGAGCAGGTGGCGGTGCGCACCCGCGAAGGCACGCAGTTCGCCAACTGCTATGCAACCAACATCTACCACAAGGGGCCCACCGGCTGGCGCATGGTGATGCACCATGCCTCGTCGGCGCCCACGGAAGCCGGGGTGCTCGACTTGCACGACGTGCCCGACATGCTTCATTGAACCGGGTGGATTCCTAGTTGGCCGCTGCTCGTCTTGATACAACGCCCTGCCCCGTCCCTCCCTGGCTCCCAGGGGGCGACAGCCAGACGGTGTACGCCGCCCTGTTCGCGCAGTACCACCGCATCGCGTTCGTGCGCGACCGCGTGGACACGCCCGATACCGATTTCGTCGATTTCGACTGGACGGGCCCGGGCCTGTTCCCGCACAAGGCCGCCGACGGCGCGCCGGTCAGCGGACAACGCCCCGTCGCCAACGGCAAGACTGCCGCGGCCAGGTGGATGACGGACGCGGACTGGAAATCCCTGCCCCAGACGCCCGACACGCCGGCCCTGATCCTCTTCCACGGCCTGGAAGGCGGCAGCAACAGCCGCTATGCGCAGTCCATCGCGCACCACTTCCGGGCGCGCGGCTGGATCGTCGTGATCGCGCATTTCCGCGGTTGTTCGGGCGTTCCCAACCGCCTGGCGCGGGCGTACTATTCCGGCGATTCCGCCGAAGTCGGCTTCCTGCTGGACACCGTGCGCAAGCGCATACCCCATGCGCGCTGGCATGCCGTGGGCGTATCGCTCGGCGGCAACGCGCTGCTGAAGTACCTGGGCGAACACCAGGAAGACACCACCTGGCTGACTGCCTGCGCAGGCGTTTCCGTGCCGCTGGACCTGGTGGCCTGCGGCAAGACGCTGGCGACGGGCGTCTTCAACCGGCGCGTGTACACGGCGCATTTCCTGAAGACGCTCAAGCACAAGGTACTGGAGAAGGCGCATCGCTTCCCCGGCTCCATCGACGTGATGCGGATCGCGCACGCGCATGACCTGCGCGAATTCGACGACACCTACACCGCGCCGATGCACGGATTTCGCAATGCCCTGGATTACTGGACGCGGGCGTCCAGCAAGCCCTGGCTGCCCAAGATTTCGGTGCCGACGCTGGTGCTCAATGCGCGCAACGATCCGTTCATTCCCGCGGCATCGCTGCCCAAGCCCGACGAATGCGCGCCGGGCATCCTGCTGCACCAGCCCACCGATGGCGGCCACGCGGGCTTTCCCACCGGCGGCTTTCCCGGACACCTGAACTGGCTGCCCCAGCGGCTGGGACGCTTCTTCGAAACCGGCCTGTAGAGACGCCGGACGAAACGCGGGCGCCCCGCTTGCGCGGGACGCCCGGCTTCCGAACCGATGGGGCCGGCGCGTCAGCCCGACTTGAATCGTTCCAGCAGTTGGCGCTCTTCAGCCAACTTGTCCTTCACTTCCTTGATCTGCACGTCGATCTGCGACTGCTCGTAAAAGTCGCTGGACAGGCCGCGCGCCTGCTGCAGCTGCGATTCCGCGGCCGCGTAGGCGCCCGTCAGGACGTAGTAGCGCGCGAGATCCCGGCGCGCCTGCACCGGCTTGCCGTTGCGCTCTTCGCTTTGCGCCAGCATCTGGTACAGGCTGGGTTCGTCGCTGCCCCATTGTTTGATCCGGGCGCGCAGGAAGTCCTGGGCGTCGGCGTGGCGGCCGTTGCCTTGCAGCGCCTGGGCGTAGACGATCGCCAGCGCGCGGTAGTCGGGCCAGCGCTTGATGCCCGCCTGCGCCAGGGTCAGCGCGCGCGGATAGTCCTTGCGCGCCATGGCGATGTCGACGCTGAGCTTGGCCAATTGAGGCGAACTGCGGCCGTCGGCCGAAGCCAGGTTCCAGTAACGCTCCGCCTCGGGCAGGTTGTTGCGCTGGTACGCCTGCAGGGCAAGGCCGTAATAGGCGGCGGATTGCCGCACGCCCGACAGCGCCTGAGCCTCGTCCTGCAGTTGCTGGCCGGCCGATCGCAGGCTGACCGCATCCCTGCCCTGCACCACGCGCATCTTGGCCCGGATGTACCAGAAGTCGTCGCTGTCCACGTGGCGAGTCGCGGGCATGGAGCGCGCCCGGTTCTGCACGTCGGACATACGTTCGATCGACAGCGGGTGAGTGCTTGCCCAGGAGCCGCCGCCAGCCCCTTCGTTCAGCCGCGACGCGTTCATCAGGCGGGCGAACATCTGGGCCATGCCGTCAGCGTCGTAACCGGCCTTGGTCAGCATCTGGAGCCCCGCGCGGTCGGCCTCGCGTTCGGCATCGCGGGAAAAACCCAATTGGCGGTTGATGGCCGCGGCCTGCCCGAAGGCAGCCACGCCCATGGCGAGGTTGCCGCCGCCGCCCGCCAGCGCCGCCAGCAGCGCGCCCGCCAGGCTGGCCAGCATCACCATGCTGTTCTGGTTCTGCTGCGTCATGCCCCGCGCGATGTGGCGCTGCACGACGTGGCCGATTTCGTGAGCCAGCACCGCCGCAAGCTCGGACTCGCTGGCCGACGAGACGATCAGCCCGGTATTGACGCCAATGAAGCCGCCAGGCATGGCAAAAGCGTTGATCTCGGGGTCGCGCACGCCGAACATTTCCACCTCAGGCACGGCGCCCGGGGCAAATCCGGCCAGCTTGCGCCCCATCGTGGTGAGGTACTGGCTGAGTTCGGGATCATCGACATAGGTCGGATCGCGCCGGCCCTGCGACATGATGGCTTCGCCCAGGCTGCGTTCCAGCATGGGGGAAAGTTCGGCCGACGACACCGCGCCCATCGACGGCAGCCCCACGGGCTGAGCCCAGGCCACGCCCGGAATAGTAGGGACGGCAAGGACTGCGCACAGACTGGCAATCGCGCCGTGTTTCGCAATCGAGCAAATGGATGGCATTTTCCTGCGGTTCATAAGCCTATGATAGCGATGAGCTTAAAATGTTTCATCGAATCTTCAACGAGGTATCAATGCGTCCCGTCCGTAAAGCCGTTTTCCCAGTCGCCGGCATGGGCACGCGCTTCCTGCCCGCCACCAAGGCGATGCCAAAGGAAATGCTGCCCGTAGTCGACAAACCCCTGATTCAATACGCGGTGGAAGAAGCCGTCGCCGCCGGGATCACCGACCTGATTTTTGTCACTGGCCGCAACAAGCGCGCCATCGAAGACCATTTCGACTCCGCGCCCGAGCTGGAATCGGACCTGGAAATCAAGGGCAAGCACGAGCTCCTGGCCATGGTGCGGGGCATTCTACCCGCGCATGTGAATTGCCTCTATATCCGGCAGTCCGCCCCGCTGGGGCTGGGTCACGCCGTGCTGTCCGCCGCACCGGCGGTGGGCGACGAGCCCTTCGCGGTGCTGCTTGCAGACGACCTGATCGACGCCGACACGCCGGCCATGAAGCAACTGGTGGACATTGCCGTGTCCAGCAACGCCAGCGTGCTGGGCGTCCAGGACGTTCCCCGCGCGGACACCCGCAAGTACGGCATCGTGGCCACGCGCCCGGGCGAGGCCCACGCTGACGGGCGCACGGAACGCGTCACCCACATCGTCGAAAAGCCGGAACCGGACGTTGCGCCCTCCACCCTGGCGGTCGTAGGCCGCTACGTGCTGGAAGCCGCGATTTTCGACCACCTGCGCTCGACCAAGATGGGTGCCGGCAACGAGATCCAGTTGACGGACGGCATTGCCTCGCTGATGCGCGAACGCGCCGTGTTTGCGCACCGCTTCGAGGGCGTGCGCTACGACTGCGGCAACAAGGCGGGCATGTTCCAGGCGACCGTGGCGCTGGGCAAGAAGTACCACGGGCTGGTGCCGGAATAACGCTTCCGTGCGCGCCGGATTGCCGGCGCGCGTTCCAGGAAAATCAGGCCGACAGCGCCGCGCGGGCCTTGGCGCGCGCGCGCGCATCGCGGTCGGCCTTGCGCAGGCGACCCTTGGCGGACAGGCGCATCAGCGTCCCCAGGGCCACCATCAGCCCGATCACTTCCACCAGCGCGGCCGGTATCCACATGGTCAGGCCGCCGATCGTCTGGTCGGTCTGGGCGGACATGGCGATGGCCCGGCCGCACAATTCAAACAGCGGGTAGATATCGCTTTCCGTGAAGGCGATGACGGCGCCCGCCACCATCTGCGGCAACATGGTCGCCACGGGGGAAATCACCCGGCCGCCGGGCGACATGGCCGCGGGGGGCGCCGGGCGGCGGTCCAGGATCAGGTTCCAATACATGAAGCCGCTGATCACTACTGACCAGTTCATGAGCCGGTACAGGCGCCAGTCCAGCATGGAATAGAACTGCACCGACGGGATCAGCCAGACCAGCACCAGGAAGACGAACAGCGCCGGGACGAAAATTTTGTTGGTAAGCACCGCGACAGTCGCGCGGCCGGGCCCCGTTCGCAGGAAGTCGCGCAGCCGGATGCGCCAGGCCATCGGCAGTCCCGCACGCATGACCTGCCCGGGAAAGGCCGCCATGACCAGCAGCGGCCCCAGGTGGTGCAACACCAGGTGCTGGATGCGGTGGATGAAGAACATGCGCTCTGCGTAGTAATCCAGCCGGGTATGCATCGACAGGTACAACAGCGCCAACCCCGTCCAGAACAGAACCTGGCGCGCACGCGTTACATGGTGGACCCGCTGGCCGCGCACGAACAGCACCATGGCCACCAGGAAGGAAGCCACCAGCGTGGGAGAGAACTCCCAGGGTATGAGCCATTCAAGACTATCCATGCGGGCCATCCGATGCACGACGGGAAATACGGGGACGGGCGCCTTGCGCCGCTCTGCGCCGATTGTAGTGGACCCCGGCGTTCCGCGCTCCCGCGCGCCGCGGCTGCCCGCGCGTTCAGAAGTGGTGCGAAACGCCCGTTCCCACGCGCGTGGTATGGGAGTGCGCGGGGTCGAACTGGTTGTCCAGCGTGTAGTTCGACGCGTAGCCGGCAAAGGCGTAAAGCGTCGTGCGCGGGGACAGGTCGTAGGTATAGCCCAGGGTCGCGACCTGCGCATTGCGCGCCGTCATGCCATTGGCCCAATGCCAATCCGGTCTGGCCAGCGACCATTGCGCCAGGATGGAGCCCGCCCCGACAGGCACGCTGATCCCCGCCAGCCAGGCATGCACCGTGCCGCCCTGCACGAACGCCGCCGGCCCGAGACCCAGGCCCAGGCCCAGGCCATCGGGGTCTGCGCCGTCCAGCCCTGCATAGCCGTTGCGCTGACGCGACCAGGCCAGCGACAGCTTGATCACCTCGAAATCGTAGGACATGCCCACCTGCACGGCTTGGGGACGCCCCTTGCTGCCCGCCGGCGGCTCGGCCAGGCGCATCTGATCCCATGTGGCCACTGCCAGCAGCGGGCCATCTTCGTACTTCAGGCCCAGGCTCAGTGCGCGGTTGTTCTGGTTCGTGCGAAACCGGTCCTGGGCGTCGGCATCGAACGAATATCCGGCACCCGCCTGGAATCCGCGCCATACGGGCGAGTAGTAGTTCACCATATTGCTGAACTGGTAATTGTCGGATGCCTTGAACGTGGCTCCCATGCCCAGGTCCTTCCAGGACGCGATCTCCAGCGTGTTGCCGTAGGTCTGGCCGACGGTGTACTGGCGGCCCAGCCGCAGGTCGCCATAGCGGGCATGCGCCAGGCCCACCCAGGCGCCGTAGTTGAACAGGCTGCCGTCGTCCGCCGCGTTGCCGGTGGACGGATCGAAGCCGCTTTCAAGCTGGAAGCGGGCGCGCCAGCCCCTGCCCAGGTCTTCGGCGCCTTGCAGCCCCCACAGGGAATCCGTCAAGCCGCCGTCAAGCATGCCACTGCGGCTGCCCTGACCCGACACTTTCGTTACCGCCAGGCCTCCGTCCGCCACGCCATAAAGCCGCAGGCCGGCACCGTCTTCGGCGGCCCTTGCGACCGGCGGGTGGACCAGGCTGCCCGCCATCAAGGCGGCGCAAAATGCAATTCTCATGATGCTCTCCCGCAAGGGCGGCGGACAGCGCCCGCCGCCGCGTGATTCAACCTACTGCCAGCCGTAGCGGCGGACCCAGATGCCCTTGAGCGTCTGTGTCAGGACGCAATAGCCGAGCAAAATGCCCGCCAGCCAGGGGAAGTAGCTCCAGGGCAGCGCCTGCAGCTGGAAGTACTCGGCCAGTGGCGAAAACGGCAGCATCAGCCCCGCCATCACGACCATCAGCGTCATTCCCATCAAGGGCCAGGAGGCGCGGCTTTGCAGGAAGGGAATCCGGCGCGTGCGGATCATGTGCACGATCAGCGTCTGCGACAACAGCCCTTCGACGAACCACCCCGACTGGAACAGCGTCTGATGCTCTGGGGAGTTGGCCTGGAACACGTACCACATCAGGGCATACGTGGCGATGTCGAAGAGAGAACTGATCGGGCCGAAGAACACCATGAACCGGCCCAGCCCGTCCGGATCCCATTGCTGGGGCTGCTTCAGCAATTCCTCGTCGACGTTGTCGAACGGAATCGCGGTCTGCGAGACGTCGTACATCAGATTCTGCAACAGCAGGTGGATGGGCAGCATCGGCAGGAAGGGCAGGAAGGCGCTGGCCACCAGCACGGAGAAGACGTTGCCGAAGTTCGAGCTGGCGGTCATCTTCAGGTACTTGAGCATGTTGCAGAAGGTCTTGCGGCCTTCGATCACGCCATCCTCCAGCACCATCAGGCTCTTTTCCAGAAGAATGATGTCGGCCGCCTCCTTCGAGATATCCACCGCCGAATCCACCGAAATGCCCACGTCGGCGGCCCGCAGGGCCGGCGCGTCATTGATACCGTCGCCCATGAACCCCACCGTGTCGCCCTGCGCCCGCAGGCTGCGCACGATGCGCTCCTTGTGGGCGGGCGTCAGGCGGGCGAATACGTTGGCCTCGCGCACGGCGGCCGCCAGCTGATCGTCATCCATGGCGTCGATCTCGGCGCCCAGGCACACGTTCCGCACATCGAATCCCACTTCGCGGCAGACCTTGCGGGTCACCAGCTCGACATCGCCGGTCAGCACCTTGACCTCGATGCCCGACGCCTTCAGCGCCGACAGCGCGGGAGCGGTGGACTCCTTGGGCGGATCCAGGAAGGCGATGTACCCCACGAGCACCAGGTCGGATTCGTCTCCCACGCCGTATGCCTGCTTGCTGGGCGGCATTTCCTTCACACCCACGGCGATGACGCGCAGCCCGTCGCGGTTCAGCCCGGCGGTCACACGGCGGATGTCGGCGCGGCGCGCGTCGGTCAGCGGATGCTCCTCGTTCCCCACCCGCAAGCGCGTGCAGGCCAGCAACATCTCCTCCAGCGCGCCCTTGCAGATCAGTTCGTGGTGGTCGCGGCCGTTCTCCGTTTCATTGACCACGACGGACATGCGCCGCCGCGAGAAATCGAAAGGAATCTCGTCAACCTTGCGGTAGCGGCCCGCCAGGTCCAGCCGGCGCTCCACTTCGGCGTGCTCCAGCACCGCCACGTCCAGCAGGTTCTTCAGGCCGGTCTGGTAATAACTGTTCAGGTAGGCATAGGCCAGCACGTCGTCGCTGCTCGCGCCGTACACGTCGGTGTGGCGCTCCAGCACGATGCGGTCCTGTGTCAGCGTGCCGGTCTTATCCGTGCACAGCACATTCATCGCGCCCAGGTTCTGGATCGCATCCAGGCGCTTGACCACGACCTTGCGGCGGGACATACGCACAGCGCCCTTGGCCAGCGTGGCCGTGACGATCATGGGCAGCATCTCGGGGGTCAGGCCCACCGCGATCGCCAGCGCAAACAACAGGGCTTCCAGCCAGTCGCCCTTGGTGAAACCGTTGATCAGCAGGACCACGGGCGCCATGACGAGCATGAACCGGATCAGAACCCAGCTTACCCGGTTGATGCCTTGCTGGAACTGCGTGGGCGCGCGCGAGGTCTCCGTGACACGGCCGGCCAGCTGGCCGAAGTGCGTGTCCGCGCCCGTGGCGACGACGAGCGCGCTGCCCGAGCCGCTGACCACGTTGGTGCCCATGTACGCCATGTTCTCCAGTTCCAGCGCGCTGCCGGTCTGGACGCGCGGCGCCATGTGTTTTTCCACGGGCAGCGATTCGCCGGTCAGCGCGGCCTGCGCGACGAACAGATCCTTGGCGTTCAGGACGCGGCAGTCCGCAGGAACCATGTCGCCTGCGGACAGCAGCACGACATCGCCGGGCGCCAGCTCCGCCAGCGGCACTTCCCGCTGATGCGAACCGGTGGCGTGCAGCGTGGCCCCGAACACGCGCCTGCCGCTACTCTCGGCTGGGATGCCGGCGTCGCTGCGCAGCACGGTGGCCGTGTTCTGCACCATGGCCTTGAGAGCTTCGGCGGCCCGGCTCGAACGCCGCTCTTGCACGAAGCGCAGCACGGTCGAGATTGCCACCATCGAACCGATGATCACGACCGCCGTCCAGGACTGCTCCTCCGACGCCGCCATGCGCACGTCGGTCAGCCACGACAACACAGCCAGCGCAGTAAGCAGCAGGTTGAACGGATTGCGGTACGACAGCCACAGATGGACCGGCCACGACAGCGGCTTTTCGTGGTCGACCTCATTGGCTCCATGGCGCTCGCGCGCCGCCTGCGCCTGGCTGTCGGACAGACCGCCCCAGCCGCTGCCGAACAGCGCGAACAGGGAATCGAAACTCATGCGGGATATCTCCACCATGCGTTGGCTGGCGCGGCGCGCGGCCTCGGACGACGCCACGGCCCCGTCGCCGCCCTGCTCAAGAATGGGTGCGCGGCGGAAATGGCTGCCGGTCCGCCGCAGGCGCGCGGCGGAGGAAAAAAAGGACTTCAGGAACGTAAACATGGGAGTGCTCCGTTTTTTGGTGTTGTTGTTGGAGACACGGACGACCCGCCCGGCGCGGACGCGCGCCGGCCGCGGCGGGCCGCGGCGTTTCACAGGGAAAGCCGTCAGGCCGCCGCGTACGGGCGTGCGAAGTCGCCGGAGCAATGTTGCCGGTGTCCGGATCGCGTCGATGGCGCGCCGGGTGCGAAAAACGGAAGGGAGCTAGCGGGGGAATCGGAACCGGGCAATGTGGCGCGCAAGGCGCGGGCCAGGCCGGGGATTCCAGGCTGCGGACTCCGTACGGACCGGGATGACTATCCGGCCGGTCGGCTCGCAGTGAGGAGACAGGTCAGACAGGCATGCCGGAGCCGCGCACTGGGCGCAATCGAGGCTCGGGGTCTAAGGCGCTGGGCATGAGCTTCTCCGTGGAATTCGTGGGGATGGCCTCAGGCCATCGCGGCTTGCGCGCCGAAATGCACGTGGCGCACGGCGGGGTGGGCGCTCAGGCGGCGCGCTTGCGACATCAGTTCGGCCCGCAGTTCCGGCGGGCAATTGACGGTGATGCAAGCGGTCGCGAGATCCGGATCCTTGCCTTGGTCGATCTGCACCTGCGAGACGTCCAGGCCGGCGGCGCTGAAGTCCAGGCAGATCTGCTTGCGCAATGCGCCCAGTTCGCCGCGCGGACAGACAACCGTGAGCCGCGAGGTGCCGCGGCGGCGGGCCAGGGCGGTGGCGCGGTCCACGCCTGCGCGGCGTAGGAACAAGTCGAAGAAACGCATAACGACCTCCATTGCAAAAATGGGGAGCGTGATCGCGAACACATGCGCAGCCGCACGGCGCCTGGGCGGCGGGCACGGCAAACGTGCACGAACGCTGGCGCTGCGACTAGCGGCGGTTCTGGCGGTTTATGTTGGGGAGGGTCCCGGCAGGCAAGAGGCCTGCGCTATTGCCCAGGCGCGTGCCTGAAGCTTGGGATACGCCGCAACCTGAATGACAGGATGCGGCAGACGGAGATCTGCGTGGTTCCTGTCAGACAGCGACGTCGATGCAAGATCGACAACTTTCGCCGGAATCGGTATTCACGAAGACTGCTCCTGGGATGGATAACAGCGGGAGTTTACGCGGGTTTCCACTGATGGACAAGGGTTATGCACATTTCAGTCGCCTGCCTCGGGCGGGCGTCGTGCAAACGCAGCAACGCCTGCCCGCCCCCCGTCAAAAGGCGTAGAAATGCCAGCCCAGATAGCCCGCAAAAATGGCGTACAGGCCGCCCACCGCCGACAGGGCCGGCACGCTCATGGCCGAGCGGCGGAAGCGCAGCCACAGCAGGCCGATGGACAGCATCGTGAACAGGCCTGCGGCAAGCAGGGGCGCGTCGAGCAGCCACGGCGTCATGAAGATGCCGAGCGCGCTGGGGATCGTGGCCTGAATCATCATCGCGCCGGAGATGTTTGCCAGCGCCAGGCGTTCCTTGCCCTGCCGCACCCAGATCAGCGCATTCATGATCTCGGGCAGTTCGGTCGCCACCGGGGCCAGCAGCAATGCGGCCACGTGCGGCGACGCGCCCATCGCCACACCCAGCAGTTCGATCTGGTTCACGAACACGTGCGAGGCGCCGGCGATCACCACCAGCGCCATGATCGTCTGCGTGGCGGCCCAGAACATGGTGGGGCTTTCGTCCCGCGGACGCAGCTTGAGCGGCTCCAGGTCCTCGCCGTCCAGGCATTCCTCGTCGTTGCTGAGTTCGCGCTTGATGTAGAGGCCGTAGGTGGCCAGGAAAACGAAGCCCAGCCAGGGCTTCCAGGCGAACGCCAGCAGACCCAGCCCTACTTTGAAAATGAAGATGCCCATGAACCAGGCCTGGTCGCGGGCCAGCCTGCGCTGGTCCGCGTTGATACAGTTGGCTTGGGACGGCTGCCCGCGGCGGGCGCGCCACAAGGCCAGGCCAACGACGGCATAGGCCAGCGTGGCCAGCACGAGCGGGCCGCCCATCGCGGCGCCGACGCCGATGTCCTTCTGCTCGGGGGTATCGCCAAACACCACGGCCATGAAGGTGACCGCGCTCTCCGGCAGCGCCGTGCCGAAGGCCGCCAGCACGGTGCCGGTGGCGGTGGCACCAAGCTGGAAGCGATGGCCGACCCATTCGACGCCGTTGACGAAAAATTCGCACGCGACGTAGATCACTGCCGCGGACAGGAAGAACAGAAACAGGGTGAGCAACATATGAACGCAGCCGGACGAGCAGAAACCATTGGCGCGACGCTGCGGCTCGCCCGGCCAGGGTGAACGCAACGCGGCCAAAGGTCTCGCCTGGCTGATCCACGCGGCGGGCTTGCCGCCTGCATGGAAACCGTTAGCGCCATGGGGTACTAGCCGCTGCTCCGCAGCGCTGAACCACCAAGTCTGTTGACGCTAACTCCTTTGGGGACAAAGGATGGCTACTCCCCAATGACAGAGCGGCGATTGTAGCAGCGGAAAACTGAACGTCCAGTGAATCCCGCGGCGGCGACGCGGAATCGCGCGCGGGGTGTTGCATTCGTGGGATGGCGGGTAAAGTAAAGCCCATCTTCCGCCCTTGCGGGGCTTGCCGCCCCGGCCCGCCATGAGCCTGCCTCCCGACGATATCGCCCCTTTCGCCGCGCGGCGCCAGCGCCTGATGGAGCGCATGCGCGCGGATGGCGGCGGCATCGCCATCCTGGCGACGGCGCCGGAAGCCGTCCGCAACCGCGACGCCGAGTATCCCTACCGGCACGACAGCGATTTTTTCTACCTGACCGGCTTCACCGAACCCGGCGCCTGGCTGGTGCTGATCGCCGGCGCGTCCGACCGGGCGGTGCTGTTCTGCCGGCCGCGCCATGTGGAACACGAAATGTGGGAAGGCAAGCGCTTCGGCCCCGAGGCTGCAGCCGCCCACTTCGGGTTTGACGACGCCCATCCCGTCGACGCGCTGGACGAACTGGTGCCCGCCCTCATGCTGGACCATCCCACGCTGTACGCGCCGCTGGCCGGCGACAAGCGCACGGACGGCCGCCTGCACCGCTGGCTGGCCGCGGCGCGGGAAGCCAGCCGCGGCGGCCACGCCCCGCCCGCGCGCCAGCAGGACATCCGTCCGCTGCTGGCGGACATGCGGCTGGTCAAGGACGCCACGGAAATCGCGGCGATGCGACGCGCGGCGAAGATATCCGCCGGCGCGCACACCCGCGTGATGCGCGTGGCCCGGGCCGGGATGCGCGAGTACGAGATCGAGGCCGAACTGCTCTACGAATTCCGTCGCCACGGCGCGCAATCGGTGGCCTACAACAGCATCGTCGCCGCTGGCGCAAACGCCTGCGTGCTGCATTACCCCGCCGGCGAAGCGCTGCTGCGCGACGGCGACCTGGTGCTGGTCGACGCGGGCTGTGAAGTGGACAGCTACGCCAGCGACATCACGCGCACCTTTCCCGTGAACGGCCGCTACAGCGGCCCCCAGCGCGCGCTTTATGACCTGACCGTGGCGGCCCAGGAGGCCGCGGCGCAGGCCACCGCGCCCGGCCGGACCTTCAATGACGGTCACGAGGCCGCGCTGCGCGTCCTGGCGCAAGGCATGCTGGACCTGAAACTGCTGAAGGGCTCACTGGACGGCGTGCTGGAATCCGGCGACTACAGCCGCTTCTATATGCACCGGACCGGACACTGGCTGGGACTGGACGTGCATGACGTGGGCGATTACCGCCAGCCCGGCCCCGCCCTGGGCGCCGAAAGGGCCTGGCGCAAGCTGGAAACCGGAATGATGCTGACCATCGAGCCGGGGATCTACGTGCGTCCCGCCGACGACGTCCCCGAGGCCTACTGGAATATCGGCATCCGCACCGAGGACGATGCGCTCGTCACCGACGAAGGCTGCGAGCTCATCACGCGCGGCGTGCCCGTGCAGGCCAGCGAGATCGAAGCGCTGATGCGTGAATAGTTCGGGGCGCGTAGCCCGGGGCGCGTAGCCCGGGGCGCGCAGCCCGGGGCGCGCGGCCCGGCGCTGCCCCTACAGGACGTAGCCGTCCAGCCAGCCCATGGCCACCCAGACGTAGACCACCACCATGGCGATGGCGAACATGGACACGATGGCCCCGACCAGGCAGGCCAGGATGGCGACGAGCACCGGCCCCCAGCCGGTGGCGGACACCTTGCCCTGGCCCGGGTTGCAGATCCGGTCGAATTTCTCGTCGGACATCAGCGAGTACACCGCGCTTTCGATGAACCCGTCGATCATTGGGATGAACAGCAGAAAGAAGGCCGGGTTGTCGTACCAGACCGGATAGAAGCGGACCGCGCAGAACAGGCTGACCGCGGCGAATGCGGTCACCAGCCAGGCGTGGCGGCGGCCCAGATACCACCAGTGCGCCCCCACCACCCCGAGCAGGCAGGCCAGCAGCCCCACGGCCACCTTGTCGCGCGGGCGGCGGGCGGATACGGCGGAAAGCGGAGAAGAAGCCTGAGCCTGCGTCATGTCGTTCAACCGGTTAAGGGGCCATGGCGCCAAGCCGCGCCGGCTGCCCGGATTGTAGTGGACGGTTAAAATCCGGGCATGACTTCATCCGCCTTCGACATTGCGATTCTTGGCGCCGGCCCGGTGGGCCGCGTATTGGCCCTGATGCTGGCGCGCGTGGCGCCGGATCCGGCTCGCATCGCGCTGCTCGCGGGCGCCGCGCCCGCCCCGGTCACGCCGGCGGCAGCGGTGCCGGCGGCGGATCCGCGCGTGCTGGCCATGAACCACGGCAGCCGCGTGCTGCTGGAGTCGCTGCATGCCTGGCCCGAGCGATCGGCAGACATCCGCAACATCCACGTGTCGCAGCGCGGAAGGCTGGGCCGCACGCTGATCCAGAACACCGATTTCGGCGTGCCTCAGCTGGGCAGCGTGGTCGCCTACTCGGGGCTGTACGCCAGACTGGACGAATGCGTGGCCGCCTCCGGCGTCACGGTGCTGTCCGGGCCTCCCGCCCAGATCGGCCGGCAGGACGCCGACGGCGTGCGCATCCAGCAGGGCGACGCCGAACTGCTGTGCCAGGTGGCCGTGCAGTCGGACGGCGCCGGCGCCACCGACGTGCGGCGCGACTACGACCAGCACGCGGTGCTGACCACCGCGCATGCCACCCTGCCCCGCCGCGGCTGGGCCTGGGAGCGCTTTACTTCCGAAGGGCCGCTGGCCCTCCTGCCGCATCCGCAGACGCCGGACGCCTATTCCGTGGTGTGGTGCGCCGCGCCGGACCGCGCCGCCGAATTGGCCGCCCTGGACAATGCCGCGTTTTCGCAGGCGCTGTCGCAGGCCTTCGGCGATCGGCTGGGCCGTCTGTCCAGCCACGCCCCGCGTCACGTCTTTCCGCTGGCGCTGTCGGCCCGCCGGGCGCAGGTGCATGGCCGCGTGGCGGCCATCGGCAACGCCGCGCAGACGCTGCACCCCGTAGCGGGACAGGGCCTGAACCTGGGGCTGCGCGACGCCGCCCGCCTGGCCCAAACGCTGACCCCCTGGCTTGCCCATCCGGCGGGCAATCCGGGCGCCGCCCTGGCTGAATTCGCCCAGGCGCGCCACATTGACCGCTTCATCACTGCCGGCCTCACCGACCTGATGCCGCGCGCCTTCGCGACGGGCCTCGCGCCGGTCGAGCATGCCTGCGGTCTTGCGTTGTTGGGAATGGACCTGGCCTCCCCCCTGCGCGCGCCGCTGGCCCAGCACCTGCTGCAGGGTTTCCGCGCCTGAATCCCGCCGGATCCGGCCCTGAAATCGGACCGGATCCGCGCCTTTTCGCCCCCCATTCGCCCCCGGTCGCTTGCGCGATAAAAATGGGGTTCGTTCGAGCCGGTTAAAATGTGAGCATGCGCATAGGTCAGTGGACCCTCCCCAACAATGTTCTGGTCGCGCCCATGGCGGGCGTGACGGACCGTCCTTTCCGCCAGCTCTGCAAGAAGCTGGGGGCTGGCTACGCCGTGTCCGAAATGGCCGCCAGCAACCCCAAGCTCTGGGACAGCGTGAAGACCTCGCGCCGCCTGAACCACGACGGCGAGATCGCCCCCATTTCCGTCCAGATCGCCGGGGCGGATCCCGCCATGATGGCCGAGGCCGCGGCCTTCAACGCCAACAAGGGCGCCCGGATCATCGACATCAACATGGGATGCCCGGTCAAGAAGGTCTGCAACGTGGCCTCCGGGTCGGCGTTGCTGCGCCACGAAGACCTGATCGCGCGGATCCTGGACGCCGTGGTGGCCGCCTGCGCGCCCCTGGGCGTGCCCGTCACCCTGAAAACACGCACCGGCTGGGACCGCGACAGCCGCAATGCCCTGCGGGTGGCGAAACTGGCGCAGAACGCCGGCATCGCCGCCCTCACCCTGCATGGCCGTACGCGGGCTGACCTCTATACGGGAGAGGCGGAATATGACACTATCCGCGCCGTCAAGGCCGAGCTGACCATCCCCGTGATCGCGAACGGAGATATCGACTCGCCCGCCAAAGCCAGGCACGTCCTGGATTACACTGGCGCCGATGCGGTCATGATCGGCCGGGCGGCTCAGGGCCGTCCCTGGATCTTCCGCGAAATCGACCACTACCTGCGCACGGGCGAAACACTGGCCCCTCCCTCCTATGGGGAAATGCGCGAGCTGCTGCTCGAACACCTCGACGACCATTACCGGTTCTACGGCGAGCACACCGGCGTACGCACGGCGCGCAAGCACATAGGATGGTATGTGGACGGCCTGCCGGGTGCGGATTCGTTCTGCGCCCGCATGAACCAGATCGACAACACCCGCGACCAGTGGCGGGCGGTGGCGGACTGGTTCGACATCATCTCGCGCGACGGCAGCAACAACCCGGCGCCGGTCGCAGAAGCCCTGCTGGCGGCATAACCGCCTCAACACCAACATAAAAATATCTGTACTCAAATGAGCAAGAAAGATGTCCTGGAAGAATGCGTGCGCGCCAGCCTGGAGCGCTATTTCGAAGACTTGGGCGAATCCGAGCCCCACGACATGTGGGACATGGTCATGCGCTGCGTGGAGCGCCCGGTGCTTGAAGTAGCGCTGGAGCGGTCGGGCGGCAACCAGTCCCGGGCGTCCGAGATGCTGGGCATCACCCGCAACACCCTGCGCAAGAAGTTGCTGGCGCACAATATCCAGGTATAGATTTCCCCTGCGGGCGGCGCATGCATCGCGCCGCTCCTCCCCCAGATTTCCCATCCGACCAGAACGAGAAAGGCGTCCCCGCCCCACTCCCGTCCCTCATCATGAAAATCGAAACCGCCCTGCTTTCGGTGTCCGACAAGACCGGCATCGTTGAATTTGCCCGCGCCCTGGCCGCGCGCGGCGTGCGCCTGCTGTCGACCGGCGGCACCGCCAAGCTGCTCGCCGACTCCGGCCTGACCGTGACCGAAGTGGCCGCCCACACCGGTTCGCCCGAGATCCTGGACGGCCGCGTCAAGACGCTGCACCCGAAGATCCACGGCGGCCTGCTGGCCCGCCGCGACAGCGCCGAGCACATGGACACCATCAAGGCGGCGGGCATTGATCGCATCGACATGCTGGTGGTCAACCTGTATCCGTTCCGTGAAACCGTCGCCAAGCCGGACTGCACGTTCGCCGACGCGGTCGAGAACATCGACATCGGCGGCCCGGCCATGCTGCGCGCCGCCGCCAAGAACCACGGCACCGAAGCCGGCGGCGTGACGGTTGTGATCGACCCGGTCGATTACTCGCGCGTCCTGGCTGAAATGGACAAGGGCGGCAGCACCTCGTACGGCCTGCGCCTGGCGCTGGCCTCCAAGGTCTATGCCCACACGGCCGCCTACGACGGCGCCATCGCCGCCTACCTGACCAGCCTGGCCGACGCCGAGCCCGCGCAGGACGCCACGCCGGCCCGCAACGAATGGCCGGGCACGCTGACGCTGCAGGTCAAGCAGGAACAGGCTCTGCGCTACGGCGAAAACCCCCACCAGAGCGCCGCCTTCTACGTGGACGCGCAGCGTCCGGCCGGCCTGCTGGGCAACTACCGCCAGTTGCAGGGCAAGGAACTGTCCTACAACAATATCGCCGACGCGGATGCCGCCTGGGAATGCGCGCGCAGCTTCGAGGCGCCCGCCTGCATCATCGTCAAGCACGCCAATCCTTGCGGCGTGGCGGTCGCGGCCGACACCCTGGGCGCGTATCAGCAGGCCTTCAAGACCGACCCCACGTCGGCCTTCGGCGGCATCATCGCCTTCAACCGTCCGGTGGACGCCGCCACGGCCGAAGCCGTGAGCGCGCAATTCCTGGAAGTGCTGCTGGCGCCCGCCTATGACGGCGCCGCCCTGGCCATCCTGGCCGCGAAGAAGAACGTGCGCGTGCTGGAAGTGCCCATGGGCACGGGCCAGAACGCCTTCGACATCAAGCGCGTGGGCGGCGGCTGGCTGGTGCAGACCCCGGACGCCTACAACGTGCCGCGCGACGCCCTGAAGGTGGTCACCAAGCGTCAGCCCACCGAACAGGAAATGAACGACCTGTCGTTCGCCTGGAAGGTCGCCAAGTACGTCAAGTCCAACGCCATCGTGTTCGTCGGCGGCGGCATGACGCTGGGCGTGGGCGCCGGCCAGATGAGCCGCATCGACTCGGCCCGCATCGCCTCCATCAAGGCGGAAAACGCCGGCCTGACCCTGAAGGGCTCGGCGGTGGCGTCGGACGCGTTCTTCCCGTTCCGCGACGGCCTGGACGTGGTGGTGGCGGCGGGCGCGACCTGCGTGATCCAGCCCGGCGGCAGCGTGCGCGACGACGAAGTGATCGCCGCGGCCGACGAACACGGCATCGCCATGGTGCTGACCGGCACCCGCCACTTCCGTCACTGATGCGCGTCCTCGGCATCGATCCCGGCCTGCGCCGCACCGGCTTCGGTGTGATTGATGCCGAAGGCCCGCGGCTGCGCTACGTCGCCAGCGGGACCATCGTGGTCCCGCCGGCGCTGACGCTGTCCGAACGCCTGAAGGTCATCCTGGACAATCTGCGCCAGGTGGCCCGCGACACGCAACCCGATGTGGCCGCGCTTGAAATCGTCTTCCTGAACACCAATCCCGCGTCCACCCTGCTGCTGGGTCAGGCGCGCGGCGCGGCGCTGTGCGCGCTGGCCGACAGCTCGCTCGCGGTGCACGAATACACCGCGCTGCAGATCAAGAAGGCCGTCGTGGGCACCGGACGCGCCGCCAAGGAACAGGTGCAGATGATGGTGCAGCACCTGCTGGCGCTGGATGGCATGCCCGCTCCCGACTCGGCCGACGCGCTGGCCTGCGCGATCTGCCACGCGCACGTGGGGCCGCTGCAAGACAAGCTGGAACGCCTGGGCAGCGCCTTGCGCATGGGCAGCAAGACCCGCATCCGCAACGGCCGGCTGATCGGCTGACCTTCCCCTTTCTTTTTGCCCCGCGTGGCCCCGCCGCACCCCGGCACGGCCCGCATGCGCCCCCGCGCGTATAGAATCCCGGCATTCGCCGCGCATTAAGCGGCCCCACCATTGCCAGGCCTGCACCATGATCGGACGAATCACCGGAACCCTGATCGAGAAACTGCCCCCCACGATCTGCGTGGATGTCGGCGGACTGGGTTATGACATCGACGTGCCCATGAGCACGCTGTACGCGCTGCCGGAAACCGGCGCCCGCGTCACGCTCTACACGCACCTGACCGTGCGCGAAGACGCCCATATCCTGTATGGCTTCGCCTCGGCCAACGAGCGCAGCGCGTTCCGCGAGCTGATCAAGGTCAGCGGCATCGGCGCGCGCACGGCCCTGTCCGTGCTGTCCGGGCTGTCGGTCGCGGACCTGGCCCAGGCCATCACCCTGCAGGAATCGGGTCGCCTGACCCGGGTTCCGGGCATCGGCAAGAAAACGGCGGAACGGCTGCTGCTGGAAATGCGCGGCAAGCTGGGCGCCGACATTGGCGCGTCGGCGCACGTGGTCCATGACAACCAGTCCGACATCCTGAACGCCCTGCTTGCGCTGGGCTACTCCGAGAAGGAATCGCTGTCCGCACTGAAGACGCTGCCCGAAGGCGTGGGCGTGTCCGACGGCATCAAGCAGGCCCTCAAGGCGCTGGTGCGCTAAAGCGCTAGAGCGCTAGGGCCGGCGGGCGTTCCAGGGTTCCGTCTGCAGATAGCGGGGCGCAACGGCCTCGAGGCCCGTCGGCACCACATGCAGTTCCGGCGCGATCGGGCCGCTGCAGATGTTGTCGCGGCGCAGGGAATCCAGGTTGTCGCGCGACATCAGCGGCGTGCCGGGCATGCATTCGAACAGCCGGGCCTGCATGCGGCCCACGCCCATGGGGATGCTGATTACGGGCCGGGGATGCCCGCTCCAGGCAGCGCACAGCCGCGCGATCTCGCCCAGCGTGTAGACCTGGGGACCGCCCAGTTCGTAGGTCTTGCCACACGTGTGCGTGTCGCCCAGCGCCGTCGACATGGCGGTCACCACGTCGCCCACGTACACCGGCTGCATGCGCACGTGCGCGCCGGCAAGCGGCAGCACGGGCAGCCAGCGCGCCAGCGACGCGAACATATTGGTGAAGTGATCGTCCGGGCCGAACAGCACCGATGGGCGGAAGATGGTCCAGCAGCCGTCGCGCCGGTCATGGAAGGCCTGCTTGATGGCGGCTTCGCCGTCACCCTTGGAGCGCTGGTACATGCTGTCGCCGCTGGAGTCGGCCCCCAGGGCGCTGACGTGCAGCAGGCGGTGTACGCCGTGACGCAGACAGGCCTGGGCGATACGCTGCGGCAGGTGCACATGGGCGCGCGCAAAATCCGAACCGTAGGGCCGCCCTGCATTGCCATGCAGGATGCCCACCAGGTTGACGACCACATCGCACCCCTGCACCAGGCGGTCCAGCGAGGCATCGTCGTGGATGTCGGTCTGTAGCAGGGTGACGGTGGGAAGCAGTTGCAGGTCGCGTCCGCGCGCGAAGAGGCGCGTGGGCACGATGACCTGGTGTTGGTCGGCGCAAAGCCGTGCTACCAAGTGACGGCCGATGAACCCCGTGCCGCCGATAACCAGGATACGCATGGCGCAGCCTCCTGTTCGTCGGGATCGAATTCCGATTCTGCCCTGCAAGGTCGACAACCGCAAGCGCGCACGGGCGGCGGGCCGCCCGCGGAACCTCAGGCCGCCAGCAGTCTGGCGTAGGCCGGCAGGTCGACGTTGCCGCCGCTGATGATCACGCCGACCCGGGCCCCGCGCACCGGCACCACGTTCTGCATGACCGCGGCCGCGCCCAGGCAGCCGGTAGGCTCGACCACCATCTTCATGCGCTCGGCGAAGAATTTCATGGTGGCGACCAGTTGCTCATCCGTCACCGTGACGATGTCGCGGACGTACTTCTGGATGAGGGGGAAGGTCAGGTTGCCCAGGTGGGTCGTGGCGGCGCCATCGGCCAGGGTCTTGGGGGCGGGGATTCGGACAATTTCGCCCTTGCGCAGCGACTGCTGGCCGTCGTTGCCGGCTTCGGGCTCGACGCCGTACACCAGGCAGCGCGGGCTGAGCGCGAACGCGGACAGGGCCGACCCCGACAGCAGGCCGCCGCCGCCCAGGCACACGAAAAGGTAATCGAGCTCGCCGACTTCCTCGAACAGTTCCTTGGCCGCGGTGCCCTGCCCGGCGATCACGTCTTCGTGGTCGTACGGCGGGATCAGCGTGGCGCCGGTTTCCGTCTGAATGCGGCGGGCGATCGCTTCGCGGTCTTCGGTGTAGCGGTCATAGGTGACGATCTTGCCGCCATAGCCTTCGGTGGCCGCGCGCTTGGCCGCGGGCGCGTCCAGCGGCATGATGATCGTGGCCTGCACGCCCTGCAGCTTCGAGGCCAGCGCGATGGCCTGCGCATGGTTGCCCGACGAAAAGGTGACCACGCCGGCCGCCCGCTGTTCGGGCGTCAGGCGCGCGATGGCGTTGTATCCCCCGCGGAACTTGAAGGCCCCCATGCGCTGGAAGTTCTCGCACTTGAAGAACAGCGACGCGCCGGCGATGGCGTCGGCGGTGGCCGAGGTCAAGACGGGCGTGCGGTGTGCGTTGCCGGCCAGGCGCTCGCTGGCGCGCGCGACATCATCATAGGTGGGCAATTCGGGCTGCATGAATTTGGGTCCTTTGATCGCGAGGGGAAACGAAACCCTCGGATCATAAACCCGTCCGCGCCGTTTGCGCGCCGTCCGGCAGCACGGCGCGCGCGAGGCGCCGCGCCGCTATTTGCCGAACAGGTCGCCGCTGCCGCCCGTCGTGCCGGCCGGCGGGGCCAGGCCCAGGTGGCGCCAGGTGGTCAGCGTGGCGGTGCGCCCCCGCGGCGTGCGCTGCAGGTAGCCGTGCTGGATCAGGTAGGGTTCGATCACGTCTTCGATCGTGTCGCGCTCTTCGCCGATGGCCGCGGCCAGGCTGTCCACGCCGACGGGACCGCCGTCGAATTTGTGGACGATGGCTTCGAGCAGCTTGCGGTCCATCAGGTCCAGGCCCTGCGGGTCGACCTCCAGCATGGCCAGGGCGCGGCCCGCGACGTCGGCGTCGATGGTGCCGCCGGCCTTGACCTCGGCGTAGTCGCGCACGCGGCGCAGCAGGCGGTTGGCGATGCGCGGCGTGCCGCGGGCGCGGCGCGCCACCTCGCCCGCGCCGTCCGGGGTGATGACGGCGTTCAGCAGGCCGGCGCTGCGGGTCACGATGCGCCCCAGGTCGTCCGCGTTGTAGAACTCGAGCCGCGACACGATGCCGAAGCGGTCGCGCAGCGGGTTGGTCAGCATGCCGGCGCGCGTGGTGGCGCCCACCAGCGTGAACGGCTGCAGGTCCAGCTTCACGCTGCGGGCAGCCGGGCCTTCGCCGATCAGGATGTCGATCTGGAAGTCTTCGAGCGCGGGATAGAGGATTTCCTCGACCACGGGCGACAGGCGGTGAATTTCGTCGATGAAGAGGACGTCGTTCTTTTCCAGGTTGGTCAGGAGCGCGGCCAGGTCGCCCGGACGTTCCAGCACCGGCCCGGAGGTCTGGCGCAGCTGCACGCCCATTTCATGGGCAATGATGTGCGCCAGCGTGGTCTTGCCCAGGCCCGGCGGGCCGAACAGCAGGACGTGGTCCAGGGCCTCCTGGCGCTTCCTGGCTGCGGCGATGAAGATTTCGAGCTGTTCCCGGGCGCGCTGCTGTCCGACGTACTCGTCCAGCGCCTTGGGCCGCAGCGCGCGTTCGATCGACTCCTCGTTGGGCGACACCGGCTGCGGCGCCACGATACGGGGCGCGTCGGGACGGGAGGAAAGCGAATCGGACTGGATGGCCATGGTGCGGAAACGACAAAGGACGAAGCAGGATGCATCGTACCGTAGCGCGGGCCGCCCCGGGGCGGCCCCGCCTCAGGCGGTCTGGGACAGGGGCAGCCTGACGCGCACGCACAGGCCGCCGGAGTCCGCCTCGCGCAGTTCCAGCGAACCGCCGTGGGCCCTGGCGATGGCCTCGGCCAACGCCAGCCCCAGGCCCACGCTGCCGGTGCGCGTGCGCGCGTCGTCGAGCCGGCTGAATGGCCGCAAGGCCTCCTGGCGGCGTTCCGGCACGATGCCTGGGCCATGGTCGGCCACGTCCAGCACCGCGTGGCCGTCCTCGCCGCGCAGCGCAACGTCCACCGGCGGCGCGCCATGGTTCAGCGCGTTGCCGATCAGGTTGTCCAGCAGGCGGCCCAGCGCCACGGCGTCCGCCTGCACCACCAGCGCCCCGGCGTCGGCGGCCGTATCCAGGTTGATGTCGGTGCCGGCGCCATGCCAGGCGCCCACGCGTTCCGTCAGCCATTCGGACAGGACGATCGGCGCATAGCGATAGGCCGCGGGATCCGTGCCGCGCACGAAGCCGATGAACTGGTCGACCATGTGCTGCATGTCCCGCAGATCGGTGCGCAACCCTTCCTTCAGCGTGGAGTCGTCCGCCATCTCGACGCGCAGCCACATGCGCGACAAGGGCCCCTTCAGGTCATGCGGCAGCCCGGACAGCAGCGTGCGGCGCACGGAATCGGATTCCGCCAGCGCGTCCAGCATAGCGTTGAAGCGTTCGCCCAGCGCCCGGGTTTCGTGCGGGCCCGAGGGCTCCACGCGCTGCGGCTGCCCGGCGGCAAGCCGGTCGGCCGCGTCGGCAAGCCGCGTGATCGGCCGCGTGATGTGCCAGGAAAAGCCCACCGCAAGTAGCAACAGGAGCCCCAGGCCGCCGAGCCAGGCGGCGATGAAAGGCGTGGCCACGGGCGGGTCCAGCCGGTCCAGCGGAATGACCAGCCATTCCCGCAGCCGCGGCGCGTCTTCGGTGGCGGGGTTGGGCGCCAGCGAAATGAAGACTTCCGGCGTGGGTCCGCGCGACAGCGCGACCCGCGTGCCGTCGTTCAGGCGTTCATTAAGCTGCTGGACCAGCACGCGCAGGTCGCGGCGGATGTCGTCCGGCTCCGGGGGGTGGCGGCGGTTGTGTTCCTCGCGCTCGCGGGCGCGGTCGGCCTCGCGCTGCGCGTCCGTGCGGTCGTCGGCCCGGGCGCCTTCCATGTCGCGGTCCTCGCCCCGGACTTCGGGCGGCGGCGGCGGCGGGGGGCCGTGCAACTGCGAATCCATCGCAGGCGCGGGAGGCGGCGGACGCGGCGCGGCGCGCGGCGGGGGTGGCGGACGGCGGCCATTGAAACGCTGCAGCTTGGCCTCGGCGGGCAAGACGCGCGACCACAGCCGCCATTGGTTCTGCGACGCCGTGCGCACGAAATCGGCGCGGTCTTCGGCGGGCACCTGGGACACGGCGGCGCGCAGGGTACGGATGGTGGTGACGATGTAGCCGATGGCCACGTCTTCCATGAACTTGTGACGGAAGTACGACACCGTCACCAACGTGGCCGCCTGCGTCAAAAGGACAGACCCCAGGATCAGCAGGATCAGCCGCGCCCGCAGCGAACGGGGCACCAGTAAGCCGGGAGAAAAGCGCATCAGGGAGAAAACCGGTAGCCGATGCCCCAGACGGTCTGGATCCAGCGAGGCTGCTTGGGATCGTCTTCGATCACGCGGCGCAGGCGCAGGATCGCGATGTCGATGGCGCGGTCGTTGCGCTCGCCGGCGTCGTCGTCGCGGGCCAAGGCCAGCAGGCGCTCTCGCGACAGCGGTTTGCCCGCGTTGCGCACCAGGGCTTCCAGCAGGTTGATCTCGCCGCCGGTCAGCTTGACGACGGTGCCATCACGCGAGAGCTGGCGGGTGGACGGGTCGAACACGAAGGGGCCGAAGGAAACCGGCGCGTCCTTGGTGAGCGCGGACGGTCCGCGCTTGCGGCGCAGCACGGCCTCGATGCGGGCCAGCAGTTCGCGCGGGTCGAAAGGCTTGCCGACGTAGTCGTCCGCGCCGGCCTCCAGACCGATGATGCGGTCCACGGCTTCGTCGCGCGCGGTCAGCAGGATGACGGGGATGTCCTCGCCCTGCTCGCGCAGGCGGCGGCACGCGTCGGCGCCATCGCCGCCGGGCAGCATGCGGTCGAGAACGAGCAGGTCGGGGGCGTAGCGGGTAATGCGCGACGACAGATCGGTCGCGTCGGGCGCCAGCAGGGTGTCGTAGCCGTGCCGGTTCAGGTAGTCGGCCAGCAACTGGCGCAATGCCGGGTCGTCGTCGACGACCAGCAGCTTGGTGTGGGAGTTGTCCATGGACGTCATAGTGCGGCGCGCCGCCTTTGCCCGCAAGAGGCAGGAAATCATCTGAAATATACCTGTTGCGCGATGTACGGCCCCTGTTCGCGCGCTTTCGCAACGTGTCGCCCGGCGAAATCCGTCTGGCCCTAAAATACCGCGACGCCTGCTGCCGCTCGTGGGGTTTACTAAAGATCGTTTACAGATCCGGCGCCGGGCTCTCTCTACACTGTCCCTTATGGTCGCCCCTGCAATCCTCTGGCGCAGACGGCTGTTGCACGCGACGCTGACGGCAGGCCTGGCCTTGCCGCTGGCGCCGGCGTTCGGCGACGAGCCTGAAGCGTCCCTTATTGTTTCGCCGCCGCCTGCGCAGGCAGCGCCGACTCGCGTGGCGCGCGGCATCGGCATTCTGTCCCCGGTTCAACCATTTCCGGTGCGTCCCGCTCCCTCGCTGGATGCGCAGGCCGTGCCGCTGGATCCCACACCCTGCGACCTGCACGGTACGGAACCCGCGATGGACACCAGCGTGCAAGGCGGAGGCGACGATCCAGAGGCCGACTTCATTCCCGGACTCGGACCGGCGCTTTCCGGCGGCGGCGCTCCCCCTCCCTTGTCCTGCGACCCCCTCGCCACGCCAGCCGTCCCTGAAGACGCCCCGCCGGACTATTCGTTCGCCCTGGAGGACGGGGACATTCCGCGCGTGCCGGTGGTCGTGATTTCGGGCGTCTCCCGCCCCAGCCGCCCCTGGTTCGCGTCCGTCAGCGGACAGGACGGACTGCTCTATGGCGGCAACCGGAACTGGGTCTACCGCAATACCTCGGGCCCCTCCGTCACTGTCGGCAACGTCAACCCCAATTCGCCCGCGTGGGGCACCGGGGCGCCCGTGGGCGGGCTGCAGATTTCCAACTGGGCCGGCACCAGCCCAACCGTGCCCGAGGGCAGCTTCGGGTACTCATCATCGCTGGGCAAGCTCAACCTGATGGACCCCGCCGCCCGGTCCGGCGCCGTCGATTACGGAGCGTCCGTCGGCACCGGCAGCGTGCGCTACGGGCTCACGCCAGTCCTGACGCTCGAGGGCCAGGTGCAGACTGCGCCCTCGCTGACCACCCGCGGCGTCGGCACCACTTACACAGCCGGCGAGTTCGGCACCTTCCAGGCCGGCGCCACCCAGAGCACGTTCGACTCCGCCAGCGGCTACCGCTACCGGTTCGGCTACAGCGTGGACGTGGCCGACGCCGTGAACCTGGGCTACACCAACGAGCAGATCGGGGCGGGCTACGGCGACCTGTCGACCTACTCCGGCGGCGTGGCCTCGACCCCCCAGACGCGCAACACCGTGTCCGCCGGCGTCCCGCTGTCGGGTTGGGGCACACTCAGCGGAACCTATTCCGGGCTGCGCGAGGGCTCGGTCCTGGCCGAGCAGCGCGTGGGCTTGTCCCACAGCATGTTCGTCGCCCCCAAGGTCAAGCTGGCGGTGGGCGCGGACCGCGACATCGTGACGGGAGACTACGGCTGGCGCGCCAACCTGAGCATGCCCGTCGACACCTTCATGCGCGGCACCTGGCTGAGCTGGTAGGCGCCCCGCGCGCGGACGGAAATATCCCGCCCGGAACAGCCCCGCCGGAATTGGGGCTTAAAATCCCTGCCATGATCCTCCCGGCCTACCTCCATGTCTGACGCGCGCGCCCTCGGCGTGTTGCAGCGCGTCTTCGGTTACGAATCCTTCCGCGGCGACCAGCAAGCCATCGTCGAACAGGTGATCGGCGGCGGCGACGCGCTGGTCCTCATGCCCACCGGCGGCGGCAAGTCGCTCTGTTACCAGATTCCGTCGCTGGTCCGCGAAGGCACCGGCATCGTCGTGTCTCCGCTGATCGCGCTGATGCAGGACCAGGTGGACGCCCTGACCGAACTCGGCGTGCGCGCGGCCTTCCTGAACTCCACGCAGGAATGGCGCGTGGCCCGCGAAGTGGAGCAGGCCTTCCTTGACGGCGAACTGGACCTGCTCTACGTGGCGCCCGAGCGCCTGCTGACCGACCGCTGCCTGCAACTGCTGGAACGCGGCCGCATCGCGCTCTTCGCCATCGACGAAGCGCACTGCGTGTCTCAGTGGGGCCACGATTTCCGGCCCGAGTACCTGGGCCTGTCCATGCTGCACGAGCGCTGGCCCGACGTGCCGCGCATCGCGCTCACGGCCACGGCCACCGCCGCCACCCGGACCGAAATCGCCCAGCGCCTGTCGCTGGACGAAGCTCGCCACTTCGTTTCCAGCTTCGACCGCCCCAACATCCGCTACCGCATTGTCGAAAAGAATGAAGTGCGCAAGCAGCTGCTGGACATGATCCGCACCGAACACGAAGGCGAATCCGGCGTGGTGTACGGCCTGTCGCGCGCCCGCGTCGAGGAAACCGCCGAATTCCTGTGCAACCAGGGCATCGACGCCATGCCCTACCACGCCGGGCTCAGCCCGCAGGTGCGCGCGGCCAACCAGGCCCGGTTCCTGCGCGAGGACGGGGTCGTCATGGTCGCCACCATCGCCTTCGGCATGGGCATCGACAAGCCCGACGTGCGCTTCGTGGCGCATATCGACCTGCCCAAATCCGTCGAAGGCTACTACCAGGAAACCGGCCGCGCCGGCCGCGACGGCCTGCCGGCCACCGCCTGGCTGGCCTATGGCCTGCAGGACGTGGTGCAGCAGCGCCGCATGATCGACGAGTCGCCTGGCGACGAATCCTACCGCCGGCGGCTGGGCCAGCAGCTGGACGCCATGCTGGGCTTGTGCGAAACCGTGGAATGCCGCCGCGTGCGCCTGCTGGCCTACTTTGGCCAGCAGATCACCGCCTGCGGCAACTGCGACGTCTGTCTGGATCCCCCGCAAGCCTGGGACGGCACCATCGCCGCGCAAAAGG
Organism: Achromobacter arsenitoxydans SY8; assembly: GCF_000236785.1. GTDB lineage: Bacteria > Pseudomonadota > Gammaproteobacteria > Burkholderiales > Burkholderiaceae_B > Achromobacter > Achromobacter arsenitoxydans. The sequence goes on along the minus strand of NZ_AGUF01000013.1, from coordinate 105,070 downwards.
TGCTGTCGGCCGTCTATCGGCTGTGGAAGGAACGCGGCCAGCGGTACGGCGCCGGCCACATCATCGACATCCTGCGGGGCAAGGTCACCGACCGCACCAAACAGCACGGCCACGAAACACTCAGCGTGTTCGGCGTGGGCGAAGACCTGAGCGACACCGCCTGGCGCGGCGTGCTGCGCCAATTGCTGGCGCAGGGCCTGCTGACGGTGGACAACGAAGGGTTCGGCACGCTGGCCCTGACCGAAGGCAGCCGCGCCGTGCTCAAGGGCGAACGGCAACTGATGCTGCGGCGCGAATCCGAAAAGAAGCCGCGCTCCGCCAAGACCGGCAGCGGCCGCCCGAAGGCCGCCACCATCGACCTGCCGGCCGAATTGCAGCCCGTCTTCGAGGCGCTGCGCGCCTGGCGCGGCGAAGTCGCCAAAAGCCATGGCGTGCCGGCCTACGTGATCTTCCACGACGCCACGCTGCGGGAAATCGCCATGGCCCGGCCCGATTCCATGGACGCCCTGAGCCACATCAGCGGCGTGGGCGCCCGCAAGCTGGAAGCCTACGGCGAAGAAATCCTGCAGCGCGTGTCCCGGCCGGTGCTCTAGCGGATCCCGCCGGGGCTGGCCGATGGCCGCGCCACCGGCGGCCGCCGCGCGCCGTCAGTACGACGGCGGCGGCAGCAGCGGCACCCGCGGGCGTTCCCTGCCGAACACCGACCGGTACGCCAGGATGTTGAACACCAGGACAACCGGGATCCCCACGACGGCGCCCGCCATGACCAGGCGCATGGAACCCAGCGCGCCGGCGCCGTCCCACAGGGTCATGTCGTCCAGGATCAGATACGGGAACAGGCTGTAGGCCAGGCCGCTGAGCATCAGCAGGCACAGCGCCACCGTCAGCACGAAAGGCAGCCAGCTGAAACGATCGGCCCGTCCGGGCAGGCGGGCCAGCAGCATTTCCGCGGCCACGAAGCCCGCCAGCATCAGCACCCAGACGGACGCGGCCAGGCTCAGGTGCGCGATGTTGCTCCATTTATAGAAGATGCCCGCGTTGGCCAGGCCCAGCGTGGCCGCGATCGACACCATGCCCACCGCCGTCCAGCGGATGGCGTGGCGGGCCCAGTTGGCGGCCCGCCGCTGGAGGTCGCCGTCCACGCGCATGACCAGCCACGACGCGCCCAGCAGCACATAGGCCGCCACCGCGCACAGTCCCACGAACATCGCGAACCAGCCGTAGCCGGCATCGGACTGGTAGCCGGTGGCGATGCGGCCCAGCAGCATGCCCTGGCCGAACGCGGTGATGATCGACCCCACCCAGAACGCGAAGATCCAGCGCGGCTTCAGTTCGTTGCGGGCGCGGATGCGGAACTCGAACGAGACGCTGCGCAGCACCACCCCCAGCACCATGAAGGTCAGTGGCCCATACAGCTTGCCCAGCACCGCCCCCCAGGCAAACGGGAACGCCGCCGCGAACAGGCCCATGCCCAGCAACAGCCAGAACTCGTTGGCGTCGCGCCACGGGCTCAGCAGGCTCATCATGCGGCCGCGCTCGTGCTCGGGCGCCACCTGCAGCAGGATGCCCACGCCCAGGTCGAAGCCGTCCAGCACCATGCCCGCGGCGATGACCACGAACAGCAGGCCCATGAACGCCAGCGGCATCCAGAATGAGGGGTCGTCGGGACTAAGGCCTTGCGAGGCCGCCAGCATGTTGATCATGGCGCACCTCCGCTCAGTTTGCGCACGGGCACGACGCCGTAGCGCGCCGCGTGGAACAGCATGCCGGTGAACGCGGCCAGCAGCAGCCCGTAAAGCAGCACATAGCCGCCCAGGCCGTACAGGACGGTGCTGGAGGCCGCCGGCCCCAGGACCTCGGATTGCGTGATGGTGCCGTTCACGACGAAGGGCTGCAGGCCGATGACGGACACCCACCAGCCTGCCACGACGGCGATGCCGCCCGAGAACATCATGCCGCACAGCACTCGCTGCCACCAATGCGGCAGGGTCGACGGATCCAGGCCGCGGCGGAACGTCATTAGAAAGGTCACGCACGCCACCGCCAGCATCAGCAGGCCCATCCCCGCCGCCACGCGCAGCGACCAGAAGGTCAGCGCCACCGGCGGGAGCATGCCGGAATACTTGTCCAGCCCCTGGTAGGTGCCGTCCGGATTGCGGTGCAGCCACATGCCGCCGGCGTTGTTCAGGGTCAGGTCGGCCACATTCTTGTGGGTGCGGGCGTCCGGCCAGCCGAACAGCACCAGCTGCGGCACGGGTCCGCTTTCCCAAAAGCCGGCCGCCGCGGCCGCCTTGGCGGGCTGCAGCTTGGCCATCATCTGTCCGGCTCCCGTCGCGACCGGCAATTGCAGGAAGGCCCCCACCACGGCGACGACCAGGGCGGTCTTGAACGCGCTGCGCTCGCCGTCGCCCAACGGACGCCGCAGCGCCTGCAGCGCCGTCACGCCCATCATCAGGAAGGACGCGGCCAGCGCGGCGCCAACGATGACGACGGCCATGCGCCACCCGACCGACGGATTCAGCACCACCGCCACCCAGTCGTAGACCTGGTAGCGGCCATCGACCAGCAGCGCGCCGTCCGGCGTCTGCATCCACGACTGCAGGGCCAGGACCCAGAACACGGCCACCAACTGCCCCACCGCCACCATCAGCACGGCCAGGGTATGCGCGGCGTCGGACACGCGGCGCTGGCCGAACAGCATGACGCCCAGGAAACACGATTTCAGGATGAAGACCGACAGGATGCCGTAGCCCAGGAGCGGACCCGCCACGTTGCCGATCTTGTCCATCAGCCCCGCCCACAGGCTGCCGATCTGGATCAGGACAGGCACGCTGGCCGCCAGGGTCAGCACAAACGCCAGGGCGAATATGCGCACCCAGAACCGGTAGGCGGCCGTCCAGCCGCCATGGGTGGACCAGCGGGCCCGGATCTTGAAAAACAGCAGCACCCAGGCCAGCGCCAGGGAAACGGCAAGAAACAGCGCCAGGAAGCTCAGGCTGGCCACGAACTGCGCCCGGGCCAGGGATAAGGTGGAGATATCCATAATGGCCCGTAGTGTAGAGCCAGTTACATGACTATGGGGGCGGATTGAAACCGGTTGCAGGCGTGGCGAAAATGGCTGCCCGGCGGAACGTGGCAAAATTGACGCTTTGTCGCTGCTTTTTCCTATTCTTTCAAGAATGACCTCCGCCACGACGCCGACCCCCGCCGCATCAAATTTCCTGCTCAACATCGTCCAAGACGACCTGGAGGCCAACCGCTTCCAGGGCAAGCGCTGGGCGGGCAAGCCTGGCCCGGCGGCCTTGCAGCAGCAGGGTGAAGCTGATCCGGCCCGCATCCGCACGCGCTTTCCGCCGGAGCCCAACGGCTACCTGCACATCGGCCACGCCAAGAGCATCTGCGTGAACTTCGGGCTGGCGCGCGACTTCGGCGGCGTCTGCCACCTGCGCTTCGACGACACCAACCCCGAGAAGGAAGACCAGGAATACGTCGACGCCATCATCGAGGCCGTCCATTGGCTGGGCTTCGACTGGAAGGCCGACGGCCGCGAAAACCTGTACTTCGCCAGCGACTATTTCGGCTACATGTACGAATTCGCCGAGGCCCTGGTGGAAGCCGGCCACGCGTATGTCGACGAACAGAGCGCCGACGAAATCCGCGCCAATCGCGGCACGCTGACCGAACCGGGCACCGATTCGCCCTGGCGCAACCGCCCGGCGGCAGAGTCGATCGCGCTGCTGCGCGAAATGCGCGACGGCAAGCATCCCGACGGCAGCCTGGTGCTGCGCGCGAAGATCAACATGGCTTCGCCCAACATCAACCTGCGCGACCCGGTCATGTACCGTGTGCGCCACGCCACCCACCACCGCACGGGCGACCAATGGTGCATCTACCCGATGTACAGCTGGGCGCACCCGGTGGAAGACGCGCTTGAAGGCATCACCCACAGCGTCTGCACCCTGGAATTCGAAGACCAGCGCCCGTTTTATGACTGGATCCTGGCGCGCCTGGCCGAACTGGGCAAGCTGACCCAGCCGCTGCCGCGCCAGTACGAGTTCGCCCGCCTGAACCTGAGCTACGTCGTCACCAGCAAGCGCAAGCTGCTGCAGCTGGTGCGCGAAGGCCATGTCGACGGCTGGGACGATCCCCGCATGCCGACCATCTTCGGCCTGCGCCGCCGCGGCTACACGCCGGCGTCGATCCGCCTGTTCTGCGACCGCACCGCCGTGTCCAAGTCCGATTCGCGCATCGACTACAGCCTGCTCGAACAGGCCGTGCGCGACGACCTGGACCCGATCGCCCCGCGCTCGGTGGCCGTGCTGGACCCGATCAAGCTGGTCATCACCAATTACCCGGAAGGCCAGACCGAGCTCTGCACGGCGCCGCGCAATCCGCACGATCCGGAAGCCGGCGTGCGCGAGTTCCCGCTGTCGCGCGAACTGTGGATCGAGCGCGACGACTTCCGCGAAGAGGCGCCCAAGAAGTATTTCCGCCTGTTCCCCGGCAACACCGTGCGCCTGAAGTACGGCTATGTCGTGCGCTGCACCGGCTTCACCAAAAACGAGGCCGGCGAAGTCGTCGAGGTCCAGGCCGAATACCTGCCCGACACCAAGAGCGGCACGCCGGGCGCAGACAGCGTCAAGGTCAAGGGCAACATCACCTGGGTCAGCGCCGCGCACGCCGTGCCCGCCCAGATCCACCTTTACGACCGCCTCTTCGCCGACGCGCGTCCCGACGGCGGCGACAAGGACTTCCTGGCCTGCCTGAACCCCAACTCCAAGCAGACCGTCACGGCCTGGCTGGAACCGGGCACCGTCGCCACCCCTGGCGCCACCTGGCAGTTCGAGCGCCTGGGCTACTTCACGGCCGACCTGAAGGATTCCACGCAAGAGGCCCCGGTGCTCAACCGCATCGTGACCCTGCGCGATTCCTGGGCGCAAGGTTGACGCGCCGCGCGTGCAATACGGGAAAAAGGGCCCTGCGGGGTCCTTTTTCTTTCGTTGCGCGTCCGGCTCAGGCCGCCCTGGGCGGGTTATCATCCCCGACATCCCGCAGCCGGTCGCGCGCGCCGTTTCCAGACGCGCGTACCGCCAGCCACAATCAAGATGAATACTGAATCCCTAGCCCTGGACTTCAAAAGCGCCACCCTGTATGCCATCCGGGTGGTCCTGCATAGCGCCGATCCCGAACGCCTGAACGCAGCGCTGACCAAGCGCATGGCGGATGCGGGCAGCTTCTTCGAAAACGAACCCGTCGTCATCGACGCCAGCCGCGTCGAGGAAACGATCGACTGGACCACCCTGGTGGCGGCGCTGCGCGGCCACAACCTGCCCCCTATCGGCGTGGTGGCCGAAGGCGCCAACCTGCAGGCCGCCCGCGATGCCGGCCTGACGCCGGTGGAGCTGTCCACGCCCGCCGCGCGGCCCGCGCCCGTGGTCGACACCGCGCCGCCGAACGACGTCGCCACCCCGGTGCCGTCCGTGCCGGCCGCCTCGGTCGAGATCGCGCAGGGCCCCACGGATACGTCCGCCTCCGATACCGCAGCGGCTCCGGCCGAAAAATCCGCCGCTGACGAATCCGCAGCGCCGGCCGCCTCGGCGGCCGATCCGCTGCCCGCCCGCGCCGCAAGCAGCACCACGTCCGCGCCCAGTCCCACGCCCGCCGCGCCGCATTCGTCGTCGGCGCTGGTCATCACCAAGCCGCTGCGTTCCGGCCAGCGCGTTTATGCGCGCCACACGGACCTGGTCGTGATCGGCATGGTGAGCCAGGGCGCGGAAGTCATCGCCGACGGCAACGTGCACGTGTACGGTCCGCTGCGCGGCAAGGCCATGGCGGGTGCGCGGGGCGACGCTTCGGCGCGCATCTTCACGACGCACCTGGACGCGGAGCTGCTGGCCGTGGCCGGGGTCTACCGCGTGGTTGAAGACAAGCTGGACCGCACGCTGCAGAACCAGCCCGCGCTTGTCCGGCTGGACGGCGACACCCTGCGCATCGAAGCCTTGAAGGCGTAGCGCCGCAGTCCCATGGTTTCCGCCCCGAGACGGCTGCGCGGCGGCAGCCGCACAAATCTCAACACATCCTGTAAGAAGCCTTACATGGGCTTTTTGCTTTACGATAACGCGATTTATTCGAACATAAGGGTTTGATCGTCATGACACGCATTGTTGTGGTGACTTCCGGCAAAGGCGGCGTGGGCAAGACCACGACGAGCGCCAGTTTTTCCGCGGGCCTCGCGATGCGGGGCCACAAGACCGCTGTCATCGACTTCGACGTCGGCCTGCGCAACCTCGACCTCATCATGGGCTGCGAGCGTCGCGTGGTGTACGACTTCGTCAATGTGATCCAGGGCGAGGCCACCCTCAAGCAGGCGCTCATCAAGGACAAGCAGCTCGAAAACCTGTTCATCCTGCCCGCCTCGCAAACGCGCGACAAAGACGCGCTGACCCAGGAAGGCGTTGAAAAGGTCATCAACGACTTGAAGGAAATGGGCTTCGACTACATCGTCTGCGATTCGCCCGCGGGCATCGAAACCGGCGCGCTCATGGCGGCCTACTTCGCCGACGACGCGCTGGTGGTCACCAACCCGGAAGTGTCGTCGGTGCGCGACTCCGACCGCATCCTGGGCATTCTCGCGGCCAAGTCCAAGCGCGCGGTCGAAGGCGACGAGCCGGTCAAGGAATACCTGCTGCTGACCCGCTACAACCCGAAGCGCGTGTCCGACGGCGAAATGCTGTCCCTGACCGACATCGAAGACATCCTGCGCATCAAGCTGATCGGCGTGATCCCCGAATCTGAAGCCGTGCTGCAGGCCTCGAACCAAGGCCTGCCGGCCATCCACCTGAAAGACACCGACGTCTCGGAAGCCTACAAGGACGTCGTCAGCCGTTACCTTGGCGAAGACAAGGCGCTGCGCTTTACCGATTACGAAAAGCCCGGTTTCCTGAAGCGCCTGTTCGGAGGCAAGTAAGCAATGTCCTTCCTGTCGTTTCTGCTTGGTCAAAAGAAGACCTCCGCGTCCGTCGCCAAAGAACGGTTGCAGATCATCCTTGCCCACGAGCGTGGTCGCGGCGACTCGCCCGATTACCTGCCGCAGCTGCAGCAGGAACTTATCGCGGTGATCTCCAAGTACGTGAAGATCAATCCTGAAGACATCAAGGTGCACCTGGAACGCCAGGACACGCTGGAAGTGTTGGAAGTGAAGATCGAGATGCCGCAAAACGAGACCTGAGGCCTCGTAGCTCGCCGGCCTTCCGGCGCGCGCCACGCATAAAAAACGCCCGGCAATGCCGGGCGTTCCACTTTGGGAAAGCGGTTTTAGCGCTTGCCGACCTGATCGCCGATCACGCCGCCGATTGCCGCGCCCCCCACGGTGCCGAGAATGCCGCCGTTGGTGAGCACGGCGCCCGCGACACCGCCCAGCGCGGCGCCGCCCACAGTGCTCTTTTGGCGATGGCTCATGCCATCCCACGACGAACAACCCGCCATGACGGCGGCCAGGGCCACTGCGGCACAGATCTTGGAAAGCGATGCGATTTTCATGTTGAAGCTCCTATTCTTCTACCCGTGGGGCCGCAGCAATGAAGCTGATGCGAGCGCACGACCCCTTTGTGGGTTTAGAGCTTTCAGGATCGCAAAATAATCAGGGCCATGCTGTTAGGTTTGCCCAGGAATTGTGTCAAAGGGAGAGTGATTTTTTACCCTGCCCTGGAGACCATGTTGCAGGCGTCCGCCGCTATTTGACGAGACGTAACACGTCGCGGAAGCGCGGGTGCTCGCAGGTTTCCATCCATTCGAAAATCGCCATTTCCGACGTGATGATTTCGGCGCCGTGCGCACGCGCGCGGCGCAGCGCAGCGTGGTGGTCCGAAGGCTTGCGCGACCCGGCGGCGTCGGCGACCAGCGCAGCCTTGTAGCCCAGTTCGATCAGGCCGATTACGGTCTGCAGGACGCAGATATGCGCTTCGCAGCCCGCCACCAACACAGTCCTGCGCGCGGCCGGCAGCCAGCCGTCGAAGCCCGGCTCGCGGGCGGACGAGAAATGCATCTTCTGGAACGCGCCCTGCACCAGTTCGCGCAGCGGCTCCACCGTGACGCCCAGCATCTTGCTGTGGTGTTCGGTGGCCATCACCGGCACATCCAGCAGGCGAGCCGCCTGCGCAAGCTTGTGCGCGGCGCCCAGCACCGCATCGGCATCATGGATGGCGGGCATCAGGCGGCCCTGCATGTCGACGATGAGCAGGGTGGAATCGGAGGCGGACAGCAGCATGATGATGACTCCCGAGGGTAAGGGGTCAGCATAACCCCGAGGGGCGGCGATGTCGCGCCAGGCCGGTGTCTGACACCTCGCGATGAAAAAATCCCGGCGCGAGGGCCGGGATTCTTAGGGACATGCAGCCGCGGGCCGAATTACTTCAGGGCCTTGTAGCGCAGGCGCTTGGGCTTGGCGCCCTCTTCGCCCAGGCGGCGCTTCTTGTCGGCTTCGTATTCCTGGTAGTTGCCGTCGAAGAACACCACTTGCGAATCGCCTTCGAAGGCCAGGATGTGCGTGGCGATGCGGTCCAGGAACCAGCGATCGTGGCTGATCACCATGACGCTGCCGGGGAATTCCAGCAAGGCGTCTTCCAGCGCGCGCAGGGTTTCCACGTCGAGGTCGTTGGACGGTTCGTCGAGCAGCAGCACGTTGCCGCCGGCGATCAGCGTCTTGGCCATGTGCAGGCGGCCGCGTTCACCGCCGGACAGCTGGCCCACGACCTTGTTCTGGTCGCCGCCCTTGAAGTTGAAGCGGCCCAGGTAGGCGCGCGACGACATTTCGAACTTGCCCACGGTCAGGATGTCGGCGCCGTCGGACACCGCATCGAACACCGTCTTCTTGTCTTCCAGCGCATCGCGCGACTGGTCGACGTAAGCAAGCTTGACGGTCTTGCCGATGTTCACTTCACCCGAATCCGGCTGCTCGCGGCCCGCGATCATGCGGAACAGCGTCGACTTGCCGGCGCCGTTGGCGCCGATGATGCCCACGATGGCGCCAGGCGGCACCTTGAAGCTGAGGTTGTCGATCAGCAGGCGGTCGCCGTAGGCCTTGCTGACATTGTTGAATTCAATGACCTCGTTGCCCAGGCGCTCACCCACGGGAATGAAGATTTCCTGGGTTTCGTTGCGCTTCTGGTATTCGTAGGACGACAGTTCCTCGAAACGCGCCAGGCGCGCCTTGGCCTTGGCCTGGCGTCCCTTGGGGTTCTGGCGCACCCATTCCAGTTCCTTCTTGATGGTCTTCTGGCGGGCGGATTCCGACGATTCTTCCTGCTTGAGGCGGTCTTCTTTCTGTTCCAGCCACGAGCTGTAGTTGCCCTTCCAGGGAATGCCGTAGCCGCGGTCCAGTTCGAGGATCCATTCGGCCGCGTTGTCGAGGAAGTAGCGGTCGTGGGTCACGCCCACGACGGTGCCGGGGAACTTGTGCAGGAACTGCTCAAGCCATTCCACGCTTTCGGCGTCCAGGTGGTTGGTGGGTTCGTCCAGCAGCAGCATGTCGGGCTTGGACAGCAGCAGGCGGCACAGGGCCACGCGGCGCTTTTCACCGCCGGACAGCTTGCCGACGATGGCGTCCCAGGGCGGCAGGCGCAGCGCGTCGGCGGCGATTTCCATCTGGTGCTCGATATCGTCCGCGCCGCTGGAGGCGGCTGCGGCAATGATGGCTTCGAGTTCAGCCTGCTCGGCGGCAAGCGCGTCGAAGTCCGCGTCCGGTTCCGCGTAGGCGGCGTAGACCTCGTCCAGGCGCTTCTTGGCGGTGACGACGGCGCCCAGGCCTTCTTCGACCGCCTGGCGGACCGTGTGCTCGGGATTGAGCTGCGGTTCCTGCGGCAGGTAGCCGATGTTCAGGCCCGGCATGGGGACGGCTTCGCCTTCGATCTCGCGGTCGACGCCGGCCATGATCTTCAGCAGCGTCGACTTGCCCGAGCCGTTCAGGCCCAGCACGCCGATCTTGGCGCCAGGAAAAAACGAAAGCGAGATATCGCGCAGGATCTGCCGCTTGGGCGGCACGATCTTGCCGACGCGGTTCATGGTGTAGACGTATTGGGCCATGGGCTCGTAGAAGAGATATAGCTGAGAAACCGTTGATTGTAGGCCGGAACCCTGACCGGCGCGCGACAGCGGCGATCCGTCCCTTGCCGGCGGTCAGGCGGCCCCGCCGGCGGGCTTTCCGAGGCGTGGCGTGCGCATCTGCGCCAGCATCACGCCGGCCAGCGCCATGGCGCCGCCCGCGATGTGGAACAGGTGCGGTTTTTCGTCCAGGAATATCGCCGCGATGGCCACGGTGCCGACCGGCATCAGGTTCAGGAAGATGCTGGCCCGGTTGGGCCCAAGATGCCTGACGCCCTGCATCCAGAGGAACGGCGCAAACAGGGACGGGAATATCGCCGCGTACAGCACCAGCGGCACATTGGCGGAATTCAGCGGCGACGGCGCCGCCATCAGGAACGCGGGAAGCTGGAACAGCACGCCAAAGCCCACCTGCACGTACAGCGACTGCCACGGCCCCACCGGCAGCGCCCAAAGGCGCAGCAGGACGCCGTACAGCGCGTAGGCCAGCGCGGCCAGGCCCATCAGCAGGTCGCCTGGGTTCGCCCCCACCGACAGCAGGCGCGCGGGGTCTCCCTCGCCGATCAGCAGGGCCAGCCCCGCCAACGACACCAGGCCGCCCGCGAGCGCCATCAGCGTGGGCCGCTGGCGCAGCACCACGGCGCCGACCGCGATCGTCAGGAGCGGAATCATGGCCGTGATGATGCCCATGTTGGTCGCGGTGGTGGTGGACGCGGCGACGTAGGCCAGGCCCTGATACAGCGCCATCCCCAGCCCCCCGAGCACGGCGAACTTGGGCAGGTGCGGCGCGATCAGCCTGCGCTGCGCCCACACGCCCGGCAGCGCGAACGGCGTCAGCACCGCGCCGGCCAGCGCCCAGCGGTAAAAGCCGATGACGGCGGGCGAGATCACGCCGGCGGCCATCTTCGTGACAATCATGTTGACGGACCAGATCAGCGCCGCAAGCAAGGGAAACAACAGATAGCGGGCGGGAACATGGGTGGTGTCGGGGCGCATCGAGTAAACCAGTGCCGGATGAAAACAGACCGCCAGTGTAAGCCTGGCCAGATTGCCCCGTCCCCTATCGTCATCCAAGCGCCCGATGCACTGCGGCGCTGTTCGCGCGACAATAGCGCCTGACTTTTTGCATCTGCCGTGCCGTCGCGGCTTCATCGCGCCCAGGAACCTTCATGTCCGCCTCTGCTACTCCCCCTGCTTCCTTGACCCATTTCAGCGCAGCCGAACTGGACATGCTGGCCAAGACCGCAGACGCGCTCAGCGCCTACCTGGGCAAACCCGTGCTGGCCGAAGTGGTGCTGGGCGATGAGGGCACCGAATGGGTGACCTACGGCGTTCCCATGGACGAGAACGCCAAAGAAGACGAAGAGCAGACCCACGTCCAGATGGGCGGCCCCGGCGCGCGCCTGCTGGGCAACCGCGGCGGCCTGCCGCAGTCCGACGACGACACCTATGACTGCCTGTACCTCTGGGCGATCCAGATCTCGCTCAATGAGGGCGAGCGCTTCGTCAAACTGGACCACGATGGCGAAGAATCCGCCTGGTCCGACAGCCTGGAAGATGTGCTGCCCTTTGCGCTGACCGAGGAACCGCAGCCGGATCCGGACGAAGAAGACGAAGAAGAGGAAGACGGCGCAGACGACGAGGACGACGACACGCCGTACGACGACGACGAGCGCAACCACCGCCACTGAGCGGCGCGCGTCGCGGCTTCGCAAGCATGGTGGACGGGAGCGCCGGATGGAGGCGCCCCCTGTTCCGGGCCCTGCCGGGCTTCAGGCGGAGATCCGCCCCTCCTGCACCGCATGGCAGGCCACGATCGACACCCCAGCCAGCATCGCCACGGGCGCCTCCGACCGGCAACGGTCGTTGGCGTGCGGGCAGCGCGGATGGAACGTGCAGCCCGGCGGCGGATTGAGCGGATTGGGCACCTCTCCGGCCACCGCAGTGCGCGGCTTGCCCGCGCCGTTGATGTCCGGAATCGCTTCCAGCAGCATGCGCGTATAGGGATGGCGCGGTCGCGCGAAGAGTTCGTCGCGCGGCGCGACTTCCACCATGCGCCCCAGGTACATCACCCCTACCCGGTCGGCAACGTGATGCACGACCGCCAGGTTGTGGGAAATGAACAGGTACGTCAGCCCCAGTTCCCGCTGCAGGTCCTTCATCAGGTTCAGCACCTGCGCCTGCACCGACACGTCCAGGGCCGAGGTGGGCTCGTCGCACACCAGGAACTCCGGATTCACCGCCAGCGCGCGCGCGATCGAAATGCGCTGGCGCTGGCCGCCCGAGAATTGATGGGGATAGCGCCCCTGGTCTGCCGGATCCAGACCCACCTGCCTGAGCAGGTCGCCAACCCGCGCCACGCGTTCCTCCGGCGTCATGCGGGTATGCGTCAGCATCGGCTCGGCGATGATGCGGCCCACGCGCCAGCGCGGGTTCAGGCTGGCATAGGGATCCTGGAAAATCATCTGCAGGCGCTTGCGCAAGGCGCGGCCGCCAGGCTCGGACATGCGCGAGAGCGGCTGGCCGTCGAAGCGGATGTCCCCGCGGGTCAGGCCATAGAGCCCCACCAGCATGCGCGCCACCGTGGACTTGCCGCAGCCCGATTCGCCGACCAGGGCCAGCGTTTCGCCACGCGCGATTTCGAACGACACGCCGTCCACCGCGCGCAGCATCACCTTCGGCTTGCGCGCCAGCTTGCGTTCCAGCCAGGGCGGAGATACGTCGAACCAGCGGGCCGCGTCCTTGACTTCTACGAGAGGGGTGCTCATGCGGCCACCTTGTCTTCATGCAACCAACAGGCCGCGCGGGACGTGCCCGCCGGCAGCAATTCGGGCCGGTCATGCGCGCAGCGCGGCAACCGCTTGCCGCAGCGCGGATTGAACGCACAGCCCGGCGGAATGGCATTGAGCCGCGGCATGCTGCCGTCGATCTGCACCAGCCGTTCGGCGTGGCCTTCCAACGTGGGAATCGACCCCATCAACCCCGCCGTGTAAGGATGGCGCGGCTTGTGGATGACGTCGGCGACCGGACCGATCTCGGCCACGCGGCCCGCGTACATCACCGCCACCCGGTCGGCGGTCTCGGCGATCACGCCCATGTCGTGCGTGATCAGCATGACGGCCGTGCCGTTCTCGCGGCACAGGCGCTTGAGCAGTTCGATGATCTGCGCCTGGATGGATACGTCCAGCGCCGTCGTGGGCTCGTCCGCCACCACCAGTTTGGGTTCGGCGGCGAGCGCCAGCGCAATCACCACGCGCTGCCGCATGCCGCCCGAGAACTGGTGCGGATAGTGGTCGATACGTTCCCGCGCGGCGGGGATGCCAGTGGACGCCAGCAGCTCGACCGCGCGATTGCGCGCCTGCGACCAGGTCATGTCCAGGTGGGTCACGATGGTTTCCGCCAGTTGCCTGCCCACGGTGTACAGCGGGTTCAGGGACGTCAGCGGATCCTGGAACACGGCGCCGATCTCACGGCCGCGCACGCGGCGCATCTGTTCGTCGGGCAGGTTGTCGATGCGGCGGCCCGCCAGCAGGATTTCCCCGCCCGCGATGCGGCCGGGCGGTTCGAGCAGGCCGATGATGGATGCGCCGGTCAGCGATTTGCCGGCGCCGGATTCGCCCACCACGCCCAGGACTTCGCCGGCCTGGATGGAAAAGGACACGTCGTCCAGGGCGCGCAGCGTGCCGCGGCGCGTGGGAAACTCCACGCGCAGATTGCGGACCTCCAATAGTGCGCTCATGTGCGATACCTCAATTCAAATATCTGTTGCATGCGCCTGCGGGACCGCAGCGGATCCGGGCTTCCCGGTCCGCTCGCGGCGCCCCGTTTCAGGGGGAAACGCCGCAGGCGCTTCGGGGGTGGATCAGTTCAGCCTCGGGTTCAGCGCGTCGCGCAGCCAGTCGCCCAGCAGGTTGACCGACAGCACAAGCAGCACCAGCGCCGCGCCCGGGAATATGGTGATCCACCATTCGCCGGAAAACAGGAAATCGTTGCCGATGCGGATCAGCGTGCCCAGCGACGGCGCGGTCGGCGGCACGCCCACCCCCAGGAACGACAGCGTCGCCTCGGTGATGATGGCCGTGGCCAGGTGCACCGTAGCCAGCACCAGCACCGGCCCCAGCACGTTGGGCAGCACGTGGCGGAACATGATGACGGGCGACGCCACGCCGATCACGCGCGCAGCCTGCACGTATTCGCGGTTTTTCTCGACCAGGGTCGAGCCGCGCACGGTGCGGGCGTACTGTGGCCACCCCGCCAGCGCGATCGCGCCGATCAGGACCGGGAAGGCGATCAGCTCGTGCATGTCGCGCGGCACGGCCGCGCGCGCCACGCCGTCGATCAGCAGCGCGATCAGGATGGCGGGAAACGACAGCTGCACGTCGGCGACACGCATGATGAAGGCATCAATGCGCCCCCCCGCGTAACCCGAGACCAGGCCCAGCACAATGCCGATCAGCATCGACAGCAGCACCGACGCCAGGCCGATCAGCAGCGACACGCGCGTGCCGTACAGAATGGCCGAATACAGGTCGCGTCCCTGGCTGTCGGTGCCGAGCAGATAGGTGGCCTGGCCGTTGGCTTCCCATGCCGGCGGCAGCAGCGCGTCCAGCAGTTCCACCTTGGTCAGGTCGAACGGATTGTGCGGCGCCACCCAGCCGGCCCCGAAAGAGCCGATCAGCAAGGCGGCAAGCAGCAAGGTCGCCACGATGGCCACGGGAGCCCGGCGCCAGGCCCAGGCAATGTCGCTGTCCCACCAGCGTTTGAGTACGGCGCGCATTAGTGAGCCCCCCCGCCGCGAGTCAGCCCGGAACGCAGCCGCGGGTCCACGACGAAATACAGAAGATCGACGATCAGGTTGATCACCACGAACACCAGTGCGATCAGGCACAGGTACGCGGCCATGACCGGCACGTCGGCGAATTGAACCGCCTGGATGAACAGCAAGCCCATGCCCGGCCACTGAAACACGGTTTCCGTGACGATGGCGAAGGCGATGATGCCGCCCAGCTGCAGCCCGGTAATGGTGATGACCGGCACCATCGTGTTCTTCAGGGCGTGCCCGAAGTGGATGGCGCGCCGTTTCAGGCCGCGGGCGCGGGCGAATTTGATGTAATCGGAACGCAGGACTTCCAGCATTTCCGAACGCACCAGCCGCAGCACCAGCGTCATCTGGAACAGCGACAGCGTGATGGACGGCAGGATCAGGTGCTTCCAGCCCGTGGCCGTGAACAGGCCCGAGGTCCACCATCCCAGGCTGACGGTGTCGCCCCGTCCGTAGCTAGGCAGCCAGCCCAGCTGCACGGAGAACACCAGGATCAGCAGGATGCCGATCAGGAACGTGGGCAGCGACACCCCCAGCAGGGAGCCAGCCAGCAGCATCTGGGACACCAGGCTGTTGCGCTTGAGCGCCGTGTACACGCCCAGCGGCACACCCACGACCAGCGCCAGCAGCGCCGCGACCATGGACAGTTCCAGCGTGGCCGGCAGGCGCGACTTCAACAGGGTGGAAACGGGTTCGCTCTGGCGCAGGGATATGCCGAAATTGCCCTGCACGGCATTGGCCACGAAATGGCCGAATTGAACGATGGCGGGCTCGTTCAGGCCCAGGCGTTCACGCAATTCGATGCGTTCGGCATCGGTGGCGTCCTGCCCCAGCATGATGGTGACAGGGTCGCCGACGTATTGGAAAAGCACAAAGGCCAGTAGCGCGACGGTGAGCATCACCGCTACGGCCTGCAACAGGCGACGCAGTATGAAAGCGAACATAGGCGAAAAAAAGCAAGACGGCGGGGAGCCGGATAGGCCCCTCGCCGTCTGGTTAGCCTGGATCAGTCAACCTTGACCCAATCGGCAACGAGGCGGTTGTCGGCACGGTGGATGACCGTGACGTTCTTGCGCATTGCCCAGGGGATGACCTGGTCATGCAGCGGGATATGCCCGAAGTCCTTGGCGTGCCCTTGCAGCACGGTGATGATGTCGGCGTCGCGCTTGGCCGGATCGGTCTCGGTCTTGATCCGGTCGATGATGACGTCCAGTTCCTTGTTGCTGTAGTTGCCCAGGTTGTACATGCCGTCCGCGCCCTCGCCCTTGGTGCGGATCAGGTTTTGCAGCGTGTACATGGCGTCGAACGTGGGCACGCCCCAGCCGAACAGGTAGGCGCTGGTGTCGAACGACTGCACCTTGGGGAAGTAGGTCGAACGCGGCATGGCGTTCATGGTGGCCTTGACGCCCACCTTGGCCCACATGCCCACGACGGCCTGACAGATGGCTTCGTCGTTGATGTAGCGATTGTTGGGACAGTCGAGCGTGAAGTTCAGCGTGCCGTCGTAGCCGGCTTCCTTCAGCAGGGCGCGGGCCTTTTCGGGATCGTAGGGCACGCGCTTGTGCACGGATTCGGCCCAGCCATGCACCTGCGGCGCGATCATCGTGCCGGTGGGCGCGGACAGGCCGCGCATCACGGCGCGCTTGATCGCATCGACGTCGATGGCGCGGTACAGCGCTTCACGCACCCGGATGTCCTGGAACGGGTTCTTGCCCTTGATGTTCGAGTACTGCAGCTCGGGACGCTTCTGGTCCAGGCCCAGGTAGATGGTGCGGTATTCGTTGCCTTCCACGACCTTCTGCGCCTGGCGCAGGCGCTCCAGATCCTGGGCGGCCGGATCCAGCACGAAGTCGATCTCGCCTGACAGCAGCGCCGCGGTGCGCGTGGCGTTCTGCTTGATCGGCGTGAAGACCACTTCGGTCACGTTGCCGACCTTGCCGGCCTTGTTCCACCAGTCCTTGTTTTCCTCGAACACGGTGCGCACGTCGACTTCGCGGCTCTTGAGCTTGTAGGGGCCCGTGCCGTTGGTGTTGCGCGCGCCGTAGGTTTCTTCCTTGTTGACGTAGTCCTGCGGCTTGGCGACGTTGTTCTTTTCCGACCAGGCCTTGTTCATGATGAAGACGTTGGTCAGCTGGCGCAGCAGCACGGGGTTGGGCGCCGAGGTCTCGATCTCGATGGTCAGGTCGTCGATCTTGCGCGCTTCCTTGATGCCGGTCGTGTACGCCTTGTAGTTCGACGTCGGCGCCATGGCGCGGTGGATCGAGAACACCACATCGTCAGCGGTGAAGGCGGCGCCGTCATGGAACTTCACGCCGGGGCGCAGCTTGAAGCGGTACAGGGTGGGCGACACCTGCTCCCAACCAGTGGCCAGGCGGGGCGTGACCTTGAAGTCCTTGTCGTAGTCGACCAGGGGTTCGTAGATGTAGCTGTTGGCGGCGATCGTCATGCCCTCGTTTTGCGAGTGCGGATCGAAGGTGAGGATGTCGCCCTGGGCGGCCCAGCGGAAGGTCTTGGCTTGCCCGATCGAGGGCACGGCCACGGCGGCGGCGATCGCGATAGCAATCAAAGTGCGGCGCATAAGTGTCAACTCCTGACAATAGTCTGAATTACCGGCGCGAGTGTGCCTACCCGCCAGACCCGCGTCAATTCAGGGTTTATGCGTACCGGAGACGCTTTTCACTGAGTGAAAACAATCAGGGACGCATTTGCTTGTAACAAAATAATTGAAGCGAACGATGTTCGAGTGCGCGCCTGCAACGGACTTAGTCGTCGGCGTCGATCGGCAGCTCGAGCGGAACGTGTTCGGTCATCAGCACGCCCAGCATGTCGATCAGCAACGCGGCCTTGTCTTCGCCGAACGGCGCGAGCACCGCCTTCTGGTGCTGCAGCGCCTGGTCGCACAGGCTGGAAATGAGGTTGGAGCCCTTGGCCGTGATGCAGACCCGCGTCTGGCGACGGTCGGCGCGCACGCCGGTGCGGGCTACCAGGCCTTCAGCCTCCATGCGCTGGACCACCTTGCTCAGCGTGGGCTGCTTGGTGATGGCCAGCACCGCCAGACTGCCGATGGTTTCGCCCGCGCTGCCCTGCAGGCTGGCCAGCACCCGCCATTCGGTGACCGACAGGCCGGCGGCCTTCACTTGCATGTGGAATTCGGCTGAGATGCGCTGGCTGGCCTGCGCCAGCAGGTAAGCCAGATAGCCGTCGACGAATCGGGGCCCGGACGCGGCCGCGCGGCCGCCGCGCTGCTTATCCGCACGCATGTTGCTTTGCTCCCACGCAGCAGTTTCCAAGGCTCGCCCCTTTGACGAAAAGCGCATTGCACCACGACGGCGCAGCCGCGCGCCATGATGAATCGCAATGCTGTTGCGCAGCACAGGGTATACCCCGAATCGGAACCCGTTTTTGCACCATTGCAGCGCTCCGTATCGACCAAAATCCTAGAGAACAACCAGTATATACACCCTTGTTTTAGCGTGATATTTTTTAATTTCCATGAAATTTCATCTTTTTTATTGACAGCTAAAACGTTGACTCCTAAAGTATTTTTCAGGCGATGATTTCGTGACGACTCGATGCTGCGAAGCAGCAAGGTTTGAGGACCGCGCCGGTCCGCGAAAGGGATCCAGATGGCTGAAAGGTCTTTCAAGAAAGAAGTCCAGCAGTTGCGCATCGGCGCGGGCCAGGAGTTCCGCGGCGAAGGCATTCTTGCCGTCACGAAAGCGCTGCTGCAGTCGGGCGTCGGCTACGTTGCCGGCTACCAGGGATCGCCGATCTCGCACTTGATGGACGTGCTGGCGGACGCCAACGACATCCTGCAGGAACTGGGCGTGCATTTCGAGGCCAGCGCCTCGGAAGCCACCGCCGCCGCCACGCTGGCCGCATCCGTCATGTACCCGATCCGCGGGGCCGTCACCTGGAAATCCACGGTCGGCACCAACGTCGCGTCGGACGCGCTGGCCAACCTGGCTTCAGGCGGCGTCACGGGCGGGTCGCTGGTCATCGTGGGCGAGGACTACGGCGAAGGCTCGTCCATCATGCAGGAACGCTCGCACGCATTCGCCATGAAGTCGCAGATCTGGCTGCTGGATCCCCGCCCCAATCTGGAAAGCATGGTGAAGGCGGTGGAAGACGGCTTCGAACTGTCGGAAGCCAGCCGGACGCCCGTCATGCTGCAGCTGCGCATCCGCGGCTGCCACGTGCATGGGCGCTTCACCGCCAAGGAAAACAAGCGCCCCGCCTTCTCGCTGGCGCAGGCGCTGGAAAGCCCGGCGCGCGACACCAGCCGCATCGTGCTGCCGCCGGCGTCCTTCCTGCACGAACAGGAAAAGATCAAGGAACGCTGGCCCGCCGCCATCCGCTACATCAAGGAACACAAGCTCAACGAGCACTTCGACGGCGACCAGGACGACATCGGCCTGATCCTGCAGGGCGGCCTGTACAACGGCGTCATCCGCGCCTTGCAGCTGCTGGGGCTGGCGGACCACTTCGGCAACAGCCGCATTCCGCTGTATGTCATGAACGTGACCTACCCCGTCATCGAGGACGAGGTCATCGACTTCTGTCGCGGCAAGCGCGCCGTGCTGCTGCTGGAAGAAGGCCAGCCGGATTACATCGAGCAGAACCTGCACGCCGTGCTGCGCCGCGCCGGCGTCGGCGCGCGCCTGTCCGGCAAGGACGTGCTGCCGATGGCGGGTGAATACACGACCCAGGTCATGCGCGACGGCCTGCGCGAATTCCTCAAGCGCAACCGGCCGGAGTCGCTGCAGACGCACCCGGCGGTCGCGGCGGATGCGCAAGCGGATGCGAGCCAGCTCACCATCACCGAGGTGTCGCGGCCCAAGCCCGCGCGCCCCGCCGAACAGCCCATCACCTTCCACAAGCATATCGAGACCCTGGCGGCGGTGGTGCCGCCCCGGCCCGCCGGTTTCTGTACGGGCTGTCCGGAGCGACCCATCTTCTCCGCGCTGACCCTGGCGCAGGAGACGCTGGGCCAGCACCACATTTCCTGCGACATCGGCTGCCACCTGTTTTCGATCCTGCCGCCCTTCAACCTGGGCGCCACCACCATGGGCTACGGCCTGGGCGCGTCCAGCGCGGCGGCCTTCAACGTGCCCGCCGCCAAGCGGCCCATTTCCATCATGGGCGACGGCGGCTTCTGGCACAACGGGCTGGCTTCCGGCATCGGCAACGCGGTGTTCAACAAGTACGACGGCGTCATCGTCATCGTCGACAACTTCTACGCGTCGGCGACAGGCGGGCAGGACATCCTGTCCTCGCGCGCCGACAACCCCGACCGCTCGACCAACAACCCCATCGACGCGGCGGTGCGCGGCGTCGGCGTGAAGTGGGTCCGCACGCTGGACCGCACGTACGACGTGGCGAAGGTGCGCGCCACCATCGAGGAAGCCCTGACCACCGACATCAAGGGTCCCAAGGTCATCATCGCGCAGTCCGAGTGCATGCTGAACAAGCAACGGCGCGTGAAGCCGCTGTTCAACAAGGCCGTCAAGGAAGGCCGGCGCGTGGTGAAGGAGCGCTTTGGCGTGGACCCGGACGTCTGTACGGGCGACCACGCCTGCATCCGGTTGTCCGGCTGCCCGTCCCTGACGGTCAAGGACAGCGGCGACCCGCTAAAAGAAGACCCGGTGGCGCACGTGGAAAGCAGCTGCGTGGGCTGCGGCAACTGCGGCGAAGTCGCCCACGCTGCCGTGCTGTGCCCGTCTTTCTACCGCGCCGACATCATCCACAACCCGACCGGCGCCGACCGCTTCCTGGCGCGCGTGCGCGGCGCGGTGATCGGCTTCCTGCAGCGCCGGCGCGCCGCGCGCCTGGCCCAAAACGCCCTTTAAGGACCTCTGTCTCATGAACCCGGCGCCCGTGCAGCAAGGCAACCCGATCAAGATCGCCATCCTGGCCATGGGCGGCCAGGGCGGCGGCGTACTGGCCGACTGGATCGTCGACATGGCCGAACACGCCGGCTGGTGGGCGCAGACCACGTCGGTGCCCGGCGTAGCGCAGCGCACCGGCGCGACGATCTACTACCTGGAACTGCTGCCCGAATCCGAGGTTCACCGCGCCGGCCGCCAGCCCGCGCTGGCGCTCATGCCGACGCCCGGCGACGTGGACCTGGTGGTCGCGGCCGAGCTGATGGAAGGCGGCCGCGCCATCCAGCGCGGGCTGGTCACGCCGGAACGCACGGTGCTGATCTCCTCGTCGCACCGCAGCTATGCCGTCAGCGAAAAATCCGCCCCTGGCAACGGCATCGCCGACCCGAACAAGGTGCTGGAGGCCGGCCGCGCCGCCGCCCGGCGCTTCCTGTGCTTCGACCTGCAGGCCCAGGCCGACCGCGCCGGCAGCGTCATCAGCGCCAGCCTGTTCGGCGCGGTCGCCGGCAGCGGCGCCCTGCCCTTTTCGCGCGACGATTTCGAAGCCACGGTGCGCCGCGCCGGACTGGGCGTGGACGCCAGCCTGCGCGCCTTCGCGCTGGGCTTCGATTCGGCGCGCGAAGCTCCGGCGCAGCCCGCCGCCATCGACCTGACGCGCCCGGTGCCGTCCCTGCCTGAACGCGCCGCCAGCCCGCGGACCCAGGCCCTGCTGGACGCCATCCGCCGCGATTTCCCGGCCTGTGCCCAGCCCATGCTGGCCGCCGGCGTGCGCCGCCAGCTCGAATTCCAGGACCTGGCCTATGCGCAGGACTATCTGCGGCGCCTGAAGGCGATCCGCGACCTGGACGCGCAGCACGGCGGCGATGCCCGCCAATGGGCGCTGACCTGTGCCGCCGCGCGTTACGTGGCCACGGCCATGGCCTACGACGACGTCATCCGCGTGGCGGACTTGAAGACCCGCGGCTCGCGCTTTGAACGCGTGCGCGAGGAAGTCGGCGCGCGTCCGGACCAGCTGGTCCACACGACGGAATTCATGCACCCGCGGCTGGAAGAAATCTGCGGCACGCTGCCGGCGCGGCTGGGCCGCTGGCTGGAGGGTTCCAAGGCGTTCGGCGGCTTCGTCGAACGCCGCCTGGGCAAGGGCCGCCGCATGCGCAGCGGCAACCTGAGCGGCTTCCTGATGCTCTACACGCTGGCCGGCATGTGGCGTTTCCGCCGCAGCACGCTGCGCCACCAGATCGAAAGCGAAAGCCTTGAGCAATGGCTGGCGCTGGTCGCCCGGCTGGCGCCGCAGGATTACGCCCTGGCGGTTGAAACGGTCAACTGCCGCCGCCTGGTCAAGGGCTACAGCGACACGCATGCGCGCGGCGGCGGCAAGTACCGCCAGTTGATCGCCGCGGCCGCCGGGCTGGTTGGCCGGCCCGACGCCGCCGACTCGCTGCGCGCCCTGCGCGACACGGCGCTCGCCAATGAGAAGTGCGGCCCCATGGAACGCCAGATCGCGGAAAAAATGGCCGCCTGAGGCCGACAACCGACAGAGACAGACATCGTGCAGACACTCAAACTGATCGTCCGGGAAGTCCGGCAGGAATCGCCGCTGATCCGCTCATTCCGGCTGGCCCGTGAAGACGGCGGCGCGCTGCCCGCCTTCGGCCCCGGCGCGCACCTGAAAGTAACGGTGCCCGGCCTGCGCGACCCGCGCTGCTATTCGCTGGTGCAGTTGGCGCCCGAGGCCGGACGCTTCGCCGAGCCCGCCGAATACCGCCTGGGCGTGCGCCTGGAGGAGGCCAGCCAGGGCGGATCGCGCCACATGCACGCGATGGCCGAAGGCGACACCCTGACCGCCGAAGGCCCCAAGAACGATTTTCCGCTGCATGAATCGCCCGCCGGCGACGAGCCGGTGGTGCTGATCGCGGGCGGCATCGGCATCACGCCCGTCGCCTCCATGGCCGCTGCGCTGAAGGCTGCCGGCCGCGCCTTCCACCTGCACTACTGCGGCCGCAGCCGCGACCAGCTGGCTTTCGTGCCCGAACTGCAGGACCTGGCGGGCGAGGCCCTGACGCTGCACGCCGACGACGATCCGTCCAGCCGCTTCGACCTGCAGGCGCTGCTGGACTCGGCCTCGCCGCGCCAGCACCTGTACGTCTGCGGCCCCAAGGGCCTGATCGACGCGGTGATCCAGGGCGCCCGCGCGCGCCACTGGCCCGACGCCCATATCCATTTCGAACTCTTCGTCACGGCCGCGGCCCAGGCGGGCGACCAGCCCTTCGAGGTCGAATTGCGCCAATCCGGCCGCGTGCTGTCCATTCCGGCCGACAAGACCATCGTGGACGTCATGGAAGAGGAAGGCTGCGACCCGATGTTCGACTGCAAGCGCGGCGAATGCGGCGTGTGCCAGGCCACCGTGCTGGAAGGCGAGCCCGACCACCGCGACTACTACCTTTCCGAGACCGAAAAGGCCAGCGGCAAGATCATCCAGATCTGCATCTCGCGCGCCAAGTCCGCGCGCCTGGTGCTGGACCTGTAGGCCCGCGCCCGACGCCATCCAACGCATACAGGCCCTAGACGACAAGGAAGCGACCATGGCCAAATACCGCGACAATCCCGACGCCATCCGCGCCCTGCTGCGCGACACCGAGGTGCACAAGGACCTGTTCATCGACCAGGAGCTTTTCGACCTGGAAATGGAGCGCCTGTACGCCAACACCTGGGTCTTTGTCGGCCATGACAGCCAGGTGCCCAATCCGGGCGACTACATCACCACCACCGTCGGCAACCAGCCCGTCGTGATGGTGCGGCACAGCGACCGCAGCGTGCGCGTGCTGCACAACCGCTGCCCCCACAAGGGCACCATGGTCGCGGGCGAAGCCTGTGGCAACACGGGAAAGTTCTTCCGTTGCCCCTATCACGCCTGGACCTTCAAGACCGACGGCAGCCTGCTGTCGATCCCGCTCAAGAAGGGCTACGAGAACACCGGCCTGGAAAACTGCGAGGCGAGCCGGGGCATGGCCGCCGTGAAGGACGTCCAGAACCACCGCGGTTTCGTGTTTTGCCGCCTGAATCCGGAAGGCCAGTCATTCGAGGACTTCTTCGGCGAATCGCTGACCACCCTGGACAACATGGTGGACCGTTCCCCGGAAGGCAGGCTCGAAGTGGCCGGCGGCGTGCTGCGCTACATGCATCGCTGCAACTGGAAGATGCTGGTCGACAACCAGACCGACACCTGCCACCCCATGGTGGCGCACGAGTCGTCGGCCGGCACCGCCGTCAAGGTATGGGAGCAAGCGCCCGAAGGCACGCCCAAGCCTATGGCGGTGGAGCTGTTCGCCCCGTTCATCTCGCCCTACGAGTTCTTTGAGAACATGGGCATCCGGGTCTGGGAAAACGGCCACGGGCACACCGGCGTGTCGGACTCCATCCACGCGTCCTACTCCGGCGTGCCGGGCTACTGGGAATCCATGGTGTCGGCCTATGGCGAAGAGCGCGCCAAGCAGATCCTGGGCGACGTGCGCCACAACACGGTGTACTTCCCCAACATCATGGTCAAGGGCCCGATCCAGACGCTGCGCATCTTCAAGCCCATCGCCGCGGACCGCACGCTGGTCGAGTCCTGGACGTTCCGCCTGGTGGGCGCGCCCGACCTGCTGCTGGAGCGCACGCTCATGTACAACCGCCTGATCAACGCGCCGACGTCGGTGGTGGGCCACGACGACCTTGAAATGTACGAACGCGCGCAGGACGGCCTGAATTCCCGCGCGCTCGACTGGGTGAACGTGGGCCGGCTGTACACGCCCGGCGAGACCGGCCAGAAGAACGTCGTCACCAACGGCACCAACGAATGGCAGATGCGCAACCAGTACCGCGCATGGGGCCGCTACATGACCGGAGCGGAGTCGGTATGAGCGCAAGCGACCGCGAGCTGATTGATTTTGTCTACGCCGAGGCGCGCATGCTGGACGAGCTGCGCTTCGAAGACTGGCTGGACCTGTACACGGAAGACGGCCACTACTGGATGCCGCTGGCCCATGGCCAGACGGACGCCAAGCTGCATGCCTCGCTGATGTACGAAGACAAGCTGCTGCTGCGCGTGCGCGTCGAACGCCTGGCCGGCCAGCGCACGTTTTCGCAACAGCCCAAGAGCCGCTGCCACCACCTGCTGCAGGCGCCCTCCATCGAACTCGGCCATCCGGAATCCGCGCCCGCCGAGGGCCGTCACGTGGTGCGCACCGCGTTCCATTACGTCGAAACCCGCCAGGACATGCAGACGCTGTACGCCGGCTGGACCACGCACCACCTGGTGGAACAGGACGGCGCGCTGCGCATCCGCCTTAAACGCGTCGATCTCGTCAACTGCGACGCGGCCTTCAGCAACATCCAATTGTTCATGTAGGAGCGGCCCGTGAGCGCCACCGTCCACCAGGCTTTTCTCGACACCGCCTCCCGCTACGGCGAACTGCCGTTCCTGTGCATCCTGCCCGAAACGGCCGCCGCCTACGGCATCGCCCCGGGCGAGCTGACCTACGCCAGCGCCGCCCGCGCCATCGAGACGCTGCGCGCGGCCTACGCCCGTGCCGGCTACGGCCACGGCCACCGCGCGGGCCTGCTGCTGGAGAACCGCCCTGCCTTCTTCCTGCACTGGTTGGCCCTGAACGCGCTGGGCGTGTCGGTGGTGCCCATCAACCCGGACCTGCGCGCCGCCGAGCTCGAGTACCTGGCGGGCCACTCCGAGATCGCGCTGGCGGTGGCCCTGCCGGAGCGCCATGCCGACCTGCTGGCCGCCGCGACGCGCGCCGGCCGCGAGCTGCGCGTGATGGGCCCCGACGATGCGCCGCCCGCGGCGCCCTTCGCCGCGCCGTTGCAGGGCACGCCGCTGTCAGAACTGACCGAGTGCGCGCTGCTCTACACCTCGGGCACGACTGGCCGCCCCAAGGGCTGCATCCTGCCCAACCGCTACTTCCTGCACGCGGGCGGCTGGTATGCGCGCATCGGCGGACTGGCCGCGCTGCGCCCCGGCCAGGAACGCATGCTGACGCCGCTGCCGCTCGTACACATGAACGCCATGGCGTATTCGGCGATGGCCATGGTGCTGACCGGCGGCTGCCTGATTCCGCTGGACCGCTTCCATCCCAGGACCTGGTGGGACAGCGTGCGGGAATCCCGCGCCACCGTGCTGCATTACCTGGGCGTGATGCCCGCCATCCTGATGAAGGCCGAGCCGTCCGGGCACGACCCGCAGCCCGCCATCCGCTTCGGCTTCGGCGCCGGCGTGGATCGCAAGCTGCATGCGCCCTTCGAGGCACGCTTCGGGTTCCCGCTGCTGGAAGCCTGGGCCATGACCGAAACCGGCGCCGGCGCCGTCGTCATCGCCAACCATGAACCGCGCCACGTCGGCACCAGCAGCTTCGGCAGCGAGGAAGACGACATCGACGTGCGCATCGTGACCGACGCCGGCGCGCCCGCCGCCATCGGCGAACCGGGCGAACTGCTGGTGCGCCATGCCGGCGACGACCCGCGCTACGGCTTCTTTGCCGGCTACCTGAAAGACGAGGCCGCCACCAGCGAGGCCTGGGAAGGCGGCTGGTTTCACACGGGCGACATCGTGCGCCGCGAGGCCGACGGCGCGCTGCGATTCGTCGACCGCAAGAAGAACGTCATCCGGCGCAGCGGCGAGAACATCTCGGCGGTGGAAGTGGAAAGCGTGCTGATGCAGCATCCGCTGGTGAAGGCCGTGGCGGTCGCCGCCGTGCCGGACGCCGTGCGCGGCGACGAGGTGCTGGCCTGCGTCGTGCCCGAGACCCTGCCCGCCGATGCCGCCGCGATGGCCGAGGCCGCCCGCAGCATCGTGGAGTGGAGCCTGGATCAGCTGGCGTACTACAAGGCGCCCGGCTATGTCGCATTCGTCGACAGCCTGCCGCTGACCACCACCAACAAGATCCAGCGCGGCGAGATGAAGGCGCTGGCGCCGACGCTGCCGGGCACGGCGCGCTGCGTGGAAACGTGCCATATGAAGAAAAAGCGCACCGCGTCCGCCGAGGGGACTTCCCGATGAGCCGCCTGGGCTACGGCGGCGTCGTGGCGGCCCTGCCCGTCACGATTCCGTACGAGCGCTATTCCACCCATGCCGCGCACTGGTGGCTGGGCCGCGCGCTGGGCGCGCTGATCCGGCAATCGGGCCTGGCCAAGACGGATGTCGACGGGATGTGCGTGTCCAGCTTCACGCTCGCGCCCGACACGGCGGTCGGACTGGTCCAGCACCTGGGCATGAGCCCGCGCTGGCTGGACCACATCCCCATGGGCGGCGCCAGCGGCGTGGCCGCGCTGCGCCGCGCGGCGCGGGCCGTGCAGGCAGGCGACGCCAGCGTGGTCGCCTGCCTGGCGGGCGACACCAACCACGTGGACTCGTTCCGCAACACGGTCAGCCAGTTCTCGCGCTTCGCGCAGGACGCCGTCTACCCGTATGGCGCGGGCGGGCCGAATGCCAGCTTTGCGCTGCTGACCGCCAATTACATGCGCGCCACGGGCGCCGCCCGCGAAGACTTCGGCAAGCTCTGCGTGGCCCAGCGCGACAACGCCCTGCGCTATCCGCACGCGCTCATGAAAAAGCCGCTCACGCTGGCGCAGTACCTGGACGCCCGCGTCATCACGGAACCGATCCACCTGTTCGACTGCGTGATGCCCTGCGCCGGGGCCGACGCCTTCCTGGTCATGAGCGAGGACCGCGCGCGCGCCTTGCAGCTGCCGTACGCGCGCATCCTGTCCACCATCGAACGCCACAACGCCTGGATCGACGACCCCATCCAGACCCGCGGCGGCTGGACCATGGACGTGGACGAGCTGTACGGCCAGGCCGGCGCCGCCCCCGCCGACATGGATTTCCTGCAGGCCTACGACGACTACCCCGTCATCAACCTGATGCAGATGGAAGACCTGGGTTTCTGCGAAAAAGGCGCGGCGCCGGGGTTCGTGCGCGGCAATACGTTTACCGTGGACGGCAGCTTTCCCTTCAACACCAACGGCGGCCAGCTGTCGGTGGGCCAGGCCGGCGCCGCCGGCGGCTACCTCGGCATGGTGGAAGCGCTGCGCCAGCTCACGGGCACGGCTGGCGGCACGCAGGTCGCCGACGCCCGCATGGGACTGGTCAGCGGGTTCGGCATGATCAACTACGACCGCGGGCTGTGCACGGCCGCGGCCATCCTGGCAAGGAGCGACGCATGACCGAGCCGCTGGCCAAGCCTCCTCGCAAGAATCCCGTCGCGCGCACCCGGCAGCCGACCCTGCCGCCCGGCTCGCGCAGCCGCGCGGCGCTGGGGCTGACCGCCGCCGCCGCCGAAGGGCGCTTCGACCTGCAGACCTGCGCGGACTGCGGCACGGTGCAATACCCGCCGCGCGAAGTCTGCGGCCACTGCCTGTCCGAACACCTGCCCTGGCGGCCCGCCGATCCCAACGGCGCGCTGCTGGTCAGCACCACCCTGCACCACAGCAACGACCTGTACTTCCGCGAACGCCTGCCCTGGCGCGTGGGCACGGTGCGGATGGACGCCGGCCCGTCCGTGGTGGCGCACGTCCACCAGGACTGCGTCGACGGCGGCCGCGTGCGGCTGGCGCTCAAGCTGGACCGCAGCGGCCAGGCCGTGATGATCGCCCTGCCTGAAAGGAGCACCCCGAACATGGAAGACGACAAAACCCTGCGCGAAACCTCGTGCGATCCGAAGTTCCGTCGCGCGCTGGTCACCGACGGCAAGTCGGCGGTCGGCCAGGCCGTAGCGCGCGCGCTGCTGGACGCAGGCAGCCCCCTGGTGTTCCTGGGCGATCCGCAGGCCTGGAAGCGCGACGCCGCCTTCGACGCGCTGGCGGCCGACCCGCGCGTGCAGGCGGTGACGCTGGACGTGACCGACACCGATTCCGTCGAGCGCGTGGCCGCCTCCATTGGCGGCAAGGTCGAGATCCTGGTGAACACCGCCGACCTGGAGCGCGAAGGCGGGCTGCTGAACCGCAAGGACGTGAACACCGCGCGCGACGCCATGGACGTGAACGTGCTGGGCCTGATGCGCCTGGCCCAGTGCTTCGGCCCCGCGCTGTGCGGACGCGCCGCCGATGGCGTCAACAGCGCCGCGGCCTGGGTCAATGTGCTGTCGATCTATGCGCATGTGAATCTGCCTTCGCGCGGCATGTGGTCCGCGTCCAAGGCGGCGGCCTTGTCGCTGGCGCAATGCCTGCGCGCGGAAATGCGCGGCGCGGGCGTGCGGGTGGTGAACGTGTTTCCCGGCCCCGTCGACCACGAATGGGAACAGCGCACGCCGCCCCCGCGCGTGGCGCCGGCTGCGATCGCGGCCGCCATCGTGCGTGCGTTGAAGGACGGCATCGAGGACGTGTACGTCGGCGACGTGGCGCAGGAATTCCGCGCCCGGCTGGCCGAGAACCCGAAAGGACTGGAACGGGAGCTGGGCGCGGGCGGCTGACGGCGCAGTGGACCCGGTGTCAGACACAGTAGCGAAATGGAGAGAACACAATGAGTCAGAACATCCTTGCCCAATTCATGACCGAGCTGGTTTCCGGGCGCATCCGTCTGGTGGACCTGACCGAGACCCTGACGCCGGAATTCCCCACCATCGTGCTGCCGCCCGAATTTGGCCAGGCCTGGCCGTTCCGCATCGAGGAAATCTCCCGCTACGACGAGCGCGGTCCGGCCTGGTACTGGAACAACTTCTCGTGTTCCGAGCACACCGGCACGCACTTCGACGCGCCGGCGCACTGGGTCACGGGCAAGGACCAGCCCGACAACACGGTGGACACCATCCCCATCGACGCGTTCATCGCCAGCGCCTGCGTGATCGACTGTTCCGCAGAGGCCCGCGACAATCCAGATTTCCTGCTGACCATCGACTTCATCAAGACCTGGGAAGAACAGCATGGCCGCATCCCCGCGCGGTCCTGGGTGCTGATGCGCACCGACTGGTCCAAGCGCGCCAAGCCCGCCGAATACCTCAATATGCAGGCGGACGGCGCGCACTCGCCCGGCCCCGACGCGCAAGTCGTGCCCTGGCTGATCAAGGAGCGCGACGTGCACGGCTTCGGCACCGAATCCGTGGGCACGGACGCGGGCCAGGCGCAGCACCTGGATCCGCCCTACCCCTGCCACTACTACATGCACGGCAACAACCGCTACGGCCTGCAGTGCCTCACCAATCTGGACCAGCTGCCGCCCACGGGCGCCGTGATCTTCTCGGCGCCGCTGAAGATCCGCAGCGGCTCCGGCAGCCCGCTGCGCGTGCTGGCGCTGGCGCCCAAGGCCTGATCCGGCCGGGCCGGCAACACCTACAAGACAAGGGGAACCCTGATGCAAACCCATGTGGCCATCGTCACCGGCGGCAGCGCCGGCATCGGCGCGGAGATCTGCCGCAGCATGCTGGAAGCGGGCTATGAAGTGATTTCGATGGCGCGCCGCGCCGCCGACTTCTCCCATCCGCGCCTGCACAACGTGCAGGTCGACCTGCTGGACGCCGATGCGACCGCGCAGGCCGGCGCCGAAATCGCGGCGAAGTTCCCTGTCAGCCACGTTATCCACAACGCGGGCGTGATCTGGCCCAACCTGCTGCCGCAGGTCACCCAGGAAGAACTGCACGGCCTGACGCAGATCCACCTGGGCGCAGCCATCAGCCTGGTGCAGGCCGCGCTGCCGGGCATGCAGGAACGCAAGTTCGGCCGCATCGTCATGATGTCCTCGCGCGGCGCCCTGGGCCTGCCGACCCGCACCGCGTATTCGGCGACCAAGGCCGGCATGGTGGGCATGGCCCGCACCTGGTCGCTGGAACTGGCGCCCTACGGCATCACGGTCAACGTGGTGGCGCCGGGCCCGATCCAGACGGATATGTTCTATGAGGTCATCGAGGCCGGCAGCGAACGGGAAAAACAGCTGGCCGCGGGCATCCCGGTCAAGCGCCTGGGCCGTTCCGACGACGTGGCGCGCGCCGTCATGTTCTTCGCCGACCCCGCCAACAGCTTCGTCACTGGCCAGACGCTGTTCGTCTGCGGCGGTGCCAGCGTCAGTTCGATCACCATCTGACATCGCATTGCCGCCGCCCGCTTCGGGTTTTGACGGATAGGTAAGCACGAGGACCGCGTCTACAGTGCTGATCCTTAACTGTTAGAAATTTTAAGCAACAAGTAATCCCCGCAGTTCCTGTTTTCTCCGTTTTCCAGCCGCACTCCCACTCTGCTCCCTATCCCGGAGGTTTTGCCATGCTGTCGAAGAAACTCCCCCTGGCCACTGCCGCCGCCGTCGCCGCCCTGTTCGCCCTGCCCGCCCTGGCGCAAGTCAAGGTCGGCGTGGTCACCTCGTCCACCGGTCCCACCGCGCTGGTCGGCATTCCGCAGAAGAACACGGTGCCGCTGCTGCCCAAGAAGATCGGCGACCTGACCGTGGAATACATCTCGCTGGACGACGCCAGCGACTCCACGAACTCGGTCACGGCCTTCAAGAAGCTGATCACGGAGCAGAACGTAGACGCGCTGATCGGGCCGTCGGGCTCGCCCAACGCCATGGGCGTGATCCAGTTTGCAGCCGAGGCCGGCGTGCCGATGCTGGCGCCGGTGGGCACTGCCGCGGTGGTGCTGCCGATGAACGACCAGAAGAAGTGGGTGTTCAAGACCACGCAGAACGACGACATCATCGCCCGCGCGCTGGTGGACCACATGGCCAAGACCGGGATCAAGACGGTCGGCTTCATCGGCCTGAACGACCCCTATGGCGAGAACTGGTACAAGGTCTTCTCCGGACTGGCCAACGAAAAGGGCATCAAGATCGCCGCCAACGAACGCTACCTGCGCTTCGACAGCTCGGTCACGGGCCAGGCGCTGAAGATCCTGGCCGCCAAGCCGGACGCCGTGCTGGTGGCCGCCCCCGGCGCCGCCAGCGTGCTGCCGCAGACGACGCTGTTCGACCAGGGCTACAAGGGCAAGTTCTACCAGACGCACGGCGCCGCGCTCCCCGACTTCCTGAAGCTGGGCGGCAAGAAGGTGGAAGGCACCGTGCTGGCCGCCAGCCTGATGCTGGTGCTGCCCGAGATGCCGGACAGCAACCCGTCCAAGAAGGTCGCGACCGACTACATCGCCGCCTACGAAAAGCTCAATGGCTCCAAGCCCGCCACCTTCGGCGCCAACGTGTACGACGCCGGCCTGCTGCTGGAAAAGGCCGTGCCGCTGGCGGAAAAGGCCGGCAAGCCGGGCACCAAGGAATTCCGCAGCGCCCTGCGCGACGCGCTGGAGCAGACCAAGGAGCTGGTGGGCACGCAGGGCGTCTACAACATGAGCGCCGCCGACCACAGCGGCTTTGACGACCGCGGCCGCGAGCTCATCACGGTCAAGGACGGCAACTG
Organism: Achromobacter arsenitoxydans SY8; assembly: GCF_000236785.1. Classification (GTDB taxonomy): domain Bacteria; phylum Pseudomonadota; class Gammaproteobacteria; order Burkholderiales; family Burkholderiaceae_B; genus Achromobacter; species Achromobacter arsenitoxydans. Next base: position 72,890 of record NZ_AGUF01000013.1, on the reverse strand, counting down.
GACGCTGGTCAAGTAAAAGGAGCCCCCACGCTCACATGCGCTGCGGACGGCGCCAGGAAGCAGGCTCCGCGCGTCCCATCGGGATGCCGCGGATCCGGGCTCCGCCGGTCCGCAGGCATGCCCCCTGGGGGGAAGCGCGCAGCGCTTCGGGGGGGGACACCCGCTCGTTACCCGGAATTTCGCATGAATGCTCAGATTGCCCTGATCCTTGGGCAGGACGGCATCACCAATGGCGCCATCTACGCGCTGCTGGCGTTGTCCATCCTGCTGGTCTTCACCGTCACCCGCGTGCTGTTCATCCCGCAGGGCGAGTTCGTCGCCTTTGGCGCGCTGACGATGGCGTCGCTGCAGGCCGGCAAGCCGGTCCTGCTGGTGTGGCTGCTGCTGGCCTTCGCGCTGGCTGAAGTCGCCGCCGACCTGATGGCGCGCCGCAAGCGCCCCGGCCGCGGACGCGGGCTCTGGCGCATGGCTGCCAAGGTCGTCTACCCGCTGGCCCTGGCCGCGCTGCTCTACCGCCTGCCGCTGGCCCAGCTGCCGATGGCGGCGCAGGCGCTTCTGGCGCTGCTGCTGCTCGTGCCGATGGGGCCGCAGCTCTATCGCCTGTTCTACCAGCCCATCGCGTCGGCCTCGACGCTGGTGCTGCTGATCGTCTCCATCGCGGTCCACCTGGCGCTGGTCGGCCTGGGGCTGCTGGCGTTCGGCGCGGAAGGTGCGCGCACCGCGCCGTTCAGCGACGCCAGCCTGGCGCTGGGCCCCATCAACGTGAACAGCCAGGCGCTGTGGGTGGTGGCGGTGTCGGCGGTGCTCATCATCGTGCTTTACCAGTTCTTCGAGCGCTCCATGTACGGAAAGGCGCTGCGGGCCGCGGCCTTCAACCGGCTGGGCGCACGCCTGATGGGTATTTCGCCGGTCTTCGCGGGCAAGGCCACCTTTTTTCTTGCGGCGCTGATCGGCACGGTGTCGGGCATCCTGATCGCGCCCATCACCACCATGTACTTCGATTCCGGCTTCATGGTCAGCCTCAAGGGCTTCGTGGGCGCCATCATCGGCGGCCTGGTGAGCTATCCGCTGGCCGCGGCCGGCGCCGTGCTGGTCGGCCTGATCGAGGCCTTCTCGTCGTTCTGGGCCAGCGCCTACAAGGAAATCATCGTATTCACGCTGATCATCCCCGTGCTGCTTTGGCGTTCACTCAAAAGCCATCACGTCGAGGAAGAAGACGAATGACCCCGCGCCACATCCTCCTTGCGTTCCTGGCCCTGCTGGCGCTTGGCCCCCTGGTCCTGCCGCCGTTCTACGTGACGCTGCTGAACTACATCGGCCTGTACGCCCTGGTGGCGCTGGGCCTGGTGCTGCTGACCGGCGTCGGCGGCCTCACCAGCTTCGGGCAGGCCGCCTTCGTGGGCGTGGGCGCCTACACGACTGCGCTGCTGACCACCCGCGCCGACACGCTGCCCGCCTGGCTGGCCTGGCTGGGCGCCTCGCCGTGGCTGACCCTGCTGGCCGGGTTGGCGCTGACGCTGGCGCTTGCCTACCTGCTGGGCGCGATCACGCTCAAACTGTCCGGCCACTTCCTGCCGCTGGGCACCATTGCCTGGGGCCTGTCGCTGTACTTCGTCTTCGGCTCCGTCGAGGGCCTGGGCGGCCACACCGGCATCCCGGACATCCCGGCCATCAGCCTGTTCGGCTGGACGCTCAACCAGGGCGGCAACATCTACTACCTGATCTGGGCATTCCTGCTGATCGCCGTCTGGTCCACGCAGAACCTGCTGGATTCGCGTGAAGGCCGCGCGATCCGCGCGCTCAAGGGCGGGCGTGTCATGGCCGAGTCGATGGGGGTGGACACGGCGCGGTCGCGCATGGTGATCTTCGTCATCGCCGCCCTGCAGGCCTGCGCGTCCGGCTGGCTGTACGCGCACATGCAGCGATTCGTGAATCCCAACCCGTTCGGCCTGCAGATGGGCATCGAATACCTGTTCATGACCGTCATCGGCGGCGCCGGACAGGTCTGGGGCGCGCTGGTCGGCGCGGGGGTCTTCACCGTGCTCAAGCAATGGCTGCAGGACCTGCTGCCCAAGGTGCTGGGCCAGACGGGCAACTTCGAGGTCATCGTCTTCGGCTTCGGCATGGTGCTGCTGCTGCACCGCGCCCGCAGCGGGCTGTGGCCGGTGCTCACGCGCTGGGTCCCCGTCAGGAAGCAGCCGCGCAAGCTGGATATGTCCGCCGAACCGCTGCCCCGGCGCGCCATGCCGCCGCGGGGCGAGGTGGTGCTCAAGGCCGTGGACGTGACGCGCAAGTTCGGCGGCCTGGTCGCCAACAACGCCATGAACCTGGAAATCCGGGCCGGCGAAGTCCTGGCGCTGATCGGCCCCAACGGCGCCGGCAAGAGCACGATGTTCAACCAGATATCCGGCGTGGACACGCCGACCTCGGGACAGGTCACGCTGCTGGGCCAGCCGGTGGCCGGCGCGGGCGCGCGCAAGATCGCCCGTCTGGGCCTGTCTCGGACCTTCCAGCACGTGCGGCTGCTGGGCCGCATGAGCGTGCTGGAGAACGTCGCCATCGGCGCGCACCTGCGCGGACACCGGGGCGTGCTGCCGGCCGCCTGGCGGCTGGACCGCCCCGAAGAGGCGCGCCTCCTGGCCGAGGCGGCGCGCCAGGTCGAGCGCGTGGGTCTGGGCAAGCACCTGCAAGACGAGGCCGGCTCGCTGGCCCTGGGGCAGCAGCGCATCCTGGAGATCGCGCGCGCGCTGGCTTCGGATCCCTGCATCCTGCTGCTGGACGAACCCGCCGCAGGCTTGCGCTACCAGGAGAAATGCGAACTCGCCGAGCTGCTGAAGAAGCTGCGCGCCGAAGGCATGGCCATTTTGCTGGTCGAGCACGACATGGACTTCGTGATGGGCCTGGTGGATCGCGTGGTGGTCATGGACTTCGGCGAGAAGATCGCCGAAGGCCTGCCGGCCGAGATCCAGCAGAACCCCGCGGTGCTTGAGGCCTATCTGGGCGGAGTGGAATAGATGAGCGCAAAACTGCTGGAAGTGCGCGACCTGCGCGTCGCCTACGACAAGGTGGAAGCCGTTACGGGCGTCAGCCTGGCGGTGGGCGAAGGCCAGATCGTCACGGTTATCGGTCCCAACGGCGCGGGCAAGACCACCTTGCTGTCCGCCATCATGGGCGTGCTGCCTTCACAAGGCCGGATCGTCTTTGGCGGCAAGGAACAGGAACACGCCGAGATCGAGGAAATGGTGGCGGCGGGCATGAACCTCGTGCCCGAAAAGCGCGAGCTGTTCGCGGAAATGACGGTCGAGGACAACCTGATGCTGGGCGCCTTCGACCGCTTCCGGCGCGGTCTGCGCGACCAGGACCAGACGCTGGCCGAAGTCTACGAACTATTCCCCCGCCTGCAGGAACGGCGCGCCCAGCTTGCCGGCACGCTGTCGGGCGGCGAGCGCCAGATGCTGGCCGTGGGCCGCGCGCTGATGGCCAAGCCGCGCCTGCTGATGCTGGATGAGCCCAGCCTGGGCCTGGCTCCGCGTATCGTGCGCGAAGTGTTCCGTATCGTGGCGCGGCTGCGGGAAATGGGCGTGTCCATCCTGCTCATCGAGCAGAACGCGCGCGCGGCCCTGCAGGTGGCCGACTACGCCTACGTGCTGGAGACCGGCGCCGTGACGCTGGAAGGGCCGGCCGCCGACGTGGCGCAGGACCCGCGCGTGGTCGAGGTGTATCTGGGCTTGGGGCACGGAGCGCCTGCGTGACGCTCCAGGGCGGCGACGGGCGCCGGGGCGGGCGGCGGACTACGCCACGCCGCGCCGCCGGTCGCGGCGGTACAGGGCGTAGCCCAGCGGCCACATGGCGGCCACCAGGAAGGTCGCCACGGGATTGGTCAGCCGGTAGGCCTTCACGGCCGTCGGCACGCCGGAGTGTTTCAGGTGCAGGCGAAAGCGCGTATAGCGCGCCGCGGCCATGATGAACTCGCGCGGACGGTAGCGGAAGAATTCCAGGTGGTGCTGCAGCATGTCCCAGGCCAGCAGGTACAGGCCCTGGGCGTTGTGCGCGACCGAAACCGCGCCCTGGGACAGTCCGCCCGGCGTGTCGTGATAGGTGCGCACGACGCGGTTGATGAAGCGGCTGAGGTAGCCGGCGCGCGCCACGGCCCACCAGACCAGGCTCTCGGGCACGAAGCCCGCGACGTCCTCGGGAAACGGATACTTCCTGAGGATGTCGGTGCGCATACAGCCGAATTTCTCGCCCTTGATGCGATAGCGGAAGTAGACGTCGACGGCGGTGCTGTCAAAGACGTCCTGCGGATAGCGGTCGCCCACGACGGTTCCGTCAGGACGCGCGCACAGCCCGGTCACGGCGACATAAGAGTCGCGGCGCGCGGGCGGGATGGCGTCCCAGGCCTGCTTGAAGATCGCGAGCGCATCGGAGGGCATCTCGTCGTCGCTGTCCAGGCCCACCACCATCTGGCCGCGCGCCTCGCGCACCCCGCGGTTGAACGCGGTTTTCTTGTGCTTGTTGTTCTGCCAGAAATAGCGGATGGGAAAATCGGCGCGCGCCTGCCAGTCCAGGATGGACTCGTGCGTATTGTCGGTGGAGCCATCGTCCACCACCACCCATTCGAATCCCCTGAACGTCTGCCGGGAAAGCGATTCATAAACCCGGTGCAGCGTGCCGGCCCGGTTGTACGTCGGAGTCAGAACTGTGAAGAATATCGGTGTATCGGTCATGCCTGCTGTGCCCCTTTGCGATATCCGAGGAACCGCTGCGGTCTTGGTCTTGGTTCTTGTGTTTTCGCCTGAAGTTTAGGGGATATGCCTGCGGGTTCTGATGCCATCGCATTCGAATTTGCAATCAAATCTGACAATCTGCACGCGCTTAATCGCGGCGGACGGTCGCCGCCAGCGTTGGGCCGGGCGCAGTAGTGGCGTAAACTCGGGCGGCCCAATTCGGAACGCCTATGGAAGCCTCGCCCGTCCAGCTCAATGACATTGCCTTGTTCGTCGAGGTTGCCAAGCGCAAGAGCTTCAGCCAGGCTGCGCGCGCGCTGGACATGCCCACCTCGACGCTCTCGCGGCGCATCAACGAGCTCGAACGCGCCATCGGCCTGCGGCTGATCAACCGCAACACGCGCCGGCTCGACCTTACGGAAGCCGGCGCGGCCTATATGCGCCGTTGCCAGGGCCTCATCGACGAGGCCCGCCTGGCGCACGAGCAACTGCTGTCGCTTTCCGGCGGCCCGTCCGGCAACCTGCGGGTCTCCATGCCGTACAGCCTGGCGATGTGGCTGCTGCCCGAAACCATCAACGATTTCATCGAACGCTATCCCGACGTGGAGTGCGAATTCGATCTCAGCATGCTGACCGCCTCGGACGCGCAAGGCACCCCGTTCGACGTGGTGCTGCGCTTCGGCCGCGAGACCGACTACCCTGGCGCGGCGTCCGACAACGGCAACGGCGTTCCGCTGCCGGCAGTCGAAGGCGCGGTCGTGCACGAGCTGGTGTCGCTGGACAACTATCTGTATGCGTCCGACCACTATCTGGAACGGCACGGCGAGCCCAAAACCCCGGCCGATCTCTCGCAGCACCAATGCCTGCGCACCACCATCGACGAGGCGCATTCCCACTGGACTCTGCACAACGGCGCAGTCACCCAGCGCGTCCCGGTCCAGGGACACCTGGCGGCCAACAACATGAGCATCGCGGGCACCCTGGCCGGGCTGGACCTGGCCATCACGCGCATGCCCCATTGCCTGGCGCTGGAGCCCATCATCAAGCGCAACTCGCTACGGCGGGTGCTGCCGGGCTGGTCCGTCGACCCGATTTCGATCTACGTGGTGTTCCCTTCCAGCATCCAGCCGGCCAAGACGCGGGCTTTCATGGATTTCATCCGGCCCAAGCTGGGGCCTCCGCAGTCCTGAAAGATAAAAAAAACCGCAAGGCTCGCGCCTTGCGGTTTTTTTGAAATCAGGTTCGTCGATTAGACGCGCTTGATCTTTTCCAGCATCTTGAACACACCCTTGGGCGACTTGACGAACAAGCGCTTGAAGGCCTTGCCCAGGCAACGGCGTTCCAGGGTGTTGCGACGCACGCGTTTGCGTTCAGCCATGTTGATTCTCCTGTTGAATTCGCGGAAAGTGGCCCGCACAACCGGAGTTGGGCTGGCGGAAAAAATTGGGATAACTTGGCATTTTAGCCTGAAATCCAAAAAGCGCGCCATCGGGCAGGATTGGCGGGCTGCCCGGGCGACGCGCATGGGCTCCAGACAATTGGGGACGATTCATTCCGGCTTGATCTCGGGCACCGGCATGCTGCCGGGCGGCGCTCAACCGGCCGTGGCCTTCAGCCGCTCCAAGACCTGCGCGGCGCGCGGCAGCGGATCGACCGCGCCATAGCCCAGCGTGGACAGCGCCGCCGCCGCATTGGCGTAGCGCACGGCGTCTTCCCAGGAATCTCCCTGGCAGCGCCGCGCCAACAGGCTGCCCGCGAAGCAGTCGCCCGCGCCGGTGGCGTCGACCGCATCGACCCGCAGGGCGGACATGGGCGTGCGGTGGCGGCCGTCGTCGATGATGGAGCCGTCTTTGCCCAGCTTCAGCACCACCACGCCGGACGCCCCGCCGTCGCGGATCCAGTCCAGCGTGCGTTCGGGATCGTCGTTGCCGGTAAGGTGCTGCATATCGTCCATGCTGGGCAGGAACAGATCGGCCGAGCGCATCGCTTCGCGCAGCACGGCGCGGGCGCGGTCCACCGGCCACAGCCGCAGCCGCAGGTTCGAATCCAGGCTGACCTGCGCGCCGGCGGCATGCGCGCGCTCGATGGCGGCGAAAACCGTGTCGCAGGCGCTGGTGCTGATGGCCATGCTGATGCCCGACACATGCAGGAAGCGGGCGCGTTCGATCAGCCCGCCCGCCAGGCTGGCCGGCGTCATCAGGCTGGCCGCCGAGCCGCGCCGCAGATAGCTGAACGCGTGCCCGTCCGGTCCGTGCTGCACGAAGTACAAGCCGGTATGGGCGTCGTCGTCCACTTCAACCCCCGACGTGTCCACGCCCTCGACGTGCCACAGGTCCAGGAACTGACTGCCGAAGGCGTCCTTGCCCACGCGGGTCAGATAGGCGCAGCGGGCGCCCTGGCGCGCCGCCGCGATGACCGCATTGGACGTGTCGCCGCCAAAGCCCTGCAGGTACTGCCGCTGGTCCTTGCTGGTCTGGTTCAGTTCGACCAGCGGCTCGCCCAGCGCGACGATGTCGAAGTCAGCCATGGGCGGCCTCCCGGGTGCGGACGATCTGCGCCACCAGGGCGGCCGTATCGCGCGCGGCGAAGGCCGCCTTGTCATACAGATTGCTGCCGATGCCGACCAGGCCCGCGCCAGCCGCGAAGTACTCGCCCATGTTTTCCTGCGTAACGCCGCCCGTGGGGCAGAAAATGGTGTCCGGGTAGACAGACTTCAGCGCGGCCAGGTGCCTGGGGCCGCCAGTATCCGCGGGAAACACCTTCACCACATCGACGCCCGCGCGGCGCGCGGCCAGCACTTCGGTGGGCGTGTACGCGCCCAGGAGGCACAAGGCGTCGGCGGCGTGCGCCATGTCGACGATTTCGGTGGCCAGCGCCGGCGACACCAGGAAGTCCGCGCCCGCCACCAGCGCTTCGCGCGCCTGGGTTTCGTCGAGCACGGTGCCCACGCCCAGCAGCAGGCTGGCGCCGTGCTTGTCGCGCAGGGCGCGCACCAGATCGGTGACGCCGGGGATGGTCCAGGTCAGTTCCAGCGTGGAGCAGCCGGCCGCGACCGCGACTTCGGCGGCGTACGCCGCGGCGGCCGCGTCGGTGTAGCGCAGCACGGGCACGACCCGGGCGGCAAGCAGGGCGGCAAGCTTGGAGGCGATGGGAGCAGCGGATGCGGTCATGGAATTCCTCTGGGGCTGACGGTCAGGCGCCGCCGGACGATACCGGCAGGACGGCGAGTTTGGCCGCGGCGGCGTCGCGCAGCCGCAGCAAGGGTTCTATATAGGCGGCCTGCGGATCGCCGCGCCGCCGGAACAGCAGCGTGCTGACGCTGACCCCGGCGACGGGCCTGCCGGCCGCGTCGCACAGCGCCACGCCGTAGCAGACGATGCCGGGCTCGTTTTCCTCGTTATCCACAGCGTAGCCGTGGGCGGCCGCCGCGCCCAGCGCCGCGCGCAGCGCCGGCAGGCTGGTCAGCGTGGACGGCATGCGCCCGGGCAGGGGCAGGTCGCGCAGCAGCCGTTCCCGCGAGGCCTCGTCCAGCGCGGCCAGGTAGGCCTTGCCCACGGCGCTGGAATGCAGCGCCACCGAGGCGCCCACGCGCGACACCATGCGCACGGGGCCGGGACTCTCCAGCTTGTCGATATAGATCATCTCGCGGCCGGCGGGCACCGCCAGGTGCACGGTTTCGCCGGTCTGGTCCCGCAGGGCCTGCAGCTCGGGCGCCAGTGCGGCGCGCAGGTCGAACTGCGACCAGGCGCGGCTGGCCAGCGACATCAGGCGGGGGCCCAGGCGGTAAAGGCCGCCGGATTCGGCGACCATGCCCTGTTCCGCCAGGGCGGCGACGATGCGGTAGACGGTGGGACGCGGATAGCCGCAGGTGCGCGCCAGCCCCGCGGCCGTGGGCGGTTGCGGCGCGTCGGCCACCGCCTGCAGCACTGTCATGAATTTCGCGAACGCCGCCGCGCCCGCGACCTTGGTTTCCGGCAAGAACGTCTCCAAATAAAGGCGATAGCCAATAACGGTGGATAACCAGATTCGCAACGCAAGCAGCGCGAATTTCAGACGAATCTGCGATACTGTTTATTTGTACAGCTAACGGGCGCCGGTTTGTCCATATTATGGACAGCTGCGTCACAATATAGTCAATTATTCCATATCGACGCGCCCGGAACCAGCAATGGATCGCCGCGCCGGCATGCCTTCCCCATCAGGCTACGATACCGTCCATGAGCTCCCAAATCCGCATCGTTGGCGCCCGCCAGAACAATCTCAAGAACCTGGACCTGACCATCGCCACCGGCGAACTGGTCGTCGTCACCGGCGTGTCGGGGTCCGGCAAAAGTTCGCTGGCCTTCGACACCCTGTACGCCGAGGGGCAGCGGCGTTACGTGGAAACCTTCTCGCCCTACGCGCGCCAGTTCCTGGACCGCATGGACAAGCCGCAGGTGGACCGCATCGAAGGCATCCTGCCCGCCATCGCCATCGACCAGACCAACCCCGTGCGCAGCTCGCGCAGCACGGTCGGCACGATGACCGAGCTGAACGACCACCTGAAACTGCTGTTCGCGCGCGGCGCGCGGCTCTACTGCCGCGGCTGCGGCAAGCTGGTGCGCCGCGACACGCCCGAGTCCGTCTACCACTCGCTGGCGGAACGCGCAGCCAACGCGGGCGATCCGCGCCTGGTCGTGACGTTCCCCATCGCCGTGCCCGCCAACTTCACCGAAGACGAAGTGCGCGGCTTTCTCGAGCAGCAGGGCTACACCCGCGTGCATGCCGAGGAAGACGCTCCCGCCCCGGCCAAGGCCGCCCCAGCCAAGGGGGCCAAGAAGGCCAAGGGCGCGAAGGCCGCCACCGAGGCGCGCCGCATCCTGCACGTCATCCAGGACCGCTTCCGCTTCGCCGGCACCGAGCGCGAACGCATCATGGAAGCGCTGGACACCGCGCTTCGCATGGGCGCCGGCCATATCGCCGTGTATGTCATGGACGCCGATGGCGGCAATGCGCACATCTGGAAGTACAGCGACCGCCTGCACTGCGCCGACTGCGACATCGAATACACCGACCCGCTGCCCAGCAGCTTCTCGTTCAATTCGCCGCTGGGCGCGTGCGAGGCCTGCCGCGGTTTCGGCCGCGTGATCGGCATCGACTTCGGGCTGGTCATTCCCGACGAGAAAAAGACCCTGCTGGAAGGCGCGATCAAGCCCTGGACGACACCGTCCTATAAGGAATGCCAGGACGAGCTGCAAAAGTACGCGCCGCGCGCGGGCGTGCCGCTGGGCGTGCCCTGGAAGGACATGAGCGAAGAGCACAAGCGCTGGGTGCTCTACGGCACGCCTGACTGGAAGGGCGGCAACGACGCCTGGAAGCACCAGTGGTACGGCGTGCAGCGCTTTTTCGACTGGCTGGAAACCAAGGCCTACAAGATGCACGTGCGCGTGCTGCTGTCCAAGTACCGCAGCTATACGCCCTGCCCCACCTGCAACGGCGCGCGCCTGAAGCCCGACGCCCTGCTCTGGCGCCTGGGCGCCAAGGACGAAGCCGACGCCGTGCTGCCGCCGGAAGACGGCCGCTACAAGCGCTTCATGCCGGTGGCCGCCAACTGGACCCGCGAACAGCTCAACAATCTGGACGGGCTTTCCATCCATGACGTGATGCTGCTGCCCATCGAGCGGGTGCGGCGCTTCTTCGACACGCTGTCGTTCTCTGGCGCGCTGGACGCCGCCACCGATCTGCTCATGACCGAAGTCCGCGCGCGGCTGAAGTTCCTGTGCGACGTCGGCCTGGGCTACCTGACGCTGGACCGCCAGAGCCGCACGCTGTCGGGCGGCGAAGTGCAGCGGATCAACCTGACCACGGCGCTGGGCACCTCGCTGGTGAACACCCTGTTCGTCCTGGACGAGCCGTCCATCGGCCTGCATCCGCGCGACATGCACCGGGTCGTGGAGGTCATGCACCGCCTGCGCAACGCCGGCAATACGCTGGTGGTCGTGGAACACGATCCGCAGGTCATGGTGGCCGCCGACCGCATCATCGACATCGGGCCTGGCCCCGGCGAACGCGGCGGCCGCATCGTCTTCGACGGACCGCCCGACCGCCTGCGTGCGGCCCCGACGCTGACGGGCGACTATCTGGGCGGCCGCATGCGCGTGGAAGCGCCGCGGCCGATGCCGGTGGCGGCAAACACGCCGCGCCTGCTCCTGGAAGGCGTCAACGCGCACAACCTGAAGAACGTCTCGGTCGAGCTGCCGCTGGGCCGCCTGGTCTGCGTGACCGGCGTGTCCGGGTCGGGCAAGTCCACGCTGGTGCAGGACGTGCTGTACCCCGCGCTGCTCAAGCAGAAGGGCAAGCCCTCGGAAGCGCCGGGCGCGTTCGACCGCCTGCTGGGCGCCGAACAGATCGCCGACGTGGTCATGGTGGACCAGACCCCCATCGGCAAGACCGCGCGCTCCAACCCGGCCAGTTATGTCGGCGCCTTCGACGCCATCCGCAAGCTGTTCGCCCAGGCTCCGCTGGCGCGCGAACGCGCCTACACCGCGGGCACGTTCAGCTTCAACGGCGGCGACGGCCGCTGCCCGACCTGCGGCGGCACCGGCTTCGAGCACGTGGAAATGCAGTTCCTGTCCGACGTATACCTGCGCTGCCCGGATTGCGACGGCAAGCGCTTCCGCCCCGAAGTGCTGGAAGTGCGCGTCGAGCACCTGGGCAAGAGCGCCTCGATCGACGAAGTGCTGGAGATGACGGTCAGCGAGGCGCTGGACTTCTTCAAGGGCCTGCGCGACGTGCAGACGGGCCTGGCGCCGCTGGCCGACGTGGGCCTGGAATACGTGCGGCTGGGGCAGCCCGTGCCGACGTTGTCGGGCGGCGAGGCGCAGCGGCTCAAGCTGGCCGGCCACCTGGCCGAGGCCGCGCGCAGCGGCATTTCCACCGCCAAGGTCGCCAAGAAGGGCAGCCTGTTCCTGTTCGACGAACCCACCACCGGCCTGCACTTCGACGACGTCGCCCGCCTGATGCGGGCCTTCCGCAAGCTGCTGGCCGCGGGCCACACGCTGTTGGTCATCGAGCACAACCTGGACGTGATCCGCGCCGCGGACTGGCTGATCGACCTGGGTCCGGAAGGCGGCGACGCCGGCGGCCTGGTGATCGGCACGGGCACGCCGCAGGATCTGATGGACAACCCCAAGTCGCACACCGGCGCCGCGCTGCGCGACTACGAGGTCAGCATTCTGCCCGCCGACGTCGTGGTGAGCAGCGACGCCGACGCGCAGGAGGTCGAGCAGGCCGGCCTGACGGCCCGCATCGCAGAGCCCGGCGCCGCCTATGGCGCGGGCGAAGGAACGCCGCTGCAGTCCCTGGTGCGCGAACGCCGCCACGACAACATGGCGATCCAGATCCGTAACGCGCGCGAACACAACCTGAAGAACATCAGCGTCGAAATTCCCCACGACAAGTTCACCGTCATCACGGGCGTGTCGGGGTCGGGCAAGTCCACGCTGGCCTTCGACATCCTGTTCAACGAAGGCCAGCGCCGCTACCTCGAATCGCTGAACGCGTACGCGCGCGCCATCGTGCAGCCGGCCGGCAAGCCCGACGTGGACGCCATCTTCGGCATCCCGCCCACCGTGGCGATCGAACAGCGCACCAGCCGCGGCGGCCGCAAGTCGACCGTGGCCACGATGACGGAAATCCACCATTTCCTGCGCCTGCTCTACGTAAAGCTGGGCACGCAGTACTGCCCGGACTGCAACGTCGCGGTAGAACCCCAGAACACGGACCAGATCGTGGCGCGCCTGCTGCGCGAACACAAGGGCGAGCACATCGGCCTGCTGGCGCCGCTGGTCACCGCGCGCAAGGGCTACTACACCGACCTGGCCAAGTGGGCCGGGTCCAAAGGCCACTCGCACCTGCGCGTGGACGGCGAATTCATCCCCGTCGCGCCGTGGCCGCGCCTGGACCGCTACAAGGAACACACCATCGAACTGCCGGTGGCCGACGTGGTCGTGGACCCGGCCAACGAAGCCGATCTGCGCGCGGCGGTCAAGAGCGCGCTGGAAAACGGCCAGGGCGTGATGTCGGTCGTCTGGCCTGTGAACAAGCTGCACGAGGCGCTGAACAGCGAACTCCAGCAGCAGCACTTTTCGGTCAAGCGCGCCTGCCCGTCCTGCGGCACCAGCTTCCCCGAACCCGACCCGCGCCTGTTCTCGTACAACTCCAAGCACGGCTGGTGCACGGGCTGCTTCGGGACGGGCCTGCAGCTGCAGGGCTTCGACGAAGAGCAGACCGGCGAGGAAACCGCCTGGAACGCCTGGTACGAAGGCGAAGCCAAGGCCTGCACGCAGTGCAACGGCCAGCGCCTGAACCGCGTCGCGCGCGCCGTGCGCTGGCGCGACAAGTCGATCGCCGAGCTGGCGTCGCTGCCGGTGTCGGACGCGCACACCTTCTTCACCGGACTGGTGGCGCGCGGCCGCGAAGGCGAGATCGCCCGCGACATCCTGGCGGAAATCCGCGGCCGGCTGAACTTCATGCAGGAAGTGGGGCTGAATTACCTGGCGCTGGACCGCGCCGCCCCGACCCTGTCCGGCGGCGAAGCCCAACGCATCCGCCTGGCCGCGCAGCTGGGTTCCAACCTGCAGGGCGTCTGCTACGTCCTGGACGAACCCACCATCGGCCTGCACCCGCGCGACAACCGCATCCTGCTGGACGCCCTGGCGCGGCTGGAAGGCAACGGCAATACGCTGGTGGTGGTCGAGCACGACGACGACACGATCCGCCGCGCCTCGCACGTCATCGACATCGGGCCGGGCGCGGGCATCCGCGGCGGCCGCGTCGTGGCGCAAGGTAGCGTGCAGGACCTGATCGAGGCGCCCGAATCCGTCACCGGCCGCTACCTCAAGGCGCCGCTTGCGCATCCGCTGCAGGGCCGCCGTCCGGTCGAGGCCGATACGCCCATGATCGAGATCCGCGGCGCGCGCCTGCACAACCTGCGCAGCGTAGACGCGCGCATCCCGGTTGGCCGCCTGAGCGTGGTGACCGGCGTATCGGGGTCCGGCAAGTCCACCCTGGCGCGCGAAGTGCTGCTGGACAACCTGACCCAGGCCGTCTCGCAAGGCAAGGCGCCGGGCTGGGCCGGCTGCGACAGCATCAAGGGTTGGGAAGCCATCGACCGCGTGCTGGAAGTGGATCAGACGCCCATCGGCAAGACCCCGCGCTCATGCCCGGCCACCTACGTGGGCTTCTGGGACGACGTGCGCAAGCAGTTCGCCGACACCCGCGAAGCCCGCATGCGCGGCTGGACCTCGGCGCGCTTTTCGTTCAACACCGGCGACGGCCGCTGCCCGATCTGCGAAGGCCAGGGCATGCGCACCATCGAGATGAACTTCCTGCCCGACGTGAAGGTGCCCTGCGACGCCTGCAACGGCGCGCGGTTCAACAGCGACACGCTCAGCGTGCAGATGCGCGGCAAGAACGCCGGCGAATTGCTGTCCATGGAAGTGGACGACGCCATCGGCTACTTCGCCGCCCATCCCAAGATCCATCGCCCGCTGCAATTGATGCAGGACGTGGGCCTGGGCTACCTGACCCTGGGCCAGCCGTCGCCCACCCTGTCGGGCGGCGAGGCGCAGCGCATCAAGCTGGTGACCGAGCTGTCCAAGGCCCGCCTGACCGACGGCCTGATCAAGACCGGCCGCGCCTCGCGCATCCCGCACACGCTGTACGTGCTGGACGAGCCGACGGTGGGCCTGTCGATGGCCGACGTCGAAAAGCTGATCCATGTGCTGCACCGCTTGGTGGAGGCCGGCAACACCGTCGTCGTGATCGAACACAACCTGGATGTCATCGCCGAAGCCGACTGGCTGCTGGACCTGGGTCCCGAAGGGGGAACGGGCGGCGGGCAGCTGGTGGGCGAAGGCTCGCCGGAACACGTCATGACGCTGGCCGACCATTCCCACACCGGCCGGGTCCTGACGGAATTCCTGGCGCAACAGCAGCAGTAGCAACAAGCATGGAATGTCGTTTTGAAGACCGGCTGGCCGGCCGCGCGCTGCGGCTGGACGGGCTTTGCGCCCGGATCGAGGCGCGCGCGGCCGCCGAGGTCGGCCCCGCGCTGGCCGCCATCGAGGCCGCGCGGCGCCAGGGCCGCTGGATCGCCCTGCTGCTGGACTACGAACTGGGCGAATGGCTGCTCCCGGAAGCCGCGCTGGCGCCGCCCGCAGGCCCCTGGACGCCCCCGTCCGACGACGGCCGGGCCCGCCTGACCGCGCTCGTGTTCGAGCGCAAGCTGGACGAGGCGCCCTGGGGCGCGCCGGACGCGGATGCCACGCCGGCCGCCATCAGCCTGCCCGCGCCGCGCATGACCGAGGCCGCGTACGTGCGCCAGATCGACGCCATCCGCGGCCTGATCCGCGACGGCGAGCTATACCAGGTCAATTTCACGCAGCCGCTGGACCTGCAGCTCCAGGGCGACGCGGCCACGCTGTATCGGCGCATCGCCGCGCGCAACCCGGTGGCCCACGGCGCCTTCATCCAGGACGGCGCGCGCACTGTGCTGTCGTTTTCGCCCGAACTCTTTGTCCGGCGCGACGGCCCCCGTCTGACGACCCGCCCCATGAAGGGCACCGCGCCGCGCCATCCAGATCCGGCCGAAGACGAGCGCCTGGGCCGGGAATTGCTGGCCAGCGACAAGAACCGATCGGAAAACCTGATGATCGTCGACCTGCTGCGCAACGACCTGGGCCGCCTGGCGGAACCCGGGTCGGTCAAGGTGGACGCCCTGTTCACGCTGGAGCGCTATCCCACCGTCTGGACCATGACGTCCACCGTGTCCGCCATGGCGCCCAGGGCATCGTTGGGAGACGTGCTGCACGCCCTGTTCCCCTGCGGTTCGATTACCGGCGCGCCGAAGGTCGCCGCGATGCGGCGCATCCGCCAGATGGAATCCGCCCCGCGCGGCCTGTACTGCGGCAGCGTCGGCTGGCTGGCGCCTGACGGCGACTTTTCGCTGAACGTGGCGATCCGCACGCTGGTGCTGAATGCGTCCGGCCAGGGCGTATATAGCGTCGGCGGGGGCATCGTGTACGATTCGGACCCCGCCGGGGAATGGCAGGAGTGCCATTGGAAGGCCCGCATCCTGCGCGCCTGAGCGCGCAAACCCCGCCGGCGGTAGTAGCATAGAGCGCGCCCCGCCCGCCACCAGGAGAGCCCCATGCAGCCTGAACTGATCGAGACCATCCTGGTGGACGCCTCCGGCACCGTGCCGCTGCTGGCGCGCCACCTGCGCCGCCTGGAAGCTTCCTGCAAGGCGCTGGGCTATGTGTGGGGCGGCCGCGCCGTCGAAGGCGACATCCTGGTCGCCGTGATGGCGCTGGGCACCGCGGGTCCGCACCGCCTGCGCCTGCTCGTCGCGCGCGACGGCAGCCGCCACATCCAGACCGCCGTCCTGCCGCCGCTGCCCGCGCACCAGGAAATCATGCTGGCGCCCGAGGCGCTGCGCTCGTCGGAACCGCTGCTGCGCTACAAAACCACGCACCGCCCCTGGTACACCAAAACGATCGAATGGCTGCCGGCGCATCCGCACATCTTCGATCTGGTCTATCTGAACGAACGCGGTGAACTCTGCGAAGGCAGCCGCAGCAATGTCTATCTGCGCATGGGCAACGCCTGGTACACGCCGCCGGTCGACAGCGGCTGCCTGCCTGGCGTGCAGCGCGGCGAACTGCTGGACGCCGGCAAGGTCAAGGAGCGCGTGCTGACCCTGGCCGACCTGCATGCCGCCGACGAAATCCGCCTTTCCAACGCGCTGCGCGGCTGGTTCACGGTGTCATTCCGCGAGGCGTAGACGCGATCTGCGCGTTCGCGCCGATTGCAAAACCCGCGCCGCTGAAGAATAATTGATACTCATTCTTATTGACATCATGTCAGCGGCTTCACTGTGTCTTCCAACCGCCACGCGGCGCCCGCCAGCATCGAATCCCTGTATTGCGACCACCATGGCTGGCTGCAGGACTGGTTGCGGCGGCGCCTTGGGAATGCGTTCGACGCGGCCGACATCGCCCACGACACATTCGTGCGCCTGTTCCGCAACCAGGAGCCGATCCGCGAGCCGCGCGCGTTCCTGACCACGATTGCCCACGGGCTGGTTGTGAACCACTGGCGGCGGCAGGATCTGGAACGCGCCTACCGCGACACGCTGGCCACCGTCGCCGACACCCTCCATCCCTCGCCCGAAGAGCGCGCCCTGTTGATGGACGCGCTGTGCGAACTGGATGCGCTGCTGAACCAGCTGAATCCCAAGGCCCGCGCCGCCTTCCTGCTGGCGCACCTGGAAGGCCTGGGCTACGTCGAAATCGCCGAGCGGCTCGCCGTCTCCGAACGCATGGTCAAAAAGTACATGGCGCAGGCGATGCTGCATTGCCTGACCTCTGGCATGGCGCCGGCCGCGGCATGACGCCCACGGACAGCGCGCCCAGCTTCAGGGTGCTGCAGGAAGCGGCCGAGTGGTTCGCCGTCCTGCGCGCACCGGCCGTTCCGCCCGGCGAACGCCAGCGCTGGCGCGTGTGGCACGATGCCGACCCGGCGCACCAGCAGGCCTGGCGCCGCGTGGAAGCCATCAGCGGCAAATTCGAAGACCTGCCGGACGACGACAAGCCCACGGCGCATCGCCTGCTGGACGCCGTCGCCGCCCGCCGGACGCAACGCCGCCGCGCCCTGAAAATGCTGACCCTGCTGTGCGGCACGAGCCTGGGCGCCTGGGCCGCCACGCAGTCCACGCCGTGGCAGGCCTGGACCGCCTCCCACCATACGGGCGTGGGCGAACGCCGCGAGATCCGCCTGGCCGACGGCGCCGTCCTCTGGCTCAACACCGGCAGCGCGATCGACGTCGACTATGGCTCGCAGCTGCGCCGCGTAATACTGCTGGCCGGCGAAATCCTCGTCAGCACCGCGCCGGACACGCAGTCTCCCGCGCGGCCTTTCGTGGTCGACACGGCCGAGGCGCGGTTACGCGCGCTCGGCACTCGCTACGCGGTCTACCAGGAGGACGGGGCCAGCACGGTCGCCGTGTTCGACGGCGCCGTGGAAGTACGTCCGCTGGCGCCCGGCGCCGAGCCCCTCATCGTGCGCGCCGGCCAGCAATCCCGGGTTACCCGAAACGCCGCAGCGCCCATCGCGCCCGCCGACCTGGCGCGTGAGTCGTGGTCGCGCGGGCTGCTCATCGCCGAGAACATGCGCCTGGGCGATTTCATCGCGCAGGTGTCCCGATACCGGCGCGGCTATCTGGGCTGCGCGCCGGAAGTGGCGGACTTGCGCATCGTCGGCGCCTACGCGCTGGCGGACACGGACCGGGTGCTGGCCGCCCTGGCGGACACGCTGCCCGTGCGCATCCAGTCGACCCTGCCCTGGTGGGTGACGGTGGTTCCGCGCTGACCCGGCGCCGACCGGAAATATTTTTGGGGCGGAGGTTCCCTTTTCGAGGGCCATGTTTGGCATACGGGGTGAAGACCCTCTTCTCTCCATAAGGATCAGGCCCGTCATGCATTCGTCGCCCCTCACCCGCCGCACCATCCTGTCCCTGGCGATCACCGCCGCCCTGCTGGGCGTCGCGGCGTCCGCCAGCGCTCCCGCGCACGCGCAGGCCGCGCCGGCCGCTTCCGCCGACCTCGACTACGACATCGCGCCCGGCCCGCTCAGCCGGGCCATCACCCAGTTTGCGGCGCAGGCAGGGGTACAGGTGTCGGTGGACGCGTCGCTGACCGCAGGCCGCCAGAGCCCCGGCCTGCGCGGCAGGCATGCCGTGCCGGCCGCCTTCAACGCGCTGCTGGCGGGCACCGGCCTTGAGGCGGTCCATCGCGGCGGCGGCGAATACACGCTGCGTCCAGCTCCGGCCACGCCCGGCGTGGTGACCTTGCCCGGCGTCACCGTCACCGGCTCAGCAAGCGCCGCCCTGCAGCAGGACGGCCTTGCCAGCGACGGCTACCGCAGCGCCATCGTGTCATCCGTGGGCGCGCTGGGCGGCATGGACTGGCAGCACACGCCCTTCGCCATGAACGTCGTGCCGCGCGAACTGCTGCAGAACGTGCAGGCCCAGTCGCCCGACGATGTGTACCGGATCAGCCCCTCCGCCCTGACGCAAACGCCGCAGATCAGCGGCTGGGCGCCCATGGTGAAGATCCGCGGATTCAACAGCTACGACCGGGCCGAAGAAGGCCTGCGCCGCTCCTTTGGCTTTGCGGCGTCGATCGAGGACAAGGAGCGCGTCGAGATCCTCAACGGCCTGTCGGGCTTCCTGTTCGGCGCCGCCTCGCCCGGCGGGATGGTGAACTACGTCTACAAGCGCCCCACCCCGGACCGCCTGAACAGCGTCACCGTGGGCAACTACGGCGGCGGCCAGTACTACGTGCACGGCGACTTCGGCGGGCCGGTAGACAGCAACGGCAAGGTCGGCTACCGCGTCAACCTGGTGCGCCAGGACGGCGACACCGCCGTGGACGACCAGAAGATCGACCGCAGCCTGGCGACCGCCGCGCTGGACTTCAACATCACCGACCGCTTCAAACTGGAACTGGGCGCGTCCTACAGCGATTACAAGATGCAGGCCCCCAATTCCTACTGGTTCATCCGCGACGGCGTGTCCCGCCCTACGCTGGACACGACCCGCAACTGGAGCCAGCCCTGGATCCGCGACGAAACCGAGAGCCGCAAGTGGATGGCCCGGGCGATCTATGAGGCCAGCGACCACCTGACGCTGCGCGTGGCCCATCTGCGCGAATACCAGGACAGGCCGGTGCAGTACCACACGATGAATTCGGTGCGGTCCGCCGGGCAATACTTCCAGCTGCGGCAGAAAGTCGGCCCCACCCGCACGGAATCGGAAGCGTGGCAGGCGCTGGCCGACATCTCGTTCGCCACGGGCCCGGTCGACCACAAGATCACCATGGGCTACTACGGCTACACCGACAGGCAATGGCAGAACACCTGGTTCCCCAGCACGGGCTATCAGGGCCCCTACAGCCTCGATTCGCCCACGCACGTGCCGGAACCGGCCTGGCCGTCCACGCCGTCCAAGTCCATGTATTTTTCCAGCCGCATCAGCAACGACAATTTCATGATCGGCGACCAGATCCGATTCAACGAGCATTGGTCCGCGCTGGTCGGCATCAACCGCAGCACCATCCAGACGACCGACCGCAACGCCGACGGCAGCCTCAGCCAGCCCGACTATGACCGGGGCAGGAACTCGCCCAACGCGTCCCTGATGTTCACGCCCGTGCCGTGGATGACCGCCTACGCGACCTACATCGAAGGCCTGGAACAAGGCGGCGTCGCGCCGGAGAACGCCGCCAACGCGCTGCAGATCATGGCCCCGATGCGCAGCAAGCAGAAGGAGCTTGGGATCAAGGCCGAAGTGGGCGGAGTGCTGCTGAGCGGCGCGCTGTTCGACATCGAGAAATCCTACGAGTACACGAACGACGCCAACGTCTACAGCCAGGACGGCGTCCAGCGCCATCGCGGCGCGGAGATGTCGGCCGTGGGCAAGGTGACGCCGGCCTGGACCGTGGTGGGCGGGATCACGTACCTGCACGCCCGCGTGGAAGGCGGCGCCAACGACGGCAAGGACCCCATGAATGTGCCGAAGTTCATGGCCAAGCTGTATTCGGAATACGCGCTGCCGTTTGCCCCCGGGCTCAGCGTCACGGGCGGCGTGTACCACGTCGGCAAGCAATGGTCGTCCGCCACGAACGTCGACCGCCTGCCTTCCTACACCACGTTCGACGTGGGCCTGCGCTACGCGGCCAAGGTGTCAGGCCGTCCGCTGACCTTGCGCCTGAACGTGAACAACGTCACCGGGCGCGACTACTGGATCAACAGCTACTACCTCGGCAACCCTCGCAGCGTCGCGCTGTCGGCGCAGCTCCAGTTCTGAGCCTTGCCCGCTTGCGCGCCCGGCCGGAAGCGCCGGCCGGGCGCGCCTGTTGCACAACGCCTGTTGCACGACGCCTGTTGCACGTCGCCTGTTGCACGACGCTCGTTGCACGTCGCCTGTTGCACGACGCCTCACTCCCCGAAGACGTCTACGACGACTTGGCGCAGCCATTGGTTGGCCGCCTCGCGATGATTGCGGGCGTGCCAGAACACGTTGATGACGGATTCGGGAATCTTCACCGGACAGGGCGCGGCCGCCAGTCCGAAGGGCCCGCAGGCGCAGTCGGCGAAGCGCTGCGGCACCACCGCGATCATGTCGGTAGTCTGTAGCACCGGCCCCACCGCCATGAAGTGCGGCACGGTCAGCCTCAGCCGGCGGCGGATGCCGGCGCGCTCGATCACTTCATCCACCACCCCGTGGCCCGTGCCCTCGGACACGATGGCCACATGCTCGGCCGCGCGGAACTGCCTGGCCGACACGCCTGACCGCGCCAGCGGATGGTCATGGCGGAAGATGCAGACATACGGCTGGCGGAACAGCCGCCGCTGGAAGAAGCCGCCCTTGAGCCCGGGCAGAAAGCCCATGGCCAGGTCCATGCGGCCGCGCTCCATCTCGTCCCTCACGTCGATCGAGGTCGTGCGCACCGTGCGGATGGTGACGCCGGGCGCCACCTGGTCCAGCGCCCGCATCAGGCGAGGCAGGAAATAGGTTTCCCCCACGTCGTTCACGCCGATCACGAAGGCGCGTTCGCTACGCGCCGGGTCAAACGCCACGCGCGCGTTCAGGGTGCCGTGGATCGCCCCAAGCGCATCCGCGATGGGCTGGGCCAGGCTTTCGGCATACGGTGTCGGCACCATGCCGCGCGAGGTGCGCAGGAACAGTTCGTCGCCCAGCAGCTTGCGCAGCCGGCCCAGCGCGTTGCTGACGCCCGGCTGCGAAATACCCAGGCTTGCCGCCGCCGCCGACACCCGGCCATGTTTGTGCAATTCATTGAAGACGACGAGCAGATTCAGGTCCACGTCTTTCAGGTTCATGCGCTTGTCTCCACCAATATTGATTCTGGTGATTTATGTAATAAGGCAGATTCTATTTATTTATCTCCTGCCCTGCCCGATCATGCGACAAACGCCTGCGCCGATGTCGCGCAAGGCTCTGCCCGGCCGCCGAGCGGCCAGATGGAAAAACGGAGACAAACCATGCGCGCCTGTACGCATTGCGCCGCCACGCCCTGTAGAAGGGGCCGTCCATGAACGCCCCCGAACAACCCGTCCACATTGTTCCGCCCTGGCAGGGCGACGGCTCCCACCGCATCCCCTTCGGCGTCTACACCGATGCCGCGCTGCACCAGCGCGAACTTGAGCGCCTGTTCTACCAGGGGCACTGGAGCTACGTCGGCCTGGAGGCCGAGATTCCCAACCCGGGCGACTTCAAGCGCACCGTGGTGGGCGAGCGTTCCGTCATCCTGCTGCGGGACAACGACGGCCAGGTGCGCGTGGTAGAGAACGTGTGCGCCCACCGGGGCGTGCAGTTCTGCCGCGAACGCGCGGGCAACCGCAGCGAGTTCGTCTGCCCCTATCACCAGTGGAACTACGACCTGCAGGGCAACCTGATCGGCGTGCCCTTCCGCCGCGGCGTCAAGCAAGACGGCAAGGTCAACGGCGGCATGCCTGCCGACTTCAAGCCCGAGGACCACGGCCTGACCAAGCTGGCGGTGGCCTGCCGCAACGGCGTGGTGTTCGCTTCGTTCGACCATGGCGTGGAGCCGCTGGAAGACTACCTGGGCCCGGACATCCTGCACTATTTCGACCGTGTCTTCGATGGCCGGGAACTGGTGATCCACGGCTACAGCCGGCAGCGCATACCGGGCAACTGGAAGCTGATGCAGGAGAACATCAAGGATCCCTACCACCCGGGCCTCTTGCACACGTGGTTCGTGACCTTCGGGCTGTGGCGCGCCGACAACCGGTCGGAACTGAAGATGGACCGCCATTTCCGCCACGCCGCCATGATCTCCACGCGCGGCCAAGGCGGCAAAGGCACGGTCACCAGCGGCGTGTCCAGTTTCAAGGAACAGATGTCGCTGAACGACGACCGCTTCCTGGACATCGTTCAGGAGCCCTGGTGGAACGGCCCCACCGCGGTGCTGATGACGCTGTTCCCCAGCGTCATCATCCAGCAGCAGGTCAATTCGCTGTCCACCCGCCACATCCAGCCGGTGGGACACGACGCGTTCGATTTCGTCTGGACCCACTTCGGCTTTGCCGACGACACCCCGGAAATGACGCAACGCCGCCTGCGCCAGGCCAACCTGTTCGGACCGGCGGGCTTCGTGTCCGCCGACGACGGCGAAGTCATCGAATTCTCGCAATCGGGTTTCGAACAGAAGCCGTGGCATCGCAGCGTGGCGGAACTGGGCGGCAAGACCGCCGAGAACACCGACCACATGGTCACCGAAACACTGATACGCGGCATGTACGCGTACTGGCGCCGGATCATGGAGGCCTGACGATGCTGGACTTTCCGCTCTACTACCAGTTGACCCGCCTGTACGCCGACTACGCCGCCGCGCTGGATGCCGGCGAATGGGAAAAATGGCCGGACTTTTTCGTGGAGGATTGCGTCTACAAGGTGATGCCGCGCGAGAACTACGAACGCGGCTATCCCCTGGCGACCATGGCGTTCGAGAGCCGCGGCATGCTCAAGGACCGCATCTACGGCGCCACCGAGACGATCTTCCACGATCCCTACTATCAACGCCACGTGGTGGGTGCGCCGCGCGTGTTGCTGGCGCAGGACGGGCGCATCGAGTCCGAGGCCAGCTACGCCGTGTTCCGCACCAAGCCCAGCCAGCTCACCACGGTATTCAACGTGGGCCACTACCTGGACGTGATCCGCCAGACGCCGGACGGCCTGAAATTCGAATCCCGGCTATGCATCTTCGACAGCGAGCTGATTCCGAATTCGCTGATCTACCCCATCTGACCAGGAGACGACGCAATGAGTGTGCAATGGATCAAGGCCATCGGGCGGGACGACGTGCCGGAAGAAGACGTGATCGCGGTGCAGGCCGGCGACCGCGAGATCGCCCTGTATGGCGTGGACGGCGAGGTCTACGCCACCGACATCCTCTGTACGCACGGCAACGCCAGGCTGTGCGACGGCTTCCTGACGGGCCACGAGATCGAATGCCCGCTGCACCAGGGCCGCTTCGACGTGCGCGACGGCCGCGCGCTCTGTTCGCCTCTGCGCGAAAACATCGCGACCTATCCCGTACGGATCGAGGACGGCATGGTGTTCGTGGCGCTTTGAACCATCGGGCGGACAAGCCCTTGAGGCCGCCTGCGCGGCCTCAGACCGCCAGGCGCAACGCTTCGTTGGCCGCCGCCATGCCCATGGCGGCGGTCACGGTCACCACCGACCCGTAGCCGGCGCAGGACAGGCCCTGCGGCGCCAGGTTCAGGCCCGAGGCGCCCATATCGTCCTCTCCTTCGCGAGGCCGGGTCCAGGCATCCGGCAGAATCGCGGGCTGATCGAACCACAAGGCATGGATGCCCATCTTGGGCACGCGCTTGAGCGCCTTGCCGTTCTTGTCTGACGCCCGCGGAAATCCGTGCTCGCGCCGCAGCTTGTTGCGCAGCTTGGCAAGCAGCGCGTCATTGACCGCGCCGGACAGGTCGCCGGCACGCAGGGCCAGCGGATCCGTCTTGCCGCCCGCGCCGCCGCACAACAGCATTGGAACGCCCTGCTTGCGGGCATGCAGGATCATCGCGATCTTGGCGGCCGCCTGATCCGTGCAATCAATGATGACGGTGTACGGGCCAGGCAGCACCTCGCCCACGTTCTCGGGCGAAACGAAATCATCCACCCGCGTGATCCGGCATTCCGGATTGATGGCCAGCACCCGCTCGGCCATCGCATCCACCTTCGACTGGCCCAGCGTCGAACTCAGGGCGTGAATCTGCCGGTTCACGTTGGATTCGGCGATGTGATCCAGGTCGATCAGCGTCAACGCCCCCACCCCGCAACGCGCCAGCGCCTCGACGGTCCAGGAGCCCACACCGCCCAGCCCCGCGACGGCCACATGGGCGTTGCGGATGCGGGCGGGGGCCTCGGGGCCATACAGGCGCGACAGGGCGCCGAAGCGGCGGTCGAGGTCGGCGGATTCTGGGAGGTGTTCGGGGGAGTTCATGGACGGGATTTTATTGCAGGGCGCGGGCGTTGGTTCTTAAGACGCCTGGCGCGGGGACGGCTTGGGGGCGCGGGGCTACGATTGCGGTCCGGAGCCTTCGCTCCGGACTGCCCCGTGCTCAACCTCGTCCGCCTTCGGCTCCCTACGGTTTCCGCCGGGCGCATCTACACGCCCCGCGCCCCCAAGCCGTCCCCGCGCCAGGCTTTGCTGAGGAATCTTGGCGGTCGCTGGGGAGGATCTGCGTGCTTGGCGTTTTTCTCCCCGGCGAAGGAAAAGAGAGAGATCTTGCAGGGACGCCAAAACCGGCCGCGCGGGCGGCCTTCTTTGGCATATGGATGTCGTCGGCGTGGCGTTGACGCTGCGCGCTTTGGAGGCGTCCGCGTCGAAGCTCTTCACGTGCCCGGGTCGCCGGCTCCTCGCCGGTGTCAGACACCGGCCACCGCGCGCGAAACGCGGCAAGAAGCATAAACCCGCCCCAACACGCGAAGCGTCATCACCCCGACGCAAGGCACCGCGTAACGCCCCGAAGGCCGCCCGCGCGGCCGGCCGGCGGCGGGCCCCGCAAGATTTTTCTCTCTTCCACTGCCGATGGCCAGAACCTGAAGAACCCCGCCCGCCCCAGCTCCGGTGAAGATTCAACCGCCAGAGCCCGGTGCGGCGCGGGCCTGGGGTGGGCGGGGCGTGTAGATGCGCCCGGCGGAATCCGAAGGAATCGCCGAAGGCGATGACGAGGATGAGCCAGGGGCAGTCCGGAGCGAAGGCTCCGGACCGCAATCGTAGCCCCGCCCGCCCAGGCCCGCGCCGCGCCGGGCGTCTTAAGGACTCAATCGACACCGCCCCCAGCCGGTTGCCTATTCTCCGCCAACGCGCCCCACAACATCATCCCCCCCCAGCGCCTGATAAACCGTCACCTGATTCACCAGCCGATTCAACATATTCTCGTCCCGCGCAATCTCCGCGGTCCTGCGCTTCTCCTGCGCATCCAGCCAGTCCTTCAGCGACACGGCCCCGGCCCGGTACCGGACCTCGTACAGCCGCTCGGCCTCCCTCGCCGACCGTAGGGACACATCCAGTTGTTCCGCCCGCAGCGCCAGTTGCGTCCGGTTCGACAGCGCGTTCTCCACGTCCGCCATCGCCTGATACAGCGACTGCCGGAAGTTGACCACCCGCTCCTCGTAATCCGCCTTGGAAATCTTGATGTTCAGCTGCATCTGGTTCCACTGCAGAAACGGCAGCGTCAGCCCAGCCCCCAACGTCGCGATGGGGTTCTGCAGCACATCGGACAGTGTCGGGCTGGAGCTTCCCAGCGCCCCCGTCAGCGTCAGCGGCGGATAGAAGCTGGCGCGGGTGGCGTCGACAGTGGCCAACGACTCGCGCAGCCGCATTTCCGCGGCCTGCAGGTCGGGACGCCGGCCCAGCAGTTCTGCAGGCACGCCCGCGCGGGCTTCCGGCAGCGCGTTGGACGGCAGGCGGACCGGATCGGCCATGCTGCGGTCCGGCGGGCCGTCGAACAGGATGGTCAGCGCGTTCGTGTATTCCACGCGCTGCTGCACCAGCAGCGCATGCGCGGCCTGCTGGCTGGCCACGGTCTGCTCAGCCTCGGCCAGCTCCAGCGCGGACGCTCCGCCCGCCGCATACTGCGCGCGCACCAGGTCCTGCGTGCGGCGCGCATAGGCGATGCTTTCCTCGCTGCTGGCGATGCGCTGGTTGATGAACGCCTTCTGCCAATACAGCGTCGCGGTCGTGCCCACCAACGACAGCGCGGCGCTCCGGCGATCCTGCTCGGTTGCCAGGGCTTCCCACTGCGCGGCATCGCGCTGGCGCGACAGCTTGCCCCACAGGTCCACTTCGTAGCTGACGGTCAGTTGGGCCGAGTTGGTGCGGGTGATGGCGCGGTCGCCGTCCAGGTTGCGAACCCGCGAGACATTCGCGTCGCCGCCGAGCTGCGGGATGAGCTTGTCTTCGGACAGGCCCGCCTGGTACTGCGCGCGGCGCACGCGGATCGCCGCCGCGGCCAGGTCGTTATTGCGGGCCAGCGCGGCGTCCACCAGGCCGTTGAGCACCGGGTCGTCGAAATTGCGCCACCAGGCGCCGCCGTCGGCCAGGGACGCCTGCGGGTCCGCCTGCCCGCCCTGCGGCGCGTGGGTCCAGGCGGCGGGCGTGCTGGTCGCCGGCGGCTCGTAATCGGTGCGCAGCAGGCTGCCGCAACCGCCCAGCGCCAGCATCAGGGCCAGCGCGGCGGGCTTGAGGATCAGGGAAACCGCTTTCATCTTCATCATTCCCGGGCCAGGGCCTCGACGGGATCCAGGCGCGCCGCGTTGCGCGCCGGCAAATAGCCAAAAATCACACCTATCAGGGTCGAGCACGTGAATGCCGCCACCATAGATGCCGTGGAATAGATCATCTGGAAAGACCCGCCGGTGGCCTTGGACACCAGCACGCCCAGCCCCAGCGACAGCAGGATGCCCACCGCGCCGCCGATCAGGCAGACCAGCACCGCTTCAATCAGGAACTGCTGCATGATGTCGCTGCGGCGCGCGCCCACCGCCATGCGCACGCCGATCTCGCGGGTGCGCTCGGTAACCGACACCAGCATGATGTTCATGACCCCGATGCCGCCCACCATCAGCGAAATCAGCGCGATCAGCGACACCAGCAGGGTCATCGTGGCGGTCGTGCGCTCGATGGTCTTGCGGATCGCATCGGTGTTGAACACGAAGAAATCCTTCACCACGTGCCGGCGCGTCAGCACGCGCACGATGGCCTGCTCTGCCGCGGCCGGCGGCGTGGCGTCGTTGACGCGCACCGTGATGCTCTTCAGGTGCTGCTGGCCCAGCACGCGCGACAGCGCCGTGGTGTACGGAATCCATACGTTCAGCGAGTCATTGTTGCCGAAGACCGTGTCCTTCTTCTGCGTCACGCCGATCACGCGGGCCGGCATGGACCCCAGGAATACCACCTGCCCGATCGGTTCGGTGTGGGTGCCGAACAGCGCGCGCCGCGTGCCCTCGTCGATCACCACCTCCTGCGCCCGGCGCGCCACGCTGGTCTCGTCGAAGAACTTGCCTTGCTCCAGCTGGATCGCGCGCACGCGGAAGTACTGCTCGCCCACGCCCTGGATCGCGCCGTTCACCGACACATTCCGGAAGCGCAGCGTATTGCTGGTGGCGACTTCAGGCGTGACGCTGTCCACATAGGACTCGCGCGCCAGCGCGTCGGCGTCCGCCGCGACCAGCGTGCGAATGTTGACCGCCTTTTCGTCGCCGAAATCCTTGCCGGGAAAGATCTCGACCGTATTGGTGCCGATCGCGCTGATGTCGTCCAGGATCTTGCGCCGCGAGCCTTCGCCCAGCGCCACCACCGACACCACGGCGGCGATGCCGATGATGATGCCCAGCATCGTCAAAGACGTGCGCAGCCGGTGGGCGTTCATGGCCAGCAGCGCCATGCGCAGCGCCTCGCCGCAGCGGTCCAGATAGGCCTGCCACGCCGGGCGCTGGGCCAGCGCCGGGGCGTCGTCCCTGGCGGCGTCGCGGCGCGGCGCGTCGGGATTGCGCGTGTCGGCGACGATCTCGCCGTCGCTGATCTCGATGATGCGCTGGGCATGGCGCGCCACATTCATATCGTGCGTCACGATGATGATGGTGTGGCCCGCCGCGTTCAGCTCTTCCAGGATGCGCAGCACCTCCTGGCCGGTATGCGTGTCCAGCGCGCCGGTGGGCTCGTCGGCCAGGATGATGTCGCCGCCGTTCATCAGCGCCCGCGCGATGCTCACGCGCTGCTGCTGGCCGCCTGAAAGCTGGCCGGGCCGATGTTCGGAGCGCTCGGCCAGCCCCAGCCGCGCCAGCAGCTCGGCGGCCCGCGCAAGCCGCGCCTCGCGGCGCTTGCCCGCGTAGACGGCCGGCACTTCCACGTTGCCTTGCGCGGTCAGGTCCGACAGCAGGTGGTAGCGCTGGAAGATGAAGCCGAAGTGCTCCCGGCGCAGTTCGGCCAATTCGTCGGGATCCAGGTCGCCCGTGCTGCGGCCGCCCACCACGTAGTCGCCGCGGGTCGGCCGGTCCAGGCAGCCCAGGATGTTCATCAGCGTGGACTTGCCCGATCCGGACGCGCCCACGATGGCCACCATTTCGCCGGCCTCGATCGTAAGGTCGATGTCCTTCAGGACGGCGATGGTCTGGTCGCCCGCGGGAAACTCGCGGCGCACCCCGGCCAGGGAAATCAGCGGCCCGCTCATGTCAGGCCCCTGGCTTGGCGACCGCCGCCGCGGCATCGGCCGACACGACGCGTTCGCCCACCTCCAGGCCTTCCAGCACCTGCGCCTGCACATTGTTGTTCATGCCGATGCGGACCTGGCGCGTTTCCGTCTTGTTGTCCTTCAAGACCACCCGCACCGCGTAGCGCCCGTCCTCGCCGCGCTTGCCCAGGGCCGAAGCCGGCACCACCACGGCATTCTTGGCCTCGCCCAGCACGATAAAGACCTGCGCGGTCATGGAAATGCGCAGCTTCTCATCCGGATTGGGCACGTCGAAAATCCCGTTGTAGTACACGGCGGCGCTGGTGGACGTGCTGGTGGAAGACGTCAGCGACGAGGTCGCGTCGTCCTTCTGAATAGAGTCCGGCGCCGGCTCCACCGCGCGCAGCGTGGCCCGGTAGCGCTCGTCGGGCTCGCCCAGGATGGTGAAGTAGACCGGCAGCCCCGTCGTGACCCGCGTTACGTCGGCCTCGGAGATCTGCGCCTTGATCGTCATGGTGTCCACCTGGGCCACCTTGATGATGGTGGGCGCGCTCTGGATCGAGTTGACCGTCTGGCCTTCCTTCGTGACCACGGCCACCACCATGCCGTCGATGGGCGAAACGATGCGCGTGTAGCCCAGGTTGACCCGGGCGGTATCGACCTGGATCTCGGCCTGGGCGATCTGCGCATCCAGGGACGCGATTTCCGCGCGGGTCACGGCCAACGTGGCCTCGGCGGTCTCATAGGCTTCGCGCGAACTGGCGTCCGCGGCCAGCATCTGGCGCTGCCGCTTGAAGTTGAGTTCGGCCTGCTTCAGCGTGGCGACCTTGGCGGCCCGCTCGGCGCGGCGCGTCTGCAGCGCCGCCTCGGCGTTGCGCAATTCGTTCTGCTGGGTCAGATCGTCGATTTCCGCTACCAGTTGACCCTTCTTGACCCGGTCCCCCAGCGCCACCTTCAGGGATTTCAACTGCCCGGTCGCCTGGGCGCCCACGCTGACCCGCTCGATGGCGTCGATGGTGCCGCTGGCCAGCACGCTGTCTTCCAGATCGGCGCGGGTGACCTCGGCCACCGCGAAGGTGGGCGGCGGCGGCGCCGAAAAGAACGCGGCACGGACACCGAAACCAAGAAGCAGGAGGAGCGCCGCCGCCAGGGCGTAGCGCTTGAATTTGCTGCGGGACTTTTTCATTGAACCTGATCGAAATGAACGGCGGGCGCCGCGGCCGGCGCCGGTAATGCCGCGATTGACGGCTTGGGCAGCGGGGACGGGCCCCATTGCCCGCCCATCCTAAACGGCGCCCTGTTTCAGCCCATATCCAACCGACGCCAAAAACGTGAGAAACAGTAAGGCGGATCACCGCCCGGGATGGTTCCGTTGCGAGAACGATACAACGTTCACGCGGGGCATCCGGAACCCTTTTAACGCACCTGACGCGAACGTGCCGTCATCTTGCTTCGTAAGGACACGACTTGGCCGCTAGATGATGGCTATCTCGCCGCAGTGACTAGTCACTGCCTGCGGCAGCGCAAGATATCGTCGCCTCGACATAGACGGACGTTGCGAACAGAATGACTGCAGTTAAGCCGTGTCTACCTCCAACAGATCCCCCTCCTCGCCATCCAGTTCCCCGGAATTTTCCGGGGCGGTGCTTTTGTGCCTGCTGGCCATGATGAATCATGTGGCGCTGACAGGGGGACGCATCACCGTTTCACTGACCGCGCTGCAGATGGGCTTGTCCACCTTCAAGGTCGGCACCCTGGTCGCCGTGTTCGCCGTGCTGCCCATGCTGTTTTCGGTGCGCGCCGGGCGCTGGGTGGATCGCGTGGGCATCGTCCGCCCCCTCGTCATCGGGACGACTTTGGTCGCCATCGGCACGCTATTGCCCTTTATTTCGCAAACTCAGCTTGCCCTGCTGGTCGCATCGTGCTGTATCGGCATCGGCTTCATGCTGCATCAGGTCGCGACGCAGGATCTGCTGGGGCACGCGGAGCCCGAGCAGCGGCTGCGCAATTTTTCCTTCATGTCCCTGGCCCTTGCGGGCTCCGGCTTTTCCGGCCCCCTTATTGCCGGGCTGGCGATTGACCATCTGGGCACCCGCAGCGCATTCGGGATTCTCGCGCTGGGCCCGTTGCTATCCGCCGGTGGATTGTACGTGTTGCGCCACCAATTGAAAGCCGTGGATGCCGCCATTTCCGGGGTGCGCGAGGCCCAGCGCCGCCGCGTGACCGAACTGTTGGCCGTGCCCGCGCTGCGGCGCATCCTCATGGTCAACACCATCCTGTCCGGCGCCTGGGACACTCATTTGTTTGTCGTGCCGATCTTCGGCGTGGCCATCGGCCTGTCCGCCACCACGATCGGCGTCATTCTTGCCTCGTTCGCGGCGGCAACATTCGTCATCCGCCTGATTCTGCCCTTGATCCAGCGCCGCGTCCGTTCCTGGACACTGGTCCGCGTGGCCATGGCCACCGCGGCGATCGACTTCATGCTTTACCCGTTGTTCACCGACGTTACCGTCCTGATCGTGCTGTCTTTCATCCTTGGGCTGGCCTTGGGATGTTGCCAGCCGAGTATGCTTTCCCTGCTGCACCAGCATTCGCCCCCCGGGCGCGCGGCCGAGGCCGTGGGCCTGCGGATGGCGCTGATCAACGGCTCCCAGGTGTCGCTGCCGTTGACCTTCGGCGCGCTGGGTGCGGTAATTGGCGTTGCCCCGCTGTTCTGGGCCTATTCCGTGGCCCTGATGGCCGGGGGCTGGGCCAATCGCAATCCTCCGCACGAGCCTGAACGGAAACCGTAGTCGTGAATAAGCCGTTATCCCCGCCCGCCTCGGATTTGTCCGGCGCCTCCCTGCCCTTTCGCCTCTGGACGCCCGAAGAACGGCAGGCCTCGCTCGAGGACGCGCTGCGCCACACGCAGGAAGGCGAGGACGTGTGGGTCTACGGCTATGGATCGCTGATCTGGCGCCCCGACTTCGACTTCATGGAACGCCGCCTGGCCACGCTGCGCGGCCATCACCGGGCGCTCTGCCTGTGGTCGCGGGTCAACCGCGGCACGCCGGAATGCCCCGGGCTGGTGTTCGGGCTGGACCGCGGCGGCTCCTGCCGAGGCGTGGTCTACCGGCTGGCCGGCGACCAGGTCCCCAATTATTTCCCCGCGCTCTGGGAGCGCGAGATGTCCACGGGCGCCTACCTGCCCCGCTGGATCAACTGCGCGACCGACACCGGCACCGTCCGCGCGCTGGTGTTCATCATGAACCGGGACAATCCGGCCTACATCCGCGCCCTGCCGGAAGCGGAATTGCTGGCGATCGTGCGCCGCGCCGCCGGACGCTACGGCCCCTGCACCGACTACGTGGTGCAGACCGCCCAGGCGCTGCGCGCTGCCGGCATCCATGACGCCCGCCTGGACGCCATCGCCCGCCGGCTCGAACTGGACGGCCGTCCGCTGCCCGAAGGCGCCTGAACCGGCCCTGGTTTTCAGCCCCTGATCCCCGGCTCCGCGGCCGACTTGCCCGGGGCCTGAGCGGGGTCAATAGGGAAGCGTATCCCCAAGCGGTATAAACTCCCTGTTATCAACGCTGAGTCCCTACGACCATGTCTGTCTCTGATCTGCGTCAAAGCTACGACAAGAACGTGCTCCTGGAAAGCCAGGCGGCCGCCTCTCCGTTCGAGCAATTCCACCGCTGGTTCGACGAGGCCCTGGCCTCCAAGGTGCCGGAACCCAATGCCATGACCCTGGCCACGGTGGACGCCGACGGCCAGCCCAGCGCCCGCATCGTCCTCATCAAGGGGTACGACGAGCAAGGCTTCACGTTCTTCACCAACTACGAATCCCGCAAGGGGCTGGACCTGCAGGCCGAGCCGCGCGCCAGCCTGTTGTTCTTCTGGCAGCCGCTGGAGCGCCAGATCCGCATCGAAGGCGTGGTGGAAAAGGTGGCGGCCGAAGAGTCGGACGCCTACTACCACAGCCGTCCGGCCGGTTCGCGCATCGGCGCCTGGGCCTCGCGCCAGAGCCAGCCCATCACCCGCGAAGAGCTGGAAGCCCGCGAGAAGGAATTCCGCGAGCGCTTCGGCGAACAGCCGCCCCGCCCGCCGCACTGGGGCGGTTACCGCCTCAAGCCCACCGCCTTTGAATTCTGGCAAGGCCGGCCCTCGCGCCTGCACGATCGCCTGCGCTACGTCGCGGACGGCGCCGCCTGGAAGATCGAACGCCTGTCGCCCTGAGCCGGGGCGCCCCCACGCCGGGCGCCTTGCGCGCCCGACCGAACCGTCTATTGCATGTCCGCCTCTTCCCCTGATTTCGACTCCGCATTTTTCCGCACCGCACTGGGCCGCTACGCCACCGGCGTAACGGTCGTGACGACCGCCGACCTGGAGGGCGCCCCCATCGGCCTGACGGTCAGCTCCTTCAACTCCGTGTCGCTGAACCCGCCGCTGGTGCTGTGGAGCCTGTCGCTGGCCTCGTCCTCGCTGGCCGCGTTCGAGCAGTGCGAACGCTATGTCGTCAATGTGCTCAGCGCGGAGCAGATCGCGCTGGCGCGCCGATTCGCCACGGGCAAGACGCCGGACCGCTATGCGGGACTGACGGTGCACCATGCGCCGGGCGGCACGCCGATGCTGGACGGCCATTGCGCCGCCTGGTTCGAATGCCGCAACCGCAGCCGCTACGTAGAGGGAGATCACGTCATTATGGTCGGAGAAGTCGAACGTTGCGGACATAGCGGCGAGCCTCCGCTGGTCTTTCACGCGGGCGGGTTCGACCTGACCCCGGCCGGCGCCCGTTCCGAAAAGGCCCGCTCATGAGCGCCGACGTCGATTGCGTCGTCATCGGCGCCGGCGTGGTGGGCCTGGCAATCGCCCGGGCGCTGGCGCAATCGGGACGCGAGGTCCTGGTGGCCGAGGCCACCGAGGCCATCGGCACGGGCACCAGCTCGCGCAACTCGGAAGTCATCCACGCGGGCATCTACTACCCGGCCGGCAGCCTGAAGGCCCGCCTGTGCGTGCGCGGCAAGCACCTGCTCTATGCGTATTGCGCCGAGCGCGGCGTGCCGCACAGCCGCCTGGGCAAGTTCATCGTGGCGACCACCCCGGAACAGGCGACGCAGCTGGAAGGCATCGCGCAGCGCGCCCGCGCCAACGGCGTCGACGACCTGCAATACATTTCGGGCGAAGAGGCCATGCGCCTGGAGCCCGCGCTGCGCTGCACCGCGGCGCTGGTGTCGCCGTCCACCGGCATCGTGGACAGCCACGCGCTGATGCTGTCCTTCCAGGGCGACGCCGAGAACGCGGGCGCCCAATGCGTCTTCCACACCCCGCTCGTGTCCGGCCGCGTCCGGCCCGAAGGCGGCTTCGAGCTGCAGTTCGGCGGAGACGAGGCCATGAACCTCACCTGCAATGTGCTGATCAACTCCGCCGGCCTGCAGGCGCCGGCGCTGGCCCGCCGCATCGACGGCGTGCCGGCGGCCAGCATCCCCACCGATTACCTGTGCAAGGGCAGCTATTTCACGCTGTCCGGACGCGCGCCGTTTTCGCGCCTGATCTACCCGGTGCCGCAGCATGCCGGCCTGGGCGTGCACCTGACGCTGGACATGGGCGGCCAGGCCAAGTTCGGCCCCGACACCGAATGGGTCGGCACCGAGGACTACACGATCGACCCGTCCCGCGCCGACGTGTTCTACGAAGCCGTCCGCAGTTACTGGCCAGCGTTGCCCGATGGCGCCCTGGCGCCCGGCTACACCGGCATCCGGCCCAAGATTTCCGGGCCGCACGAGCCCGCCGCCGACTTCGTCATTGCCGGTCCCGCCGACCATGGCGTGCCCGGCCTGGTGAACCTGTTCGGCATCGAATCGCCCGGGCTGACCTCCAGCCTGGCCCTGGCGGAAGAAACCCTGGCGCGCCTGTCCGCCTGATCCGTCCACCTTTTTTCAATTCCAGCCAATTTCCGCCATGCAGCACAACGACTACATCCTGACCCTGTCCTGCCCCGATCGCACCGGCATCGTCTATCGCGTCAGCGGCCTGTTGTTCGAATTGGGTTGCAACATCCTCGATTCGCAGCAGTTCGGCGACGAAGAAACGGGCCGCTTCTTCCTGCGCGTGCACTTCGACCTGCCCGCCAGCGTGGCGGTCGACGGGCTGCGCGCCCGCCTGGACGCCATGTCCGGGGAATACGACATGGAGCTCAAGCTGCATGACGCCCGCCGCAAGGAACGCCTGCTGATCATGGTCAGCAAGCAGGGCCACTGCCTGAACGACCTGCTGTTCCGCGTGCACAGCGGACACCTGCATGCGGAAGTGGCGGCCATCGTCTCCAATCACAACGACTACGCCGCCCTGGCCGCGTCCTACGGCATCCCGTTCCACTACCTGCCGGTCACGCCCGACACCAAGCTCCAGCAGGAAAAGCAGGTCCTGGAAATCGTCGACCAGGCGGGTATCGACCTGGTGGTGCTGGCGCGCTACATGCAGATCCTGTCCGAGGACATGTGCCGCGCCCTGACCGGCCGCGCGATCAACATCCACCACAGCTTCCTGCCCAGCTTCAAGGGCGCGCGCCCCTACCACCAGGCGCATGCGCGCGGCGTGAAGATCATCGGCGCCACCGCCCACTACGTGACCTCGGACCTGGACGAAGGCCCGATCATCGACCAGGACATCGAACGCGTCGACCACACCATGACCGCCCAGGACCTGACCCAGGTGGGCAGCGACATCGAATCCCTGGTGCTGTCGCGCGCGGTGCGCAGCCACGTCGAACACCGCATCCTGCTGAACCGCAACAAGACCGTCGTGTTCCGCTGATCCTCACGCCGGCGCGCCGCCGGCGGGTGGCTCCACGGACGGAAACTGGCGCGCCACCAGCGCCACCGCCCGCTCCTGCAAGGGCGAGCGCGACGCGTCGGGCCAGATCACCTGGCTGACCGAGCGCGCCTGGTGCTCGAACGCAATGAACCGCGTGCCGGCCAGCCCGCTGCGCGACAGGCACGCCGGCACGATGGACACGCCCAGCCCCTGCGACACCAGCGACGCCACGCTGAGCCAATGGCGCACCTCGTGGCGGATCGCGGGCATGAAGCCGGCCGACACGCACATCGACAGGACCGTTTCGTAATAGCTGGGCGACGCCGCGCGCGCAAAAAACACAAAATCGTCCGACGCCAGTTCCGCCAGCCGCAGCGACCGGCGCCGCGCCAGCGGATGCGCCTCGGGCAGGCAGATGACGAAAGGCTCGGCCAGCAGGTCGCGCGCCTGCACCCCTTCCGGCACGGGATTGGCGTGGATGAAACCCAAGTCCTGTTCGCCGCGCCGCACCGCCTCGATCTGGTCGTGCGAATTCAGCTCGGTCAGCACATGCTCCACATCGGGCAGTTCCGCGCGCATCGCATTCAGCAGCGCGGGCAGGCCCCGGTACAGCATGGACCCCACGAAGCCGATGCGCAGCCGGCCGCGCAGGCCGGCGTCCACCTGCCGCACCAGCGTTCGCACTTCCTCGGCCTGGCGCAGCAGGATAAGGGCTTCGCGGTACAGCACCTGGCCGGCGTCGGTCAGTTCCACATGGCGGCTGGTGCGGGCCAGAAGGCGCGCGCCCACGTTTTCCTCCAGCTGCCGGATCGCATAGCTGAGCGGCGGTTGGGAAATATGCAGGCGCGCAGCCGCCCGGCTGAAATGGCGCTCCTCGGCCACGGTGATGAAGTAACGCAACAGGCGCGGATCCAGGTCCATTTGTCGCTCCTCTGGCATATCTATATTTTTTTTAGATTGATCTACATCAAAACAGTATTTGAATAGATTAATCAAGCCCCGCACCATGGGACATCTCCCGTTTCGCCAGGATGCCGCCATGGATACCCCCGTCATGCCCGTCGCCGCCACCGCTGCCGCCACACCCGTCCCGGACTCCCGCGGGCTGAACCTGTTTCACGCGGACCCCTACGCCGAGCCCCTGAGCCGGCGCTACCTGCCCCCCGCCCTGCAGGCCCACCTGCTGCCCCACCTGACCAGGCTGGGCGAACTGGCGGGCGGGGTCATGGACGAACTGGCGTCGACGGCGGACAAGCATCCGCCCACCCTGTCGGTGCGCAGCCGCGCCGGCACGGACGAATCCCGCATCGACAAGCATCCCGCCTACGTGGAGCTTGAACGCCTGGCGTACAGCGAATTCGGCCTGGCCGCGCTGTCGCATCGCGGCGGCGTGCTGGGCTGGCCCGACCCGATGCCGGCCGCCGCCAAGTACGCGCTGAGCCACCTTTTCGTGCAGGCCGAATTCGGCCTGTGCTGCCCGGTCAGCATGACGGACTCGCTGGCGCGCACCTTGCGCAAGTTCGGCGATCCCGCGCTGGTCGAACGCGTGCTGCCCCAGGTGACCTCGCTGGATTTCGACGCGCTGCGCCAGGGCGCCATGTTCATGACCGAACAGGGCGCAGGGTCGGACGTCAGCGCCACCGAAGTCGCCGCGCAGGCCCAGGAAGACGGCACGTGGCGCCTGTACGGCGACAAGTGGTTCTGCTCGAACCCCGACGCGGGCTTCGCCATGGTGCTGGCGCGCAGCGAGCCGCAGCCCGGCCTGAAGGGCGTGTCGCTCTTTTTGCTGCCGCGCGACCTGGCCGGCGGCGCGCATAACCACTACCGCATCCTGCGGCTGAAGGACAAGCTGGGCACGCGTTCCATGGCCAGCGGCGAAATCCGCCTGGAGGGCGCGGTGGCATGGCTGGTGGGCGAGCGCGGCCGCGGTTTCAAGCAGATGGCCGACATGATCAACAACTCGCGCCTGTCCAACGGCATGCGCGCGGCCGGCCTGATGCGCCGGGCCGTCACCGAGGCTGTCTACGTGTCGCAACACCGCCGCGCGTTCGGCAAGCGGCTCATCGACATGCCGCTGATGCAGCGCCAGCTGGTCAAGATGACGGTCTGGGCCGAACAGGCGCGCAGCGTCATGTTCCAGACGGCGCGCGCGCTGGCCGATGCCGACCAGGGCGCGGCGGACCCGGCCCTGGCCCGCATTCTGACCCCGCTGATCAAGTTCCGCGCCTGCCGCGATGCGCGCAAGGTCACCGGCGACGCCATGGAAGTGCGCGGCGGCTGCGGCTACATCGAGGAATGGACGGAGCCCCGGCTGGTCCGCGACGCGCACCTGGGCTCGATCTGGGAGGGCACCAGCAATATCGTCGCGCTGGACGTGCTGCGCGCCATCAAGAAGGAAAACTCGCTGCCGGCCTTGCGCAGCCACATCGACCGGCTGCTGGCCGACGGCGCGCCCTGCCCGCCCGAGTTGGCCGCCGCGCAGGCGAGCGCCCTGGAAAAGACCTATGCGCTGGCCGAGCACGCCGCGCAGGGCGACCATGCCGAGCTGGCGCGCCAGGCCGCGTCGCTGCTCTATCACGCCGTCTCCATGGCCGCGCTGCGCTGGGAAGCCACCGGCGCCGGCCTGGAAAGCCGCGCGCGGCTGGCGGACCAGGTGCTGCTGCATCGCCTGGCGCCGCGCGATCCCTACGCCATCCCGCCCGACGAAAGCGCGGCCTGCCAGGCCATCCTGCAGTACGCGCTGTAAACCGACGCCGGCGGCACAGCCGGCGCGCCATCCACTGGAGACAACCATGAAACGACTTTTCGCCCCCCTGTTCCTGGCGGCGGCCGCCGCCGTCGCGGCCACGCCCGCCCTCGCCGCGGACGCCTACCCCTCGGCGCGCCCCGTCACGCTGGTCGTGCCCTTCCCGCCCGGCGGCCCCACCGACGCCCTGGCGCGCCGCCTGGCCGAAAAGCTGCGGGAACCGCTGAAGCAGAACGTCATCGTCGAAAACCGCAGCGGCGCGGGCGGCAACATCGGCTCCGAATACGTCGCCGCCGCCAAGCCCGACGGCTACACCATCCTGTTCGGCACCTCGGGGCCGCTGGCCATCAATGTCAGCCTGTACAAGAACCAGGGCTACAACCCCGAGACCAGCTTCGCGCCCATCATCCGCATCGGCCACCTGCCCAATATCCTGGTGGTGAACCCGTCCGTGCCGGCAAACAACCTGCAAGAGCTCATCGCCTACGCCCGCAAGAACCCGGACAAGCTGAGCTATGCCTCGTCGGGCAACGGCGCGTCGTCGCACCTGGCCGGCATCCTGTTCAACCGCATGGCCGACACCAAGATCATGCACATCCCGTACAAGGGCACAGGCCCCGCGCTGAACGATCTGCTGGGCGGCCAGGTGTCGATGTCGTTCACCGACATCCTGACCGCGCTGCCTTACGTCAAGGCGGGCAAGCTGCGCGCCATCGGCCTGGCCAGCGCCCAGCGCTCGGAAGCGCTGCCGGATCTGCCCACGCTGTCCGAGCAGGGCCTGGCGGGCTACGACGTCAGCGTCTTTTTCGGCATCGTCGCGCCCAAGGATACGCCGGCCGACGTGGTCAACACGCTGAACCAGGCTTTCAAGACGGCGCTGTCCGATCCCGCGATCGAGCAGACCCTGCGCACGCAGGGCATCGTGGAAGCGCAGGACAAGACCCCGCAGGGCCTGTCCGCCTTCATCACGAAAGAAGTTCCCAAGTGGCGCGAACTCATCAAGAGCGCCAACGTTTCCATTGATTGAAGCGGAAGACACATGGCCCAGACCCTACCCAATCCAGGCGCCCTGGCGGGCTGCAAGGTGATCGACCTGTCCCGCGTGCTGGGCGGCCCCTATTGCACGCAGATCCTGGCGGACCACGGCGCCGACGTACTGAAGATCGAGCCGCCTGGCGGCGACGAGACCCGCGGCTGGGGGCCGCCCTTCCTGGGCGAGACGGCCTCCTACTTCATCGGCGTGAACCGCAACAAGGACGGCATGACGCTGGACCTGTCGCAGGCGGCTGGCCAGGAATTGCTGCGCCATCTGCTGGCCGACGCCGATGTGCTGGTCGAAAACTTCAAGCCCGGCACGCTGGAGAAGTGGGGCCTGGGCTACGAGGACCTGAAGCAGGCGTTCCCCGCGCTCATCCACTGCCGCGTCAGCGGCTTCGGATCGGACGGCCCGTTGGGCGGCCTACCGGGCTACGACGCCTGCGCACAGGCCATGTGCGGCTTGATGAGCGTGAACGGCGACGCCGACGGCGAGGCGACGCGCGTCGGGCTGCCCGTCGTGGACATGGTGACCGGGCTGAACGCGGCCGTGGCCATCCTGCTGGCGCTCAACGAACGCACGCGCAGCGGGCTGGGACAGTTCCTGGACATCACGCTGTACGACTGCGCGCTGTCGCTGCTGCATCCGCATGCGCCCAACTACTTCTACAGCGGCAAGGTGCCCCAGCGCACCGGCAACGCCCATCCGAACATCGCGCCCTACGAAACCCTGCCCACCGCCAGCGGGCCGATCTTCCTGGCCGTGGGCAACAACCGCCAGTTCGCCATGCTGGCGCAGGTGCTGGACGCGCCGGCGCTGGCTCAGGATGCGCGCTACGCCGCCAATGCGGACCGCCTGCGCAACCGCCAGGCGCTGCGCGACGAACTGACCCGCCTGCTCGCCGGCCATGACGCCGCCGCGCTGGCCGACCGCCTGCTGCGCGCCGGCGTGCCCGCCGCGGCCGTGCAGACCGTGGACCAGGCGCTGGCGCATCCGCATACGCGCCATCGCGGCATGGTGCTTGAGCAGGACGGCTACAAGGGCGTGGGGTCGCCGATCAAGCTGTCGCGCACGCCAGCCACTTTGCGCAAGCTGCCGCCCGCGATGGACTGAGCGCTATTCACAGCCGCCAACAACTTAGACATTTCGTTTCAGCACGCCCCACGATTGCCGCCTTAGACTTTTTCCAGCACCTCGCGTTGCCTTGGCGCGACCTCCCCGAATCGCAAGAGAGAGGAAAAAGACTATGGCCACGAAAGAAACGCAGGATCACACTCAGCTCAAGCGGGTGATGGGACCCAAGCTGCT
Source organism: Achromobacter arsenitoxydans SY8 (assembly GCF_000236785.1). Classification (GTDB taxonomy): domain Bacteria; phylum Pseudomonadota; class Gammaproteobacteria; order Burkholderiales; family Burkholderiaceae_B; genus Achromobacter; species Achromobacter arsenitoxydans. The sequence goes on along the minus strand of NZ_AGUF01000013.1, from coordinate 31,948 downwards.
GTTGCTCTTCATTGTTGGCGACATTCTGGGCACGGGGGTCTATGCCCTGACCGGACAGGTGGCGGCCGAGGTCGGCGGCGCCGCCTGGCTGCCCTTCCTGGTGGCCTTCGCGGTGGCCCTGCTGACCGCGCTGTCTTATCTTGAGCTGGTCACCAAGTACCCCAAGGCCGCCGGCGCCGCGCTCTATGTGCACAAGGCCTTCGGCCTGCATTTCCTGACCTTCATCGTCTGCTTCACCGTCATGTGTTCGGGCCTGACGTCGGCCGCGACCGCTTCGCAGGCCTTCGCGGCCAACCTGTTCGTGGCCATGGGCATCAAGGCGGACAAGAGCTGGGTCACGATCGGGGCGCTGGGCTTCATGCTGCTGGTCATGCTGGTGAACCTGCGCGGGGCGGCCGAAAGCGTCCGGGCCAACGTGGTGCTCACGCTGATCGAACTGTCGGGCCTGTTGATGGTGATCGTGCTGGGCTTCTACGCCATATCGGGCGGGCAAGCGGATTTCTCGCGTGTCATCGCCTTCGACACGCCCGAGGACAAAAGCGTGTTCCTGGCCGTGACCTCGGCCACGGCGCTGGCGTTCTTCGCCATGGTCGGCTTCGAGGACTCGGTCAACATGGCCGAAGAGACGCACGACCCCAGCCGCATCTTTCCCAAGGTCATGCTGACGGGCCTGGGCATCACCGCGGTGATCTATGTGCTGGTGTCGATCTGCGCCGTGGCGCTGGTGCCCGTGGGCGAACTGGCCAAGAGCAGCACGCCGCTGGTGCTGGTGGTCAAGCGCGCCGCGCCAGGGCTGCCGGTGGAGTACATCATGCCCATCATCTCGATGTTCGCGGTGGCGAACTCCGCCCTCATCAACATGATGATGGCGAGCCGCCTGCTGTACGGCATGTCGCGCCAGGGCGTGCTGCCGGCCTTCCTGGCGCAGGTGCACCGCAAGAACCAGACGCCCTGGACGGCCATCCTGTTCACCACCGCGCTGGCCTTCTGCCTGATCATCCTGGTGGCGCTGGCCGACTCCCAGGCCATCCGGGCGCTGGGCGGCACCACCGCGCTGCTTCTGCTGGGCGTCTTCGCCTTCGTCAACGTGGCCGTGCTGGTCCTGCGGCGCGAACGCGTCAAGCACGAGCACTTCACCATCAGCCGCGTCGTGCCGTGGCTGGGCGCGGCGGCCTGCCTGTTCCTCGTCACCCCGCTCACCGGGCGCGATGTCATCCAGTACCAGGTCGCGGGCTGGCTGCTGCTGCTGGGCGTCGTGATGTGGGGCGTGACTTACCTGGCGCGACGCCGCGAAAGCAGGATGGAACTGGATCCGTCGTCGCTGGAGTGAGCGCGGACGTCAGCCGCCCAGCGCCTGCCCCTCGCGGCGCGGATCCGCGCCGCCCTGCAGCCCGCCGCCATCAATGACGATGCCGTGGATGCCGCTGGGGAACTCCAGGACGCGCACGGGATGCCCCATGCGCTCGAGTTCCGGCGCCAGCGCTTCCAGCGGCGTGCCTTTCTCAAGCTCGGTTTCCTTGTTGCGGCTGCCCATGTTGGGCAGGTCGATCGCGGCCTGGATGTCCAGCCCCCAATCCAGCACGCCCACGATGGTCTTGGCCACGTAGTTGATGATGGCGCTGCCGCCCGGCGAACCCACCAGCATGTAGGGCTTGCCGTCGCGCAGCACGATCATCGGCGCCATCGCGCTGCGCGGACGCTTGCCCGGTTCGATCCGGTTGGCCACCAGCCGGCCCTCCGGGTCCTTGAACGAGGATGAGAAATCCGTCATCTCGTTGTTCAGCAAAAAGCCGCGCACGAAGATCTTGCTGCCGAATTCGCTTTCGATCGTGGTCGTCATCGTCAATGCATTGCCCTGCGCGTCCACGGCCGCCAGATGGCTGGTGGAAGGCAGTTCCAGCGCGTTGTCGCGGCCCAGCGACAGCAGCTTGCCCTCCGGATCGCCAGGCAGCGCGACTTTCATGCTGCGGTCCGGCTGGATCAGGGCGCCGCGCGCGCGCAGATAGGCGGGGTCCAGCATGGCGCGCACCGGCACCCGCGCGAAGTCGGGATCGGCCACGTAAAAATCACGGTCGGCGAAGGCCAGCCGGCCCGCCTCTGAAAAGTAGTGCACCGCCTGCGCGCTGCCCGGCGCGTAGGTGCCCATTGGAAACTGTTCCAGTTCGCCCAGTATTTGCAGAACCGCGATGGGGCCGCTGCTGGGCGGGCCCATTCCGCAAAGCCGGTAGCCGCGATAGGCGCCGCAGACCGGATCGCGCTCCAGGGCGCGATAGGCGGCGAGATCCTCCAGGCTCAGGTCGCCGGGTTTGGCGTGGCCCTGCACCGCGGCCACGATGTCGCGGGCAATGTCGCCCTGGTAGAACGCGTCGGCGCCCCGCGCCGCCACCATGCGCAGCGTGCGTGCGAACTCGGGGTTCTTCAGCACGTGGCCCACCGGCCAGGGCGCGCCGCCGGGCGCATAGAAGTAGGCCGCGGCCGCCGGCTGCATGGGCAGGGCCTTGTTGCCGGCCAGCAGCGCGTGCAGGCGCGGCGACACGGCAAAGCCCTGCTCCGCCAGCCGGATGGCGGGCTGGAACAGATCGGCCCAGGGCAGCGCGCCCTGCTCGCGGTGCGCAAGCTCCAGCCCGCGCAGCAGGCCCGGCACGCCCACCGACATGCCGTTGTTGACCGCCTGCGCAAAGGGCAACGGCTTGCCCTCGGCATCCAGGAAACGATCGGACCGGGCCGCGGCGGGCGCCGTCTCGCGGCTGTCGTAGGTTCTGATGCGCCCGTCTTTGGCCGAATACACCACCATGAAGGCGCCGCCGCCAATGCCGGACGATTGCGGCTCGACCAGGTTCAGCACGAGTTGCGTGGCGATGGCCGCATCCACCACGCTGCCGCCGCGGCGCAGCATCTCGTCGCCCGCCTGCGTCGCCAGCGGGTTGGCGGACACCAGCATGAAATGCGGCGCGCGCACAAGCTGGCGCGCACGCACGCCGCTGGCGGCTTCCGGATTCAGGTCCTCGGCGGCCTGCGGGGTGCGCGCCCAGCCGGGCGCAAGATGGAGCGTGCCGGCCATTGCGGCGGCGAGCAGCAGGGCGGCGTGACGGCGTAGGCGCATGGACGGCTCCGGAGTGTGGCCGGGCTTCCGGCAGTCGTCCATCATAATCAAGGCGTCCGCGCCTGTCGCACGGGCGCACGCGTCCCTGGGCCGGCGCGGCGGCCGTCCTGTGCGCAGCCGGCCACTTCCCTGCCCCATCCGGCATAGAATCGCGGTTTCCGCTCCACCTTCCCCGACATCGCGTCATGCGCCTGCGCCACATCGAGATATTCGAAGCGATCCGCCGCACCGGATCCTTGACCGAAGCCGCCGCCGCGCTGCACATCTCGCAGCCCGCCGCCAGCAAGCTGCTGGCGCACGCCGAAAGCCAGCTCGGCTTCAAGCTGTTCGACCGCGTGAAGGGCCGGCTGGTCGCCACCCGCGAGGCCGAAATCCTCACCCCCGAGATCGCGCGCCTGAGCCAGGACCTGAGCAGTGTGCGCAGGCTGGCGTCGAACCTGCGCGACCGCCCCCACGGCCACCTGCGGCTGGGCTGCGCGCCCGCCCTGGGACTGGGCCTTTTGCCGGGCGTCGTGCGCGACAGCCGCGACGCGCAGCCCGGCATCACCTTCGATATCCACACCCACCACAGCGCTGAACTGGTGCAGGGCCTGCTGACCCGCGAACTGGATCTGGCGATCACGTTCGACACGAACGACTATCCCGGCCTGACGCGCATGGGCCTGGGCCACACCGAACTGGTGCACCTGAGCCGCAAGCCCGCCAGCGGCCCGCTGCGCCTGTCCGAACTCTCGGAGCCGGCGGGCGATACGCTGATCGTGCTGGACGCCGGCGACGCCTCCGGCGCGCTGCTGCAGCTTGCGCTGGATGCGCAGGGCCTGGCCCCCCAGGTCGCCATCCAGGTGCAGACGCATTACGTGGCCTGCGCGCTGGTGGACGCGGGCTGCGGCGACGCCATCGTGGATGCGATCACCGCGCAGGCGATGCTGCGGCCTGGCATGTGCCTGCGGCGGCTGGAACCGGCCTTGCGCGTGCCGATCAGCATCATGACGCGCAACCAGGATCCCCTGTCCGCGCTGCACCGCGACCTGATCGAGCGCCTGCGCGGCGCCTGCGCCGCACGGCTGGCGGCGCTGGACGCACACGCCTGATTGCCTTCGGGCGCCGCAAAGCACAACGGGCGCCCGAAGGCGCCCGTTGCATGTCGTTCGGGGCGGACCAGCCCGCCCCGCGCAGCATCAGTCCAGCTTGATGTTCTGCTTCTTCACGACGTCCTGAGCCCAGTCGAACTGCTCTTTGATTTCCTTGGCGAACTCTTCAGGCGTGTTGCCCGACGGAGCGGAGCCCTGCTCGTCCAGCGCCTTGACGACCTTCGGGTCCTTCAGGGCCACGACAGCGGCGTCGCGCAGCTTGTTCACGATTTCCATCGGGGTGCCCTTGGGCGCCAGCAGGCCGTACCAGACCGGCTGGTTCAGCACCGGGTAGCCGGCGTCCTTGAAGGTCGGGACACCCTTGACCGCGGCGATCTGCTCGGGCCAGGCGATGGCCATGGCGTTGAGCTTGCCCGCCTGGATCTGCGGCATCGACGACGGCAGGTTGTCGAACAGGATTTCGATCTGGCCGCCGACGGCGTCAGCCAGCGCCGGGCCCGAACCCTTGTAGGGCACGTGCACGATGTCGGTGCCCGTGGCCATCTTGAACGATTCGCCCATCAGGTGCAGCACGCCGCAAGTGCCCGAGCTGCCGTAGGAGTACTTGCCCGGGTTCTTCTTCAGCTCTTCGATGAAGCCCTTGAAGTCCTTGGCGGGGAACTTCGGATTCACGGCCACGACGTTGGCGGTGTTGGCGAAGTTGGTGACGGGCTGGAAGTCCTTGATCGGATCGTACGGCAGGTCCTTAGGACGGCATGCCGGGTTCACGGCCATGGTGGAAACGGTGGCGATGGACAGCGTGTAGCCGTCGGCATCGGCGCGCGCGGCTTCGGCCGCGCCGATGGCGCCGCCCGCGCCACCCTTGTTTTCCACGACCATCGGCTGGCCGAGTTCCTGGCTCATGCGCTGCGTAACCAGGCGCGCGATGATGTCGGTGGAACCGCCCGGCGCGAACGGAACGATCACGCGGATGGCCTTGCTGGGGTACTTGTCGGCGGCGTGAGCGACCGACGCGCCGAGCGTGCCGGCGGCGCCGGTGGCGACAGCGATGGCCACTGCGAGGGAGCGGACTTTATTCATAGATGTGTTTCCTCCAAGATTGCGAGCCCGTATGTAAACGGACCGTTGTGTGTTGTGCCCGCCTGTAGGCGGACCAGCAGATAACGGTGGGGACGCGTTGCGTGTGCGCAGCGTGATGGACACTGCATTTATAGGTTGCTTGTGGCACACGCGCCCGCCAGAATGACGGAGAATAGCAGCAAATGCTTACACACGCATAGCGCGCCGATCCCCGGCTGGCGCTCGCCCGGAATCCCTTTGACTCATGTCGGTTGCACTCCTGGTTTTCCCTGATTTCCTGCTGGTTGCGCTGGGTTGGGCGCTGCGTCACAAACTGGGTTTTTCCCGCGAATTCTTCGCCGGCGCCGAACGGCTCGTGTACTTCGTGCTGTTCCCCGCGCTGCTGTTCCAATCAATACTCCGCACCCCCATCACGGCGGGCAACGCGGTCCTGCTGCTGCAGGCCACCGCGTCGGTCATGGCCGCCGGCGTGGCGCTGGCATGGCTGGCCGGCCTGGCGCTGCGCCCCTCGTCCCTGGGCCTCGCGTCATCCGCGCAATGCGGCTTCCGCTTCAACACCTATATCGGCCTGGCCTTGTCGGCCAGCCTGGCCGGCACGCAGGGCCAGACGGTCATGGCGCTGATCATCGGCTTCGCCGTGCCCATGGCCAACGTGGCGGCCGTCTACGGGCTGGCGCGCCACAGCGGCGGCAACCTGCTGCGCGAACTGGCGCGCAATCCGCTGGTGATATCCACACTGCTGGCCCTGGCCTGCAACCTGGCCGGCCTGCAACTGCCCGGCCCCGTGGACACCGCGCTCGCCCGGCTGGGCGCGGCCGCCATCGCGCTGGGCATCATCTGCGTGGGCGCCAGCCTGGCCTGGGAAGGCGGCAAAGGCTACGGTTCGCTGATCGCCTGGATGCTGGCGGTCAAGCTGGTCGCGCTCCCGGCCGTGGCCCTGCTGGTGGCCCACCTGCTGGACCTGCCGCCGCTGGAGTCGCGGATGCTGCTGCTGTTCGCGGCGCTGCCCACGGCGTCCGCCGCCTACGTGCTGGCGATGCGCATGGGCGGCGACGGCAGGATGGTGGCCGTGCTGATCTCGCTGGGCACGCTGTTTTCGGCCGTGACCATACCCATGTGGCTGCTGGCGATGGGGCACGCGTGATGCGCCCCAGCAAAATGGCCGCCCCGAAAGGGCGGCCATTTCACTTGCACGCCGCCGCTTACGACGGCTTGTGCGCGTTGGTCATCGAGCCCGGCACAACCCATTCAGCGAACTGCGCTTCGGTCACATAGCCCAGCGCCAGCGCCGATTCCTTCAGCGACAGGCCTTCCTTGTGCGCCTTCTTGGCGATCTGCGCGGCCTTGTCGTAGCCGATGTGCGGATTCAGCGCCGTCACCAGCATCAGCGAACGGTCGACCAGTTCGGCAATGCGGTCGCAATTGGGCTCGATGCCCGCAGCGCAGTGCTTGTCGAAGCTGGCCATGCCGTCCGTCAAGAGACGCACGGATTGCAGGAAGTTGTGGATCACCAGCGGCTTGTACACGTTCAGCTCGAAGTTTCCGCTGGCGCCGCCGATGTTGATGGCCACATCATTGCCCATGACCTGCGCGGCCAGCATCGTGATGGCTTCGCACTGCGTGGGGTTGACCTTGCCCGGCATGATCGAGCTGCCCGGCTCGTTTTCGGGGATGCTGATTTCGCCCAGGCCCGAACGCGGACCGCTGGACAGCCAGCGCACGTCGTTGGCGATCTTCATCAGCCCAGCGGCCAGCGACTTCAGCGCGCCATGGGCGAACAGCAGCGCTTCGTGCGACGCCAGCGCCTGGAACTTGTTGGGCGCGGACACGAAGGCCGTGCCGGTGGCGTGGGCCAGTTCGGCCGACACCTTAGCGCTGAATTGCGGGTGCGCATTCAGGCCGGTGCCCACGGCGGTGCCGCCGATGGCCAGCTGATGCAGGCCCGGCAGGGTGGCGCGGATCTGCTGCTCGGCAAGGTCCAGCTGGGCGACGTAGCCCGACAGCTCCTGGCCCAGGGTCAGCGGCGTCGCGTCCTGCAGATGGGTGCGCCCGATTTTGACGATGTCGTAGAACTTGGCGCTCTTGGCCGCCAGCGTGGCGCGCAGCGCCTTCAGGGACGGCAGCAGCTGGTGCTCCACCTGCACGGCGGCCGCCACGTGCATGGCGGTGGGGAAGGTGTCGTTGGACGACTGGCCGCGGTTGACGTGGTCGTTGGGATGCACCTTGCGCTCTTCGCCGCGCACGCCGCCCAGCAGTTCCGAAGCGCGATTGGCCAGCACCTCGTTCATGTTCATGTTGCTTTGCGTGCCGGAGCCGGTCTGCCAGACCGACAGCGGGAATTCATTCGGCCACTTGCCGGCGATGACTTCGTCGGCGGCCTGCATGATGCCGTCGGCCACCTTGGGGTCCAGCTCGCCGAGGTCGGCATTGACCTTGGCCGCCGCGCGCTTGAGCCGCGCCATGGCGTTGACCAGCGGTTCCGGCATCTTTTCGGTGGAAATCGCGAAAAAATGCAGCGAGCGCTGCGTCTGGGCGCCCCAGAGATGATCCTCGGGGACCTCGATGGGGCCAAACGTGTCTTTTTCGATGCGGGTCTTCATGGCGCTTACAACTCCGTGGCGGCGTCGGTCGCGGGCGGCAACAAGCCTTCAGTCGCGACATTATTGAGAATAACAATCAGTTATAGGTTAGCAGAAACCCGCATTCCTATAATTGCTCCAATCCATGCTCCGATCATCGTTTTTTACCACCTGCCCCGCGCCATGTCCGCCCCTCTTTGCAGCCTGACTTTGCACCTGTCCGACGAAGCCGCCACGGAGTCCTTGGCGCGGCAGCTCGCCCCCCTGGTCTCGGGAGGCGAAACCGGCCCGAAAGGCGCATGTATCCATCTTCAGGGGGACCTGGGGGCAGGAAAGACGGCCTTCACCAGGGCATTGTTGCGCGAATGCGGCATCACAGGCCGAATCAAGAGTCCAAGCTACGCGCTGCTTGAATCTTATAAAGTTTCTAACTTATACTTCTATCACCTTGATTTTTATAGATTTAGTGATTCGCGCGAATGGTTGGACGCAGGATTCCGAGATTTACTGCGTGACGATGCGGTCGTTTTGATCGAATGGCCGGAGCGGGCAGAGGGTCTTTTACCTCCGCCAGACCTGCTGATTTCCCTTGCCTATGCAGGCGACGGACGTGACGCCACCCTGACCGCGTACACCGCTCGAGGACAAACATGGTTGAACGCGATTGTCCCCCCGCCCCTGACGGCGCCCTCCCCTCGGCAGGCGCCACCCGACGCCGCCTGATCAGCGTCGCCGCCACCCTGCTCGTCCTGCCGGTTGTGCCGCGCCTGGCGCAGGCGGCAACGATCCTGGCCGTACGGACCTGGCCAGCCGACGAATACACCCGGGTCACGCTCGAACTCGACAGCGAACTCAAGGCCGAACAGTTCACGCTGGAAAATCCCCACCGCCTGGTGGTCGACATCGAGGGACTGACCCTCAGTGCAGCCCTGAACGACCTGGTTTCCAAGGTCCGCCCCGACGATCCCTACATCCAGAGCCTGCGCGTGGCGCAAAACCGGCCGAACGTGGTTCGCCTGGTGTTCGACCTGAAGCAGCCCGTGGCGCCGCAGGTATTCACGCTCAAGCCCGTGGCCGACTACCAGTACCGCCTGGTGCTCGACCTGTATCCCAAGGTCGCGCAGGATCCCCTCATCGCGATCCTGAACAAGCAGAGCGGCCCTGACGTCGACGACCCGCTGGCGCGCATCCTGGAAGACATCCAGCGCAATCCGGTGACGCGGGCGGATCCGCCCGAGCCGCCGCGCGTGCGCGGCCAGCAGCCGGCGCCCGCCCTGCCCACGCCGCCCAGCCCCCCCGCCACGGCCAGCCGCGGCAAGAAGCGCATGCTGACCATCGCGCTGGACCCCGGCCATGGCGGCGAGGACCCTGGCGCCATCGGCCGCAGCGGCCTGCGCGAAAAAGACGTGGTGCTGCGCATCGCGCGGCGCCTGAAGGCGCTGATCGACAGCCAGCCCTACATGCGCGCCTACCTGACGCGCGACGACGACTACTTCGTGCCCCTGCACGTGCGCGTCCAGAAGGCGCGCCGCGTGCATGCGGACCTGTTCGTCTCCATCCACGCGGATGCCTGGGTCAAGCCGTCGGCCAATGGCTCGTCGGTGTTCGCCCTGTCGCAGCGCGGCGCCACCAGCGCGCAGGCGCGCTGGATGGCCGACAAGGAAAACGCGGCCGACCTGATCGGCGGCGTCAACCTGGGCACCCACGACCGCCAGGTGGCCAAGGTGCTGCTGGACCTGTCCACCACCGCGCAGATCAACGACTCGCTCAAGGTCGGCAACGCCTTCCTGGACGAAATCAAGAAGATCAACCGCCTGCACAAGAACAGCGTCGAACAAGCCGGCTTTGCCGTGCTGAAGGCGCCGGACATCCCGTCCGTGCTGGTCGAAACCGCCTTCATCAGCAATCCCCAGGAAGAGGCGCTGTTGCGCAGCACCTCGCACCAGGACAAGCTGGCGCAGGCCATGATGACCGGCATCCAGCGCTATTTCACGGCCAACCCGCCGCTGGCCCGCCTGGGCGACGTCAGCTAGGCGTCCAAGCATTGAAAAGGGCTGTGCGTCATCTGGCGCACAGCCCTTTTTCTTTGTGCCGGAACCGCGGACCTATTGGGTGCGGCGCGAGCGGAAGAGCTTGACCACGGCCGCCCCCACCACGGGCACGATGGCCGCGGCCAGGCCGATCAGGACGATAGTGTTCAAGTGTTCGCGGACCAGCGGGATGTTGCCGAAGAAGTAGCCCGCCGCCACCAGGCTGATCACCCACAAGAGCGCGCCCAGAATATTGAACAGCTGGAATCGCGCCAGCGACATGTCGGCCACGCCCGCCACGAACGGCGCGAAGGTCCGCACCACCGGAATGAAGCGCGACATCACGATCGTCTTGCCGCCGTGCTTTTCGTAGAACGCGTGCGTGCGCATCAGGGCGCCGCGGTCCAGGAAGCGCAGGTTCATCGAAAAAACGCGCGGCCCGATATACCGGCCGATGGCGTAGTTCAGCGTGTTGCCGGTCACCGCCGCGACGATGAGCAGCACAGACATCAGAATCGGGTCGATATGCCCCGTCGCGCCGAAGGCGCCGGCGATGAACAGCAGCGAGTCCCCGGGCAGGAAGGGCAGCACCACCAGCCCGGTTTCTGCGAAGACGATCAAGAAAAGCACCAGGTACACCCACACGCCGTATTGCGCGACCCAGACGCCAAGCGTCTGGTCGATGTGGAGCACCATATTGAAGAATTCAAGCATTGAAGCAGCCCTGATATCGGAAGGGAATTTTGCCAGCGACTATAGCCCACCGGGCCAAGACGTTAAAATCGTCCGCATAGCTACACCAGACCTGAGCCCAATGACCGAACGCCGTTCCATCCTCGCGCTTCCCGACCTGCTGATCAGCCAGATCGCCGCTGGCGAGGTGATCGAACGGCCGGCGTCCGTGCTCAAGGAAATTCTTGAAAACGCCATCGACGCCGGCGGGCGGGCCATCGAGGTCCGCCTCGAGGGCGGCGGCATCCGGCGCATCGCCGTCACCGACGACGGCGGCGGCATCCCCCCTGAAGAACTCCCGCTGGCGCTGGCGCGCCACGCCACCAGCAAGATCCGCTCGCTCAACGAACTGGAGTCGGTGGCGTCCATGGGGTTCCGCGGCGAAGCGCTGGCGTCCATCGCCTCCGTTGCCCAGGTCTCCATCATTTCCCGCACGCGCGACGGCGACCACGCCTGGCAGATTGACGCCGGCAGCATGCAGGTCGGCCCCGCATCGGGCCCGCCCGGCACCACCGTGGACGTGCGCCAGCTGTTCGACGCCGTGCCGGCGCGCCGCAAGTTCCTGCGCTCCGAGGCCACGGAATTCGGCCACTGCGTCGACGCGATGGAGCGCATCGCGCTGGCGCACCCCCAGATCGCATTCCGGCTTTTCCACCACGACCGCGCGCAGCGCCAATGGCTGCCGGCCGAACCGCCGCAGCGCATCCGCGACGTGCTGGGCGCCGAATTCGCCGAACACGGCCTGCTGCTGTCGCATTCGGTGGGCACGGTCAGCCTGGCCGGCATGATTACTCGCCCCACCGCCGCACGCGCCCGGGCCGACCGCCAGTACCTCTACGTGAACGGCCGCTACGTGCGCGACCGCACCGTCAGCCATGCGCTGCGCGCCGCCTATGCGGACGTGCTGCACGGCGACCGCCAGCCCGCCTACGTGCTGTTCCTGGATATCGACCCCGCCGCCGTGGACGTGAACGTCCATCCGGCCAAGCACGAGGTCCGCTTCCGCGACAGCGGCGCCGTGCACCGCTTCGTCTCGCATGCGGTCAGCCAGACGCTGGCGCAGACCGGCGGCTCGTCGGCGGTGGCGCCCGCCGGCCAACATGACGACGCCGAATTCGAAACCGTGGCGCGCCCGGCCGCTGATGCAGCGCCGGCCCCGCAGACCGCGCCCCCATCCACCCCCGGCCTGAACCCGGCGTCCGCGGACTCGCCGCGGCCCGGCTATGCCGGCGGCAATGGCGGCGGCGCCTCGTACGGCCTGCGCCCATCGCCCGCCCCGCAGCGCCCCCACAGCCAGGTGCCGTTCCGCCTGCACACGGAGCCTGCCGGCATTCCGGCGGCCGACTGGCAATCGCTCTACCGACCGCTGAACGACGACACCGCCGGCAAGGCCGCCCCCCTGCGCGAACCCGCGCCGGCCGCCACGCTGCCCGCGGACGAGGAACACCCCCTGGGCATGGCGGTGGCGCAACTGCACGGCGTCTACATCCTGGCGCAGAACCGCCGCGGCATGGTGCTGGTGGACATGCACGCCGCGCATGAACGCGTGGTCTACGAACAGCTCAAGCACGCGCTGGACGCCCGCAGCCTGCCGCGCCAGGACCTGCTGGTGCCCGTGGTGTTCCACGCCCAGGAAAAGGACGTGGCCATCGTCGAAGAGTTCGAGGAACAGCTGAACGACCTGGGCTTCGAAATGCGGCCGTCCGGCCCCACGTCCATCGCCGTGCGCTCGGTGCCCGCCATCCTGGCCCGCGGCGACATCGAAACCCTTGCCCGCGCCGTGCTGCGCGACCTGGGCGCCGTCGGCGTCTCGCGCCTGCTGACCGAGCAGCGCAACGAACTGCTGTCCACCATGGCCTGCCACGGGTCGGTGCGCGCCAACCGCAAGCTCACCCTCGAAGAAATGAACGGGCTGCTGCGCCAGATGGAATCCACCGAACGGGCCGACCAGTGCAACCATGGCCGCCCCACCTGGGTGCAGTGGTCCATGTCGGACCTGGACAAGCTTTTCCTGCGCGGACAATAGCTTGCCTTCCTCCCTCGCCCCCGCTTCGGATCTCGTCCTATGCCTTGCCGGCCCCACCGCGGCCGGCAAGAGCGCGTCCACGCTGGCGCTGGCCGAGCGCTGGCCGCTGGAAATCGTCAACGTGGATTCGGCCACCATCTACCGCGGCATGGACATCGGCACGGCCAAACCGTCGCGTGACGAACAGGCCCGCGTGCCGCAGCACCTGCTGGACATCCTGGATCCCGTGCAGTCGTACTCGGCCGCAGAGTTCCGCACGGACGCGCTGCGGCTGATCGGCGAGATCCGCGCACGCGGGCGCATCCCGCTGCTGGCGGGCGGCACCATGATGTACTACAAGGCGCTGCGCGACGGCCTGGACGACCTGCCGCAGGCCGACCCCGCCCTGCGCGCCGAACTGGAAGCGCGCGCCGCCCGGCTGGGCTGGCCCGCCCTGCATGCCGAACTGGCCGCACTGGACCCGGCTACCGCCGCCCGACTGGCGCCCAACGACAGCCAGCGCATCCAGCGCGCCCTGGAAATCTGCCAGCTGTCCGGCCAGCCGATGTCCGCGCTGCTGCAGCGCGCGCATCGCAAGCCCGACGACGACGCCAACCGCTACCTGACCATCAGCCTGGAGCCCTCGGACCGGGCCGCGCTGCATGCGCGCATCGAACAGCGCTTTGACGCCATGCTGCGCCAGGGCCTCATCGACGAGGTGCGCCGCCTGCACGCCCGCCCCGACCTGCATCCGGGCCTGCCGTCCGTGCGTTGCGTGGGCTATCGCCAGATGTGGGCCCACCTGGACGGTGAAATCGACCTGGACACCGCCCGCGAGCAGGGCATCGCCGCAACGCGCCAACTGGCCAAGCGCCAGATCACCTGGCTGCGCGCACAGCCCGAACGCGTCATCGTGGACTGCCTGGCCCCGGACGCCGTGGCCCGGACGATCGACGCCGTGGCGGCGGCGCTCGCGGCTTAGCCAAGGCGCCAGCGCGCAGACGTAAAAAAACCGCCGTTGCCGGCGGTTTTTTGTTGCGGCGAAACTGCCGCGCGGCGCTACACCACGAAAGTCTGCGCCATGCCCGCTTCCTGCGGCACGATTTCGCCCAGCTTGCTGACGGTTTCGCCCTGCTCGCGCAGCGTGGCGGCGATGGCGTCGGCCTGGGCCGGATCCACCACCAGCACCATGCCGATGCCGCAGTTGAAGACGCGATACATTTCGGTGTCCTCGACGCCGCCCTGCTCCTGCAGCCACTGGAACAGCTTGGGCATTTCCCAGGCGTCGCGATGCAGCTTGGCCGCCAGGCCGTCTTGCAGGATGCGCGGCACGTTATCCAGCAGACCGCCGCCCGTGATGTGGGCCAGGCCCTTGATCGCGGCGCCATGCTTGGCCAGCGCGGCCAGCACCTGCTTCACGTAGATGCGGGTCGGGGCCATGACGACGTCGACCATCTTCTGGCCGTGGAAATCGTCGTCCGGCTTGGCGTTGGCGCGCTCGAGAATCTTGCGCAGCAGCGAATAGCCGTTGGAGTGGGCGCCGCTGGACGCCAGGCCCAGCACGACGTCGCCCGCCTTGATGGACTTGCCGTCGATGATCTTGGACTTTTCCACCGCACCCACCGCGAAACCGGCCAGGTCGTATTCGCCGTCCGGGTACATGCCCGGCATTTCGGCGGTTTCACCGCCGATCAGCGCGCAGCCCGACAGTTCGCAGCCCTTGGCAATGCCGCCCACCACCGCAGCCGCCGTGTCCACCGACAGCTTGCCGCAGCCGAAGTAATCCAGGAAGAACAGCGGCTCGGCGCCCTGCACCAGGATGTCGTTGACGCTCATGGCGACCAGGTCGATGCCCACGGTGTCGTGGCGGTTCCAGTCGAACGCCAGGCGCAGCTTGGTGCCCACGCCGTCGGTGCCCGAGACCAGCACGGGCTCCTTGAAGGTCTTCGGCACTTCGAACAGGCCGCCAAAGCCGCCGATACCGGCCAGCACCCCGGGGCGCATGGTGCGCGCGGCAAGGGGTTTGATACGGTCGACCAGGGCGTCGCCTGCGTCGATGTCGACACCGGCATCGCGGTAGGTCAGGGGGGCTTTAGGTTGATTCGTCATGAGAAATGCCGTGGGGTATGTAACAATTGCTGGGAATTTGGTGGAACGCCCTGCATTTTACGATGACGCGGGCGCAAGCAGGGCTCAAGGGCGCAAACCCAAGCCAGGCCAAGCGCTCGGACGCGACACCATCCCCTCAGGTGGTTTAAAGTGTAGGGTTGGCCGGTATTGATTTTGCCAGTTTCTGGCGGTTAAAGCCCAAGCCGGGTCCAACCAGGCCTGGCGGCAAGCCCCGATGGCAAACCCAATGGGCAAAACCCAACGGCAAACCCCGGCCTTGCCAGGTCGAATTTTGGCCCATGTATCACTGATTTTCTTGGTTTTTCCGGCGCCCCGGCAGCGTTGCCCGGCATGTCCCCCGCGGAAATCCGCTGCGAACCTTCGCGGCGCAGGTTTCCGGAAGGCTTCGGAAGAGCCCGATTGATAACCTCTCATGAACCGCCAGCTGCTGCTCGACGTTCTTCCCGCGCCAGCGCCATCGCTGAACAACTATATCGCCGGCCCCAACGGGGAAGCGCTGGCGGCCGTGCGCACGCTAAAACCGGGCCGCGCCCTGTACATCTGGGGCGCCGCGGGCTGCGGCCGCACCCACCTGCTGCGCGCCCTGACCGCGCGCCCCGACGCCGTCTTCATCGACCCGGCCAACGGCGAGAACATGCTGCGGCGCCTGGCGGAAGCCGATTCCAAGTCCCCGATGCCCCAGTTCGTGGCCGTCGACGACGTGCACCGCATGGACGACAGCCGCCAGGCCGCGCTCTTTGCGCTGTACAACCGCTGGCGCGAATCCGCCGCCACGGGCCGCGCCTTCGCCCTGGCGCTGGCGGGCGACCGCGCTCCGCTGTCGATGCCGCTGCGCGAAGACCTGCGCACGCGCCTGGGCTGGGACCTGGTGTTCCGCCTGGACCCGCTGTCCGATGCCGACAAGCTGGCCGCGCTGTCTTTCCAGGCGGCCGAACGCGGCCTGCATCTTGCGCCGGAAATCATCAATTGGATGCTCACGCACCACGAGCGCGACATCCGCAAGCTGGCGGCCCTGCTCGACGCCCTGGACCGCTATTCCCTGGCCACCGGCCGCCCCATCACCCTGCCTCTGCTGCGCGCCATGCTCGCAGATCCTGATTCACAACGCACATGACCACCCGACGTCTCGCCCTGTTCGACCTGGATCACACCCTGTTGCCGCTGGATAGCGACTATCAATGGGCCGACTATCTGGCTCGCACGGGCCGCGCGGGCGATCCCGTCGAAGCCCGCCGTCTGAACGACGATCTGATGGACCGCTACAACCGCGGCGAACTGACGGCCGAACAGGCCGCGGAGTTCATGCTGGGCCTCCTGGCCGCGCATTCGCCCTACGACCTGGCGTCCTGGCACGAAGCCTTCATGGGCGAAGTCATC
The DNA here is from genome assembly GCF_000236785.1 of Achromobacter arsenitoxydans SY8. GTDB lineage: Bacteria > Pseudomonadota > Gammaproteobacteria > Burkholderiales > Burkholderiaceae_B > Achromobacter > Achromobacter arsenitoxydans. Next base: position 15,821 of record NZ_AGUF01000013.1, on the reverse strand, counting down.
CGCCCGTCCATCACCCCCGCCGCGCGCGACCTCGTGGATTCCCACTTGGAAGCCGGCGATCTCTGCGCCATCGTCACGGCCACCAACAGCTTCGTCACCGCCCCCATCGCCCGCGCCTTCGGCGTGCCCCACCTGGTCGCGACCGACGCCGAATATCTGCGCGGCCGCTACACCGGCCGGATCCTGGGCACGCCCAGTTTCAAGGAAGGCAAGGTGGTGCGCGTCAACGATTGGCTGTCCGGCATGGGATTGGGACTTGCGGATTTCTCCGAATCGTTTTTCTATAGCGATTCGGTCAATGATGTGCCTCTCCTCGAAAAGGTGACCCGCCCGATCGCCGCCAACCCCAGCCCCACCCTGCGCGGCATCGCGCAGGAACGCGGCTGGCAAGTGATCGACCTGTTCGACCACATGGAAGATTCGAAGTCCTAAATGATCACTGAAACCATAAGAAAATTCGTCGGCCGACTGTTCGCGCCGGCGCCCAAGGGGCCGTTGCGCATCACGCGCGACAAGCACGGCATCGACCGCCGCAACGTGTCGCGCCACGCCATCAAGGTATGCGAAGTCCTGCGCCAGCATGGCTACGAAGCCTACATCGTCGGCGGCGCGGTGCGCGACCTCATCGTCGGCCTCGAACCCAAGGACTTCGACGTGGCCACCAACGCCACGCCCGAACAGATCCGCCCGCTGTTCCGCCGCGCCCGCATCATCGGCCGCCGCTTCCAGCTCGTCCACGTCGTGTTCGGCCAGGAAATCATCGAGACCTCCACCTTCCGCGCCCCGGCCTCGGAAGACCAGGAAACCGACGAGCACGGCCGCATCCTGCGCGACAACGTGTTCGGGTCGCAGGAAGAAGACGCCAAGCGCCGCGACTTCACCATGAACGCGCTGTACTACGACCCGCACAACGAGGAAGTCATCGACTACCACGATGGCGTGGCCGACCTGAAGAAGCGCCAGATCCGCATCATCGGCGATCCCGTCAAGCGCTACCGCGAAGACCCGGTCCGCATGTTGCGCGCGGTGCGTTTCGCCGCCAAGCTCAACGGCGCGATCGACCCGGCCACGCGCCAGCCGATCCAGACCATGGCGGACCTGATCGAGAACGTGCCGGCCTCGCGCCTGTTCGACGAAATGCTCAAGCTGCTGACCTGCGGCCACGCCATGGACTGCCTGCGGCAGCTGCGCGCGGATGGCCTGCACAAGGGCCTGCTGCCGCTGCTGGACGTCGTGCTGGAGCAGCCCGGCGGCGAACACTTCGTGGAACTCGCCCTCGAACGCACCGACGCACGCGTGCGCGCCGGCAAGACCATCAGCCCCAGCTTCCTGTTCGCCGCGCTGCTGTGGCAGCAAGTGGACGTGCGCTGGAAGCAGCTGCGCGCCCAGGGCGAACACACCATCCCGGCGCTGTCGTCGGCCGCCGACTCGGTGCTGGACGAACAGACCGAGAAGCTGGCCATCCAGCGCCGCTTTTCGTCGGACATGCGCGAAATCTGGTTCATGCAGCCGCGCTTCGAACGCCGCATGGGCAAGACCATCTACCGCATGATCGAGCAGCCGCGCTTTCGCGCCGCCTGCGACTTCCTGCAACTGCGCGCCGCCGCCGGCGAATTCGACAGCGTGCTGGCGCAGTGGTGGATGGACCTGGCCAATGCCGACGACGTCACCCGCGCCGACATGATCGAAGAAATCGCGCGCCAGCCGCGCGATGCCGGCGACGCGCCGTCGTCGTCGCCCGCCCGCCGGCGCCGCCGTCCGCGCCGCAGCGGTCCGCGCAGCAGCTCGCCCAGCGGCGATTGACGCCATGCAGCGCCAGCCTGTCCGCGCCTATATCGGCCTGGGCGCCAACCTGGGAGACAGCGCCGCGACGCTGCGCCAGGTGCTGGCGGAACTGCAATTGACGCCCGGCATTGCCGCGGCGACGGCGTCGCCTTTCTACCGCAGCGCGCCGGTCGACGCCTCGGGCCCCGACTTCGTCAACGCCGTGGCGGCGCTGGACACCACCCTGCCGCCGCTGGAGTTGCTGGACGTGCTGCAGGCCCTGGAAAACCAGCATGGCCGCCAGCGTCCCTACCGGAACGCGCCCCGCACGCTGGACCTGGACCTGCTGCTGTACGGCGACACGCAGCTGGACCACGAACGCCTGATCCTGCCGCATCCCCGCATGCATCTACGCGCCTTTGTGCTGCTGCCCTTGCGCGACCTGGCGCCTGGCCTGCTGCTGCAGGGCAAGCCGATAGCCGCGTGGATCGCCGCGATCCACGACCAGTCCATCGAGCGGATCGCCGCCTGACCGCCCGCGGCGATTCCGTGCGGCGCGCATCCAGGCGCCGCCAGCCCGTCACGCCTTCGGCGTGAACGCCATCATCGCGCGCTCGACGTCCTCGACCTGCGGCAGCCCCGCTTCGTTGCCCAGGTGCTGGATCTTGTGGGCGGAGGCGGCCCGCGCGAAAGTAAAGTGTTCGATCCAGGGCTGCTCGGGCCGCGTCAGGTAGGACCAGACATAGGCGCCATGGAACACGTCGCCCGCGCCCGATGTGTCGACAATGCGCGAGCCCGGCACGTCCAGCGAAGGCAGCGTATCGACCCGCCCCGTCTCGTCGTACCAGAGCATGCCGCGCTCGCCCATCGTGACCGCGCCGATGCGGCAGCCGCGCGCCTTGAGCAGGTCCAGCAGGCCCGCAGGCGTCAGCCCCAGCTGCTCGCACATGCGCTCCGCGCAGACGGCCACGTCGATGAAGCGCAGCAGTTCGTCGGTGTTCTCGCGCACGCCCCCGCCGTCCAGCGAGGTCAGGATGCCCGCCTGACGGCAGGCGCGCGCGTAATGCAGGGCCGCGTCGGGCTGATGGCCGTCCAGATGCAGGGCCCGGTAGCCGCCGATGTCCAGTCTGGGGAAATCGTTCAGGTATTCCACGTCGCGCGCGCGCAGGATGGCGCGCTTGCCGTGGTTGGGCATGATGAAAGACAGGGACGACCGGCGCACCTGGCGCGCATGCAGCGTCACCCCGTGCGCGGCCGCCATGTCGGTGTACATGTGCCCCAGCCAGTCCGGCGCCAGCGAGCAGATCAGGTCCGGCGGCAAGCCCAGCCGCGCACAGGCGAATGCGGCCGTGACCGCATTGCCGCCGAAGGACACGGCATAGTCGCGCGCCACGCTCTTCTGGTCGCCCGTGGGCCATTCGTCGGCCAGCACGGTGACGTCGATGTAGGTATGTCCGATGAAAAGCGCGTCGCCCATGGGCCTGCCTTTAAGGAAGCTATGTGTGGAGTCTGACACGCCGGCGGCTGCGCGGCGCCCGGTGACCCTGGAACACTTGCGCAAGGTTAAACCGGCCTGCCGCGCGCGCCGGAAAGCGGCGGGCGGATCCTGTCGCGCGCCGCAGGGGAATCAGGCCCGCGCGGGTTCCCCCGCCTGCGCCAGCACCAGGCGGGCGCGCGCGATGACGGGCGCGTCGACCATTTTGCCGTCCAGCATGAAGGTGCCCGCGGCCGTGTCGCGATGGGCGGCGACGACACGCCGCGCCCATTCCAGTTCCTGCAGCGCCGGCACGAAGGCGGCGTGGATGACCGGCACCTGCGTGGGATGGATGCACAGCATGCCGCCGAATCCCATCTGCTGCGCGCGGCCCGCTGCGGCGGCAAGGCCAGCCTGATCCTGCACGCCGGGAAAGACGCCGTCCAGCGCGGGCGCGAGGCCGGCGGAGCGGGTATGCAGCAGCACCTGCACGCGGGCGTGGTCCAGCACGGTTTCGGCGCCAGGGGTGTCGGGCGTCAGCCCCAGGTCCAGGCCGTAATCCAGGCTGCCGAAGGCCAGGCGCGCGACGCTGGGCGTCGCCGCGATCTCGCCGGCGTTGAGGACGCCCTGGGCGGTTTCGATGATGGGAATCACGGGCACGCCAGCCTGGGCGGCGTGGCGCACCTGCATCATGCTTTCGGCCTTGGGCAGCAGGATGCCCGTCACGCCGGGCTTGCCGCGGCAGGCCTTGAGATCGTCGTCATGCCAGGACGTCGACGCGTCGTTGATGCGGATCCACACCCGCGCCTGGGGATTCAGGCCCAGGAAGTCGCACAGGGCTTCGCGGGCGGAAGCCTTGGCCAGGTGTTCCACCGCGTCTTCCAGGTCAACGATGACGGCATCCGCGCCGGCGGCCAGCGCTTTGGGTATGCGCTCGGCCCGGGAGGCCGGCACAAACAGGGCGCTACGAACGACGGGATGCATCACACGACCTCCGAGGCATGGAATTGCGCCACCTGTTCCGGCGCGTATCCCAGTGATGCTAGCACCGCATCGGTGTTTTGGCCCACCGCGGGCACGGCCCCCATGCGCGGCGCGAAGGCGCTGCTGCTGGCGGGCGGCAGCAGCGCAGGCAGCACGCCCTGCGGGCTGTCGACCTGGCTCCAGCGCTGGCGGGCCTGCAATTGGGGATGCGCCCACACGCCCGCCATATCGTTGACGCGCGCGTTGGCGATCTGCGCGTCTTCCAGGCGTTGCGTCACCTGCTCGATGGACAGGTCGGCGAAGGCGGCCACGATAAGGCCGCGCAGGGCGTCGCGATTGGCGGTGCGCAGCGAATTGGAAATGAAGCGCGGATCTTCCGCCAGCTCGGCCTGGCGCAGCACCTGGGCGCAGAAGACGCGCCACTCCCGTTCATTCTGCAGGCCCAGCATGATGGTGGAGCCTCCGCCCACGGGGAACGGCCCGTAGGGATAGATGGAGGCGTGGGCGGCGCCGGCGCGCACGGGCGGCGCCGCGCCATCGAAGGCGTAATACATGGGAAAGCCCATCCACTCGACCATGCTTTCCAGCATGGACACGTCCAGGCGGCTGCCCAGGCCCGTCTTCTGGCGCAGCAGCAACGCGTTCAGGATGGCCGAATAGGCGTACATGCCGGCGGCGATGTCCGCGATGGAGCAGCCGGCCTTGACCGGGTCGTCCTTCGTGCCGGTGACCGACAGGAAGCCGCTTTCGCTCTGGATCAGGAGATCGTAGGCCTTCTTGTCCTGGTAGGGGCCGCCTTCCCCGTAGCCCGAGATATCGCAGACGATCAGGCGCGGATGCTTCTTGTGCAGCGCATCGAAAGACAGCCCGAGCCGCGCTGCCGCGCCGGGGGCCAGGTTCTGCACCAGCACATCGGCCGATTCCAGCAGGCGGTCCATGATGTCGCCGGCCTCGTCGCGCTTCAGATCCAGCGTCAGGCTTTCCTTGGACCTGTTGGTCCAGACGAAGTGCGAGGACAGGCCGCGCACGCGTTCGTCGTAGCCGCGGGCGAAATCGCCGCTGCCGGGGCGTTCGATCTTGATGACGCGCGCGCCCATGTCCGCCAGCTGGCGGGTGCAGAAAGGCGCGGCGATGGCGTGTTCAAGGCTGACGACGGTAATGCCGTCCAGCGGGCGGGAGGCCTGCGTGTTCATTCGGTGAACCTCAATTCAGCTTGGTGGGCCAGCGTGCCGTCCTGCTCTGCCCAGAGCTGGGCCACGCCCGGCTCGGTCAGGCGGCCGGCCGCCTGGAAGGGCGCGGGCGAGATCAGCGGACGCAAGCCGCGGTAGGACAGGTGCGTAAGGCGCGCCTTGGGATGGGCGCGCCGGAACGCGGCGACCATTTCGGTGGCGATGAGGGGACCGTGCACCACCAGGCCGGGATAGCCCTCGACGCCGGTCACGTAGGGATGGTCGTAGTGGATGCGGTGGCCGTTGAAGGTAACCGCCGAATAGCGGAACAGCAGCACCGGAGAAGGATTCACGGTGTCGGTCCATTGCGCCTGCGGCGCCGGCTCGCTGCCGGTCAGCTTGGGCGGCGACGGCTGGCGGTACACGATGTCCTGTTCTTCCACGATGGCCAGCTCGCCCGCCTGATGGTATTCATGGCGCACGGTCACGAACAGCAAGGAGCCTGTGCGGCCCGATTTTTCCTTGACGTCGGCCACCGTGGAAACGCGTTCGGCGGGCGTCCCCACCTTGAGCGGCTGGCGGAATTCGACGCGGCCGCCCGCCCACATGCGGTTGCGGTCCTGCGCGGGCGGAAGAAAGCCGCCGCGCGAGGGATGCCCATCCGTCCCCAACCCGTCCATGCCCACCGTGCCGATGAAGAAGGCCCATTGCCACAGCGGCGGCAGGTCATCTCCCGCGGCGGGCACGGGACCGCCCAGGGTTGCGGCGATGCGCGCGGCGTGGCCGGGATCCATGGCGTCCGCCTTGCGTTCGCCGCTGCCGATCCATGCGGCCGGATCTGTTGAAGTCATGCCGGAAATCCTCTGGTGGAATTATCAAGCCTGAAGCATGCCCGCAAGCCCCAGCCTAAGTGAATTCGTTTTTCCTCAAGGCGGGGTTTGCTGGGCCTGAATCGGCCATCCGCGCCCGGCCCGGCACAACGCGCCGTAATATATGGGCCATGCACTTCGACCTCGCCGACCTCAGACTGTTCATCCACATCGCCGAATCCCCCAGCCTGACCCAGGCGGCCAAACGGGCGCATCTGTCCCTGGCTGCGGTCAGCGTGCGGATCAAGGCGCTGGAAAACCAGCTCAACACGCGCCTCCTGTACCGCGACAGCCGCGGCGTGGAAATCACCCCCGCCGGTCAGAAACTGCTGCAGCATGCGCGGGTCATCATGCGGCAGGTGGATCACCTGAAGCACGACTTCCAGGAGCAGTCCGACGGCGATGCCGGCCATATCCGCATCTTCGCCAACACCACCGCCGTTACGGAATTCATGCCGGACATCCTGGCGCAGTTCCTGTCCGGACATCCCGGGGTCACCGTGGACCTGCAGGAACGCCTGACGCGCGACATCGTGCGCGGCGTGCTGGACGGCACGACCGACCTGGGCATCGTCGCAGGCCCGGTGGACGCGCCCGAATTGCAGACCATCCACTTCAGCACCGACCGGCTGGTGCTGGTCGTGCCCAATGGCCACCCGCTGCAAGACCAAGACAAGGTCAAGCTGGCGGACGCGGTGCGCTATCCGTTCATCACCATGCACGAAGGCTCCACGCTGGTGGCCTTCCTGCGCGACCAGCTCGAGCGCATCGGCCAGCGTCTGCCGCAGCGCATCCAGCTCTACAGCTTCGATTCGATCTGCCGCATGGTGCAGGCGGGCGTCGGCGTCGGCGTCATTCCCGATTCGGCCGCCCGCCGCTATGGCGCGGACACCACGCTGCGCGTCGTCGAGCTGGACGAACCCTGGGTGGTGCGCGAACGCAAGCTGCTGGTGCGGGACATCGACGCCCTGCCCGGCTGCGCGCGCGAACTGATCGAACAGATCCAATCGCCGCGCGCGCCCTGAGCCGGCGCGCGCGTCACTTTCCGGAAAACGCGGGCGGCCGTTTTTCGGCGAACGCCCGCATGCCTTCCAGGTAGTCGTCGGTGTAGCCGAGTTCGCGCTGCAGGCTGCATTCCAGATCGAACTGCTGCGCCAGTGTGTTGCCGCTGGACGCATGCAGCGCCGCCTTGGTGGCCGCGTAGGCGCGCGTGGGGCCCGCGGCCAGCGTGTCCTGCACCTGTTGCAGCGTGTCCGGCAGCGCCGCATCGGGCACCACCCGCCAGATCAGGCCCCAGGACTCGGCCTGCGCCGCGGACACCGATTCGCCGAACAGGGCCGCCCCCATCGCGCGCGCCGAACCCACCAGGCGCGGCAGGAACCAGGTTCCGCCCGCGTCCGGCAGCAGGCCGATCTTGCTGAACGCCTGCACGAAGCGGGCCGACTCCACGGCGTACACCACGTCGCAGGCCAGCACCAGGCTGGCGCCCGCGCCCGCCGCCACGCCGTTCATCACGCACACCACGGGCACGGGCAAGGCGCGCAGCCGGTTGATGAGCGGGCGATAGCATTTTTCAAGCATGAGGCTCAGATCGCGGCGCGTGCCGTCCTGCGCCGGCTTGCGTTCGCCCAGGTCCTGGCCGGCGCAGAATCCGCGGCCGGCGCCGGTGATCACCAGGCCGCGCAAGCCGGCGTCGGCCTCAAGAATGTCCAGCGCCCGGGCGAGCTCGCCGTGCATCACTTCGGTAAAGCTGTTCATGCGCTCGGGCCGGTTGAGCGTGATGACGCCCACGCCGCGCTCCAGCGTGAAGCGGATCTGCGTGAATTCCGCGGTGTTGGCGTTCATGCCAGTTCCTCCAGTACTGCCAGTTGCTCGGCGGTGTCGCCCAGCAGCTGGTCCACGACCGTCAGGCGCTTGAAATAGTCGCCCACTTCGAGTTCGTCCGTCATGCCCATGCCGCCGTGCAGCTGCACCGCCATCTGCGCCACCAGCCGGCCCGCGCGCGCGGCTTCGAGCTTGGCCGACGCGATCATGCGGCGCCGCTGCGCGGCGTCGGATTCGGTCAGGGCCGCCACCGCCACGTAGGCCATCGACAGGGCAAGTTCCTTGGCCACCAGCATCTCGGCCAGGCGGTGCTGCAGGGCCTGGAAGGACGCCAGGGGCTGGCCGAACTGCTTGCGCGTCTTCAGGTAGTCGACGGTGATTTCCAGCAGGCGGTCCATGGCGCCCGCCGCATGTGCGCACAACGCAGCGGTGCCCCATTGCAGCGCCTGCGCCAGGGCCTCGCCGGCGGCCTCGCCTTCGGCCAGCAGGGCGCCGGCGGGCAGGCTGACCGCGTCCAGGTCCAGCCGCGCGCAGCGCGCGCCGTCCAGCGTGGGCGTGTCGGTAATGCGTACGCCCGCCGCGTCCGCGGGCACGGCCAGCAGCAGCGTCTGGCCGTCGTCGCCGCGCGCGCTGATGAACCAGGCGGTGGCGGCTGCGCCATGCCACACCAGGTGCTTGGCGCCGTCCAGCCGCCAGCCCTCGGCGGTGCGCGCGGCGCGGCAGCCCTGCGGGGCCGCATCATAGCGGCGTCCGGGCTCCTGCCAGGCGACGCTGACGATGGCCTCGCCCGCAGCGATGGCGGGCAGCCACTCGGCGCGAGCCGCGTCGCCGCAGGCGTCGAGCAGCGCGGCGCCCATGACGGCGCTGGGGATGACCGGCTCGGACACCAGCCCGCGGCCGAGTTCGACATGCACCGGCAGCAGGCTGGCCGGCACTTCGCCGAAGCCGCCATGATCCTGCGAGATGTTCAGGCCCAGCACGCCCAGCTCGGCCAGCGCGCTCCAGGCCTGTCCGTCAAGCTTGCCGGCGGCCTGCCGGGCGCGGCGCTGGGGAAAGGTCCATGCCTGGTCCACCAGGCGGCGCAGGCTGTCGGCCAGCATGCGCTGTTCTTCCGTGTAGATGAAATCCATGCGTCGTGTTCCTGTGCGGTTGCGCGCCGGGCCTACAGGCCCAGCACCAGGCGGGCGATGATGCCTTTCTGCACTTCGGTCGTGCCGCCGTAGATCGAGGTCTTGCGCATATCGGCGTAGCCCGCGCCCGCGGCGGCGGCCATCTCGGGTCCGGGCCCGTGAAAGTCGTTGCCGGCGACCAGCCAGTCGGGATCGTAGGGCCAGGATTCCGGGCCCGCGATCTCCATCTGCAGCATCGCCAGGTCCTGCTGGATCTCGGACCCGCGGATCTTCAGCACCGACGCCTCCGGGCCCGGCGAGCCGTCATTGGCGGAGGCCACGCGCAGCAGCAGCATTTCGAGCGCCATGATGTCGACCTCGATGCGCGAGATGCGGTCGCGCATCCGGCTGTCCGCCAGCAGCGGCCTGCCGCGCGACTGCGCGCGCGCCGCCATGTCTTTCAGGATGCCGAGTTCGCGGTGGCAATGACCCAGGCCGGCGATGCCGGTGCGCTCGTGGCCGAGCAGGTACTTGGCGTAGGTCCAGCCCTGGTTCTCTTCACCGACCAGATTGGCGGCCGGCACCCGCACGTTCTCGAGCCAGACCTCGTTGACGTCGTGGCCGCCGTCCAGGGTGCGGATGGGCCGCACGGTGACGCCGGGATCGCGCATGTCCAGCAGCAGCATCGAGATGCCGCGCTGGGCGCGGGCGTCGGGATCGGTGCGCGCCAGGCAGAACATCCAGTCGGCGTACTGGGCAAGCGTGGTCCAGGTCTTCTGGCCGTTGACGACGTAGCCGTCGCCGTCGCGCTCGGCCCGCGTCTTCAGCGACGCCAGATCGGACCCCGATCCCGGTTCGGAATAGCCCTGGCACCACCAGTCTTCCACGCGGATCATGCGCGGCAGGAGGCGCGCTTTCTGGTCGGCGCTGCCGTATTTCATCAGCACGGGACCGATCATGGACAGGCCGAACGGCAGCAGCCGCGGCGCGCCCGCCTTGAAGCACTCGACCTCGAAGATCAGGCGCTGCAGCGCATTCCACCCTGTGCCGCCGTATTCCACCGGCCAGTTGGGCGCGCCCCAGCCCTGATCGGCCAGGATGTTGTGCCAGCGCACGTAGTCATCGCGTTCGAGCCGCTGGTGCCGCTGCACCTTGGCGCGGATGTCGTCCGGCAGGCTGGCGGCGGCGAAGGCCCGCACTTCTTCACGGAATTGGCGCTCTTGCGGCGTCCAGGTCAGGTTCATGGTCCACCTCCTTTGCCCGATATCTAGCCACGGCCCGCACGCCCGGGCAATCTGCCTCTTCCGAAGACGGGCTTCGCACAGCGTGTAGGGAAAGCCGCCCACTACGGATTGGCAAAAGTCCTGCTTCAGCAATGAAGAATGGCCGAAGCCGGCGGCACTGCGGACACTAGGGCCTGTTTCGCCAACACTGGAATCCCATCCCGCCATGACTGCTCCCGATCAGACGGAAAGCGTGTCGCACGGCGTCGAGGCGCAGTACCGCCAGGCGCTCGACGACGGACGTTTTCTTATCCAGCAATGCGCCGGCTGCGACCGCGCCGTGTTCTACCCCCGGATGCTCTGCCCGCACTGCGGCGCGGACAAGCTTTCCTGGATCACGCCCGACGGACGCGGCGCCGTCTATTCCACCACCGTGGTGCGGCGCAAGCCCGACGCGGGCGGCGACTACAACGTGGCCCTGATCGACCTGCAGGAAGGCGTGCGGCTCATGAGCCGCGTGGAAGGCGTCGCGCCGGACGCGGTGCGCATCGGCATGGGCGTGCGCGCCCAGGTGGTGCAGCAAGACGGGCGCGGGCTGGTCGTCTTCGTACCCAACAAGGAGGCGCCATGACGCTGAAAGATCTGCGCGGCGCCGTGGCGGTGGCCGGCGTGGGCCACGCCGGCCTGGGACAGGCCGCGGGCTACACCGAAATGGAAATCCTGGTCCAGGCCGCGCAACGCGCCGTGGCGGACGCGGGCCTGACCATGCGCGACATCGACGGCATCTGCACGGCCAGCGTCGCCGCCCCGATGTGGGCCATGCCGGTCATCGAGCACCTGGGCATCCGCCCCACGTTCATCGACAGCACCATGCTGGGCGGCTCCAGTTTCGTGGCGCACCTGATGCCCGCGCTGCACGCGCTGGCGTCCGGCCAGTGCAACGCCGTGCTGGTCTGCTACGGCAGCACCCAGCGCACGTCCACGCTGAGCCGCGCCGAGATCGGCCGGGTCCGCAAGCAGTTCGACCCTCAGCCCTACGAGACCCCCTACGATCCGCTCAGCCCGCTGTCATCGTATGCGCTGGCGGCGGCGCGCCACATGCACCAGTACGGCACGCGGCGCGAAGACCTGGCGCGGGTGGCCCTGGCCGCGAACCAATGGGCGCAATTGAATCCCGAAGCGCAGTTGCGCGAGCCGGCCACGCTGGACCAGATCCTGTCGGCGCGCATGGTGTCCGACCCCCTCAGCGTGCGCGACTGCTGCCTGGTCACCGACGGCGCGGGCGCCTACGTGCTGGTGCGCGCCGACCGCGCACGCGATCTGCCGCGCCCGCCGGTCTATGTGCTGGGCAACGCCACGGCGGTGTGGAACCGGCAGATTTCCTCGATGGAAGACCTGACCGTGACCGCCGCCGCCGAATCCGGCAGCCGGGCATTCGCGATGGCCGGCGTGGCGCCCCGGGACATCGACGTCGTCGAACTCTACGACGCCTTCACCATCAATACGCTGCTGTTCCTGGAAGACCTGGGCTTCTGCGCCAAGGGCGAAGGCAAGGATTTCATCGCGGACGGCGCGATCGCGCCCGGCGGCAGGCTACCCGTGAACACGAACGGCGGCGGCCTGTGCTGCGTGCATCCGGGCATGTACGGGGTCTTCATCATGATCGAAGCGGTGCGCCAGCTGCGCGGCGAGTGCGGCGCGCGGCAGGTCGCCGACGCCCAGCTTGCGCTGGTGCATGGAAACGGCGGTACGCTGTCCAGCCAGTCCACCGCCATCCTGGGCACCCAGGCCACGCTTTGATCATTAACGCAACATCCATGTCCCAAGCAGAATCCATCACCCGCATCCACGAAATCCTGGCGCTGCAGGCGCGCAGGCAGCCCGACGCCATCTGTCTGTACGAGGAAGGCGGCGGCACGCTTACCTACGGCCAGCTATGGCGGCGCGTGCAGGACACGGCGGACTGGTTGCGCGCCCAGGGCGTGCAACCCGGCCATCGCGTGATGATGGTGGGCGAGAACTGCGCGGCGATGATCGCGGCGCTGTTCGGATGCGGCCTGGCGGGCGCGTGGCCGGTGGGTGTGAATGCCCGCCTGTCCGCGCGTGAAGTCGACAACATCCGCCAGCACGCGCAGCCCGAATTGCTGCTGTACACCACGGGCGTCTCGTCCGCGGCCGCGGCCCATGCCGTCGCCGCCGGCGCCGCCGGCGCCGACGAGTCCGTATGGGGGCCCGGCATCCAGGCCGCGCGCGCGGCCTCGCCCACGCATGCGGAAACTGGAGTTCTGGCGGACCAGGTCGCCACCGTGATCTACACGTCCGGCACGACGGGCGCGCCCAAGGGCGTGATGGTGCCGCACCGCGGCCTGGTGCACTTTGCGCGCGTGTCGGCGGCGTCGCGCCGGTTGACCCCGCAGGACATCGGCTACGCGGCATTGCCCATGTCGCACATCTTCGGCATCGCCACCGTGCTGATGGCCACGCTGTACGCCGGGGCCAGCCTGGTGCTGCGCAGCCGGTTCGACGCCGACGACGTGTTCAAGGCATTGGCGCATCCCGGCGTCAGCATCCTGCAGGGCGTTCCGACCATGTTCAGCCGCATGATGGCCGCGGCGCCGCCCCGCGCGGAACTGCGCGCGCCCGCCCTGCGCTACATCTACACGGGCGGCGCCGCGCTGGACCCCACGCAGAAGCGCGACGCCGAGCGCTACTTCGGCATGCCGATGCACCACGGCTACGGCATCACCGAATATGCCGGGTCCATGTTCATCACCAACATAGATGCGCCGCGCGACGACTGCTCGTCCGGCCATGCCGTGGACGGCGTCGAGATGCGCATCGGCAATCCCGACGCCGCCCCGACGCCCGGCGAACGCGGCGACATCCTGATCCGCGGCCCCGGGGTCATGCTGGGCTACTACCGCAATCCCGAACAGACCGCGCTGGCGCTGTTGCCCGGCGGGTGGCTCAACACGGGCGATATCGGTTATGTCGACGCCAGCGGCGCGCTGTTCATCGCGGGACGCTCGAAGGACCTGATCATCCGCTCGGGGTTCAACGTCTATCCGATCGAGGTCGAATCCGTCATCAACGCCTTTCCGGGCGTGCGCCTGTCCGCCGTGGTGGGCCGCGATACCGCCGACCACAACGAAGAGGTCATCGCCTTTGTCGAGGCGATGCCGGGCGCCACGGTAGACACCAACCTGCTGATGCTGCACCTGCGCGCCCAGCTTGCGCCGTACAAGCGGCCGGCGCGAATCATTCCCATCGAATCAATACCCACCACCGTCAGCGGCAAGATCCTGAAGCAGCCGCTGAAAGAAAGGCTGGCGTAGGCGCGGACAGGCGTTCCGCTCCACGACCGGCCACCCATGCACTAGGAGACAAGAGCGTGAACATCAAGAACCTGATCGCCGCGGCCTCGGCCGTGGCCGCACTGGCCGCCACCCAAAGCGCCTGGGCACAAGCCTATCCCGAACGGCCGATCCGCCTGCTGGTGGGCTACGCGCCGGGCGGTCCCGTGGACACGACGGCGCGCGTCTTCGCCAAGTACCTGGGCGACAAGCTGGGCCAGACCGTCGTGGTGGAGAACCGCGCCGGCGCGAGCGGCATGATCGCGTCCGACGCCACCGCCAAGGCTGCGCCCGACGGCTATCTGCTGGGCTTTGCCGCCAGTCCCACCCTGACCATGTCGCCGCAGGTGCAGCGCAGCACCCTGTTCGATCCGCGCAAGGATTTCTCGCTGATCGGGCTGGTGGTCGACTACGCGAATGTGCTCCTGATCGGCCCGCAGATTCCGGCGAAGAACGTGGGAGAACTGGTCACCTATGCCCGGGCGCATCCGGACGCTGTGTCGTTCGGGTCGGCCGGCATCGGGGCGTCGAATCACCTGTCGGCGGAGCTGCTGAAGAAGCAGGCCCAGGCGCCCATGCTGCACGTGCCGTACCGCGGAAATTCGCCCGCCATGATGGACGTGGTTAGCGGCAAGGTGACGTTCATGTTCGATATCACCAGCACGGCCATTCCCTTCATCAAGAGCGGCAAGGCGCGCGCGCTGGCCGTGACGTCCAAGACCCGCAATCCCGAGCTGCCCGAGGTGCCGACGATGATGGAGGCCGGCATGAAGGACTACGAGGTGGTGGGCTGGTACGCGCTGGTCGGACCGAAGAAGCTGCCCGACGCGGTGTCGGCGCGCCTGACCCGCGCGCTGGGCGAGGTGTCGAAGGATCCCGCCTTCCGCCAGGCTATGACCGAGGGCGGCTACACCATCAATTCAGGCGATTCCCAGGCTTTGCAGGCGCGCATCGACCGCGAGTATGCGCTGTGGTCGGACGTGATCCAGAGCGCCAACATTCAGGCCAACTGACCTTTACCGGAGCACCCACGATGAATCCCCTGCTCGCGCTGCGCGCCCAGACCCGCCTGCCGGTCATCGGCGCCCCGATGTTCCTGGTCTCAGGACCGCAACTGGTGGTGGCGCAATGCGCGGCGGGAATCATCGGCACTTTTCCGTCGTTGAACGCGCGTCCGCAGGAGCAGTTGCACGAATGGATCACGCGGATCGAGGACGGCCTTGCTGCGAGGCGCAGCGCCGACCCGGCCGCCAAGGTGGCGCCCTACGGCGTGAACCTGATCGTCCATCCCAGCAATCCGCGCTGGCAGGGCGATCTGGCGATCTGCGCGGAGCGTCGCGTGCCGCTGCTGATTACGTCGCTGCATGCGCCAGAGGCGGTGGTGAAGGCGGCGCACGCCTACGGGGGGCTGGTCTATCACGATGTGACGAACGTGCGGCACGCCAAGCGCGCGCTGGACGCCGGCGCCGACGGCCTGATCCTGGTCGCGGCTGGCGCGGGCGGCCACGCGGGCCAGGTCAATCCGATCGCGCTGGTCAACGAGATCCGAGCGTTCTACGACGGGCCGCTGGCGCTGTCGGGCTGCATCAGCCACGGCAAAGACATTCTGGCGGCGCAGATCCTCGGGTGCGATTTTGCGTACATGGGCACGCGCTTCATCGCGACGCAGGAGTCGCTGGCGGGGGATGCCTACCGGGAGATGGTGCTGGCGGCGCAGGCGGCGGATGTGACTTACACGCCTTATTTCTCCGGGGTGCCGGCGAATTATCTGTCGGCCAGCATCGTGGCGGCGGGGCTGGATCCTGTGGTTTTGGCCGGCAATGGGGTGAAGCCGGCGGCCAATATGGACAAGAGTTCCCGGCCCAAGGCCTGGAAGGATGTGTGGAGCGCCGGGCAGGGCGTGGGGGCTGCGCAGGAGATTCTGGCTGTGGGGGAGTTGGTGGGGCAGCTGGAGGTGGAGTATCAGGAGGCTCGGGAGGCTGTGCTGCGGGGGTGATGCGTTTCGCGTCGGTCTGAGTTCTTAAGACGCCCGGCTAGCAAATGAGGCAACGT
>NZ_AGUF01000014.1 GCF_000236785.1 Achromobacter arsenitoxydans SY8 | reverse complement strand
TTGCCCCTCGCTCACCCCCGCCCCGCCGCCGGCCGCGGCCCAAGAACCCAGCCCTGCGCCAGCAAACAATCCAGCTAGCCAGCCAGCAAGAACAAGACCCGACAGCAAAGCAGCATCAGCCGCCAGCAACCAGCAATCAGCAACCAGCCGCCTCAATAAACCCCAACCGCATGTCGAGCCACAAAATGCCCCTCCCCCACGGCCACCAGCGGCTCCACCAGCGGCGCATCCCCCACCTTCCGCATCGGACTGGGAATCTCATCCACCAGCAATGACCGCTCCCGATGGCGCCGCTGCGGATCCGCGATCGGCACCGCCGCCATCAGCTTCTTCGTGTAGGGATGCTGCGGGTTCTCGAAGATCGCCCGGCGCGGCCCGATCTCGACGATCTGGCCCAGGTACATCACCGCCACCCGGTGGCTCACCCGCTCAACCACCGCCATATCGTGCGAAATGAACAGGAACGACACCCCCAGCTCGCGCTGCAGGTCCAGCAGCAGGTTCACGATCTGCGCCTGGATCGACACGTCCAACGCCGACACCGACTCGTCCGCGATCACCACCTTGGGATTCAAGGCCAGCGCGCGCGCAATGCAGATGCGCTGGCGCTGCCCGCCCGAGAACTCATGCGGATAGCGGTCGATCATTTCAGGCAGCAGCCCGCACTTGTCCATCAGCCAGCGCACGCGGTCCTGCGCCTCTTTGCCGCGCGCCACCTTGTGGATCAGCAGCGGCTCCATGATCGAATAGCCCACCGTCATCCGCGGATCCAGCGACGCGAACGGATCCTGGAAAATGAACTGGATGTGCTGGCGCAGCGTCTGCATCGCGCTGCCGCGCAGCGCGCCGATATTCTTGCCGTCGAATTCGATCGACCCGCCCTTGCTCTTGACCAGCTGCAGCAGCGACCGGCCCGTCGTGGTCTTGCCGCAACCCGACTCGCCCACCAGCGACAGCGTCTCGCCGGGATACAGGTCAAAGCTGACCTTTTCGACCGCATGCACGCGCTTCTGCACCCGTCCCAGGATGCCGCCCGTGATGTCGAAACTGGTGGTCAGGTCCCGCACCTTCAGCACCGGACCGTTCTCGCGGCGCACCGTGGACGGGACCGCCACCGGGTTGTCCACCAGCTTGGCCGGATCCGGCACGCGGACGGCTTCGTCCACTTTCAGGAGCGGGAACGGCGCCGGCTCGTCCGTGCCGTGCATCGCGCCCAGGCGCGGCACCGCCGACAGCAGCGCGCGGGTGTAGGGGTGCTGCGGCCGCGCGAAGATCTCGTCGGAACCGCCCTCTTCCACCTTGTCGCCGCGGTACATGACCAGCACGCGGTCGGCCACTTCCGCCACCACGCCCATGTCGTGCGTGATGAAGATCACGCCCATGTCCATTTCTTCCTGGAGCTGGCGGATCAATTGCAGGATCTGGGCCTGGATGGTCACGTCCAGCGCGGTCGTCGGCTCGTCGGCGATCAGCAGCTGCGGCTTGCAGGACAGCGCCATCGCAATCATCACGCGCTGGCGCATGCCGCCGGACAGCTGGTGCGGGTAGCGGTCCAGAATGGCCCGCGCCTCGGGGATGCGCACGCGTTCCAGCATGCGCAGCGTCTCCGCCCGGGCCGCCGCCGCGTCCAGGCCCTGGTGCAATTGCAGGGCCTCGGCGATCTGGTTGCCCGCCGTGAAGCTGGGGTTCAGCGACGTCATCGGCTCCTGGAAGATCATGGCCACGTCGGCGCCGCGCACACGTTGCAGCGTCGAATCGGGCGCATTGCCCAGGTCCAGGACGTCGCCGCTGCGCCGGCGCAGCAGCATGCCGCCATTGACGATCCGGCCGCCGCCGTATTCGACCAGGCGCATCAGCGCCAGCGAGGTCACGGACTTGCCCGAACCGGACTCGCCCACGATGGCCAGGGTTTCGCCGCGGTCGACGTGGAAGGACACATTGCGCACCGCTTCCACGGTGCGTTCGGGCGTTTTGAATCGCACCGTCAGGTCATTGACCTGCACGACGCGCTTGGGATCCATGGTTGCCATAGTGATTACTTTTCCTGACGCGGATCGAGCGCGTCGCGCAGCCCGTCGCCCAGCAGATTGAAGCCCAGCACCACCAGGAAAATGGCCGATCCGGGGAAGATCGACATCCAGGGCGCCTGGGTCATGAAGTTCTTGGCCGTGTTCAACATCGAGCCCCACGACGGCGTCGGCGGCTGCAGGCCCAGGCCCAGGAACGACAGGCTGGCCTCGGCGATGATGGCCGTGGCGATCGTGATGGTGGCCTGCACGATCAGCGGCGGCATCACGTTGGGGAACACGTGCCGGCCGATGATGCGCAGGTCGGACGCGCCCAGCGCGCGGGCGCTCTGGACGTAGTCTTCATTCTTGACCGCCAGCACCTGCCCGCGCGTCAGCCGGATGAACTTGGGCGCCGCGGACACGCCGATGGCGATCATCGCATTGGTCAGGCTGGGCCCGAGGAACGCGGCCAGGGCGATGGCCAGGATCAGGAACGGGATCGCCAGCAGCGCCTCGGTGGCGCGCGAAATGATGCTGTCGGTCCAGCCGCCGAAATAGCCCGCGGCCAGGCCGAAGGGCACGCCCACGACCAGCGCGATCAGCACCGACACCAGGCCCGCCATCAGGGAGGCGCGCGCGCCGTAGATCATGCGGCTGTAGATGTCGCGGCCCAGTTCGTCCGTGCCCAGCCAGAAGTTGGCCGACGGCGCCTTGCGGATGCTGGTAAAGCTGGTTTGCAGGGGGTCGTGGCTGGCGATCAGCGGCGCCAGGATGGCCACCGCCACGAAGAACAGCACGATGGTCAGGCCGAGCATCGCGATGTGGTTGCGCTTGAATTTGCCCCAGGCGCGATTGCGGCTGCGGGGCGGCGTGACGGCTGCGGCCGTTGCAGGAATTGCGCTCATGAGTGCCTCAGGCGGGGATTGACCAGGATGTACAGGATGTCGGCCAGCAGGTTCATCAGGATGAAGCCCACCGCCACGCAGAGCACCACGCCCTGCACCACCGCGTAGTCGCGCGTGAACACGGCGTCCACGACCAGCTTGCCGAAGCCCGGGATCGTAAAGACCTGTTCCGTCAGCACCGCGCCCGCCAGCAGTTCGCCGAACAGCAGCGTCACCAGCGTGACGATGGGCATCAGCGCATTGCGCAGCGCATGGCGCAGCACCACGCTGCGCGGCGACACGCCCTTGGCGCGGGCGGTGCGCACGTAGTCCGCGGACAGCGCCTCCAGCATGGACGAGCGCGTATGCCGCATCAGGTAGGCGGCTATCGCGGTGGACAGCACCAGCGAAGGCATCAGCATGGTCTTGATGGACAGCCAGAAGTCTTCAGACGGCGACACGTAGCCCGAGGCCGGCAGCAGCTTCCACTGCACCGACACGACCATGATGAGGATGATGCCCAGCCAGAAGTTGGGGATGGACATGCCCGACAGCGCAGCGATGTTGGCGCCCATTTCTACGGGCTTGCCCTTGCGCACGGCGGCGACGATGCCCATGGGGATGCCCACCAGCAGCGCGAAGAACATGGCCATGGCGGCCAGTTGCAGCGTCACGGGCAGCTTCTGCGCGATCAGCGTCGTGACGGGCACGTCGGTGCGCAGGGACTTGCCCAGGTCGCCTTGCAGGACCTGGCCGGCCCAGGCCGCGTATTGCATCGGCAGCGGGTCGTTCAGGCGGTATTTGTCGCGCAGGTAGTCCAGCACGGCCGGGTCGCGCTCTTCGCCGGCCAGGGTCAGCACCGGATCGCCGGGCAGGATTTTCTGCAGCATGAAGACGATCATCGACACCAGTATCAGTGTCGGTATCGCGACGATCACGCGGCGCAAGATGAGTTTAAGCATGTGGGGAAACCGTAAGACTGAAACGACGGACGACGCCGGCCGGATCGGGCGCAACGCGCGTCCGCCGCAAACAACAACCGGACGCGCAGGCGCGTCCGGCTGGCGCGGCGGGCGATTGCCGCGCCTTCATTACTTCTGCGCGAACGTCACGCCCTTCAGGCGGATCATACCGTCCGGGTAGGGCGTGAAGCCCTTGACCTTCTTGCCCATCACGAAGGGCCACGGCTGATAGTAGTTGTAGACGCCGGGCAATTCGTCCTGGATGATGGCCTGCGCCTGGTCGTAGATGACCTTGCGCTTGGCTTCGTCGGTCACGGCGCGGGCCTCGTTCAGCAGATTGTCGACCTGCGGATTGCAGTAGTGGCCGTCGTTCAGCGCGCCCTTGCAGGTCACGAAGGCATGGATGTTGCCGTCGGGGTCGACCCGGCCGGACCAGCCCAGCATCACGATCTGGAAGTTGCCGCCCGACGCTTCCTTCTGCAGCGCGGCGTATTCCGTGGGGCGCAAGGACAGGTCGAAGCCCGCCTCGGCCGCCATGGCCTGGACGATTTCCGCGATGGACGAGGTGGTGGTGTTGTTGCCGAACACGAGTTCGGCCTTCACGCGGTCGAAGCCCGCCTGCTTGAGCAGGCTCTTGGCCTTGGCCACGTCGCGCTTGGTCACGGGGAACTTGTCGCTGTGGTAGGGGCTGGCGGGCGGGAACGGCTGCTGCGCGGGTTCGAAGATGCCGCCGCCGGCCACGTCGTTGATGGCGTTGCGGTCCAGCGCCAGCTGGAACGCCTGGCGCACCAGCTTGTTCTTGAACGGATTGTCTTCGGCGCGCTTGCCGTTGCCGACGTTGAACATGAACTGCTGGAAGCCCAGGCCCGCCACCGGCGCGAACGTCAGGCTGGCGTCGTTCTTGACCTGCGGCGCGTCTGACGGATTCAGGCGTTCCAGCATGTCCAGGTCTCCGGCGCGCAGGTTGGACAGGCGCACGGTGGTGTCCGGAATGGGCAGGAAGGTCAGGCGCTTGAAGGCGTAGTCCTTGGCGTCGTAGTACTGGTCGAATTTTTCCAGGACGATGCGGTCGTTCTGGATGCGTTCGACGAACTTGTACGGGCCTGAGCAGACCGGCTTGCGGCCCACGGCGGCGACGTCGTCCGAGAACGTCTTGGGCGACAGCATCATGCCGGCGCGGTCGGACAGCTGGGCCAGCAGCGTGGCGTCCGGCGCCTTCAGCGTCAGCACCAGGGTGCCGGCGTCGGGCGCGTCGACCTTGGCGACCGAGCGCAGTTCACCCTTGCGCAGGCTGTCGGGCAGGCTCATGGCCCGTTCCAGGTTGGCCTTGGCGGCCGCGGCGTCGAACTTGCTGCCGTCGTGGAACAGCACGTCTTCGCGCAGCTTGAAGGTCAGCACCTTGTTGTCGTCGCTGAACGACCACGAGGTGGCCAGCTGCGGCACGAAGTGCAGCTTGGGATCAATGTCCACCAGCTTGTCGCACAACGACGTGAACACGATGCGGCCCACGTAGGTGCGGGCGCGGTGCGGGTCCAGCACGTCCGGATCTTCCTGCAGGCCGATCCGGAGGTTCTGGGCGCTGGCGGCGCCGGCGGCCAGCGCCAGGAGGCTGGCGCCGAAGGTCAAGGCAAAGCGTTTCATTTGTGTTTTTTCCCCTTGTGGCTGCATGGCCGGATAGTTAGAAGCCCACCGCCTGGCCGTCGCGACGGCTGTCGCTGGCGGCGACATAGCCCAGTTCGTTGTCTGCTTCGGACATGCGCCAGATGAACTGGCCGGCGCCGAAGTCCATGTACGGATCGTCAACGGACTTCAAAGCATGCCCGAGGTCTTTCAGGCCCGCAATGGTGGAAGCCTGCATATTGGTCTCGATGTCGAGCGTGAAGTCGCGGTTGACCTTCCAGCGCGGCGCGCAGCACGCGGCCTGCGGGTTCTGGTGATAGTCGATCATGCGGACCACGGTCTGCATGTGGCCCTGCGGCTGCATGTCGCCGCCCATCACGCCGAAGCTCATGACCGGCTTGCCGCCGCGCGTCAGGAAGCCCGGGATGATGGTGTGGAACGGGCGCTTGCCGCCTTCGACCACGTTGGCGGACTTGGGATCCATCGAGAAGCCCACGCCGCGGTTCTGCATGCTGATGCCGGTGCCCGGCACGACCACGCCCGAACCGAAGCCCATGTAGTTGGACTGGATGAACGAGATCATCATGCCGTTCTCATCGGCGGCGGTCAGGTAGATGGTGCCGCCGGCGTGCGGGCGGCCGGCCTCGAAGTGGGTGGCCTGGTCGAGGCGGATCAGCTTGGCGCGGCTGTCCAGGTAGGCGTCGGACAGCATCTGTTCCGGCGTGACCTGCATGGCGCGCGGGTCGGCCACGTACTTGTACAGGTCGGCAAAAGCCAGCTTCATGGCTTCGATCTGGATGTGCTGCGACTGCACCGAGTCCACCGGAATATCGGACATATCGAAGCGTTCGACGATGCCCAGCGCGATCAGGGCGGCGATGCCCTGCCCGTTCGGCGGAATCTCGTGCAGCTCGTAGCCGCGGTACGACTTGGAGATCGGCTTGACCCATTCCGGGCGGTAGCCGCGCAGGTCTTCCAGCGTCATCGCGCCGCCGCATTCCTTGCTGAAGGCGGCGATGCGTTCGGCCAGCTCGCCCTCGTAGAAGTCGCGGCCCTTGGATTCTGCAATGCGGCGCAGGGTGTTGGCGGCGTCGGGGAAGCGGAAGTGTTCGCCGACCTTGGGCGCGCGGCCTTCGGGCAGGAAGGCCTGGGCATAGCCCGGCTGCGACTTCAGTTCGTCGGCGGCGGCGGCCCACTTGTGCGCCACCACCGGCGGCACGGCATAGCCGCGCTCGGCGATCTCGATGGCGGGTTCGAACAGCTGCTCGAACGGCAGCTTGCCCAGCTTTTCATGCAGTGCGGCCCAGCCGGCCACCACGCCGGGGACGGTCACCGAGTCCCAGCCGCGCTTGGGCTGGATGGCCAGGCCGTTGGGGCCCGTGCCGTACTTGCGCTTGAAGTATTCGGTGTTCCAGGCGGCCGGCGCCACGCCCGAGGAGTTCAGGCCGTGCAGTTCCTTGCCGTCCCAGACGATGGCGAAGCAGTCGCCGCCCAGGCCGCACGAGACGGGTTCGACCAGAACGATCGTGGCCGCGGCCGCGATGGCGGCGTCCACGGCGTTGCCGCCCTTGAGCAGCATGCGCAGCCCCGCCTGGGCCGCCAGAGGGTGCGACGTGGAGACCACGTTGCGGGCGAACAGCGGGATGCGGACGGAGGGATACGGGTTGCCCCAGTCGAAGGATTTCATGTCGCAGGTCTCATAACGGGTTAAGCGGGCGAAGTTACTCCCGTGGTCTAATTAAATCAATTTGATTTTTTGTTCCGTCATAAAAGAAAATTTTATGAGTACGATCCGTTTTCTACGCACGTTTCTGGCGGTCGCGCACCACGGCTCTTTCTCCGAGGCGGCCGAGCAGGTAGCCCTGACGCAAGCCGCGGTGAGCTTCCAGATGCGCACGCTGGAGGCCGAGCTGGGGCGCGAACTCTTCGACCGCAGCGGACGGCTGGCCATCCTGAACGCGGCCGGCCGGGAATTGCTTCCCGAAATCAAGCACTTGCTGGATTTATACGACAGACTCAGGCGGCCGAATACCGCTCCCGGCGAACTGGCCGGATCCGTCGCGGTCGGCAGCATCGTGTCCTGCATGGGCACGCTGTCCAAGGTGATCTCGGGCCTGAAGAAGGCCCATCCCAAGCTGGACGTGCGCATTCTGTCGGGCAAGGCCAGCGAACTCGCTGGCAAGGTGGAAGACGGGGAACTGGACGCGGCCTTCCTGGTGGAGGCCGGCCGCAAGATGGCCAGCACCCGCTGGACCCCGCTATATGAAGAGCAGTTGGTCGTGATCGCGCCGCGCTCGGCGGCCGGCGAGGACGCCCGCCAGGTGCTCGCGGCCAACCCCTTCCTGCGCTTTGACCGCACCCAGCGCACCGGGCTGCAGATCGACCGGCTGCTGCGGCGGATGGGGGTGCCGCTTAATGAATTCCTGGAACTCAACGCCATCGAGACGCTGGTGGAACTGGTCCGCCAGGAGGTCGGCGTGACGCTGCTGCCGCTCATCAATGGCTCGAACTGGCAGCAGATTCCCGAATTGCGGATCCTGCACCTGCCCGGCGACCTGGGCCCGCTGTCGCGCGCCATCGGCATGCTGGAGCGGCGCGAACACGCCCGCCAGGGCATCACGGCGGCGATCTGCGAAGCGTGCGCGCAGGCCTTTCGCGCGCGCGAACCGCAGACCGCCGCCTGAGCGCTACTCGGCCATCGCCGGGTCGGTCACCGACGCCTTGCCGGTTTCCACGCGGCCCGCAAAGCGGCGCAGCCACGACGGATCCTCGGCCAGGCGCACCGTGAAGTCGTACCAGGCATGGCTGCCCGCCAGGGCCCAATGCTGCTCGACCTGGCCGCCCGCCGGCACCGTGAACGACCAGCGCTCGTGGTTGGCGTAATAGGCGTTGGGCGAGACCTCGAAGGTGCACGCGGTTTTGCCGCTATTGATGAAGCTGACGTAGACGTCGCCGTTGGCGATGTCGTAGCAGACGCGGATCTCGGCATCCTGCTCTGCCGTGCGGTCCTGCGCCAGGTCGCCCGCGAAATGGCGGTGATAGCCGTTGGGGCCCAGCACCCACAGGTCGTACTTGCCGCCGTCGGCCGCCGCATCCCAGCTGCCTTCCAGCTGCTTTTCGGGTTCCACGGTGTAGCGGCGCGGCAGGCGGTCCAGGTGCAGGCGGTCGTACACATGGAACACCGCGGCCTGCTTGCCCGTGTTGGAGAACACCAGCCACATGTTGCCGGTGGCGGGCTGGCTGCGGCCGCTGGTGTGCAGTTCGTATGGCAAGGCGCAGGAGTTGCGCATGCCCTTTTCCTGGATGCCGTTGGCCTGCGTGGACGGATCCGGCAGCGGCACGGCAGTCAGCGCCTGCTGCGCGGTGCGCTCCTGGTCCGCCTTCGAGCGGGTCAGGATATCCAGACCCGACATTTTCTCGTCATTCGGCGTGGCGAAGTTGAAGGCCGACGTCAGGTCGCCCAGCACGGCGCGGCGCCACGGGCTGATGTTTTCTTCCTTCACGCCGAAGCGGGCTTCCAGGAAGCGCAGCACCGACGTGTGGTCGAACGCCTGGGAATTGACCCAGCCGCCGCGGCTCCACGGCGACACCACGTACATCGGCACGCGCGGACCCGGTCCGTAGACGCGGTTGTCGGCGGCATCCTGGGCGGACGCATGCGTGTGGCGCTCCAGGTCGGTGTTGACGGTGGAGGCGCCGGCCATCGAGCCGTCCTCATTCAGCGACGGCGCGGCGGGCGGCGGCACGTGGTCGAAGTAGCCGTCGTTCTCGTCGAAATTGATCAACAGGACCGTCTTGCTCCAGACCTCCGGATTGGCGGTCAGCGCGTCCAGGGTCTCCTGGATGTACCAGGCGCCCTGGATGGGGCTGGACGGGCCGGGGTGCTCGGAATAGGTCGCCGGGGCCACGATCCACGACACTTGCGGCAGCGTGCCATTCAGCGCGTCGTCGCGCAGGGCCTGCAGGAAGCCGCCGTCGGGCATGGTGTTGGCCGTGCCCTTGTACAGGGGATTGGCGGCGTCCATGCTGGGCGTCCAGGCCGGGTACGGCGCCCCGTTGCTGCCGTTGCCGGCCAGTTCGTTGGCGCGGCGGTACTGCTGAAAGCCCGCCAGCGGGTTGTCGCCGAAGTTCTCGGGCAGGTTCTGGTAGACCTTCCAGGTCACGCCATTTTCTTGCAGGCGTTCCGGGTACGTCTTCCAGGTCCAGCCGGTGGACGAGGCGCCCAGGCTGTCCCACTGGTTGCGCGTCGACGGGCCGTTGCCCTGCGCGAGCGGGTCGTTGGTGCCGGTCCAGTGGAACAGGCGATTGGTGTTGGTGCCGCCATGGGTGGAACAGTGGTAGGCGTCGCACAACGTGAAGGCGTCGGCCAGCGCGAACTGGAACTCCACCTCTTTCTGGCGGTAGTAGCCCATCGACTGGTTCTGCTTATAGCGCGGCCACTGGTACATGCGGCCGCCGTCCCACGCCATCTGCGCGTCGACGTAATCATGCGGCGTGCCGGCCACGCGCTGGGCGTTGCCCTGCGTGCTGTCCAGGTGATACGGCATCACGACGCGCGTCGCGTTGGCCTGCTCCCAGACCGAGCGGTTCTGCGGCAGCGGAATGGTGATGCGGTCGCCGAAGCCGCGCACGCCCTTGAACGTGCCGAAGTACATGTCGAACGAACGGTTTTCCTGCATCAGGATGACCACGTGCTCGACGTCGTTGATGGTGCCGGTGCGGTTGTTGGCGGGAATGGCCAGCGCGCGGCGGATGGCCGGCGGGAACATCGACAGCGCGGTCAGGCCCGCGGTGGAGGCTGCCGCGTTGCGCAGGAAGCGGCGCTTGCCGGCGTGGATCGTGTCTTTTTCGAACTTCACGGATGCTTTTCCTTGTGGTCTACAAAAGGCGCGGCTCAGGGCGCGCAGCGCAGTTCGGGCTTGGCGGGCTCGGGCGTCGTCGGCGTCTCGGGCTGGGTGGGATTGGTCGGCGTGCCGGCGTCGTCATCGCCGCCGTCGTCGCCGCCGCAGGCGGCCAGGGTGGCGGTCAGCATCAGCACCGCGCCGGCGCGCAGGAAACCGCGCAAGATCAGGGACTTACTCATGGCTTTTCTATCCTTGGGACATCAGGGAAACAGTTCGGAAACGGACTTGCCGGACAGGGCCAGGGACTTCACTTCGTCCTCGGTCAGGGCCCGCGACCAGAAGGCCAGGTCATCAAAAATCATGGTGTAGGGGCCCTTGGTGCCGGCGCAGCAGATGCCGTAGGTGCCCTTGCCGTCTTCATTCAGGCCGATGTGCGGACCGAACACGCCGGCCACGGCGCCAAGGTCGACACCCGCGGTGGCGGTGGACGTGACGGTGCGCACAAAGCCCAGCTCGCTGTCGTAGCGGTAGGCCGTCATCGTCCTGGCCGTCTTGTCGATGGTCATGGCGATGTAGACCGGCTTATTGGCCGTGAACTTCACGCCATTGATATCCGCCCGCTTACCGCCGCCCGCGATGTTGAAGCGCAGCTCCGGGCCGGCCCATTGCGCGATGGTGATGCCGGGATTGCCGCCGGAGTTGTAGTCCTTGTTGCCCACGATGGAGCGGTCGTTGGCGGTGCCGTCGGACTGGAACCAGAAGCCGATGGTGAACGCCTGCACGCTGTCCATCAGGCCCGCCGGATAGTCCAGCTTGAATGCGCCCAGAGCGGCCGACCCGCGCTCGTTCCTGAAGCTCTTGCCGAACACGCCCGGCTCGGCATAGGCAGGCGCCTGCGCGCCGTCGTACGGCGTGATCGCGCCGCCGCCGGCGGCCACGTCGGCCACGTCGCCCTCGAACGGGAAGAACATCGTCAGTCCGGTGCGCAGCGAGGCCAGGAGCGGCACGGGCTTGGCGTAGACCACGGTGGCGCGCGCGGCGCTGACCGCATGGCCGGCGGACACGCTGTAGGCCAGTTCGTGCACGCCCTCGGTGTCGAACGTGAAGCCCGTGTCCACGTACTCCGTGGCGGTGCCGGGCAGGCGCGCGACTTCCGTGCCGTCACGGCTGACCACGATGTCGCCGTCGGGCTCGCCCACGCGCACCCAGGTCACAGTCACGCTCTTGTTGTCCATGGACGTGCGCGTGGCGACGCGGCGCAGCGCCAGGGGTTCGGTCAGCGACGTGCCGGCCATGTCGTAGGCTGCGCCCGACGGCAGCGCGTCCAGGTGCGCGAGCACCGTGGGCGCCAGGTCGGCGGCGCTGGGCAGCGCGTACCAGTTGGCATCCCACAGGCCGTCGAACGCGGCGTCGTCGGCGCTGCCGCCCAGCAGGACGGGCTGGTTGGCGGCCAGCAGAATGGTCTTGCTGGACGAGAACGGCAGGCCGTCGCTGCCGCCGGTCTTGTCCAGGCCGTGGCTGGACGCCACCACCATCAGCCAATTCTCATTGGGATGATCGGCGCGGCGGTCGGCCAGCTGCTTCGCCAGCACGCCGATGGCGGCGTCGGTCTGGCGGATGACGGCTTCATAGGTCGTGCCGAAGCCGCTCTCGGCCGCGGCGCGCTCCGGCGCGCCGAACTGCGCGACGACCATGTCGTAGCCTTCGGCGATGCGGTCGCGGGCCTGCGAGGCGACGCAGTCGTCCACGCCGGCGCAGTCTGTCAGCGATTGCACGTAGCCCGCGTCGCGGTCGGTGCCCAGCAGGCCAGCCACCAGCGGCGAATTGAACGCGCCGGCGATGCGCGCCTCGGGCTGTGCAGTCTTGACGCGCTGGAACAGGCTGGGCGCCTTCAGCGCCTGGCCTTGCGCGTTGGAGCGCACCCCATGCACATCGGCCCATTGGCCGGTCAGCAGCGTGGCCCAGCCCGGCACGATCAGCGTGGGCTGCTGCGTCGCCGTGCCGGTGACGCCGCCGGTCCAGGCGCGGGTCGCGGTCAGTTGGCCGATATTGGCCAGCGACTTGTCGGCCAGGCCGCGGCGCAACGCGTCGTAGGTCAGGCCGTCGACACCGATGAACAGCACCTTGTCGACGCTGGCCTGCCCGGGTTCGGTGACGGGCGGCTGCGTCGGCGGAACGACGGGGTCGTCGCCATCGTCATCGCTGCCTCCACAGCCGGCCAATGCGCTGGTCGCCAGCAGCATGGCGCACCATCTTCTCCAATTCAATAATTCCATTGCTTCTCTTCTCTTGTCATGAACGGGTTCTTACGCTGGCCGACATGGTGGCGGCCGAAGGTGAAAGACCCGTGAAACAAAGAAGAGAAACCCTGATCGTTGGATCAGGATTCTTTTGCGCAAGATGCAAGGCGCCGACAGCCCAAGCCCCATTGCATTGCTGTCATGAAACGCCGCTATAGTCGGCCGCGTCGCATCAACCTCCGCCGCCCGCATCCATGCCTTTGTCCCTGCGCCTGCCCCTGCCCTCCGCGCCCGCCGCGCTGCGCGTCCTCGCCGTGCTGGCGCTCGCCGCCGGCGTCGGCGTCTGGGGCTCCATCCTGCTTGCGCCCAACCCCGGCTCCCTGCCCCCCGCGGTCTCGGCCGCCGCGCCGCGCGCGGCCGACAACACGCCCGTGGCGCTGTGGTTCGGCAAGGACGAAGCCATGCGCACGCAGATCAGCGTGCTGGGCGTGATCGCGGCGGGCCCCGACGGCGCCGCCGTGCTGAGCATCGACGGCGGGCCGCCGCTGGCCTGGCGCGCCGGTGCGGAAGTGGCGCCGGGCATCGTGTTGCGCGACATCGCGGCCGACGCCGTCACCGTCGAGCAGTCGGGCCGCCCGAGCCGTCTGGCCACGCCGGCGGCGCAGGACGCGCCGGGCGGCATCACCCGCGAAAAGTGAGGCGTGGCGGCGCGCGCATTACTGTCATATTTCATGTCCACAATCCCGGGCTTCTACAGATAGACCGGAGTTGCAAAGTGCGTCAGTTACCGCGCGGGCTTGCCCGCCAGCAGGGCTTCACCCTGATTGAGATCATGGTGGTGATTGTGATCATGGGGATTCTGGCCGCGCTGGTAGTGCCGCGCGTGCTGGACCGCCCCGACCAGGCTCGCCAGGCCGCCGCGCGCCAGGACATCGGCGGCATCATGCAGGCGCTCAAGCTATACCGCCTCGACAACGGCCGCTATCCCACGACGGCCCAGGGCCTGCGCGCGCTGGCGCAAAAGCCCGATGGCGTGCCCAATTGGCGCGGCTACCTGGACAAGCTGCCCAACGATCCCTGGGGCCATCCCTACCAATACCTGAGCCCCGGCGTCAAAGGCGACGTCGATGTCTTCTCGTTCGGCGCCGACAACAAGCCCGGCGGAGAGAGCGGCGATGCCGACATCGGCTCCTGGGAACTCTGAACGCGGCTTCACGCTGGTCGAAGTGCTGGTGGTGCTGGTGATCGTGGCCATTGCCGCCAGCATGGTAAGCCTGTCCATCGGCCGCGGCGACAACCGCCTGCGCGGCGACGCCGAGCGGCTGGCGGACGCGTTCACCGTGGCGCAGAGCGAGGCCCGCAGCGACGGCCGTCCGATCCGCTGGCTCGCCAGCGGCCAGGGCTGGTCGTTCGAACGCCAGGGCCGCCCGCCCGGCCCCACCGCGCAAGAGGACATCCCCGTGCCCCCAGACCGGCTGGAGCACGACGACGTGCTGCGTCCGCAGTCCTGGTCCGCCGGCTCCGTGCAGTTGCGGCTGGATCCAGACCGGCCGCTGATCTTCAACACCGAATGGGTCGCCGCGCCCATGACGCTGACACTCAGCGCGGGAGAAACGCGAGTCACGCTGCAGCGCGACGCCGCGGGACGCTATGACATCCAATAAAGCCTCCGCCGCCGCCCCGCGTCCGTCCGAGCCCTGCCCCGACGCGCCGCGTCCGTCCAATCGCGAACGCGGCTTCACGCTGATCGAAGTGCTGGTGGCGCTGGCCATCATCGCCGTGGCGATGGGCGCCGCCTTGCGCGCCACCGGCGTCATGGCGGCGAACAACCGCGCGCTGCAGGACAAGGCCTTGGCCCTGCTGGCGGCGCAGAACGCGCTGACACAGCTGCGCCTGGAACAGGCCCTGCCGCGCGCCGGCTCCCAGACCGTACCCTGTCCGCAAGGCGGCCTGGCGCTGCAGTGCGAATTGGTCTTCACGAACTCCATGAACCGCAGCTTTCGCCAGGTCTCCGTCAAGGTGCACGACGCCGCGTCCCCGCGCGAAGGCGCCGTTCTGCTGCAGCTCGACGGCCTGCTGTCCAGCCTGCGATGACAATGCGCCGCTCCCGCAAATCCCAGGCTGGCTTCACACTGATCGAAGTGCTGGTGGCGCTGGCGCTGATGGCGCTGGTCAGCCTGATGGCCTGGCGCGGGCTGGCCAGCGTGTCCGGCGCGCGCGACCTGATCTCCGCGCAGGCCGAGGACACCGACGCCATCGTGCGCACGCTGGGCCAGATGGGGCGCGACATTGAACTGTCGTACACGGGCCCCGCCTTCGATTCTCCGGGCCTGGACACCGTGGCCTTCAGCAGCGGGCTGCGCCTATTGACGCGCGCGGCGGGCGGCCAGACCCTGGAAATCCTGCGCCCGGACCCCGACGGCAACGGCTTGTGGCAACGCGTCCAATGGCAGGTGCGGGCCGACGGCCTGTGGCGCGCCAGCGGCCCGTCCGCGCCGCGCAGCCCCCTGCCCGCAGCCAGCGGCGGCGCGCTGCTGCTGGCCGGCGTGCGGACGCTGGCGGTGCGCGCGTGGGTGCCGGGCGCCGGCTGGGTGGACGCCAACGCATCCCTCGCGACCGCGCCGACCGGCCTGGAGATCACGTTCGAACGGGGCGCTCCCGGCGATCTGCGGCGCTACACGCGCATTCTGGAGCTGCCATGAAGCGCTTGTCCGCACAGGCCAGCCGCGAGCGGGGCGCGGCCGTCGTCAGCGCCCTCATCATCGTGGCCATCGTGGCGGCGCTGACCACCAGCCTGTTCCAGCGGCAGACCGCCAGCACCCGCCGCGTCGAAAACGAACTGGCGCGCGTGCAGGCGCGCGCCATGCTGGCGGGCGGCATCGACTGGGCCCGGCTGGTCGTGCGCGACCACGGCCGGCGCGAACCCACCACGCGCGGCGACCAGATCTGGGCCACGCCGGTGCTGGACACGCGCATCGAACGCCCGGGCGACGACCGCGTCGCGGTGTTCTCGGGCGGCGTCCAGGACGAACAAGGCAAATACAACCTCTACAACCTGGCGCGCAACGGCGTGCCCCAGCCGGAACAGGAAGACGTGCTGCGCCGCCTGCTGAACACGCTGCAGCTGCCCGACACGCTGGCCGCGCGCATGATCGACATCGTGGCGTCGGCCCAGCCGCCGGTGCAGGCCGCCGACGCGCCCTCGACGCCGGGGAAGGCGCCCCAGGCCCGCGCGCCGCTGCCGCGCGGCGTGGACGAAGTGGCGGCGCTGCTGGGCCTGGAACCGCCCATGCGCAACGCGCTGCGGCGCACGATGACGCTGCTGCCGGCGGCCACCAGCGTCAACGTCAACACGGCGCCCGCCGAAGTCATCGCCGCCCTGGTGCCGGGGCTGTCGCTCAGCCAGGCGCGCGCCATGGCGGGCGAACGCGACCGCGGCAACTGGTTCAACAACACCGGCGATTTCGCCAACCGGCTGGCGGGCACGGGCGTCAAGACGCCTGCGCCGTCGGTCTCCACCAATAGCGGCTGGTTCCTGGCCAGCGGCACCGTGGTCTACGAACGGGCGCGCGTGTCGATGCAGGCGCTGGTGCGCAGCGCCCCGCCGGCCGCGCCCGACACGATCTGGACGAGAGAGATTCCTTGAAGAACACCCTGCGCATCGCGCTGCCCCCGCTGGAAGAATTCGGCGCCGATTCGCCCCTGGCCTATGCGTGGTTCGACCGGCGCGGGCGCTGCGCGCGGCAAGGCGAACTGGCGCTGCGCGCCATGGGCCATGCCTGGCCCCAGGCCGCTTGCGAGGCCGTGCTGCATCCGGCCGACGTCATCGCGGCCACGGTGCAGATCCCGGCCGTCGCCCGCGCCCACTTCGGCGCCGCCGTGCGCGGCGCGCTGGAGCCGCTGGTGCTGAGCGATCTGGACGCGCTGGCGGTGGGCCACGGCCCTCGCGCCGCGGACGGCGCCGTGGCGCTGGCCTGGTCGCCGAAGGAGCCCGTGCGGCGCGCCTGGGGACTGCTCAGCGAGCAGGGCCTGCGCGTCCGCGCGCTGATCGCGCCGCAGATCCTGGCGCCGGCGTCGGACGCCCCGTTGCGCGACCCCGCCGACCCGCGCTGGCAGGCGCCCTCGCCGTCGTGGTCCCTGGCCATGCCGCAGCTCGCGCCCCTGCGCGCGTCCCGCTGGCGCCCGGCCTTGCGCTGGGCCGCGCTGGCTGCCGTCGTGTGGATCACCGGCCTGAACGTGTACGCATCGCAACTGCGCGCCGAGGCGGACGCCCTGCGCAACGGCATGCGCGACCAGGTGCTTGCCGCGTTTCCCGACCTGCCCGTCGTGCTGGACCCCGCGCGCCAGGCGCAGCAAGGGCTGGACGCGCTGCAGGCCAATCGCGGCGCGGCCAGCGCGGGCGACTTCCTGCCATTGGCGCGCGCCGCGGCGCAGGCCCTGCCGTTCGCCGCCGACAAAGTGGCGCGCCTGACCTACGCCGACCAGGCCCTCACCCTGCAACTAGCCGACGCGGGACCGCAATCGCAGCGCGTCGCCGAGACGCCCGCGCTGATCCAGCAGGCCGCCGCCCTGGGACTGAAACTTGAGCGCGGCGACTCCGACAACACCTGGCGCATCGTGCGCAGCCAACCATGAAACCGCTATACCGACTGCAAGCCGCCTGGCGCTCCGCCCGCAAACCCCTGGACCCCGCGCTGGCGCGCGCCCGCCAGCGCTACCAGGCACTGGCCCCGCGCGAACGCCGCCTGGTTTCCGGCGCGGCCGTGCTGCTGGGCGCGGCGATCGTGTTCGTCGGCCTGATCGAACCCGCCCTGAACACGGTGCGCAAGCTGCAGGCAGAACTGCCCGGCCTGCGCACCCAGGCCGCCGCCGTGGCCGACCTGACGACGCAGGCCTCGGCCCTGCGCCAGCGTACCGCCGCGCCCGCGGCCGCCATGCCCGCCAAGGCCGAACTGGCCGCCAGCCTGGAGCGCGCGGGCCTGCCCGCCGGGCAATGGGCGCTGGACGATGCGCAGGACGGCGGCGTGGCGCTGTCGCTGGACCAGGCGCCCTCGTCAGCGCTCATGCGCTGGCTGGACGGCGCAGGCCGCGACTGGGGCCTGGCGATTTCACAGGTGGACCTGACGCGGGCCGCCAACGCCAACGGACGGCCGCTGCCCGGACTGGTCAACGGCAAGGTTGTGCTGATGCCGCCGCAGGCGGCCGGGAGCCGCTGATGGCCCTGCGTCTTCCCCTGCCCCGCAGCGCCGGGCTGTGG
The DNA here is from genome assembly GCF_000236785.1 of Achromobacter arsenitoxydans SY8. GTDB lineage: Bacteria > Pseudomonadota > Gammaproteobacteria > Burkholderiales > Burkholderiaceae_B > Achromobacter > Achromobacter arsenitoxydans. The sequence goes on along the minus strand of NZ_AGUF01000014.1, from coordinate 16,706 downwards.
CTGGCCGGCGCGCTTTGCGCCGCGGCGGCAGGCGCGGCCGTGCTGCCTGCGCGCTGGCTGCTGGTCATGCTTCCCGACGATGCGCCTGTCACCCTGGCCGACGCCAGCGGCACGCTGTGGCGCGGCAGCGCATTCATCGCGCTCGGCGCCCCGGGCGCGAAGCGCGTGCTGCCGCAGGCGGTGCAATGGCAATGGCGCTGGGACGCGATGGCGCTGGACATCTCGCACCCCTGGCTGCAGGGCACGCTGCGCGCGCGTCCGGGATGGAATGGCTTGGCCCTGCCGGCGCAGTCCCTGCGCGTGCCGGCGTCGGTCCTGCCCGCGCTGGGCGCGCCGTGGAACACGCTGGCGCCGCAAGGCATGCTGGAAATCAACTGGCAGCCGCTGCGCCTGGGCGCTCCCCTGCCGCCGGGACCGGCCGTGGACCTGCGCTGGCGCAATGCCGGCACGGCGCTCACGCCCATCACCCCGGTGGGCACCTATTTGCTGCGAGTGCAAGGCGGCGGCAAGGCCGGAGCAACGCTCGCCCTGAGCACCGAAAGCGGCCTGCTCGACGTCAAGGGCCAGGGCAGCGCCACCGGCCGCGGCCTGAGCTTCCAGGGCGAAGCCACATTCGCCCGCTCGGCCAGCGAAGCCGACCGCGCCGCCCTGGACGGCCTGATGTCGACGCTGGGCCGCCGCTCGGGCGACACGGTGAGATTCGGGACGGGGAAGTAGGCGGCGGGAACAGGGGTCTGAAAAGCAAGGTGTCAGACACCGGGGCGGAAGCGCGGGCGCTCCAAGGGCGCCGGCGCGCTCCCTAAGCGTCGCGCGTCACCCGCAGGATTTCCTCGGGCGAGGTCTGCCCGCCGTCCACCCAGCGCTGCCCGTCCTCGCGCATGCTGCGCATGCCGGAGGCGGCGGCGGCGCGGCGCAGTTCGCGTTCGTCGCGCCCTTCGTGGATGAGCCTGCGCGCCTCGTCGTCGACCGTGAACAGTTCGTGGATGCCCGAACGCCCGCTGTACCCGGTGTGGTTGCAGGCCTCGCAGCCCACCGGATGAAACACCTGCGCGCCGTCCAGCATGGACGGCGCCTTGCACGCCGGACACAGCTTGCGCACCAGCCGCTGCGCCAGCACGCCCAGCAATGACGAGGCCAGCAGGAACGGCTCTACGCCCATGTCCGTCAGTCGCGTCACCGCAGACACGGAATCGTTGGTGTGCAGCGTGGCCAGCACCAGGTGGCCGGTCAGCGAAGCCTGCACCGCGATCTGCGCAGTCTCAAGGTCGCGGATTTCGCCGATCATGATCACATCGGGATCCTGGCGCAGGATCGCCCGCAGCGCCAGCGCGAAACTCATGTCGATCTTGGCGTTGACCTGCGTCTGGCTGATGCCGGGCAGGTCGTATTCGATGGGATCCTCGACCGTCAGGATGTTGCTGGTGGACGCGTCCAGCCGGCTCAGCGCCGCGTAGAGCGTCGTGGTCTTGCCGCTGCCGGTCGGGCCGGTGACCAGCACAATGCCGTGCGGCTGGCGGATCAGCCGATCCAGCCGGTCCAGCACGCCGGAACTCATGCCCAGCTTCTCCAGCCGCAGGCGGCCCGCTTCCTTGTCCAGGAGGCGCAGCACGGCGCGTTCGCCGTGGCCGGTCGGCAAGGTGGACACGCGCACGTCGATCGGGCGTCCGCCCACGCGCAGCGCGATCCGGCCGTCCTGCGGCAGGCGCTTTTCCGCGATGTCCAGGTGCGCCATGATCTTGATGCGCGAGATCAGCGCCGCATGCAGCGCCTTGCGCGGCGACACCACGTCGCGCAGCGTGCCGTCCACGCGGTAGCGCACCACCGAATGGGTCTCGAAAGGCTCGATGTGGATGTCGCTGGCGCCGTCGCGCGCGGCCTGCGCGAACAGCGCGTTGATCATGCGGATCACGGGCGCGTCGTCCTGGGCCTCCAGCAGGTCCGCCACCTCCGGCATGTCCTGCATCAGCCGGTCCAGGTCGATCTCGTTCTCGGCCACGCCCATGACCGACGCGGCGTCCTCGGAATGGCTGTAGGCCGCGGTCAGCAGCGTTTCCAGCGCGTCGTCGTCGATCTGCGCCAGGGCGATGTCGCCGTGGCAGCGCCGGATTTCGCGCACCGCCCATTCCGGCGTGCGCGGGCTGACGGTCAACTGCGCCTGGCCGCCGCGCAGCGACAGCACCGCGCGCTGCGCGCGGGCCCAGGCATACGGCAAGGGATGCGCGCTCACAGCAGCGTCTCGGGGTCCACCGCCACCGTCATCATGACCGGCCGGGGCGCGCGGATGGGCTGCTGCGCCGGCGCCGGCGGCGTGCCCGGATACTGGCGCACGGCGAAGGTTTCGACGGTGGCGGGCGGCGGGCGCTGCAGCGTGGCCGCCTGCTGCTCCGGCCGCAGGTCATAGGCGTTGTTCGACACCGACGGCGCCGAACCCGGCAGCGGCAGCATCGGCGCCTGCATGTCGGGCAGCGCCCAGTGCTCTCGCGGCTGCACGGCGCCCTGCGCGCGGCGCATGTAGTCGTAGCGGTCCATGGTGACGCTGGCGCTGCGCTTGGCGTCGCGCACCACGTAGGGGCGCAGGAACACCATCAGGTTGGTCTTGGTGCGTTTGCGCGTGTCGTAGCGGAACAGCGAACCGATCACCGGCAGCGAGCCCAGGCCCGGCACACTGTTGGACGTGAGCGTCACGTTGTCTTCCAGCAGCCCGCCCAGCACGATGATCTGGCCATCGTCGATCAGCACGCTGGTGTCGATGGCGCGCTTGTTGGTCACGATGCCGGTGGTGGAGTTGGAACGGCTTTCGTCGATGCTGCTGACTTCCTGGTAGATGTCCAGCTTGACCGCGCCGCCTTCGGAAATCTGCGGGCGGATGTTCAGCTTCAGGCCCACGTCCTCGCGCTCGATGGTCTGGAACGGGTTGGAGCTGCCGTTGCTGCCGGAGGTCACGTACTGCCCCGTCACGAACGGCACCGTCTTGCCCACCAGGATGCTGGCCGACTGGTTGTCCAGGGTCAGCAGGTTGGGCGTGGACAGAATGTTGGCCTCGCCCGTGTTCTGCATGGCGCGCGCCAGCACGCCCAGGTTGATGACCTCGTTGCCCAGCACGTCCACCGTGCCCTTGACCACGCCCAGGCTCAGGCCGCTGCCCAGCGCGTCGATCGAGGTCGGGCCGCTGCCGGTGATGCCGCTGCCGCCCAGGTTCGTGCCACCGATGAAGCTGGTGCCGTTGCCGTTGATATTGCCCGCGCCGGTCATCCACTGGATGCCGAACTCCGCGGCCTTCTCTTCGCTGACTTCCACGATCAGGCTTTCCACCAGCACCTGTGCGCGGCGCTGGTCAAGCTGGTCGATCACCTCGCGCAGGCTGCGATACAGCGGCTCGGGCGCCGAGATGATCAGCGAATTGGTCGCCGGGTCCGCCTGGATGGTGGCGCCGCCCGCGGAATACGACACCGCCTGCGACGAATTGTCTTCGCGCGCGATGCGCTCCTGCTCGCCAGACAGGCCGCTCTTGGACGAACCCGACAGGCTGGACATCCCCTGCCCCATCTGGCTGGACGCGTTGGCCGACGTGTTCTGCGCACGTGCGCCGCCCTGCGCGCCGCCGGTGCTGCTGCTCGCGCCCGGCGTCGCGCCGGGCGCCGAATTGGCCTGTCCGGTCAGCAGCCCGCCCAGCACTTCGGCGATGCGCGTGGCCTGCGCGTTGCGCATGTAGACCACGTGCAGGTTGCCCGCTCGGTTCTGCTGCGCGTCCAGCTTCTGGATCAGGTCGCGCGCCAGCCGCGTGCGCGCGGGGCTGCCTGAACGCACCAGCACGCTGTTGCTGCGCGGATCCGCCACCACGGCGATGCGCTGCGTCGGATCGCTGCTCTGCGTGTCCAGCAGCTGCGAGGCAAGAATGGCGATGTCCGTCGCGATGCCCGACTGCACCTGCACCACGTCCGTATCTATCGAACTGGGCACGTCGATGCGCGCAATGACGGCCGCGATGCGCTCCAGGTTGTCCGCGTAATCGGTCACGACCAGCGTGTTGTTGCCGGGGTAGGCGTTGATCGGATTGTTCGGCGGCACCATCGGGCGCAGCACGGGCACCAGGTTCGCCGCGTTCTCGTACTTCAGGGGAAACACGCGTGTCAGCATTTCGCCACTGCTGCCGCCGCCGCCTTTCGCAAACGCCGACACGGGCACCGGCGCCCTGCCCGCGGCCGCGGGCGAGCCGGACGCGGACCTTGCGCCGCCGCCCGCCGGGTTGCCCACGACGGCGCTGCCCTGCAGCTTGGCGTCGGCCTCCGGCACCACGCGCGTTACGCCGTCCACGTCGACGATGGCAAAGCCCTGCAGCCGCAACGCTCCGGTCAGCATGGCCAGCGCCTGCCCGCTATCCACGGGACGGTCGGAAACCAGGGTGAGTTTGCCCTTGACGCGGGGGTCCACCAGAAAATTGCGCTGCGTGAACAGCGACAGCGCGCGCAGCACGGCGGGAATGTCGGTGTCGACGAAATTCAGGCTGACGCGATTGTCCGCCTGTTGTGCGTGGGCGGTGCTGGCGACCGGTCCGAGTTGGCTTGCGGCAAGCAGGAATGCGAGGCTGAATTGCGCGATGTGACGCATGACGAGATAGGTGCCTGGGACGTGAATTCAAGTGGAAAAACGTGAAAGCGCGTCGGAGTATACGGGGTGTGACTGCAACATCCCGGTCATATTTCGAAGGCAAGGTAGCGGGCTGGAAACCCTTTAAATTCGGGGCTCTTGGCGATTTCGCAGGGTGCCCGCGCTTTATTACAGCCATGCCTTCCTTCCGTTATGAAGCCACCGACGCGCTCGGAAAAATCGTGCGCGGCACGATCGACGCCGACTCCGAGCGCGGCGCCCGCAATCAGCTGCGCGGGCGCGGCCTGCTGCCGCTGTCGACAGCGTTGGCGGCGCGCGCTGAAGGCATGGGATCGGCCCTGCGCACGCGCCTGTCGGACGCCGATCTGGCCTGGCTGACCCGCCAGCTGGCCAGCCTGCTGGCCGCGCGCCTGCCGCTGGACGCGGCGCTCAGCGCCACGCTGGAACAAGCGGAAAAAAAGCACATCGCCGCCACCCTGGGCGGCGTGCGCGACGACGTGCGCGCCGGCCATCGCCTGTCGGCCGCGCTGGCCGCGCGGCCGCGCGACTTCCCCGAGATCTATCGCGCGCTGATCGGCGCCGGCGAAGAATCCGGCGACCTGGCGCAGGTGATGGAAAAGCTGGCGGACTACATCGAAGAACGCAACACGCTGCGCAGCAAGGTCATGACGGCGTTTATCTACCCGGCGGTGGTGGCCAGCGTGTCGGTGATCATCGTGGTGTTCCTGCTGGGCTACGTGGTGCCGCAGGTGGTGTCGGCCTTCAGCCAGGCCAAGCAGGAACTGCCGATGCTGACGCGCGTGATGCTGGCCGTGTCGGACTACGTGCGCGAATGGGGCGCGGCGACGGGCATCGCGGTGGTCGCCGCCGTCGCGCTGTGGCGCTACACGCTGCGCGCGCCGGTGGCGCGGCGGGCGTGGCACGCGCGCGTCCTGCGCCTGCCCCTGGCCGGGCGCTTCGTACTGGGCGTGAACGCCGCGCGCTTCGCGTCCACGCTGGCCATTCTGTGCGGCAGCGGCGTGGCGCTCCTGACCGCGCTGGAGGCGGCGCGCCGCACCCTGGGCAACGACGTGCTGCGGCTGGCGGTGGACGAGGCGTCGGCGCGCGTGCGCGAAGGCGCTTCGCTGTCGGCATCGCTGGGCGCGCAAAAGGTGTTCCCCTCGCTGCTGGTGCACCTGATCGCCAGCGGCGAGAAAACCGGCCGCCTGCCCGAACTGCTGGACCGGGGCGCGCAAAACCTATCGCGCGACCTGGAGCGGCGCGCGATGGCGATGACGGCCCTGCTGGAGCCGGCGCTGATACTGCTGATGGGGGGATTCGTCCTGCTGATCGTGCTGGCGGTGATGATGCCGATTCTGGAGATGAACCAGTTGATCAGGTAGGAACGCGGGCCGCGCCCGATGGCGGCCCGCGGAAAGCCTGGATTAGAGCGCCTCTTCGTCGCTCTCGCCGGTGCGGATGCGGATGGCCTGTTCGACCGGCGTGACGAAGATCTTGCCGTCGCCGATCTTGCCGGTGCGGGCGGCCTTGACCACGGCCTCGATGGCGGCTTCGACCTGATCGTCGGGCAGCACGACTTCAACGCGGATCTTGGGCAGGAAGTCCACCACGTATTCGGCGCCGCGGTAGAGTTCGGTGTGGCCCTTCTGGCGGCCGAAACCCTTGACTTCGGTGACCGTCAGGCCGCTGACGCCGACTTCCGCCAGCGCCTCGCGGACTTCGTCGAGCTTGAAGGGTTTGATGATGGCGGTGACTTGTTTCACGTTGGTCGTCCTGGTTTTTTGATCTGTTGCGGCGCCCGGGTTTGGCCGGGCGCAATGAATAAGAGAATACCACCGGCGCGGCCGGGTGGCGCCTTCCGGACAAGGCAAAAGACCGCGCGCCGCATGCGCCGCCGGCCCCGGAAGCGCCTGCCCCATCTTGGGGCAGGCCAGCCCGTCAGGCGCCCGGCGCCTCGTCCGGAATGCGGTCGGCTTCACGCAGCCACACCACCGACTGGGAGTCGCTGGGCGCGCGCCAATCGCCGCGCGGCGACAGCGAACCGCCGGAACCGACCTTCGGCGCGTTCGGCACGCAGGTGCGCTTGAACTGGCTAAGGCGGAAGAACCGGTCCAGGAACAGCTTCAGGTTGCGCTTGATGGCCGCCAGGTCGTACTGGTTGCGCACAACGTGGCCGGCCTCGGGCCAGGCGCCGGACTCGCGGTCGCGCCAGGCCGTCCAGGCCAGGAAGGCGACCTTGGTGGGCGCAAAGCCATACCGCAGCGTGTAGAACAGGTTGAAATCCTGCAGCTCGTACGGCCCGATGGACTCTTCGCTCTTCTGGACCGGCTTGTCGTCCGCGCCGCCGGGCACCAGTTCGGGGCTGACGTCCGTGCCCAGCACATCCAGCAGGACTTCGGCGCCGTCGTCGCCCAGGCGGCCGGACTCGGCCACCCAGCGCACCAGGTGCGTGATGAGGGTCTTGGGCACGCTGGCGTTGACGCTGTAGTGCGACATGTGGTCGCCCACGCCGTACGTGCACCATCCCAGTGCGAGTTCGCTGAGATCGCCCGTGCCGATGACGATGGCGTTGCTGAAGTTGGCAAGGCGGAACAGGTGGTTGGTGCGTTCGCCCGCCTGCACGTTTTCGAAGGTGATGTCGTAGACCGGCTGGCCGTCCGCGTAGGGATGGCCCAGGTCCTTGAGCATTTGCAGGCAGCTGGGACGGATGTCGATTTCAGACGCCGTGCAGCCCACCACCGCCATCAGCCGGCGCGCCTGCTGCAGCGTGCGGGTGCTGGTGGCGAAGCCCGGCATCGTGACGGCCAGGATATTGGAGCGCGGCAGGTCCAGGGAATCCATGGCCTTGGCGCAGACCAGCAGCGCGTGGGTGGAATCCAGCCCGCCCGAGATCCCGATGACCACCTTCTTCATGCCGCTGGCCGACAGGCGCTGCGCCAGCGCCTGCACCTGGATGCTGTAGACCTCTTTGCAGCGCGCGTCGCGGCGCTGGGGATCGGCGGGCACATAGGGGAAGCGCGCCACGCGCCGCTCAAGCGCCAGTTCGGCGTCTTCCAGCGGCGGATTCACGGGCACGTCCACGCGGCGGAACTTGCGGACTTCGTCCTGGTGGCGGCGCACGGACTGGCCGAAGGTGCTCTGGCGCATGCGTTCGCGCGACAAGCGTTCCAGGTCCACGTCCGAGAACAGCAGGTGCGAGTGGTTCAGGAAGCGTTCCGACTCGGCCAGGAGTTCGCCGTTTTCGTAGATCAGCGCCTGGCCGTCCCAGGCCAGGTCCGTGGACGATTCGCCCCGGCCGGCCGACGTGTACATATAGGCAGACAGGCAGCGCGCCGACTGCTGTGAAACCAGCTGATGGCGGTATTCGGCCTTGCCGACGACGATATTGGAGGCGGACAGGTTGACCAGCACCGTGGCGCCGGCCAGCGCGGCGAAGGACGATGGGGGGATGGGCACCCAGACGTCTTCGCAGATTTCGACGTGGAACTGGAACAGCGGCAGCTTTTCCATCTGGAACAGCAGCTCAGGCCCGAATGGCACGGTCTGGCCGAGCAGGCTGATTTCCGGCGCGGTGGCGCAATCGGCGGCGCTGAACTGGCGGGCTTCGTAGAACTCGCCGTAATTGGGCAGGAAGCTCTTGGGCACCACCCCCAGCACGCGCCCGCCTGCCGCCACTACGGCGCAGTTGAACAGTTGGTGATCCACGCGCAGCGGCGCGCCCACGATGATGGCGATATCCAGTTCGGCAGTGGCCTCGACCACCTGGGCCAGGGCCGCCTCGCAGGCGTCCAGCAGGGCCTTCTGGTGAAAGAGGTCGTCGCAGGTGTAGGCCGACAGGCCCAGTTCCGGAAACGCCGCCAGCACCGCCCCGCCCTGGGCCGCCTGCTGGGCCAGCGTAATCGTCTGCGCGGCGTTGAACGCGGGATCGGCCACGCGGCACTCGGGCACGCCGACCGCGACCCGGGCGAAGCCGTGGGAATACAGGTTGAAAAACGGGTTCGACATCGGGTCTATCGCCTAGGAATCAACCCGGCGATTATCTCACGGCCCCCGGCCGGCGGCGCCCGCAGCTGCGCTCGCAGCAAACGCCCGCCGGCGCCGGTTCAGCGCGGCATCTTGGCGTCGGTCAGGCCGCGCTCGAACGGCACGGCCGGCGCGGCCTCCAGGGCGGGTCCCTGGCGGTCGCGCTCGGCGGCCATCGCCGCCTGGACGGCGCCATCGCGCAGGTAGCTGCCCATGGCCCCGATATCCGCTCCGGACGGCTGCTGGTAGAGCCTCAGACCCAGTTCGGGCAGGATCGCCAGCAGATGGTCGAAGACGTCGCCCTGGATGCGTTCGTATTCGACCCAGGCAGTCACGGCGGTAAAGCAGTAGACCTCGATCGGGATGCCTTCGGAGGTGGGCTCCATCATGCGCACCATCATCGCCATGTCCTGGCGGATCTCCGGGTTCTGCTTCAGGAAAGCCAGCGCGTAGGCGCGCAGGGTGCCGATGTTGGTGAGGCGCCGCCGGTTGGCCGGCACGCTGGCCAGTTCGCCCATGGTCTGGTTGGCCTGGGCGATGTCCTGGGTCTTGCTCTGGAGGTAATCATGCAGCAGGCGGAAACGCATCAACCGCTGCGCTTCCTCGTCGGTCAGGAAACGCACGCTGGCCGCGTCGATGCGGACCGTGCGCTTGATGCGCCGGCCGCCCGATTCGAACATGTGGCGGTAGTTGCGGTAGCTTTCCGAGAACAGCTTGTACGTGGGCACCGTGGTGACCGTGTTGTCCCAGTTCTGCACCTTCACGGTATGCAGGGCGATGTCCTTGACGAAGCCGTCGGCGTTGCACTGGGGCATTTCGATCCAGTCGCCGATGCGCAGCATGTCGTTGCTGGTGAGCTGGGTGCTTGCCACCAGCGACAGCAGCGTGTCCTTGAACACCAGCAGCAGCACCGCCGACAGCGCGCCCAGGCCCGAGATCATCCACAGCGGCGAACGGTCGATCAGGATGGATAGCACCAGAACGGTGCAAACCGCCATCAGGATCAGCTTGCCGATCTGGATATAGCCCTTGATGGAGCGGGTCTGCGCCCGGGTGGTGGCCGAATACGTGTCCTGCCAGGCGCTGAGCACCCCTGAAAACGCCACGAACACGCAGATCCACGCCCCCGCGTGCGCCAGGCGGCCGACAACGGCGACCGCCCGTTCCGCGTGCGGCACCAGGTCAATGCCGATCGACACCACCGCAAACGGCACCGCGTACCAGAGATTCTGGTACGCGCGGCGGCGCTGCAGCGCCTTGTCCCAGTCCCCTCGCCCGCTGACGACCAGCAGCCGGTGCGCCAGCAGCAGGACGATCCGCGCGACGACCCACTGCACGAACAGCGCGGTCAGGATCAGCACTCCGATGCCGATCAGCGTCTGGGCCCAGGCCTCGTGCGGCAGGTGGGTATCAAGTTGGGTGACTAGCTCTTCCCATTCCAGGGGCATAGTGGGGTCCGTGGTCGCTCTAAGGTCTTGAAATCCAAGCGTGGATTATCCGACAAGTCGCGCCCGCGCGAGGATCCGGCCCCGCATAACCGGGGTCCGCATCGCCCCGCGCGGCGCGAGGCCCTATAATTCCGCCCATCATGGCAAACACTCCCTCCCCCGATCAAAACCAGTTCGCCAACAAGGCGCAGGCCTGGTCCGCCCGGTTCTCCGAGCCGGTTTCCGAACTCGTCAAACGCTACACGGCGTCCGTGGATTTCGACAAGCGCCTGGCGCGCCACGACATCCAGGGCTCGCTGGCGCACGCGGACATGCTGGCCGCCCAGGGCATCATCGGCGCCCAGGACCTGGCCGACATCCAGCGCGGCATGACGCAGATCCTGTCCGAAATCGACGCCGGCAGCTTCCAGTGGCTGCTGGATCTGGAAGACGTTCACCTGAACATCGAAAAGCGCCTGGTGGAACTGGTGGGCGACGCGGGCAAGCGCCTGCACACCGGCCGTTCGCGCAATGACCAGGTCGCCACCGACATCCGCCTGTGGCTGCGCGATGAAATCGACACCCTGCAGGTCCTGCTGCGCCAGTTGCGCCACGCGCTGGCCACGGTCGCGCTGGAAAACGCCGGCACCATCATGCCGGGCTTCACGCACCTGCAGGTCGCCCAGCCCGTCACGTTCGGCCACCATCTGCTGGCCTACGCCGAAATGTTCGGCCGCGACGCCGAGCGCCTGGCAGATTGCCGCCGCCGCGTGAACCGCCTGCCGCTGGGCGCGGCCGCCCTGGCCGGCACGTCCTTCCCGATCGACCGCGAACGCGTCGCCAAGACGCTGGGCTTCGAAGGCGTTTGCCGCAACTCGCTGGACGCCGTGTCCGACCGCGACTTCGCCATCGAATTCTGCGCCGCCGGCGCGCTGATCATGACGCACGTGTCGCGCCTGTCCGAAGAGCTGGTGCTCTGGATGAGCCCGCGCGTGGGCTTCATCGACCTGGCCGACCGCTTCTGCACCGGCAGCTCGATCATGCCGCAAAAGAAGAACCCCGACGTGCCCGAACTGGCGCGCGGCAAGACCGGCCGCGTCAACGGCAACCTGGTCGCCCTGCTGACCCTGATGAAGGGCCAGCCCCTGGCCTACAACAAGGACAACCAGGAAGACAAGGAAGGCCTGTTCGACACGGCGGACACGCTGCGCGACACGCTCACGATCTTCGCGGACATGGCTGGCGGCATCAAGGTCAAGGCTGACAACATGCGCGCGGCCGCCCTGCAGGGCTTCGCCACCGCCACCGACCTGGCCGACTACCTGGTCAAGCGCGGCGTGCCCTTCCGCGACGCGCACGAAGTCGTGGCCCACGCCGTGCGCGACTGCGAACAGCGCGGCTGCGACCTGGCCGACCTGTCCACCGCCGAGCTGACGGCCTACCACCCCAGCATCACCGAAGACGTCCACCAGGTGCTGACCCTGGAAGGCTCGGTCGCCGCGCGCAAGCACGTGGGCGGCACCGCCCCCGAACGCGTGGCCGAAGAAGCCCGCCGCGTCCTGGCGGAAACGGCCGAAGGCTGATTCCGATTCAGCTCGCTACGCCGATGCAAGGCCCCCTTTCGGGGGCCTTGTTGTTTTTGGAGTCGAACGCGCGACCATACGGAGGAACCGTTCGGGCCGACGTCCGCTATTTCTACTAAACGATCGAAACGTCCAGACGGCGGCCCAGCTTTCCCAGCGCCGCCTCAACCTGTTCGATTCGGGATCCGTGCCGCAAATTCAGCAGGCGATCGACCTGAGGGGTATGAACGCCGAGCCTGCGCGCCATTTCAGCTTTGCGCACGCCTTGGCGGATCATTTCGTTCGACAGATACACCTTGCTGGTAACGACAGCCGGCAGTGTCACGGAATAACGCGAACCGTTGGCAACCCGCGGCAAGGGAATCGGACGGCGTTCGTCGAAGTAGATTTCCAGCGCCGCCTCCAGCGCTTCCAAGGCGTTTACCTGCGCGTCGTGCTCATCGTCGCCGACGCTGGTTGCTTCGGGAATGTCGGGAAAGAGCACCAGCAAGGTGCCGTTGGTATCGGGGGTCAGGGTGTAGGGATAAGTCAGCATGACAGCCTCACTTCAAGCCCAGTTGCTTCTTGACTGCGTTTTCAAGGTGTGCACCCATTTCCTTTGAGCCATGAAATGGAAAAATCGTGCTTACGCCGTTTAGCGTCACTCGGTAATGGCTGCTGCCCGCGCGATGCGGGACAAATATGGCACCTTGCCTTTCAAGCCATCTTTTGAATTCGCTGTACTTCATGCTCTGAATGCAGCGACGCTGGGTAGATTACAACAAAAATGAGTAATTAATTAACATTAATGTTGCCTTCAATCGCTGGCTCCTCCGGCCACGAAGATATCTCCTTCCCAACTCCGACCCTCTATTCGCAGCTCGAAATCAGACCAGTCCCAACGGCCGCGGCGTATAGCCCCACGGCACAGACGGCAAGGTCCGATATCATTGCGCCTTTTCCGCCCTGTCCCCGATACCATGCCCCTCGTGCGCGAGCCGCTTAAGCCCTTTGCACCGCTACGCAGGTCCCTGGCCGCGCTGGCCGCATCCTGCCTGCTGGCCAGCATCGCCGCGCCCGTGGTCCAGGCCCAAACCGCCCGCAAGCCCTCGCTCTACGAAAACGGCCGCCCGCTGACCGCCGACGAGCGCGAGGCGCGCAAGGCGGAGGACGCGCGCTGGGGCGGCCCTGCCTTCCTGGGCCGGATCCAGACCCAGGCCGAGTTCCAGCAACTGGCCCGCGTCTACAACGCCGGCACGCCGCTGGAGATCCCGCATGTGCTGTTCGTGATCGACCGCAAGCGCGCCAACCGCATCTATTACATCCATACGCCCCGCTACGCGCTGCACGAAACCTTTGCGCGCGAGCGGCGCCTGCTGTCCGGGGACAAGGCGGCGTTGATCGCCCAGTACAAGGCCGCGGACCGGCGTCTGCTGTTCGGCACGCTCAGCTGGCAGAACGGCCTGCCGGGCTACACCTATGAATTCTGGGAAGGCGACCTGCTGACGCCGGAACTGCTGGCGCTGACCCGCGACAGGCTGGCCGCCACCTTCTACGAGCCGCTGCGGTTCAAAAGCAATTCCACGGTGCAGGAACAGACGGCGCGCAACGCCGGCATCGACTTCGTGACCCAGGAGGCGCTGCTGCGCGAGCAGACCTTCCTGCCGCTGAACACCGGACGCGCGCAGGGCCGGCTGCGCATCGTAAAGTCCCTGGACGACACGCCCGACCTGTCGCCCACCGACATCGCCGTGCTGGACGAGGTGCCCGTGGCGCTGACGCCCGTCGCCGGCTTGGTCACGCAGCGGCCGTCCACCCTGCTGTCGCACGTAAACCTGCTGGCCAAGGGCTGGCGCATTCCCAACGCCTATGTGCGCGACGCCGTGGCCGCCTTGCGCGAGCACGACGGCCAATGGGTGGAGTTGACGGTCTCCAGCAACGGCTATCAGGTGCAGCGCATCGCCCAGCCCGCCGCGCCCGCGCCCAAGACGGCCAGCAGCGCGCCGCTGCCCAAGCCGGACCTGTCGGTGCGCGCCATCAAGCCGCTGACGGGCATGACGACGCGGGACAGCCGTCACTGCGGCGTGAAAGCGGCCAACCTGGGCGCCCTGAAGGCCGTCCTGCCGCCCTCGGCCAGCGTGCCGGACGGGTTTTGCATCCCCTTTGCGCAATACGCGGCGTACATGAAACAGTTGGGCGTGCCCGCGCGCGTGGCGGCGCTGGAACGCCGCCCCGACTTCGCCGGCGACGCCAACGTGCGCCGCTCCGAGCTGGCCGCCCTGCGCCAGACCATCGTCAACGGCCAGCCCGATCCGGCCCTGGCCGCCTCGTGGCGCGACCGCTGGCAAAAGCAGCTCCAGGGCCGCGGCGTCTTCGTGCGCAGCTCCTCCAATTCCGAAGACCTGCCCGGCTTCAGCGGCGCGGGCCTGTACACCACCGTGCCGAACGTCACGCAGGCCGACGCGCTGGCGCGGGCGGTGCGGACCGTGTGGGCCTCGGTCTACAACTTCGAGGCCTACGAAGCGCGCCGCGCGGCGGGCATCGCGCAGGACGGCGTGGTGATGGCGGTGCTGGTGCAGCAGGCGGCCGCCTCGGACAGCTCGGGCGTGATGATCACGCGCGATCCCTTCGACGCGTCGCGCCGCCACGTGACCTACCTGTCGGCCAAGCGCGGGCTGGGCATCAAGGTCGTGGAAGGACGGCGCCAGGCCGAACAGCTTATGTATTCAAGCTGGTCCAAGGCCGTGCAGGTGCTGAGCCGCTCGGCCGAGGACACGCAGCTTGTGGCCGCCGCAGGCGGCGGCGTGCGCGAAGTGCCGATCGGCGGCGCGCGCCAGGTGCTCGACGACGCGCTGGTCGCGCGCCTGGCCGCGGTCGGCCGGCAGGTCAAGAAGCGCCTGGGGAACGTGGATCAGGATATCGAATGGGCCGTGCAGGGAGACAACATCCTGATCCTGCAGGCGCGGCCATACATCGACGGCAGCCGGTAAGGCCGGGGCTGCGCCCCAGCCCCCGAGCCGGCGGCGGCACGGATCGTGATCAGCGCAGATAGCCTTCGGTCAGCGCGACCCAGTATGCGGCGCCGACCGGCAGGATATCGGTATCGAAGACGTATCCGGGGTGATGCACGAACTGGCTGTTGCCGTTGCCGATGAAGCAGTAGGTGCCTTTCCTTTCCTGCAACATGAACGCAAAGTCCTCGGATGCCAGATAGGCCGGCCCCTGCACGCACACCCGGTCCTCGCCGAAGGCCGCAATCGCGATGTCGGCGGCCTTGCGGGTTTCTTCGGGGTCATTGGTCAGCACGGCCCCGGGAATTCCCTCGCGAATGAGGCAGACGCAACCGAACGACTCTGCCTGTTGCCTGACCAGACGCCGCACATTGCCCAGCACCATCTCCCGGTCTTGCGGCGTGGTGGTGCGTATGGACAAGCGCAGAACGGCGTTCTGCGCAATGACATTGCCGGCCTGCCCGGCCTGAAAGGCGCCGACGGTCACCACCGCACTGTTGGCGGGCGCGATATTCCGTGAGACAACCGTCTGCAGCGCCATGACCAGCGACGAACCCGCCACGACCGGGTCGATCGCAAGGTTCGGAAACGCGCCATGTCCGCCCTTGCCTGTGATCTCGATCTCCCAGTTATCGACCGCCGCCATCGCATTGCCTTCGCGAAAGTAGAACTTGCCTTTCTCAAGGCCGGGAATGTTGTGCAGCCCGAATACGGCATCGACCGGGAACCGCTCGAAAAGCCCGTCCGCGATCATGGCCGGCCCGCCCTCCATGGTTTCCTCGCCCGGCTGGAAGATCAACCGCACCGTGCCGTTGAAGTTGCGCGTGGCGGCCAGGTGCCGGGCAGCCGCCAGGAGCATGGTGGCATGGCCGTCGTGGCCGCACAGATGCGCCACCCCCGGCGTTTCGGACCTGCAGGAAAGACCCTCGGCCTCGTCGATGGGCAGCGCGTCGAAATCAGCGCGCAATCCGATCGTCTTGCTCCCGTCGCCAACCTTGAGCGAGGCGACGATCCCGTGTTTGCCGACACCGGTTTCGATCTGATAGCCCCCGATATCACGCAACACCTGCTCAATGTACGCGGCCGTCTTTTCTTCCCGCATGGACAATTCCGGCGAGCGATGCAGGTGCTCGAACCACTCGGTCATCGTGGCCTTGCTGCGTTCGAGTTCAGTGATGATGCTGTTCATGATGTGATTCCTCTACTTTACGTATCAGCAGGAAAGGCCGGGCCGGCGCGGGCCCGGCACAAGGATCAGGCCGGTTGCGGCACGGCTTTGGCGCGCGGCACGGTCAATGCGATCGACACGATGGCCGCGGCGATAAGCAGCAGATTGAAAATCAGCGCGACAAGCGCGGCCTCGCGGACCACGACGTTGTCCTGCCTGCCTACGAACGTGATGACATCTTCGATCCACTGCACGTTCTCTCCGGCGCTCAGGGCCGTGAATATCGCGGCCGAGATGGCGACACCGAAAGACGCGCCGAGCGAAGACGCCATCTTGTAGATACCGGCGCCCGCGCCTGCCTGATCCGACGGCAGATTGGACAATGCAGCGTCCGTCGAAGGGGTGGCGTAAAAGCCCAGCCCCAGACCGAAGAAGGCGAACGAGGTGATGACCAATACCTTGTAGCTCGACAGCATGAGATTGGTCGGCAGCAGCAGAAGAATGGAAAATGCAACGATCAGACAGCCCCAGATCATCGGCCTGCGCGGGCCGAACCGCTGCAGGAGCTTTTCGCCAACCCGGATGAAAAGCAGGATCGTGATCGCATAGCCTAGCGTCATGAGCCCGGCTTCCTGGGCGGTCATGCCCCCGCCCAGCTGCAGCAGCAGCATGGAAACGATCAGGATGCCGGCCGTGCCGTTCAGCAGGAAGTTGGAAATGGTCGCTCCGGTATAGGTGGTGTTCCGGAACAGCTTGAAGTTGACGAACGGGCTGCGGACCCGCGTCTCGGTGCGAATGAACAGCCAGCCGAAGACGACACCGACTGCAGCCAGTCCGAGCGTGACGGGGCTGCCCCATCCGATTTTCGAACCCTGCGTCGCAACGATCTGCAGGGCGATCATGGCGA
>NZ_AGUF01000015.1 GCF_000236785.1 Achromobacter arsenitoxydans SY8 | reverse complement strand
ACCGAAATCCGCTCGCGCTTTTGGCCGCCAGCCCCGACCGCGACGTGCGCGAAGTGGCTCGGCGCCTGTGCGCCGAAAGCCCCCAGGTGCTGAACGACCGCTACCTGCTGCGCGTGGCCGTCGACGCGGCGTCGATCACCGCGCCGGGCCTGTGCCTGGAAGCCGGACTGGACACGCACGACCGGCATCCGCCCGGACAGGACCAGGCCATCGCCCGCCGCTTCGGCTTTTCGCACGCCGTGCTGACCGGACAGCCGCACTGCATGATGTACGCGGACCACTGGCAGGTAAGCGCCGCCGCCATCCTGGACTGGCACCGCGGGCGATTCGGCTGACCCCACCCGACAACAACAACCACGACAACGATAACGACGCGCCCAGGCGCACCCAGGAGACAGACATGACCATTACCCGCTTGCTGCGCCCGGCGTTCGCCGGCGCCTGCCTGTTGTGGGCCGCGGCGTCGCACGCCGCCGGCTGGCCCGAAAAGCCCGTGACGATCATCGTGCCGTCCGCGCCGGGCGGCGCGGCCGACCTGACCGCCCGGACCTTCGCCCAGTACCTGGGCGAGAAAACCGGGCAGACCGTGATCGTCGAAGACCGGCCCGGCGCCGGCGGCATCGTCGGCACCAACGCGAGCAAGAACGCGGCGCCGGACGGCTACACCTTCCTGCTTTCCACCAACTCCACCCATTCGGCCAACCAGTTCCTGTACAAGACGCTGCCGTACGACGCGCAAAAGGACTTCGAGCAAGTGGGCATGCTGGGCACGTTCGGCACCGTGGGCGTCGTGTCGCCGGACAGCCCGTACCGCACCGTGCCCGAACTGGTGGAGTACGCCAGGAAGCATCCCGGCGACGTCTTCTTCGGCTACTACAGCTCGTCCTCGCAGGTGCCGTCAGAACTCTTCAAGCAGCGCGCGGGCATCAACGTCACCGGCGCGGCGTACAAGAACATCACGCAGATCATCACCGACCTGCGCGGCAAGCAGATCGGCTTCGCCTTCGTGGACTACCTGACCGCCATGGGCCAGATCGACGGCAAGGGCCTCATCCCCATCGCCGTGACCGGCGCGCGGCCGCACGAGGCCTGGCCCAGCGTGCCGACGATGGCCGCGTTCTACCCCGACTTCGTCGTGGCGGGCTGGCTGGGCCTGTCAGCCCCCGCCCGCACGCCCCCGGAGATCGTCGCCAAGATGAACGCCTACATGCAGGCGGCGGTGCAGGACGAAGCCACGTCGCGCAAGCTGCGCGCCCTGGGCCTGACGCCGGAGTCAATGGACGTGGCGCGCTTTGACGCCTTCGTGAAGGAAGACACCGCGCGCTGGAAGGAGTGGATCCGGATCTCCGGCATCCAACCCCAATAAACCGCCCGCGCCGCGCGTCCTCTATATATAGTTAGGGGACGCGCGCCGCCCTACAGCGGCAGCCGCTGCTCGTGCTTGATCTCGCGCAGCGCCACGATCGTGCGCGTCTGGCGGATGCCGGGCATGTTGAACAGGAAACGGTGCAGGAAGCGGTCATAGGCTTCCGGGCTTTCCACCAGGATCTTCAGCAGGAAGTCCGAGTCGCCGGTGACCGCATAGCACTCCAGGATCTCGGGCGCGTCGCGCACCGAGCGTTCAAAGTTCTCGACCGTATTGGCGGAGTGCCGCTCCAGGCTGATCTGCGCGAACATGCAGCCCAGCCCGACCTTGCTGCGGTCCACCTGGGCGCTGTAGCCCTGGATCACCCCGCTCGCCTCCATCGCTTTCACCCGCCGCCACACGGGCGCGGCCGACAGCCCTACCTTTTCTGAAAGCTGCTGCGCCGAGGCCCGGCCGTCCTCCTGCAGGGCCTTGAGGATGCCGATATCGGTCTTGTCCATCTGTTTGTCTCCTGGTTTTTGTGGATAACGAAATATTCATTGCGAATTATAGGGATAGCACGATCCAAAAACGCAATAAACCCGATCCCTGGCGAACCTATCATGGTGCGAAATACCAGGAGCTTTCACTATGGACGGGACCCCCGCCTCCGCCCCCGATCTGGACCTCGATTACCAGCTCGCCGATAACCTCACCCGCGAGTCTGGCCGCATCTTCATGACGGGCACCCAGGCGCTGGTCCGCATCATGCTGACCCAGCGCCGGGTAGACCGCGAACGCGGCCTGAACACCGCCGGCTTCGTGTCGGGTTATCGCGGCTCGCCGCTGGGCGGCGTGGACATGGCCATGTGGAAGGCCCAGAAGGCGCTGGACGCCAACCAGATCACCTTCCTGCCCGGCATCAACGAAGACATGGCGGCCACCGCCGTCATGGGCACGCAGCAGGCCGGCGTGCGCGCCGACCGCAACGTCGATGGCGTGTTCGCCATGTGGTACGGCAAGGGCCCCGGCGTGGACCGCGCCGGCGACGCGCTGCATCACGGCAATGCCGCGGGCGCTTCGCGCAACGGCGGCGTGCTGGTGGTGGTCGGCGACGATCACACCGCCGTGTCGTCCTCGATTCCGCACGCCAGCGAGGCGTCGCTGATCGGCTGGCAGATGCCCATCGTGCACCCCACGTCGATCGACGAATACGAGACTTTCGCACTGTGGGGCTGGGCGCTGTCGCGCTATTCGGGCACCTGGGTCGCCTTCAAGGCGGTATCCGAAACCATCGAAAGCGGCCACTCGTTCACGCCTGCCGCGATTCAGTCCTACGCCATGCCGGCCGACCCCGACACGCCGCCCGAAGCGCTGGAGTATTCCGCGCGCGACTTCCTGTCGCTGGCCGTCGAAACGCGCATGAACCTGCGCATGAAGGCAGTCGCCGCGTTCGCGCGCCGGCACAGTATCGACAAGCTGACCTGTCCCGCGCCCAAGGCCACCGTGGGCATCGTCACCGTGGGCAAGGCGCACCTGGACACCCTGGAAGCCCTGTCGCGCCTGGGGGTGGACACCGTCACGGCGAACGCGCCGGTGCGGATCTACAAACCGGGCCTGACGTGGCCGATGGACAGCGGCCGCCTGCTGGAATTCGCGCGCGGCCTGTCGCACATCCTGGTGATCGAAGAGAAAGGCGCGGTCGTCGAAAGCCAGATCAAGGACATGCTGTTCAACCTGCCGGACCGCCCGACCGTCATCGGCAAGAAGGGCCTGGACGGCGAACCGATGGTGCCTTCAGCCGGGCAATTGCGCCCGTCGCTGCTGGCGCAACCGCTGGCTGCCTGGCTGTCGCGCGCAGCCGGGCTGCCGCTGGGCCGCGACCTGTCGTCCTTCGAATGCCAGGCGCCGCTATCCAACGACGCGGACGGCATGCGCCGCCGCCCGTATTTCTGTTCGGGCTGTCCGCACAGCACGTCGACCAAGGTTCCCGAGGGCAGCCAGGCGCTGTCCGGCGTAGGCTGCCACTACATGGCCGCCTGGATGGACCGCGACACCGGCGGCCTGACCCAGATGGGCGGCGAAGGCGTCGACTGGATCGGCCTGTCCCGCTACACCAAGATGCCGCACGTCTTCCAGAACATGGGCGAAGGCACCTACTACCACTCCGGCTACCTGGCCATCCGCCAGGCGGTGGCCGCGCGCGCCAACATCACCTACAAGATCCTCTTCAACGACGCGGTTGCGATGACGGGCGGGCAGCCTGTGGACGGGCCGATCTCGGTGCCCCAGATCTGCCAGCAGCTGCGCGGCGAGAACGTGGCGCGCATCGTCGTCACCAGCGATGAACCCGAGAAGTACCAGGGCGTGGACCTGGGCCCGGGCATCAAGGTCCATCACCGCCGCGAACTGGACGCGCTGCAGCGCGAACTGCGCGAGATTCCCGGCGTGACGGTGCTGATCCACGACCAGACCTGCGCCGCCGAAAAGCGCCGCCGCCGCAAGAAGAACCAGTTTCCCGACCCGGCGCGCCGCATGCTGATCAACAGCGCGGTGTGCGAAGGCTGCGGCGACTGCGGCGTGCAGTCCAATTGCCTGTCGGTGGTGCCGCTGGAAACGCCGTATGGCCGCAAGCGCGCAATCGACCAGTCCAGCTGCAACAAGGACTACTCCTGCGCGGAAGGCTTCTGCCCCAGCTTCGTGTCCGTGATGGGCGGCAAGCCCAGGAAGAGCGCGGCGCCCAAGGCCGATCAGGAGAGGCTGCAACGCCTGATCGACGAGCTGCCGCAACCGGACCTGCCGGCCCTGGACCATCCCTACCGCCTGCTGGTGGCCGGCATGGGCGGCACCGGCGTCATCACCATCGGCGCCATCGTGTCGATGGCCGCGCACCTGGAAGGCCTGTCGGCCGCGGTGCTGGACCTGACCGGACTGGCGCAGAAAGGCGGCACCGTCGTCAGTCACATCCGCCTTGCGCCCGCCGGCGCCTCCGCCGGCCCCGTGCGACTGGACTGGCAGCAGGCCGACGCGGCCATCCTGTGCGACCCGGTGGCGTCCGTGGCGCCGGATTCGCTGGGCGCCCTGCGCCGCGGCCATACCAAGGTCACGGTGAACACCTACGTGGCGCCTGTGTCGGACTTCACGCGTAATCCCGACGCCGCCATGCGTCCCGAAGCGCTGCTGGCCAAGATCCGCCATGCCGCGGGCGATGCCAGCACGGCCGCCATCGACGCGCACGAAGCCGCTCTGGCCCTGTTCGGCGACAGCATCCTGTCCAATATGTTCATGCTGGGCTATGCGTGGCAGCGCGGCGGCGTTCCGCTCTCGCAGGCCGCCATCAACCGCGCCATCGAACTGAACGGCGTAGCGGTCGCGGCCAACCGCGCCGCCTTCGACAGCGGCCGCCTGGCCGCGCATCGGCCGGAGGCGCTGGAAGGCGCGCTGCGCCCGCGCGCCCAGGTCGTGCAGCTGCATGTGCCCGAAACCTTCGAGCGCGCCGTGGCGCGCCGCGTCGAAGACCTGACGGCCTATCAGGACGCCGCCTACGCCCGCGCATACCGGGAGACTGTCGAAGCCGTGGCCGCCCGCGAGCGCGAGCTGGCGCCCGACGCCAAATCGCCCCGGCTGGCGATGGCGGTGGCGCGCGGCCTGTTCAAGCTCATGGCCTACAAGGACGAATACGAAGTCGCGCGGCTCTACACCGGCGATGCGTTCCAGGCGCAATTAAAGGGCCAGTTCGAAGGCGACTACAGCCTGCGCTTCCACATGGCTCCGCCCATCTTCGCCCGCAAGGACCCGCGCACCGGCGTGCCCCGCAAGATGACGCTGGGCCCGCGCACCATGACCGCGCTGAAGCTGCTGGCCCGGTTCAAGGGGCTGCGCGGAACCTGGTTCGATCCCTTCGGCCATACCGCCGAACGCAAGATGGAACGGGCGCTGGTCGTCGAGTACCGCCAGACCATAGACCGGCTGCTTGCCGGACTGACCGGGGACAAGCTTGCGCAAGCGGCTACAATCGCCGCCCTGGCAGAAACCATCCGCGGTTTTGGCCACGTGAAGGCCGCCAACGTCAGCAAGTATCGGACCGAACTGGACCGCTTGATGCAAAGCTATACGGCGCCTGCTCCGCGCGACATACCCCTGCGGAAAACCGCATAAACAGTCGCCGTGAGTGGTCACTGACCTGGGCGCGCCTTGCGGGGCGCGCCTAGTGCATTTGGTTACAATCTTTTGTGGGATTCGTCTTATTCTCTTCTTGTCCCTGTAAACCCCGATCACTAGAATTAGTGTCCAACGCGGGGTGCTACACTATATATTGTGGTCGCCTAAGCGCCGATTCCCGCCGGCCACGCCTTACGGACTAGCCCGTCCGGACGTTGCGACCCCCATTACAAGATCCAATTTCGTACCTGGCATGACGCCGTCATGTCGCTATCTACGCGCTTTTTCGCACAGGAGCTTCCATGCAGACTACGATCGCCTCTGTGACCCGGCCCTCGGCCGTGCCGCCCTCCCAAACCGATTCCCCTGCCAACGCCAACGGCGGGCAATGGGCCAGCTACAACATCATCCGCCGCAATGGCTCGGTGGTCGGGTTCGAGCCCAGCAAGATCGCCATCGCCATGACCAAGGCCTTCCTGGCCGTCAACGGTGGACAGGGCGCCGCGTCCGCGCGCGTTCGCGAACTGGTCGAAACGCTGACCGGCCAGGCCGTCAACGCCCTGGTGCGCAACCGCCCCAATGGCGGCACCTTCCACATTGAAGACATCCAGGACCAGGTCGAACTGGCGCTGATGCGCTCGGGCGAGCACGACGTTGCCCGCGCTTACGTCCTGTACCGCGAAAAGCGCACGCAGGAACGCGCCGCCGCCGCGGCTGCCGAAGACCAGCAGAAGACCGCCGCTGCGCCGCAAGAACATGTGCTGAACGTCACCGACGGCGGCGTGCGCCGTCCGCTGGACGTGGCCGAACTGCGCGCCACGATCGTCGCCGCCGGCGAAGGCCTGGCTGAATTCATCGACGCCGAAGCCATCCTGAAGGAAACGGTCAAGAACCTGTATGACGGCATCCCCGTCGACGAAGTGTTCAAGTCCGCCATCCTGTCGGCGCGCGCGCAGGTCGAAAAGGACCCGGCCTACAGCCAGGTCACCGCCCGCCTGCTGCTGCACACGATCCGCAAGGAAGTGCTGGGCGAAGAAGTCTCGCAGGACGGCATGTCCACGCGCTACGCCGAATACTTCCCCACCTTCATCGCCCGCGGCATCGAAGGCGGCCTGCTGTCGCCCGAACTGGCCAACTATGACCTGACCAAGCTGGGCCTCGCGCTGAACGCTAAGCGCGACCTGCAGTTCGGCTACCTCGGCCTGCAGACGCTGTACGACCGCTACTTCCTGCACATCCGCGGCACCCGCATCGAACTGCCGCAGGTGTTCTTCATGCGCGTGGCCATGGGCCTGGCGCTGCGCGAAACCGACCGCGAAGCCCGCGCCATCGAGTTCTACGAGATCCTGTCCTCGTTCGACTTCATGAGCTCGACGCCGACGCTGTTCAACTCGGGCACGCTGCACTCGCAGCTGTCGTCGTGCTACCTCACCACCGTCTCCGACGATCTGGAAGGCATCTACGACGCCATCAAGGAAAACGCGCTGCTGGCCAAGTACGCCGGCGGCCTGGGCAACGACTGGACCCCGGTCCGCGCGCTGCGCAGCCACATCAAGGGCACCAACGGCGAAAGCCAGGGCGTCGTCCCGTTCCTGAAGGTCGTCAACGACACCGCCGTGGCGGTGAACCAGGGCGGCAAGCGCAAGGGCGCAGTCTGCACGTACCTGGAATCGTGGCACCTGGACATCGAAGAATTCCTGGAACTGCGCAAGAACACCGGCGACGAACGCCGCCGCACGCACGACATGAACACGGCGAACTGGATTCCCGACCTGTTCATGAAGCGCGTCATGGAAGGCGGCGAGTGGACGCTGTTCTCGCCGTCCGACTGCCCCGACCTGCACGACAAGTACGGCCGCGCCTTCGAAGAAGCCTATGTGGGCTATGAAGCCCGCGTCGCCAGCGGCGACCTCAAGCTCTTCAAGAAGATGCCGGCGCTGACGCTGTGGCGCAAGATGCTGTCGATGCTGTTCGAAACCGGCCACCCGTGGATCACGTTCAAGGATCCTTGCAACATCCGCTCGCCCCAGCAGCACGTGGGCGTCGTGCACAGCTCGAACCTGTGCACCGAGATCACGCTGAACACCAACGAATCCGAAATCGCGGTGTGCAACCTGGGTTCCGTGAACCTGGTCGCGCACATGAAGCCGGCCGCCGGCGGCGGTTTCGAACTCGACCACGACAAGATCAAGCGCACCGTGAGCATCGCCATGCGCATGCTCGACAACGTGATCGACATCAACTACTACGCCGTCGACAAGGCCCGCAATTCCAACGCGCGCCATCGTCCGGTGGGCATGGGCATCATGGGCTTCCAGGACTGCCTGCAGATGATGCGCGTGCCGTACGCATCGCAAGCCGCTGTCGAATTCGCCGACCGCTCGATGGAAGCCGTGTGCTATCACGCCTACTTCGCGTCGAGCCTGCTCGCGCAGGAACGCGGCCGCTATCAATCGTACGAAGGCTCGCTGTGGTCGCGCGGCATCCTGCCGCAAGACACGTTGAAGATGCTGCGTGAAGAACGCGGTGGTCATGTCGACGTCGATGAATCGAGCACGCTCGATTGGGATACGTTGCGCGCGCGCATCAAAGAACATGGCATGCGCAACTCCAATTGCATCGCAATTGCCCCAACCGCCACTATTTCCAATATCATTGGCGTATCTGCGTGCATCGAACCCACTTTCCAGAACTTGTACGTCAAATCGAATCTCTCCGGCGAGTTCACGGTCGTTAACGATTACCTCGTGCGTGACCTGAAGAAACTCGGTCTCTGGGACGAAGTCATGGTCGCCGACCTCAAGTACTTCGACGGCAGCCTGTCTCGCATTGATCGCGTACCTTCCGAACTCCGCGAACTCTACGCCACCGCGTTCGAAGTCGAACCGCGCTGGCTGGTTGAATGCGCGTCGCGCCGCCAGAAGTGGATCGATCAAGCCCAGTCGCTGAACATCTACATGGCTGGCGCATCGGGCAAGAAACTGGACGACACCTACAAGCTGGCTTGGACGCGTGGCCTGAAGACCACGTACTACCTGCGCACCCTTGGCGCCACCAGCGCCGAAAAGTCCACGGGACGTGGCGGCGAACTGAACGCCGTCAGCGCAGGCACCCCGTCCACGGCTTCCGCCGTTGCCGCAGCACCTGTTTTGCCGGAACCCGAAGTTCTCGGGGCGGTTTGCACCATGCGGCCGGGCGATCCCGGCTTCGAAGAGTGCGAAGCCTGCCAATAACCGCCTCCGGAGAATGAATCATGATTAATTGGGAAGACGACACCATCGCCACGCAACCTGCACAACCTGCCGCGCCCGCGGCGGGCGGTCAGGCTGCGCCCGAGGTCCGGGCAGCGACTGGCGTATTCGGCGACACCGCCATGCCCACGCCCGCTGCGCCTGAACACGCCGCCGGCCTGGCCGCCAGCGGTTCCGCCACCTCGCAGCGCGTGAAGGTTGCCGACAAGCGCATCATCAACGGCCAGACCGACGTCAACCAGCTTGTGCCTTTCAAGTACAAGTGGGCGTGGGAAAAGTACCTGGCCACTTGCGCCAACCACTGGATGCCGCAAGAGATCAACATGTCGCGCGACATCGCCCTCTGGAAGAACCCGAACGGGCTCACCGAGGACGAGCGCCGCATCGTCAAGCGCAACCTCGGCTTCTTCGTCACTGCCGACTCGCTGGCCGCCAACAACATCGTGCTGGGCACCTACCGCCACATCACGGCGCCCGAATGCCGCCAGTTCCTGCTGCGCCAGGCCTTCGAAGAGGCCATCCACACGCACGCCTATCAATACATCGTCGAAAGCCTGGACCTGGACGAAGCGGAGATCTTCAACGCTTACAACGAAGTTCCGTCCATCCGCGCCAAGGACGAATTCCTGATCCCGTTCATCGACGCGATCGCCGACCCCAACTTCAAGACGGGCACGCCCGAAGCCGACCAGACGCTGCTCAAGTCCCTGATCGTCTTCGCATGCCTGATGGAAGGCCTGTTCTTCTACGTTGGCTTCACGCAGATCCTGGCGCTTGGCCGCCAGAACAAGATGACCGGCGCGGCCGAGCAGTACATGTACATCCTTCGCGATGAATCCATGCACTGCAACTTCGGCATCGATCTGATCAACACCGTCAAACTGGAAAATCCGCATCTGTGGACGCCGGAATTCCGCGAAGAAATTCGAGAACTCTTCCGCAAAGCGGTCGAACTCGAATACGCTTACGCCGAAGACACGATGCCGCGCGGCGTGCTGGGCTTGAACGCTCCCATGTTCAAATCCTACCTGCGCTTCATCGCCAACCGTCGTTGCCAGCAAATCGGTATCGAACCGCTCTACCCGCAGGAAGAAAATCCCTTCCCGTGGATGGCGGAAATGATCGACCTTAAAAAGGAACGCAACTTTTTTGAAACTCGCGTGATCGAATACCAAACCGGTGGCACGCTGAGCTGGGAGTAAGGCAGTTCACCATCAAGCCCGGCGCGGGCACGCACTATCCCTGACGGATGGCGCGTCGCGTTCGCGACAGGCTTGATGGCAATCTCCTGGGTCAGGGTGTCTTCGAACACGTAGAACAAGCGGTAGGCGGTCTGTGATCAGACTGCCTACCGGCGCCATTTGAAATGGCTCGCGCCAAAGGAGCGGGGGCCATATCAAATGGCTGTGCCGAATTCATTAGCGCAAACCGTAGTAGCTGTTGCTCGCACAGAACAGCGGCATGCGCCGATGAATAGCCCGGGCACGATCCGCTTTGTTGGCGGGTCGGGGCACGGGTTTAAGTTCTGGGACCCCTGAACCTAAGGAGCATGACCATGGCAACAGCCAAGAAAGCCGTAAAGAAAGCAGCGGCCAAGAAGCCCGCCGCCGCCAAGAAGGCAGTAGCGAAGAAGGCCGCACCGGCCAAGAAAGCTGCCGTCAAGAAAGTCGCAGTGAAGAAAGTCGCAGCCGCCAAGAAGCCGGCCGTGAAGAAGGTTGCCGCCAAGAAGGCCGTCGCCAAGAAGGCCGCACCGGCCAAGAAAGCGGTAGCCAAGAAGGTCGTCGCCAAGAAGGCGGTTGCCAAGAAGGCCGTGGCAAAGAAGGCCGTCGCCAAGAAGGCGGTTGCCAAGAAAGCCGTCGCCAAGAAGGCTGTAGCCAAGAAGGCCGTCGCCAAGAAGGCGGTTGCCAAGAAGGCCGTCGCCAAGAAGGCCGTAGCCAAG
>NZ_AGUF01000016.1 GCF_000236785.1 Achromobacter arsenitoxydans SY8 | reverse complement strand
GTCGGCGTCGGTGTTTTCCGTCGGCGTCGGCGGCGGTGTTTCCGTCGGCGTCGGCGGCGGCGTTTCCGTCGGCGTCGGCGTCGGTGTATCGGTCGGCGTCGGCGGCGGTGTTTCCGTCGGCGTCGGCGGCGGTGTTTCCGTCGGCGTCGGCGGCGGTGTTTCCGTCGGCGTCGGCGGCGGCGTTTCCGTCGGCGTCGGCGTCGGTGTTTCCGTCGGCGTCGGCGTCGGCGTCGTCGTTCCCGGCGGCGTCGGCGTCGGCGTTCCCGGCGGTGTCGGTGTTCCCACCGGAGGCAGCGTCCCCGACGGGGGCAGCCCTGGCAACGGCAACGGCAAAACAAGCCCTGCCTTCAACCCAGCCAAGAGATCCTTCGGGATATCTGGCAACACCACCGGCGGGACGCCCAGGCCCATGCCGAATCCCAAGGCTCCCTTATCTTTCTTCTTCTCGTATTTGTCTAAGTGCACCTCCGTGCCCTTGACCTTCACCGCCTCGGCGCCGACGATTTCGACCGCCTTCCCGATGATCTTTATGGTGCCGTCGTGCAACATATTGATGGCGGACTTTCCGCAGGTGATCGAAACCGCCGCGCCCGCATTCAGCAGGTAGCCCGCCCCCACGTTGAAGTTGACCGCGGCGCCCACGTTCACGGCGTAGGCCCCGCCGACATTGAGCGCGCAGGCGCCGCCGACCTGCGTGGAGTGCGCCAGGCCGACGTTATAGGACGCCGCGCCCACCACCGTGCTACTGAGCATGCCGCCCACGCACTCATTGTGGTTAAGCCCTACCAACATCCCAAGCGACAGGGCCACGGTGCGGGATTCATTGCCCTTGGTCAGGGTCACCATCTCGCGCTCGGCCTGCATATAGAACTCTTCGGCGCCCACCCTGTCCTCGAAGCGCAGGCCGTTGTAGTTTTCCCGCCCGCCTTCAAGGCTGCGGGTCTTGATCCCGCTCTTGGTCGCCTCGCCCGGCAGATCCCACGGTGGTCGCGTCACGCTGTTGTAGAGACCGCCCAGGATGATGGGACGGTCGGGATCGCCGTTCATGAAGCTGATGACCACTTCCTGGCCGATGCGGGGGATGTACATGCCGCCAAAGTTGGAGCCGGCCCAGGCCTGATTGACACGCACCCAGCAGGAATCCGACGCGTCGTTGCGCGCGTAGCGGTCCCACAGGAAGCGGACCTTGACCCGTCCAAACTCATCGGTCCACACCTCCTGCCCCGGGGGGCCGACCACGATGGCCGACTGCGGGCCGCTCACGACGGGCTTGGGTAGCGTCCGGGGCATGCGGAACACTTCCTCGGTGGGCTGGACTTCCATCTGGTTGACGCACTCGTACGTCACCGACCCGCCGGACTCTTCTTCGATCTCGTTCAGCACCAGGTCGGACGCCAGCACCAGATACTCGCGGTTTGCCCGCTCGTACAGGTGCTCGGTCAGGAAGAAGGTCTGCCCCGCCGCCAAGCCCCGGACATTCCCGTATCCGTGCGAACGCACCCCGCGCGCGCGCCGCTCCTCCATGCGCACGCGGCTGATGAGCGCGCCGTGCTTGGCATCGGTGTAGTCGCCCGGCCACTCGTAGATCTCGCCCTCGGCCCAACTGGTCTCGCGCGGCTGATGGCTGGACGTCGCCAGCGGCATCCGCGGCCGCGTGAAATCGAAGTCATCGACCACCACGCGCCCCGGAAACAGGCGCTCGTCGACGCCGAACTCGTGGAATACATCGACGTCAAGGCGTCCGCCCTCCGCCTGCATCGCAATATCCTGGTAGGCGGGGCTGTCGGGCGGGCGGTGGGCGCCGACGTGGTCGCACAACACCAGCCGGTGCGTTCCCCCCGAGTGCTCGAAGAACCAGTAGATGCCCCATTCCTCCATCAAGCGCTGGATGAAGTCGAAATCGGTCTCGCCGTACTGAACCTGGAAGTTCCGCGGTTCGTTGGACAGGCTCTCCGGCAGAATCGCGTACTTCTCGATATCCAGCCGCTTGTCCACCGGATACGGATAATCCTTGAGCACCGAATCAATGATCTCGACCACGCTCTGGTCCTGGAAGATCTTGTAGTCGGTGGTCAACGTGGCCAGCCAGAGCCACGGACGCAGAATGACCCGATAAAGATTGTGGTCTCCGTCCTGCCGGACGAACCCGGCCTTCACTACCAGCCCCGTGATCTCCCGGCCGGTTCCGTCCGAAAGCTGGATCGTGACGGTCAATTCCTTGCCGATCATGTCCTTGAGATCGACGTTGGCCGATACCGACAAGGGCATTTGCGTGGAATTCGGCGTGCGCAGGAGCACCTCGTAGGTAAACAGTTGGCCCATCCGCTCCCGGCCTTCCAGCGACCGGAAGCGCAACATGGGCCGGCCCAGGGTCGACGGCAGACCCGCGCCGCGAATCTGCACCGTGCGGGCTTGATTCAGTAAAGGGATATTTTCGCTAGCCATCATTGACTTCCTCAGGCTTGGTTGATTCGGCCAGCCGGCGCGCCGCGGTTCGACGCGCCGGCAGCCTTCAGTCCAGGTCGGCGGACTCGCTGGCCGCCACCGATAAGAAACTCACATACCCCGCTTGCGCGTCCTGCTGCCAGTACCACGCCTGCGTGGAATCGCCGAAAATCGTGGAAGGCCAATCCCGCCAGGGCGCGTAGGGCACACCCGCCAGCCCATCGGTCTGACCGTCGGACGGCCCTGCGTGCGCCCAGGCGCGAGCAGCCGCAAAGTCCGGCCCGTCGTTGCTCCGCCGCAGGCCCCTCAGCAAGCCGCCTCGCGGCACGCGCCACAATCTGTTGATCTGATCTATCAGTCCCTCGCTCAAGCCGGGCGCGGGCGCCGTCAGGTGCCCGCACAGCAGCCGCGACAGGCAGAACAAGGCGTTGTCGTGCGTGCCCAGCAACGAAGACACCTTGGCGGGGTCCAGCAGGAACCACATCAGGAACGGGTGTTCGCGCCCGAACTTGTCTTGCGATTGGGCATAGACGCCCGCCACATAACGGTCGCGCGAAAATGCCAGGCATCCCGGCGTCATGACAAAGCTCCAGGGCATCGCATGGGCGTCCGCCAGCCGGGATTCCTGCCTTGCACGCTGCAGCGGGCCGCGCAGCCAGGTTCTCCACGCCTCCTGGACCTCGGACGGCGCGCTCTGGCGCACGAAGTCGCCATAAGCCGGCAGCTTCCCCCAGTAGGCGGGGCGAGGCAGGTTCACAACGCTCCCCCAGGGCAGCGGAAGCCGCGCAACAACGTCCCCGTCAAGAAATTCCCCCTGCGGCCGCCGCCCAGTTCCAGGACGGCGTGCCGGCCGTCGAATTCGAAGTCGACCAGCGCCCTGCCCGACGACGCCGTCGACGTGACGCGCCCGTACTCCAACAGGCGCAGCGGCGCCCAGGGGCCGGTGAGATAGATCGAAGACGTTTCGGCGGACACCCGCGGCTTGGCCGACAGTTCCAGCGAACTGCCGCTGCGGGGGCCCGGCCACGCGAACGAGAAGGGCGAGATCGGGCCATGCACGTAACGCAAGCGCTCTCCGTCGACATCCAGCATCAGCTCAGTAATGCTGGTGTCCACCGAGACGATGCGGCCGGTCAAACGGTAGTTCAGGCCCTTGCCGTCGCCGCCACCGAAGAATGCCGCGCGTATTTCGGCGGCCCGCTCGAATGGATGCAGGTCAGGCCCGCGAATCGCGGGCGTGCCCGGATTGACGGACTTGTAGCGCCAGGGCGTCGAACTGGTGTCGACGTAGCTGGCCAGGGAGCGCTGGAAGGTCGCGTCGAACAGCCCGCCCGCGGCGAACAACTGCACAAAGTCGTCCGGATCGACTTCCTGCTCGGCATCCGCGAAAGGGAACTTGCCAGAGATGGCGGCGCGGCAAGTCCTCCCAACCGACGCGTTGACCTGCTCGGCCAATAACAGCCCGGTCTCGCGTCCCAGTTGGCTGGCCGTGCGCTGGAACAGCACCGCCAGGATTCGCTTGAACGGCGCGGGCAGCGTGTCGGCGGTCAGGATCAGCGCGGACGCCGATTCCTGCACGGGCGGCATGCTGGCGGTAGCCAATGCGTTGCTGGCCACGGACATCTGGTTGTATTGCTCCGCCACCAGTTGCAGCACCTGCTGGAGCTGCGCGCCCGGCTTGGCCGGGTCGATCTGGCCCGGCGTGGGCGATCCGGTCACGACTTCCCGCAGCGCCGAAAACCGCTTGTCCACCATGTCTTGCACCAGCTTGTCCTGGTCAAACCCCGAGGCAAGCTTGCCCAGCGCATCCGACGCCCTGCCTACCGAACTCGACCGCCGTTGCGCCGTCTCCATGGCCACCTCCGCGGCCGCGGCTGCCGTCGGATTGCCGGGAGCCGACGCATCGCTCAGCGTCGTGTTGCGCGCCAGCACGAATCCGAGCCGCGAGAGCGGCGAGTCCGCGGCGGTCAATGCGCGCAAGGTCGCGACATCGACCGACAGCGGCGCATCGCTGGCCTCCGACACCGAGGCCAGACGTATCTGACCCAGGTAACGCTCCCAGTGCGCCGCGTAGTCGCGCAGATACTGTGTATGGATTTCGCGTTCCACCTGCTCTTTGTCCAGCCAGAAACGGCCCAGGCCCTGCGCCTGGTCCAGCGGCGTATCGCCGCCCGCCTGCCGCCCCATCAGCCAGTTGTCGCGCGCCCACACCGCGTCGACGAACCCGCTCAAGCGCTTGCGAAAGACGTCGCGGTATCCGGCGTACGTATACAGACCCGGCACGCCCGCATCCCTACCCGGCGCCTGGTCGCTGAACAATGCCGCGTCGTTGGCGCCCAAAGCCTGGTGCAGCGAAAATGGCGCCGGCGCTACATCAGCAAGCGCACGCAGCGCCCTGTCGTACAGGCGCGGGGCGTCCGGGCGCTCCTGCAGGAACGCCCGAACCTGTTCCACCAGCGCCGTATCGCGCTCCGAGACCGCTTTGGCTTCGTAGTCGCCACTGAACAACGAGCGCAAGTGCACGGCCAATTGCGATTTCTCGCGATCGCTGTCCTGGCGGGAATCCGCCCAGTCGTTCTCAACCCAGCCAATGAGCGCGTCGGGCTCGTAGAACCGGGTGTCGAACAGCGACAGGTACAGACCGAGCGTGGTGTAGAGTGCTTCGGTGTTCTTGCGCGCCAGCTGCTCCCGCAGCGCGCGCGCAAGCGTGGCCTCAACCGGAGGCAACAGGTAGGTGCGCAGCAGTCGCGCGTAGGCCTCTTGCACGGCCGCGTCCACCGGCGGCGCCGAATACAAGCCGTAGCGGTACTCCAGCGCCGGCATGTCCAGGTCCAGGCCATCCACATGGGCAAGCCTGGCCGCCTCGGTCAGCATGCGCACCCGCTGCGCGTCCAGCGTTTCGCCTGAAGCGTTTTCCACGCGCTGCGCCAGCGCATCCGCCCTTTCGCCGACCACCTCCAGATACTGCTCGTTCCGGGCGTGGCTGCCCACCATGCCGACCACCAGCCAGGCCGCCAGCGCGGCCGAGCCCACGTGCACGCCCCAGCGCAACGCCGCCCGCGCCATGATCCACTTGCGGTTGGGCTGCACCAGGTGCGATTCCGGGATGACGACCTGCTTGAACAGATTGCGAAGAAAGTAGCTGCGGTGCGCCATCAGCGCCGGCTCGCGGCCGCTGGAAGACAGCACGATTTCGTCGCCACCGTAGAGGCGGCGCAGCGTGCGCCTCAGGCGTTCGAACAGCGCGTTCTGGTCGGCGTTCAGGACGGTCTCCGCCTGTTGCGCGCTGGTCAGGTACACGCCGCGCAGCATGCGCTGGATCTGGACGTCGTCGTACCGGGAATCCAGGAACACCTTGGACAGCAGATCCGTCAGCAGGCCGGCAAGGCTGCGGAACTCCTGCGGAAACGGATACAGCCGCTTGCGGCGCGCCAGCCCGTATTCCTCCACCAGGCGCGCATTCAGCCCATCCTCCAGGCGCCGCTCCAGCAATTGAAATTCCTCGTCGAACCGCGCCTTCAGGTCGATGTCCTGGCCTTCCGATTCCCGGCGTGCGTAATCCAGCGTAAAGCCCCAGACCTGAGACCGCCCTTCTGCCGTCATGGCCTGGAAGTACTCGTCAAAGCCGGGCAAAAGATCCAGCTTGGTGACCAGCACATAGACCGGGA
Source organism: Achromobacter arsenitoxydans SY8 (assembly GCF_000236785.1). GTDB lineage: Bacteria > Pseudomonadota > Gammaproteobacteria > Burkholderiales > Burkholderiaceae_B > Achromobacter > Achromobacter arsenitoxydans. The sequence goes on along the minus strand of NZ_AGUF01000016.1, from coordinate 25,496 downwards.
AGCGTATGCCCAGCTCGTTGCGCAGGTCCGCCAGGCGTGCCCGCAGAATGGCCGCGAGCGCGCCGCCATCGCCCTCCGGCTTCTCCAGCAGTTCCGCCACGCTCACCGCCAGGATGACGCCATTGATCGGCGCGCGGGTCCGGTGCTTGCGCAAGGCGCCCAGGAACCCCTGCCATTCGGCCGCATTCACGGCCGCCGCCTGGGCGTTTCCCTGTTCGTTCTGGTCGCTGTACCGGCCCGCGGTGTCGATCATCACGGCCTCGTTCGTGAACCACCAATCGCAATTGACGGTGCCTCCGGACCCGGGAATGCTGGCTACGCCCATCTGCTCGGCCAACGGAAAATCCAGTCCCGAGTTCAGGATGGCAGTGGTTTTTCCCGCGCCAGGCGTGCCGATGATCATGTACCACGGCAATTCGTACAGATAGCGCTTGCTCTCGAGCAGGCGCCGCCATCCCCGCGGCGCGCCGCGCAGGCGCTTGAGCTGTACCACGGCTTTGGAGACCACCAGCTTGACGGCCCTTACCTCGGTCGGCGCATCGGGACTGGCGGCATCGGCCTTGGGGGCAAGAATGCGGCGCAACAGCGCTTCATCGGTGCGCAACAGCCTGAACAAGCGGTACAGGCCATAGAGCGTCGTCAACAACAAAATGACGGAAATCACCCCGATGCGCACGCCCACTTCCTTAAGCGGGCGCAACTCGCCGACGGCCGCCATCGGACCGCCGAACCAGACAAGCGCGCACAGCGCCGCGACCCAAATGATCCATAGCGGCCAATCGAGCAGCCAGAAGCAAAGCGCCGCCAGCAGCAGGCCGATCACGACCAGGCGCACGACCGCGCCTTCCACCGGCTTCAAGCCGCCCACATCGACCATCGGCCCCACGACCCAGATCGCCCCGGCCAGGAGCACCAGGACGATAATGGCCACGAAGCGCCAAGACAACAGAAAGCCCAGCAATCGTTTCATTGTTTGTTAGTCCATTTCCCGCCTGACGGCGTGCGCGTGTCAATACGAAGTCACGTACAGTTCGACCCGGCGGTTTTGAGCCCTGCCTTCCGCCGTCGCGTTGTCGCCCAGGGGATTGAATTCGCCCCGGCCCGCAGCCACCGCGTTTTCGGGCGCCATCCCCCGCTTCAGGAACACGTCGCGCACGAATTCGGCGCGCTTTTGCGACAGCGCCTGGTTGTCCGGGAATTGCCGGGTTCGAATAGGCTGGTTATCGGTGTACCCAACCACCTCGACCTTGCCCTCCACCCGCCTGACTTCGTCGGCCACGCGCTCCAGCACCGCGACCATTGGCGGCAGCACATCGCTGCGCCCCGACACGAACATGGTGTCTCCCGGGAACGTGACCAGCGTGCGCTTGGGTTCCTCGCGCAGCTTCACAAGTCCCCGCGCAATCTCTTCCTTGAGCAGTTCGGCCAGCCTCAAGCGGGACGCGGGCTGCATCGGCTCCGCCACGGCGGCGCCTACGACGGTTTGCTGCCCCGGGATCCCCACCAGCGAAATGCGCTGCGCCACCGAATCGCGCAGCGCCGTCACGTGATTGAGCAAATAGCCAAGCACGCTGGCCGTTATCAGCAGCGCCAGCGCCGCACTCAGCCAACCCGGGACTGCCCGGCGCAGGCCCTGCCCGGCAGGGCCTTCCCCTTGCCAATTGACGGACAGTTCGCTGGACGCCGAATCCCGGGCCCGCGCCACCAATGCCGAAAGGCGCTGGCGGATCTGTTCAAGATGACGGTGGCCGTCCGCCACGACGCTGTAGCGGCCTTCGAATCCCAGGCCCAGGATGTGGTACAGCACCTCCAGCGCGTTGGCATACTCTTCGGGGTCGCTTGCCATGCGCCCGATCAACAGGAAGAACTTCTCGCCGCCGTCCACCTCGCCTTCGAACGCGATCAGCATCCCCTGCGCAGCCCAGACGCCGCCTGCCCCCCAGACGCTGCGGTTGGCGGCTTCGTCCAGCGCCGTGCACAGGCAATAACGCGCAACCGCCACGTTCTTCCAGGGCACGTCGGCCTTGTCGCAGATGTTCTGGAACACGCCGATCTCGCGCACCAGCAACTGCCGCAGCGCCAGGATCGCAGTCTGGTCGGGCAGGTTCTCGGGCATGGACGCCAACAGCCGCAGCAAGGGGCCCGCCGCCTCAAGCAGCGGGTTCTTCGAGGCCTGGACGGCCTCAAGGCGCGTGGCGAAGTCGGCGGCAATGCCCTCCTCGTCCAGCGCGGTCTCGACTTTCGGCGAATCCCGCTCGGGGCTGGCCGGCGCCAAACTCGCCGGCGCCGTCAAAAAGTCGAAGGTTCTCACGTCAAAGCCAGGCGCGTTCATCGGCTGCGAACTCCCCACAGTTCAAGTTTCAGTTCGGGGAACTGCCCGGCTATATGCAAGGCAAGCCCACCCTGTCGGGCGATCTGATCCCACAGGGGTCCCGACCTGGACAATTCGAAATAGACATTTCCGGCCGCAAATGGAATCTGACGCGGCGGCACCGGCATGGGCGACAACGCCAGGCCCGGCAGGTGCGACCGGATCAGTTCCGGCAACCGTTGCGGATGCGAGATCTTGGTATGGGAAAGAAACTGCTGGAGCAGGTTGTCCGGCGACATCTGCGCACTGACCGCCAGCACGAGATTCGCGTAGCCCTGCAATTCCGACGGCATCAGCGTCGCGACGCGCACGCCGTGCGCCTGCTCGACCAGCGGTATGGCCTGGGCGCTGCGCACCAGCACCTGGTTCAACAGGCTGTGCACTTCCGCCACCAGCGGCTGGATACTGGGATACAGCTGCGCGTGGTCGTAGCCCGGCGCCGCCATCGGGCGCCGCGACTGCGGCCTGACATACGTGGCCAGGTCGCCAGCCAGCATCGCCAGCGTCGTATAGAGCCGCTCGGGAGGCGTCTCGGCCACGTGGCAAATGTGATCCAGCAGCGGGTCGTACCGATTCAGGATCTGCAGCAGCAGATAGTCAGACACTTCCGCCGCCGAGGTCACCCCGCCCTGACCGCTCGACAAGCGGCTGGCCAGCGCATCCGCGCGCAGCTTGACCAGCCCCTGCAACTGCTGTGACCACTGCACAAGCAGGGGATGCGCCGCGCACGCGCTGACGGGCGGAATGAAATCTCCGTCATGCAGTGTGACGGATCCGTCCGACAGAATGGACTTGACGCGGCCGACCGCGATGCCGATCCAGGACTGGGTCAGTTCCTTTTCCGGCATCAATCGCAGCCGCAGGCTTGCCAGCTGCACGGCCTTCGGCCCTTGACCGATCGCATTGCTGTCCGCCAGTTCCTTGTCGAAAGCCAGGTAGCGCGCCATGGACCCCAGGTCCAGGTCAAAGCCGGTCTCGTCGACGTCGGGCAGTCGCAGCGGGACCGCAAGATAAATGACTTGATTCAAGTGCTCGGGCAGCACCGTCAGCGGCGCCGGCGGCGGATTGTGCGCCGGGATATCAAAGGGCGTCCCATCGGGGAACACCCCTAACCCCTTCTGCAAGGCGATTTTTCCGAACGACAGCGCCTCATGGTCGATCTCATAACGCGACAGTCCCCAAAAGAACGGTCCGGACGGCGCCGCGCGCTTGTGCGCGAAGAACTCCAGGTAGCGCTCCTGCTGCTGGAAGAGCTGCGGAATGAGGAACAACCCCTCGCTCCATACGACTTTGCTGTAGAGGCTCATAGACTTCAATCCACTTCGGCAATGGACACGGTGTCGGCGCCGACCTTGATCTGGACCTTCAGGTCCTGGCTTGACGACCCGAACCAGCCTTGCGTCTGCCTGGGCGGCAGTACATAAGTTGCCCGCCACACGGCGCGGCCAAGATCGCGATAGCCTGCGATCACGCCAATTGCCACCGCCTGCCCGTCCACGCGGCGCTTGATGAGCTTGCGGTCCGTGGGACGCAGCACCAGTTCCGTGGACTCCGCCAGGTCGGCGCCCAGCACTTGGCGCGGCTTGGATTGCAGCGAGAAAAAGTCGGCCTCTTCGAATGCGGAGCGAGACTTCAGCTCGAACAGCTGAACCTGTATCGGCGCCGGCCGGCCCTGCGCATCCGCGTTCACGCGCTCGTCCGCCTCGATGGCGATGGCGAGGCGCACTGTCTTCTCCGGCGCTTCCTTTTTGCTTGCGCAGGCCGGCAACAGCGTCACGACAAACAGCAGCGCCAAGAGACCTGACCAACCGGAGCGGCTCGGAAAAAACGAATAGGTATCGGTTCTATGCATGGATGAGTTCGCGCCTACAGAGCCCGAGGAAATACACACGCGCGGCATGCCGTGCGCCTATCAGAAAAAAAAGGGTGGACAGCGATAGAGCCTGGAAACGCCGCCCACCCCCCAAGTCGCCGTTCTCGAGCGAAAATCAGGCCGCGTTCTTCTTGATGTCGAACGTCGCGGTCACCGCGCCGCCGCTGCCACCCTGAGCGTTCTGGAGGATGTACTCCTGCTTCATGCTGGTGAACGACAGGCTGACACGTTCACGCGGACGGGACTCGTCTCCCCCCACGCCTTCCGGGTTGACGCGCGTAACCAGCACGTCGTTCATCGTCAGCTTCAGATATTCCAGCGGACTGCCGCCGGATTTGCGCACCACGAGCTGCGCCTGCTTGATGTGCTTGCCGAGCAGGCAGTACTGGACCAGGTTCGGCGTCGCACGGTCGATGTAGTGCTCGAAGGTCAGGTCGTCAACCGTGGCCTTGCCGGTGCCGCCCCCCGAGCCCATATGCATATTGGACTGTTGCGACACGCCCCAGGACCAGTTCAGGACTTCGATCTCGTTCTTGTGGGTCGCGTCTTCGGCTTCACCTTCGATACCGTCGACTTTCAGGAAAATATCGTGTGCCATGTGAAATCCTTACACCATGTGTTGTTGCGAAATTGGCCGGTCAAGATTCAAGAGCATTCCGGGCCGCTGCTCCCGCGGAGTTATCCGCCATACTCAACTTGACTTGCGGCCGCTCAAGCCGCGGCCTTGACCGACGGCAGCTTCGCCACCAGGCGCAGCGACACCGTCAACCCTTCCAGCTGGAAGTGCGGACGCAGGAAGAACTTGGCCTGGTAGTACCCGGGATTGCCTTCGACGTCTTCCACCACGACCTCGGCCGCAGCCAGGGGACGACGGGCCTTGGTTTCCTGGGAACTGTTCGCGGGATCCGCGTCGACGTAGTTCATGACCCATTCGTTGAGCCATGTCTGCATCTCGTCGCGCTCTTTGAAGGAGCCGATCTTGTCGCGCACAATGCACTTCAGGTAGTGCGCGAATCGCGAGCAGGCGAACAGGTACGGCAGGCGCGCCGACAGATTGGCGTTGGCGGTCGCGTCGGCGTCGTAGTATTCGGCCGGCTTCTGTAGCGACTGCGCGCCGATGAAGGCCGCGTAGTTCGTGCTCTTTCGATGGATCAGCGGTATGAAGCCGTTCTTGGACAGCTCGGCCTCGCGCCGGTCCGAGATGGCGATTTCCGTCGGGCACTTCATGTCCACGCCGCCATCGTCCGTGGGGAACGTGTGGCAAGGCAGGTTTTCAACTACCCCGCCGCTTTCAACGCCGCGGATCAAGGTGCACCACCCATATTCCTTAAATGAGCGGTTGATGTTGACCGCCATGGCGTACGCGGCGTTGGACCACACATACTTGCGGTGATCGGAACCGTCCGTGGACTCTTCGAAGTCGAATTCGTCGACGGGGTTGGTCTTGGCGCCGTAAGGCAGGCGCGATAGAAACCGCGGCATGGCCAGGCCGATGTAGCGGGCATCCTCGGAATTGCGCAGCGCATTCCAGGGCGCATACTCCAGGTTCTGCGTGAAGATCTTGGTCAGATCGCGCGGGTTGGCCAATTCCTGCCAGGAATCCATCTGCAGCACCGAAGGCGCCGCGCCGCCGATGAACGGCGCATGGGAAGCGGCCGCCACCTTGGCGATAGAGGCCAGCAGGTCGACGTCATGCGGCGTGTGGTCGAAGTAGTAATCCGCGACCAGGCAGCCGTAGGGTTCGCCGCCCAGCTGTCCGTATTCCTCTTCGTAGACCTGCTTGAAGAACGGGCTCTGGTCCCACCCCAGCCCCTTGTGCCGTTTCATTGTCCGGCGCAACTCGTCCTTGGACAGGTCCATGAAGCGAATCTTCAGCTTCTCATCCGTCTCGGTGTTATTGACGAGGTGATGCAGACCGCGCCATGCGCTTTCCAGTTTCTGGAAATCCTGGTGATGCAGAATCTGGTTGATCTGTTCGGACAGCTTGCGGTCGATCTCGCCAATGATGGCCGCGATGCTCTTGTAGGCATCGTCGGACATGCGTACGACATTCTGCAGCGCCTGTTCAGCCAGCGTCTGCACCGCCCGCTCGACGGCCGCGCGCGCCTGGTCGGTCTTGGGCTTGAACTCCCGCGCCAGAAGACCGTTGAAATCCGACTCCAGCGTTTCCGCCTTCGCCGCGTCCTGCGCTATAGACTTTTCCTTGACAGCCATAGTTCTCTCTTCGTGGTTTCAGATGTGCGCGTAATCGCCGCGATCACTCGGACGCCGAGGCATCGACGGACGCAGCGGGCTGGGGCTTGGGCTCAGAGGCAAGCGTGCGCAACAGCGCCGGGTCGCCCAGAACCTGATTGATCAGGTTTTCGGCGCCAGCCTTGCCGTCCATGTAGGTCTGCAGGTTTGCCAACTGGGTCCTGGCTTCAAGCAGCTTTGCCAACGGTTCCACCTTGCGGGCGATTGCGGCAGGCGAAAAGTCGTCCATGCTCTCGAAGACCATGTCGACCATGATCTGGCCGTCGCCTGTCAACGTGTTGGGGGTGGCGAAGGCAACGCGCGGCTGGATCGCCTTCATGCGCTCGTCAAAATTGTCGATGTCAATGCTGAGAAACTTGCGCTCCCCGATGGCGGGCAGCGCCTCCAGGGGCTTGCCCGACAAATCGGCAAGCACGCCCATCACGAAGGGCAGCTCCACCTTGCGGCCAGAGCCGTAGATCTCGACGTCATATTCGATCTGCACCCGTGGCGCCCGGTTGCGGGCAATGAACTTTTGTGAACTATTGGAAACCGCCATGAATACTCCGACGCTAGCTTGAGGTTGGTACGGAAGACCTGGCAATGCATGCGATGTTCAGCGCATTTATTGCCGTAAATTACCGAGTTGGCGGCGCCTGACTGAAGCTCTGTGCATAGCCCTGCGCCCCAACGTCAATGAAGCTTAGGCGGCCACTTCGATCACGGGAATCAGCGCCGTCCTACGTCGCACGGATAACTTGAAGGTCACGCCAAAGTTTGCGAAACATCAACACGGGTGGCGGGGCTATCGCTGTCTCAGTTCACCTGCAAGGCTGCGCATGCGAAGCCCGCCGAGGTTCACCTGCAAGGCATCGCAGGCGAAGCGCGCCGAGGCCGCCGGCGTCAATGACACCTCTACTCGCCGGTTCAGCGCCCGGCCCGCTGGCAGCGCGTTGTCGCCGCGCGGCTGCGCGGCGCCCATACCCGCGACGTCAAAACTTGCGGGGTCCGCGCCGCTCATCGCCATCAACTCATCGCGCACGGCTTGCGCGCGGGCCAGCGACAGCAACAGGTTCTCTTGCGGATTGCCTGTCGCATCCGTGTGACCGACGATACGGACCCGCAGATCCGGATTGGCGCGCAACAGAATCGCAACCGGTTCCAGCAGTCGCCGCGCCGTATGGCGCTGCACCCTGGCGTTACCGGGTTCGAAGGTCGTCATGGTGTCCATGCGCAGCGATGTTGGCGGCGGCCGATACGCGGCGATGGCGGCGCTCATGCGGGCTTCCGCCTCGCGAGCGCCCGCCAGTTCGTCCAGCCAGGATTGGATCCCGCCATACGCGAGGCGGCGCTTGAACTCCCGCTGGTCTTCCGTGATTTGCAGCAAGGCGTCGCATTTGGCGAAGATCCGGTCCTGCGGGACGGCTTCGTAGCGGCTCACGCCTTCAGACATTCGCCGGATCTCTTGATGCGTCTGCCAGTACGCAAATCCCCCTGACAGCAACACTGCCGCCACGAACAAGCCCGCCAACGTCGCGGATCTCCTTGTCTTTCGCGGCCGGACTTCCCTGGGCGGGATGGGCGGTTCGCCGCCATCATCCTGCGCGGGCTCGACATTCAGCGACGGCAACGCCGGTGCGACGCGGCACGACGACGGAATGCTGAGACGCAAACCCGTCCTGGCAGTGATCCACCGTGCCCATGCCGAAGAATCCGGGACTGCGGTTCCGCCATCCACCAAGAGCAGTCCCGCAAGAAAAAACGGCGGAGTGCTGGCGATTTCCTCGATGGCGACGAGCAACGCGGCTTCAGCCGCCCAGTCCAGCGTTGCCAGGGCAAGACGCTCGCGCAATAGATTGGATCTGGGAGGCATACGCGCACTGGAGGCGCGCACCGTCTTAACGGCCTGACGCATGGTGATGGCGCTGTCCGGCCAGACGCCTGCGGCATCCATGCTGTTCAGATGCGCCGGGGTATCGCCATAGCCGCCCAGGCATGCGTATACCGCCGCATAAACGGGTACCGGCTTCGCGCCCCGCACTGCGCATCGCGTCACCGCCTGCCGCCAGCGTTTCCATTCGCCGCGCATGGCCATTTCGTCCGTGCCCATGGGAACGAGCGGCAGCAACACGGAAATATCGGCGCCGCTACGCAACGCCTTTCTCAGCATCAGAATCAGGTTTTCGGGTGTATCAGCCAGCACCCAGGCGGCATCTGCGCTCCATCGCTTGCGCAACCCGTCCGGCGAGTTCGTTGCCGCATCATCAAAAAATAGCGCTGCATCCGGCCCGGCAACGATCACGGTCACCGGCGCGTCGTGCTGCCCCCATAGGCTCATGATTTTCCAGCCCCCTCGAACCGCGCAGGCCATAGGGACCACAATTGGTCGATCAGCTTTCTCTTGCGCGCCCCGGTCTCCGCAGACCGGCGGAACAGTCCCGCAGTCAGAAGGCTCGCGTACCAATGCAGCCAGGCCGCGGTAGCGGCCGGTTCGGCGGCCAGGGCATCCATGTCCTCAAGCACCACCTTTCCGGCATCGGGCTCACCCAGTTCAACCCGGCACAGCGACGCCGCCGCCCATTCGCCTGCCAGCGCGGCGGGAATCGCCGAAAGCGTCGCGTCATCCAGCAACAAGGCGTGCGACAGCCTTAGCTGCCGCACTTCAGGCGCCGTCAGGGCCAACTCCCGCACGCCGTCGTCAAACGCGCTCAAAAGCGCCACACAGCGCGCCCGCCATGCGTGTATCGGTCCGAGTTCCGAACTATGTTCCAGCACCGCCAGATGCAGCAGCGTATCGTCCAGCAGCCGTGTGTATGCAAGCACGTCAGAAGCCGTTTCAGTCATCGCGGAAGCACTCATGGAATATCCAGGACGTAGGTCACGTACGTTCTCACGACGCCCGGGGTTGCGCCGCCAGATCCGTAGTAGCGCGCGTAGAACGGCATGTTCAAGGTCGCGACGCCTTCGGTGATGTTCACCACCTTGACCGAGGTCCGGTCGCCGACCCGTATCACGGTGCCGTCCCCATTGAGCAGTTCGATCTGCACGCCGCTCGGCGTAGGCGCCGGAGACATGTCCAGCGGATTCAGCCGGCCGCTGGCGTCCGTCGTGGGGCCGGCCTCGAAGTAGGCCCGCACCTGCCCGGGCGCTCCTTCGCACTCGATCGGAATGTCGAACCTTGTCGACCCCGCAACATCGCCTGGCGAACTCAAGGATTGCGTCGACACCGTGGGCAAGGCCACGTCGATGGAAGCCTCGCGGATGTAGCAGCTCAGCGGCACGTAGCGGCCGATGAACCGGAGGTTGACGGCCTCCGACGCCGCGCCGGCGCCGCCCGAAGACAACGCCATGGCCAGCAACCCGGCGGCCAGCGCGCCGCACTGGCGCAGCCGGAAAAATGATGCGTTCATGATTGCTCCTTGGCTTGGGGCGCATCGGCCGCCGCGGCGAACGGCGTCTGGCATTCGGCCTGGATCCGGATCAGGCCGGACACGTTCTTTGTCTGGCCAGAGGAAGCGGCGGTCTGTCCGTCGGACAGCGCATAGGCGGCCTGGCACTGCTCCTGCGGAGTGTCGCCCCACTTGATCGTCAACATGCCCTGGTCGGGCAGCCCGCGCACCAGCGCAACACCGCCCTGTCCCACTGTGCCCAGCGCACGGTCCGCATCGGTCTGGTACACCTGCGCGCCCAGCGGCACAGCCTCGCCATCAGGGCGCCGCAACCGCAGCAAGACGGGCTTGCCCTGTTCGGTGCGGAACTCCACCAGCACGATGGAATCCAGCGTCGGCACCACCTCCTCGGAGGTCGCGCCCAGTTCCACCTCCATCCCGAGTTTCGACGGGTCCAGCATGACGTTATTGACACGGTACGGCGACAGGTACGGAACCAGCGCGTAGCCGTTGCTATCAATGCTTGCGCCCTGTCCGTTGATCACCCGGGCGCCCGCGGCCCCCTTTGCCTGGATCAGCGCGGTTGCGCGTCCCAATGGCGGTCCCGCCGTGACGCCGCCCGCGTGCACCACCAGCGCCCCACGAGCCCCCATAGCGAATTGGTTCGCTTGGCTGCTGGTGGAAGCGCTTGCGCTATATGTGCCGTAAGGAGACCGGTAGCTGCCGAAAGCACCCAGACTGTTGGTGCGCGCGGAATCGGTCTCGGCCGTCGAGGCAGTCAGGCCGAACGACACCGGAATGTCGGCGCCGCCCGAGCCATTGACGGAGGCCTGCACTTGGTGGTCGCCATTGGACGATCGTGTCATCGTGCTGCTGACCGTGTTGAAACCCGGGCCGGTATGCGCGGAATTTCGGCCCAGGGGCATGGACAGCGTCAACATGATCTGATTGCTCAAGGTCGCGGATTCGCCGCTGCGCACGCGTTGCCCGAAGATGGAATAGTTCAGCGACCGATAGCTGCCGCCGTAGCCGATCTGATACTGCAGGTCGTAGCCAGATCGGCTTGACCAGTAGTTCTGGCGGCTGGCCATGATGAACACGTTTCCGCTGCTGCCGACAGGTTGCGACACGTTGACCTGCAGGCGCTGCTTGAGCCGGTAGTCGTACCAGGGTTCGTCCGGATTCGAGTACCGGTCGTGCGCATGGATCGCATCGCGTAGGCTGTAGAAGTTGGACGTCGAATAGCGGTAGCCCACCACCGAGAACCGCGTTCCCGTGGTGGAGAGGATATTGGAATAGTTCAAGCGGGTACTGATCCCCTTTCGGGATTCTCGTTCGATCTGCGTGTTGGCGCCCGTAACATCCAGCGAGAACGCGCCCACCTTCGTATTGATGGCGGCGCCCAGCATGATCGACGCGTAGTCGGAAGATATCTGCGTGCCCGTATAGCCCGTGAATCCGTCGGTGAACCCGTACTGATAGGTCCCTTCAAAGACCGGCGGCTCGCTTTGGGATTCGGCGTTCCGGTATCTTCCCAAGCCCACGCTGTACCGGTGCACGCCCTCGCGCAACAACATGGGAACCGTCGAGAATGGCACGCTGAAGGTGCTTTGACGGCCGTCCGCCTCTTGCACGGTCACATCCAGGTCGCCGCCGTAGCCGGAGGCGGGCAAGTCTTCAAGCTGGAATGGCCCGGCCGGCACGTTCTGCTCGTAGATGACTCGCCCCGCCTGGCGCACGGTCACGATGGCATTGGTTTCCGCAACCCCGCGCACGATAGGCGCGTAGGTGCGCAATGTGTCGGGCAGCATCCGGTCGTCGCTGAATAGCCGCACGCCGCGCAATCCAATCGAGTCGAAGAGCTCGCCGCTGGTGAAGCTGTCTCCGACCAGAAACTGGCTGCGCCACGGATTGATGCCGCGCTGGGCAAACAGCTCCAGGCTGTTCCAGCTTGAACTGCCGTTGTTGGCCCAGCTCTTGGTCGACCGCTGGCGCAGACGCCAGCTTCCGACATTCAGGCCCGACGTCAGGCCCAGGAAGAGGTTGCTGAATTGAGACCCGCCGTGGCGGGCCCTGCTGCTATACCCGTTCAGGCTGTAGTCGAGCAGTCCGGCCGTAATCCCGTCGTTCCAGCGCACGGGATCCACCCAGCCTCGAACGTGCGTGTGCACATAAGCCTGCGGCACCGATAGTTCAAGCGCAAGCTCGCCTAGATCCATGACAGCGTAGGCCTGCGGCACGATGGTGTTCAGCGGCAGACAGGCCTCGGTGTTCAGCGGGTCCGAATCAGGCTGGACTGAGCCGGGCCCTTCAGACCTGGCTTCGAGGATGCGCCGGGTATCGACGCCCATCTTTTCGAGCTCGCCCAGCGTGAAGCAGGGCTCGGTGCGGCCACCGTCTGACGCCACATAGCGCACGTCGTACCGGCCCGCACGCCGTCCATTCACCCTGACATCCAGCGCATAAACGCCAGGCAGCACCGCATTGCCGCTGCTGAAACGTTCCAGGTCCACGGCCGGCCCGGACAGGAACCTCGGGTCGAACTCCACTTCCGAAGGCCGGGCGGGCGGGGCCTGCTGGGACATGGCGCTGCCGAACGGCGCGCAATATACGGCGACTGCCAAGCCGAACCACGGCGCCTTTCGAGCCAGCCACGAAGCGCCCGCCCCTCGCTCCGGTTCCTTCTCCCTACGCACGTTACCGCCATCTCGCGACATTTTCTTTCCCTCTGGAGCTTATGGGCGCGATCGGATTTCCGACTCGCCCAGGACTTCCGCGCCATAGTCATTAATGACGCCGAACCGGACCAGGCCAGCAGCCAGCGGCTCCCCGGTCTGGACCTTGCCCGGCGTGCGGGCCAATTCCAACGTCGAGAACGGCGCGACCATGCCTTGCTCATATCCGGCTTGGCCATCGCGCGTATTGGTCATGACCTGGCTGAACGACATGTGGTAGGGCGTGGGGTTTTCGACGCGCAGCGCGCCCTGGGCCGCGGCGTGCCAGATCAGCGCCTTGTGCGCTTCTTCCACGGGAGTGGCCAGCGCATCGGGCCGCAGAAATAGCTTGAGGCGTGTCCGGATTGCGAGCTGCATGAAGTTCACGTTCTCTGTTCTTTCTGACTTGGGAGGAACCTCCAGCACATTCAGAAAGAACAGCGACTCGCGGTCCTGCGGCAGATCGGCGCCGGTATAGACGACCCTCAGCGTCTGCCCACGCTGGGGCTCCACCCGCGACATGGGCGGGGAAATGACAAAAGGCACATCCAGTCGCCCCGGCGACTCGTTGACTGAGCCGTCGTCGATCCACGATTGAACCAGCACCGGCTTTTGATCGACATTGCGCAGGCGGATATTGACCTCGCGGCTGCCCATGGGATAAACGACGCGGGTGCCGGTGATGACAACGCCCGCTTCGGCCAGCGCGGGAATACAAGTCACGAGCGCAACCAGAAGTGCGCGCAGACGAACGAAGAGCACGATAGTCCCCAATATTGATAGGCAGGCAGAGGCGCCGCGGGGGGGGGGAGAGATACCCCCCCGCAACTGTTGCGGTGGTAGAACTGCCGCGCTTACTTACGGATAGGCCAGGGTGAACTGCGTGTAGGTCGTGACCACACCCGGCGTCGTGGCGCCAAGTGCGTAGTACTGGCCGCCGTAAGTCATGACGGCGCCGCGGGCGGCGCCGGTGCCGGTGACGGCATACAGCGCGCCGCGGGAACCCAAGGGAATCGGCGTGCCATCGGCTTCTATCAATTGAACGGAAACGTTCGTGGCCGCCGAGGCGGTGGCCAGATTCTTCAGCGTTTGATAGGCGGGCTCCATGTTGGTCATTTCGAAATGCGCGGCGACCTGGTTGACAGTTGCCGGGCAGTTATCCACCTTGATCTGGAATGGCGTGGAACCGGCCGTATCGCCCGCCGAGTCCAGCGACTGCACGGACACTGTCGGGAGAGGCACGACCTGATCCTGGGACTCGGTCATGACTGCGCAGGTGTCGGCGATAAGCTCGCCGTTGAACGTGACCTTTCCTTGCGTGACCGTCTGGGCATGGATGGGCAGTGCCGCGCCCGCCAGCAGCGCCAGCAATGCCAAGCGATAAGTACTGGATTTCATCTTGCTTTCCTTGACTTAGAACTGTGGGTAGATCGGGCCACGTGATTGCACGTGATTTCCAGAATCCCGATCGTCTGTCCTTGAATGGACAAGACGATTACGAGTGTAGGGATGGCAATCACGAAGGAACATCAGCGTCGTCTGACGCTGGGCTCTTTTTTTATATCGTCACGATCTACGCGGCCGCTTCATGCGACCAGGCCATGGCTGATTCCATAGCGCACCAGTTCAATGTCAGAAGCCACATCCAGCTTGCGCATGGCGGCGCGCTTCTGGGCGCTGACGGTCTTCTTGCTGCGGCCGAACTTCGCCGCGATCTCTCCCACCGACAAGCCGGACAAAAACATGCGCACGACCTCGATTTCGCAAGCCGTGAGCTTGCCCATGCGCTCCGCTTCGGCCGCACTGGAGTCCGCGGAAAGCGCCCCCTGGATGCGTGGCGAAAGATAGGTGTCGCCTCGCCACACCGCGTGGAACGCGTGCAGCATGTGTTCGGAACGGTCGAACTTGCTGACGATGCCCTTCACGCCCTGGCGCTCAAGCGCCTGCACCACCATGGAACTGCCCAGGGACGTCAGCACGATCAGCTTGATTGCGGGATACCGCTGCCGGATCTGCGACAGCATCGACAGGCCGTCGCCGAAGTGGCCGCCGGACATGACGTAGTCGCAGATCAGCACATCGCACGCGTGGCTGGCGAGCACATCAAACAATTGCGTTGAGTCAAACGCGCAGGCTTCGACCCGCGCGATCTCAATGCCCGAGAGTTCGAGTTTCACGCCCTTGACGCAGACCGGATGCCCGTCCGCCACGACCACATGGATGTGATTGCTCACGGCGGTTCCTCATCAAGCCCCGCCGTCGGAATGCGACTCGAACGCCAGGGCGAGTTCGGGGCCGGCGTCCGGATCCGCCAGCACGATGTGCACATGATCCAGCACGTCGCGCCGGGACATGAAATCCATCCACACCGTGGCAAGCCGCGGCAGGATGTGTTGCTCCAGGAATCCGATCAAGGCGCGCGCACCCGTCTGGTCGACCTGGCACGCCGCGACGACGTAGTCCACGACCTCCTGCCCGTAGGTCAGCCGGGACTTGATGGTATCCGCCATCCGGCGCACGACCTTGTCCAGGTGCAGCCGCACGATGCTGGCAAGCGCGTTGGTCCGTAGCGGCGAATACGGCACGACGGCCAGGCGCCCCAACAACGCGGCGGGGAACCGTGCGAGCATGTCGGACTCCACCGCTTCTCGCAGCCCGTCGAGCCCGGGCGGCGCCTCCTCGTCGGCGCACAGGGTGGAAATCCGTTCGCTGCCCACGTTGGTGGTCAGCAGGATGACCGTGTTGCGAAAATCAATGTAGCGCCCGTCGCCGTCTTCCATGTAGCCCTTGTCGAACACCTGGAAGAACAGCTCGTGCACATCGTTATGCGCCTTTTCGACCTCATCGAGCAGAATCACGGAGTAAGGCCGCCGGCGCACCGCCTCGGTGAGGACGCCGCCTTCTCCATAGCCGACATAGCCCGGCGGCGCGCCGCGCAAGCCGGAAACGGTATGGGACTCCTGGTATTCGCTGAGGTTGATGGAGATCAGATTCTGCTCGCCGCCATAGAGCGATTCGGCCAACGCCAGCGCCGTCTCTGTCTTGCCCACGCCTGATGGGCCGGCAAGCAGGAAGACTCCCTGCGGCTTCTGCGGATCGGACAGGCCCGCGCGCGCTGTCCGCACACGCTGCACGATGCGCGAGATGGGTTCCTCTTGACCGATGACGCGTGCGCGCAGCGAGTCTTCCAGGTTACGCACCGCAGTGATCTCGTCGGTGAGCATGCGCCCCACGGGGATCCCGGTCCAGTCGGCCACGATCTCGGCCACCGCGGCTTCGCCCACTTCTGGATAGACCAGCGGCGAATCGCCCTGCAGGGCGCGCAACGCGCAGGCAGCGTCCGACAGCGCGGCGGCCGACTCCTGCTGCCCGCCCTCTTGGCCTTCGAGCGCCGCCTCCCGGCGTCCCAGCAGCGCCTGGACCTGCTCTGCCTGGCCGCGCCAGTTGGCTTCCAGGGCCGCCTTTTCGTCGCGCAGTGCCTCCATGCGCGCGTCGAGCTCGGCAAGCGCCGATGCCTCCCGCAGGCCGACCGCCACTTCCGCCTTCAAGAGGTCGCGCTCGGCCTCGCAGGCCAGGATCCGCTGCTCGACATGTTCCAGCGCCTTGGGCGGCGCATGCTGCGAGAGCGCCACGCGCGCGCAGGCCGTGTCCAGCAGGCTGATCGCCTTGTCGGGCAACTGCCGCGTGGGCAAGTAGCGCTGCGAGAGTGTCACGGCGGCCCGGACGGCCTCGTCGCGCACAAGCACGCCGTGGTGGCGCGCAAAGCTGGGCACCAGCCCGCGGACCATCGCCGCGGCCTGCTCCACCTGGGGTTCGGCCACCTGCAGCATGTGAAACCGCCGCGTCAGTGCCGGGTCTTTCTCGATATGGCGCTTGTATTCCGCCCAGGTGGTCGCGCCGATAACCCGCAGGTCGCCCCGCGCCAGCATGGGTTTCAGAAGGTTGGCCGCATCGCCCGTTCCCGCCTGCCCGCCTGCCCCGATCAGCGTGTGCATTTCGTCGATGAACAGGATGGTCATGGCCGTGGACCGCCTGGCGGCGTCAAGCAGCCCCTTCAATCGCGACTCGAATTCGCCTTTTACGCTGGCGCCCGCCAGCATGGCGCCAATGTCCACGTTCAGGAGGCGCGCGCCCGCCAGCATGGGGGGCACACGCCCTTGCGCGATCGCCAGCGCCAGGCCTTCCACGACGGCCGTTTTTCCGACGCCGGCCTCGCCCGTGAGCAGGGGGTTGTTCTGCCTGCGGCGCATCAGCACGTCGACCATGGCGCGTATCTCGGTCTCGCGGCTCAGGACCGGGTCCAGGCCGCCTTCGCGGGCCCTGGCGGTAAGGTCGGTGCAAAACTTTTGCAACGGATCGTCGGATTGTTCACGGTCGGCGGCGGCGCCGTCGCCGGGCTTTCCGGCGTTGCCATCCGCCGCCTCGGGCGACCCTTCGATCCACGCACGCAACGGCACGTCCAGGTCTTCCATCGGAATCTTGCGGAATTCCGGGGATATCCCCAGCAGAACCCGGCGCAGCTCGGGATCGGTGGCCAGCGCATGCACCAGCCATGCGCCGCGTATGTGCTCATCCTGGAATTGCAGGGTGGCGCTGATCCACGCCCGTTCGACCGCAAGTTCAACCTGGTAGGAAAAGTCGCTGACCGATCCTGCGCCGCCAGGCAAGGACGCCAGCGCTTCGCGCAAGTGCAGGGCAATCACTTCGGTATCCGCGCCGGCATGCCGCAGGATGCGCTGGAGGTCGCCATCAGACTGATTCAAAAGCTGGTGCAGCCAATGCGCGACTTCGACGTAGGGATTTCCGCGCAGCTTGCAGAAGGAGGTTGCAGATTCCAGGCTCTGGAACATGCGTTGATTGAGTTTTCCGAAAAGGACGCGCCTGAGTATTGTCATTTGCTCTACGGGAATCTGATTCCAGGAAAGCTCAGGCTATCCAGTTGCCCACACCCGGACAATCGGACTGGACAGAGACGCGAGTGGGACCTGATATTTATCAGCCGCGGGATGACGCCACGCAAATTCTGCGCATTTAATCGCCACAGATCCGGCAGTTATCAGACGTTTTCGCGAATTTTCTATATCCGGCCCACACCGGAACGCCAACAATCTGCGCAATGCCATTGCCGCCACCCGAAGCGTGACGCCGGCTTGCTCGAACGAGCGGGGCAGAGTTCAGCGATCCTTGCGGCCGGGCCCAAGGATCCTTCTTGACGCAGCACGACAACACTTCAAAGTTCCATGCATCAGAACCTCCTCAAGCTAGGCATGTTGGACAGTCAACCTTTGGTGCTCAAGGGCCTTAAATCGCTATTCGAAGGCTATGCCGACATCAAGGTCACGGGCGTCTTCGAGGACAGCTACGAACTGTTTGACGCCATGCCGGCGGACCCGCTAGACGTACTGCTCATGGAGTACGTCCTGGATACATCCGACCTGAACGGCGCCGAGCTGATCCGCTGTCTGCGCCAGCAATACCCCCAGACCCGCATCCTGGTTTTCTCCGCAACGCAAGACCCCGCGATCGTCGCGCTGGCCATGCGCCTTGGCGCACACGGCTATATCAACAAGCGCGCCCACGAAGAGGACATCATCCGCGCCTTGCGGCGTGTCCACGACGACGGCCGCTACATTGATCCCGACATGCGCGACCAGCTTCCCGACAGTCTCGCGCCGATAACGCCACGCGAAGCGCGCGGCGATCTCTCCGAACCGCGCATTCAGGCGCTTCTGCGCACCGCCGAACTCTCGCCCTGCGAGTATGCGGTGCTGCGCAAGTTCGTCGCCGGCGCCAACGTCATGGAAATCGCCGAGCGGCTGCACAAGAGCCCCAAGACCATCAGTTCACAGAAGGCGGCGGCGTTCCGAAAGCTCGGCGTTTCCACGGACAACGGCCTGTACCGGCTGGTGGGCACGGCGGCAGACCCCGCGCTGAGCGCCAGCGCGTTCCTGTAGTCGATCAAGGCGCCACGGCCACGTCCAGCGCCCGCTCCAGCGAAGCGCGCAGCATTTCCCCGTGACCGAACTGGGGAAACGCTTCGTAGGTCGCCTGGGCCCCCGCGCCGTGCAGCCCGTCGGCCATCTCGCGCACGGCGGCGCGCTGGTCGACCGCCTGGCCGTTCGCCCCAGGCGTTGCGGGTATCGGCGTGGGCCTGCCGGGTTCGCGCGGCTTGGTTCCCACCAGGATGGCGACCCGCTTGCCCGCGGCCCGCTCCGGCTGAAACTGCCGCCATTCCCGCACCAGCACGCCATCGTTCCACCACGCAGACGGATCGCCCGCGATGTAGCGCGCGAAGGCGTCGGGCTGCGTAAACAGGACGTGCAATGTGAACAGTCCCCCGTATGAATGCCCCCACAGATACTCCTTGGCGGAATCGACGGCGGCGGTCCGGCGCACCAGCGGCTTGACCTGGGTGCGGATGAACTCCAGGAACAGGTCGGCCCCGCCTCCCTCGTGTCCGCGGACGACAGGATTGGGCAGCTGCTTGCCGTTTTCGAAGACCGGCGGCGTGTAGTCGTAGGCCCGCGAGACGACGTCGTTGCGGGTTGGCACGTCGTAGCCGACGGCGACCAGCACCGGCGCGATGCCAGTTGAAATTCGCTGCAAATCGGCATCGGTCAGCGTCGCCAGCGCCGCGTTTCCGTCCAGCATGTACAGCACTGGACTGCCGCCCTTGGGGGCCGCCTGCTTCGGCACGGCGATCTGGATGCGATAGCGGCGCTTGCCGTCGGCCGAATCCAGCCTGTGGGTTTCAAAGCGATAGAACGCCGACGGCCTATCCGCGACGGTCTCGCCCACCAGTTGCATGCCGGGACGCACGGGCGCATCCGCGGGCGCCGGCTGGGCGCTGGCTGCCGTGAGCCACAGCGCGCCGAGCAAGGCCGGGCCGGAGAATTTCAGCATGGATTTGAAACGGGACATGTTCTTTCCAGAAAGAGGCGTCAACGGGAATCACCAGGCGTAGTTCAGGTTAGCGGTAATCGACCGGCGTGCGCCGTAGTAGCAGCTGGCCGCGCCGGAGCAACTGGCCAGATACTCCTTGTCGGCCAGGTTCGTGGCGTTCAGGGAGAATTTCATTCCTTTGAATGCCGGATTCAGATTGCCCATGTCGTAACGCACCGCGGCATCGACCAGGTTGAGTGCGCCCGTGCGATATTCATTCGCGCTGTCGCCATAGCTTGCGCTGACATGACGCAGCCCCAGGCCCACGCTGACGCCCGGCAGGACCGACTGGTCGAAACGATAGTCCAGCCACACGTTGGCGCTGCGGCGCGGGACGCGCGGCAATTGTTTGCCGAGGTCGGTGCTGTTGCTTTGCGTGACCTTGCTGTTCATCAGCGTCGCCGACGCCACCATCGTCAGGTTGTCGGTCAGCGCAAGATTGCCTTCCAGTTCCAGGCCCCGCACACGCCCCTCGCCGGTCTGCACCTGGCACAGGCTGCCGTCGCACAAGTGCGTGGGGTCCGGGTCGGGCGTCGTGATGTTCTGCTGGCGGATCTCGTAGGCGGACAGCGTCACCAGGCTGCGCGAGCCGGGAGGCTGGTACTTGATGCCCACTTCGGCCTGCTTGCCTTCCGTCGGCTTGAACGGCTGGCCGCCGTAGCCGACGCCGTTGACCGGCTCGAACGATGTCGCATAGCTGGCGTAGGGAGCAAGCCCGTTCTCGAACAGGTACACGACGCCGGCGCGCCAGGTGGTGGCCTCGTCGGCATAGCGCGTGCTGGCGCCGGTGGAGCGCACCAGCGCGTTGTCGTGCGACCAGTCATGGCGCAGCCCCACCGTGGCCGTCCATTGGCCCCAGCGGATCTGGTCCTGCGTGTAGAGGCCGATTTGATCGCTGTCGCTGCGCCGGGTCGGAACCGGCGACCCGATCTTCACCGGGCTGCCGTAGACCGGATTGAACACGTCCAGCGAACCCACGGTGCCGGTGGCCTGCTGCACGCGGATGGTCTGCGTCCGGTAGTCGAGCCCCGTGAGGACCGTGTGATCCGTCTCGCCCAGCCTGAAGCCCACTTCCGCATTGGTGTCGACCGTGAAGCCTTCCGAGCGGATCTGGCTGATCGACGCCGTGCGCCGCAGCGTGCGCCCATCCGGCTGCAGATCGCCCTGGCGCGCCACGGACGAATTGTCCGTATCGACGCGCATGTAGCGCACGCCCTGGTTGATCTTCACCCGGTCGGAAAACTGGTGCGAAAACAGATAGCCGATCGAATACTGGGTCCGGTCATAGGCGCTGAATGCCGGTTCGCCCAGGAACCTGTCCGAACCGAATCTGCCGTATTGCGTCGCGAAGTAGGTGCCGTGCGACGGCAGGAACTGATACGTGCTGCCGCCGCGATCCTGTTGATAGTTGGTCAGCAGCGTCAGCGACGTGCTCGCCGACGGCCGCCATGTCAGGCTGGGCGCGAACATCACGCGGTTCAGGTCGATATGGTCGACCTGCGTTTCGGTGTGATAGCCCGTTCCCACCACGCGATAGAGCCACTTGCCCTCTTCATCCAGCGGACCGCTCACGTCCGCGTTCAACCGCGCCAGGCCGTAATTGTCGGTGCTGACGCCGATTTCGCCGCGGGCGTAGTCGGTCGGCCGCTTGCTGGTTGCGTTCACCAGTCCGCCCGGCGCGATCTGGCCGTAGAGCACCGAAGAAGGGCCGCGCAGCACTTCGACGCGCTCCAGTCCATAGCCGTCGAACTGGGTCGCCGATGCCGTAGCGCCGCTGCTCGAACCGGGCGGGCGCAGCCCGTCCAGGTAGAGGTTGTTGGCGAAGCTGCCCGTGCGGAAGCCTCTGACCGATATCTCGTCGACGCGGCTGTCGACGCCATAGCCGCCGACGTTCACCCCCGCGCTGTATCGCAGCGCCTCGGCCGTGCTCTTTGCGCCAATCATGTCCATCAGGTCGCGGTTGATCACCGAGATCGACTGGGCGCTTTCCAACAGCGGCGTATCGGTCTTGGCGCCGGCGCTGCTGGAAAGGCCCAGCACGCCGACATTGCCGTCCGTCCGGCCCGTGACCGTCACCGCGGACAGCGTTGCCACCCCGCCCGCGTCGGAGTGCGGCTGCCGCTCCAGGCGATAGCCCTCGCCGTTCGTGTTGGGCACGGCCTGCAGGCCGGAGCCCTGCAATAGCTGACGCAGCGATTCGCCAACGCCGCCCTGCAGCCGGACCGCCGGGCTGCGCTTGCCGGCGGTCAGCGCCGGATCGCTGATGATCGTGGTGCCGCTGGCCTGGCCAAACTGCAGCAGCGCATCCTGCAAGGTCGTTGCCGGCAGCGTGATGTCGATCCCGGAAGCGGCCCTGGCGTCTATCGGATGCGCCAGCGTCAATGCGGCGGCGCATGTTCCCAAAAGCAGGGAGGCGGATGTCTTGCGGATGGCGCCCAGCACGGGCGGTACAAATGAAGCAGGTCGGAAAATTGACATGAAACGGCTCTGGGTTGGCGCCCACGATGAGCGCCTTTCCCTGTACAAACGAAGCAGTCCCTTCAATCTGCCGGGAATTTACAAATGATTACCTTCCTGCCCGGCCCTGCCCTCATGCGCGTCCCACGTTGACCCAGTAGCGGGTGCGGTAGACCAGCCTCAGGTTATGGGCCGCAGCCAGCGCTTCCAGCACCCGGTCCGTCTGCTGCACGCGGAAAGTGCCGTTCACGCGGACGTGGGCGACCTCGTCGTCGCAGCGCACGAGGCCTTCGCGGTAACGCCCGAGTTCGGCAAGAAAGGCTTCCAGCGGCATGTTGTCGGCGATCAGGACGCCCTGGGCCCAGGCGAACTCGCGCCCCGCGCGTCCGTCTTCCGCCACGATCCGGCTGCCGGTGTATCGCGCCGTATCGCCGGCCTGCATCCGTGAACGGATGTTCTCCCGGGTCCGCACCTGCGCATCGCCCTGGTCTAGCGCCACGCGCGTCGCGCCGTCCTGCAGGCGTACCGCCACGCGCGCCCGCACGGACGACACCTCGCCATGGCGCGTGATCACGCGCAAGGGCGCTGCGGACGCAAGGCCCTCCAGCATGATTTCGCCTTTCAGCAGCCGCACGTCGATGCCGGATGACGCCGCGCTCACATCAAGCGCCGTGCCGGTATTCATCATCAGTTCGACATCATCGGACAGCGCGATCCGGCGCTGTTCGCCCACGCCTGTCCGGTGGGCGGCAAGCCAACCCGCGCGGTCGGCCTGCTGATAACCCGCCGCCGCCAGCAGGCCGGCGCCGGCGCCGCCCAACAGCAGCTTGAGCGCCCGCCGCCGCGGATGAAAATCGGCGGCAACCCGCAGCGCCCGCGCCGCGGCCAGATCAGGACCCGAACCGCGCGCGCCATCCGGAACCGCCTGGCGTATATGGCCGAAGCGGCGCCAGACCTCCGCGTGCCTGGGGTCGGCATCGTGCCACTGGCGCCAGGCTTGCAGCGCGGCGCTGTCCTGAGCATGATCCAGCCGCACGATCCAGCCCGCGGCTTCAGCGACGATCCGGTCGGTGGCGGCGTCAGCAGTCATCAAACGCGTGATACAGGCGTTGCCACGCCTGTATCAGGTCCTTCTGCACGACGTTCACGCTGACGCCGAGAATTTCCCCGATGACCGCCAAGGCGTGCCCATCAATGCGCGCCAGAAGAAACACCCGCCGCATTCGCGCGGGCATCCGGTCCAGAACCTTGCAGACCGCCAGCAATTGCTGGGCAAACTGCGCCAGCATTTCGGCTGAAGGCGCCACGGGCTCCGGCTGCGCGGCCAGCGCTTCAAGGTATGCGGTTTCGAGCGCGCGCCGGCGGTGCCGGTCGATCAGCAGCCGTTTCGCGATGGTGGCCAGATAGCCCCGGTTCCAGGAGGCCTTCTCCAGATAGGACTGGCGCATCAGCCTTTCGAAGGTGTCCTGCACCAGGTCCCAGGCATCCGCCTGCTGGGCGCCGCCCAACTGACGCCGCAGCAAACCCAGCAACCACCGGTGGTGTTCCTGGTAGGCGGCAGCCACGGCAGCCGTGTCGCCTGAGGGAGGGACAGGCATGGGAACGGTAGCGGGATCCACGATCTGCAGCGGCAACATTCAAATGGGAATAATACTCAATTGTATCCTTAGTGACGGCGGCCTGTCTTCCCTGCGCTGCGGCGGCCGCCGGCTGAACCCGAGCGCTGCGAATGCCGCAGCGCAGCATCCGCACGCAAACCGACGCAACGCGGCGTCGCGATTCCGCCCGATTTCCGCCTTGCGGACGCGGGTGATTTCGTGTGACATTTTCAAGACGCTTCCAGAAAAACCAGTACTTTTCCCGTATTCCGGGACGCCTCTCGCATCGGGCGGGCCGACTCGCCCTTTTCCCCCTGTTTTCTCCTTATTGCGCCGCACCATCGTGTGCTCTAGTGGCCGCAGTCCGGAGGCATCCCGCCTCCACCCGCGTGGCCCATCATGTCCAAACTCAAGAACCTTTCCCTTCGAAGCAGCCTGATCGCCCTCGTGCTGTTCTTCATCGTGACGCTGCTCGCAGTGGGCGTCATCTCCATGAAGCAGTTGTGGAGCGTCAGCCAGCAGCAGCGCGCGATGTACACCGAGACGGTGATGCCGCTGCGCGTAGTGGTCGATGCCGCGCGCCAGGGCGCGACGCACTTCCGCCGCATGTACGTCTACATCTGGAACACCGATCCGCAGGCGCGCCAGAACGAGCTGCGGCTGAATGAGGAGTCCGAGAAGTCGGTGCTGCAGGCGCGCGACCGCCTGCTTCAGGAGCAGGATCCCGCGCTGCGCGACCTAGGCGGCAAGCTGTCGGAAACATGGACCCGCTACAAGACGGCCGTCAATGACGTGAAGACCCTGGCCGACCGCGCCGATGCAAACGCGATGGCAGTGCTGCACAAGGATTCGGCCGAATTGCACGTGGCGGCGCGCAACATCCTCATGGATGCTGCCAAGCGCCAGGAAGAGCTGGCCCGCCTGGATACCGAAAACGCCGCTGCGGCTGTCGAGCGCACGTTCTGGATCATCTCGGTCCTCATCGCGTTGTCCGCGATCGCCGGCATCGTGCTTGGCCTGTCGCTGGTGCGCGCCGTGATGCGCAAACTTGGCGGCGAGCCCGCCTACGCCGCGGTCATCGCGCAGGAAGTCGCGAAGGGCAATCTTGCCGTGCGGGTGCAACTTCGCGAAGGCGACGACGGCAGCGTGCTGGCCAACATGAACGCCATGCGCGCCAAGCTGGCCCAACTGGTGAGCCAGGTGCGCCAGACCAGCGACTCCATCGCCACGGGCTCCACGCAGATCGCCACCGGCAACGCCGACCTGAGCCAGCGCACCGAAGAGCAGGCGGCCAATGTCGAGGAAACCGCGGCCTCGATGGAGCAGATGAACGCCACCATCAAGCAGAACCTGGACTCGGTGCAGACGGCCTCGCAACTGGCCGGCTCGGCCAGCCAGGCGGCCGCGCGCGGCGGCGAGGTCGTGGGCAACGTGGTCAGCACCATGGACCAGATCTCGGCCAGCTCGCGCAAGATCGTCGACATCATCGCGGTGATCGACTCGATCGCCTTCCAGACCAACATCCTCGCACTGAACGCCGCCGTCGAAGCCGCCCGCGCGGGCGAACAGGGCCGCGGCTTCGCCGTCGTGGCCAGTGAAGTGCGCGCGCTGGCGCAACGCAGCGCGGGCGCCGCCAAGGAAATCAAGCAGTTGATTGGTGAAAGCGTGGGCAAGGTCGAAACCGGCTCGCAACTCGTAACCGAGGCCGGCGCCACCATGAACGACATCGTGACCCAGGTGCGCCGCGTCGCCGACCTGATCGCCGAGATCGGCGCCGCGGCACAGGAACAGGGCCAAGGCATCTCGCAGGTCAGCGACGCCATCAACCAGCTCGACCTGACCACGCAGCAGAACGCCGCGCTCGTCGAAGAATCCGCCGCCGCGGCAGCAAGCCTGAACGAACAGGCCGCGACACTGGTG
>NZ_AGUF01000017.1 GCF_000236785.1 Achromobacter arsenitoxydans SY8 | reverse complement strand
TTAAAAGCCGTAAGAATCTGATTTGACGTATGAATTGGCCCAGCGGGAGACTACGGTTTTCAGCCTCATAGCCACCGGACCGATATGGAATCCAAAGTCAGTGCCCGCCTCAAGCAACCCCTTGCCAAAGAGGTGCTGCAGCACATTTTCCTGCCGCGCCTGAACCGGGAGTTCTTCGCCAATTTCGAGATGCTCACCCAGATCAACCTGGCGCACCTGCTGATGCTGCGCGAGCAAGGCATCGTCGACCACGACGCCGCGCTGCGCCTGGCGCGTGCGCTGCTTGCGATGCAGGCCGACGGCCCCCATGCGGTCGAACTGGACCCGGCGCGCGAGGAAGCCTATTTCAACTACGAGGCGCACCTGATAAAGGCGGTCGGCCAGGAGCTGGGTGGCCGGCTGCACACCGCCCGCAGCCGCAATGACATCGGCGCCACCATCGACCGCATGCGGGCGCGCGATTTCGCCGTCCGTATCGGCGCCGCGCTGATCGGGGTGTCGCGCGCCGCCCTGGCCCAGGCCGAGCGCTACGCCGATTGGGTGATGCCGGGCTACACGCACATGCAGGCGGCGCAGCCCATCACGTATGGCTATTACCTGTCGGCGCTGGTCGATGCCTGGTCGCGCGATATCGGCCGGCTGGCGCACGCGCTGCAAACCGCTGACGCCTCGCCGCTGGGGGCCTGCGCACTGGCGGGCACGTCGTTCCCGATTGACCGCGTCGACACCAGCGCCATGCTGGGCTTCAGCGCGCCGCTGGCCAATGCGCTGGATGGGGTGGCGTCGCGCGATTTCGCACTGGAACTCAGCGCGACGCTGTCGATCATGATGGTCACCTGCAGCCGCATGGTGCAGGACTTCTACATCTGGTCCACGCCCGAGTTCGGCTACCTGACGTTCCCGGACAGCATCGCCAGCACCTCCAGCATCATGCCGCAGAAGAAGAATCCGGCGGTGCTGGAGTATCTGCGCGGCAAGACGGGCCACCTGATCGGCCTGACCGGCGCGGCGTTGTCCACGGTCAAATCGACCCATTTCACGCACTCCGGCGACAGCAGCCGCGAAAGCACTCGCACCTGCTGGGAAGCCTGCGAAGAAGCATCGAAGGCGTTGGAACTGATGCAGCTGCTGGTGGAGCAGGTCCAGCCCGACCGGGCGCGCATGGCGTCTCGGGCGGCAGATGACTTCTCGACCGTGACCGACCTTGCGGACCTGCTGGTGCGCAAGGCCGGCGCTTCGTTCCGCGACGCGCACCACATCATCGGCGCCGTGGTGCGGCAGGCGCTGGAGCAGGGGCTGGCGGCGCGCGGCATCACGCCGGCGATGATTTCCGCGGCCGCACAGGAACAGTTGGGCCGGCCGGTGGCGCTGGCGGCCGACGACATCGCCGCCTGCCTCGATCCCGTGCGCAACGTGGCCGCGCGCCTGTCGCTCGGTGGCCCGGCGCCCCAATCGGTGCGGGCGCACCTGCGCGAACAGCAATCGATGCTCGATGCGCGCCAGGCAGAGATCGACACCGCGCGGCAACGGGCCGCCGACGCCAGCGAGACGCTGCGCCGGCGCGTCGATGCCCTGGTCAACCCGGAAACCGGCATGGCCGCCGCCTGAGGCGCCGCCGTATAAATCAAACCAAGCAAGGGGAATTCAATCATGTTCAAAGCGCTTTCCAGATTCGCCGTGGCGCTGGCCGCGGTCATCAGCCTCAACCCGGCGGCCCACGCGGCCCCGGCCTATCCCAACAAGCCGATCACGCTGGTTGTGCCGTTCGCGCCGGGCGGCACCGTCAACCTGATGGGGCGCCTGCTCGCCAACCGCATGTCCGAGGCGCTCGGGCAGACGGTGATCGTCGAGAACAAGCCCGGCGGGGGCGGCAGCATCGGCGCCAACTTCGTGGCCAAGGCGGCGCCGGACGGCTACACGCTGCTGCTGGCGACGATGGGACAGCAGTCGATCCTGCCGCTGATTTCGAAGAACCTGCCGTACAACGCCGACAAGGACTTCGCGCCGGTGGCGCTGTTTTCCACCGTGCCCAATGTCCTGGCGGTGTCCAAGGACACGCCGGCGACGACCGTGGCCGAGCTGGTGGCCTATGGCCGTGCCAATCCCGGCAAGCTGAACATGGCGTCGGCCGGCATCGGTTCGGTCAATCACATGACGGGCGAGCTGTTCATGTTCCGCTCGGGCGCCCGCTTCGAGCATGTGCCGTATCGCGGCGCGGGGCCGGCTACGTCGGACCTGCTGTCGGGCCAGGTGCAGGTGCTGTTCGCCAACTTGCCGAATGTGCTGCCCTACGTGAAGTCAGGGCAGGTCAGGGTGCTGGCGGTGGCCAGCGACAAGCGCAGCGATTCCATCGCCGATGTGCCGACGCTGGCCGAAGCGGGCGTTAAGGACGCGGTGGTCGAATCCTGGTATGGGGTAATGGCGCCTGCCGGCACCGATCCGCAGGTCCTGCGCAAGCTGCAGGACACGGTCGTCGCGATTGCCAACGACAAGGCGCTGGTGGGGCAACTGGCCGAGCAGGGCGCGGTGCCATTCCCCGGCGCCAGCGAAGACCTGGCGAAACTGTCCGCCGAGGAGACGCGACGCTGGAAGCAGATTATCGACAGCGCTAAGATCCAGCTGGATTGAAGCGTCGGGCCGGTCCGGGTGGGACCGGCCGTGTCAGAAATTCGATTTCTTTATAACGTCTTAGCCATCATTTGCCATGTCAGACCGAAAAGTCATTGTTCCCAAAGCGATGGAAGCGCTTGCAGAGAAGGCTGGATACGCGCCCGCGGTGATGGTCAATGGGATTGTCTATTGTGCGGGCCAGGTCGGTCGCACGTCGGATTTGGCAGTCATCGAAGACCCGGAACAGCAGTTCATGGCGGCATGGGAAAACCTGCGCATCGTGTTGGCCGAAGCGGGATGCACCTTCGATGATGTGGTCGACATGACCACCTATCACGTCAATATGCGTGAACATATGGGCGTCTTCAGGACAGTCAAGGACAGCCTGTTCCCACGAAAGACGTGCCCATGGACCTGCATCGGCGTATCCGAGCTGGCTCGCCCCGGACTGCTGGTTGAGATCAAATGCACTGCTGTTCCGCGCACTGGCGCCGTGTAGGCGTCGCCCATATCGCGCCGCGCATCGAATCAAGCAGACGGCCGATTCAAGATGCGTTCGTAGTGAAGCAGGTCTTGCGCCGAGAAGCAGCAGAAGATCACGTCTTGAATGGACGAGTCCCGAGCCAGGCTGTCGCGAACGCTTTGGACGGCGACCTCGGCCGCCAACTCGATGGGGTAGCCGTATATGCCGGTGCTGATGCTGGGAAACGCAATCGAAGCGATGGCCCTTTCTTCGGCCAGCTCAATACATCGGCGATAGCAGCTGGACAGCAGTGCGGGTTCGCCGCTGTCTCCGCCCCGCCATACCGGGCCCACGGTATGAATGATGTATTGAGCCGAAAGGCGATAGCCTTTGGTCACCTTCGCATCGCCCGTCTTGCAGCCGCCGAGCAGCCTGCATTCATGCACAAGATCCGGGCCTGCGGCGCGGTGGATCGCGCCATCGACTCCGCCGCCGCCCAGCAGGGATGAGTTTGCGGCATTGACGATGGCTTCGACATGAAGCTTCGTAATGTCCGACTGGATGGCGCGCAGACGGGTGGACATGTGCCTATCCTTGCAAGGATGAATCGCCGCCGGGCGAGGGCATTCAGGCGGTCAGGAAGCGCGTGACTTCGGCCCAATCGTTCGTCGACAGGGCGACGTCCTCGTAGTCGCCTTCTTCGTCGTCGTAGCGCGAAACACAGAAGCGCTGGCTCCTGCCGGATTCGCGGTCGGCATAGTTGGCGTAGTCGATATACACCTTCAAGCCGCGCGCTTCGTTTTCGAATGAAGGCGCTGCATCTATGTAGCTCGACGAGTCGATATACCCTTCGGGCAGGGGCGGCAGCGTTGATATGTCGTAGTCGGGAAATTCGCGACGCAGGCGGTCAAGGTTCATAAGAAAAGCATGTTGAGGCTGTGGAGGCCCGACATTTTACGTCGCTCAGCGCCAGCAGGCACGATGTCCCCCTAAACAGAGGCTCCGCAGGGCAAGCAACGGCGGCCGAATCACGGCCAGAGACGGTTTGAAAATTCTTGTGACCAAGCTGAATGACTTTGTAGCGTGTTAAGCAGTTGATGGGCATATGATGCGTCCCCTTCATAGCAACCCGCCACAGGAAACAAAGATGTATATGCCGCGCCCCTTGCGCTCGTTCGCAATTCTGGCCGTCACGCTGGCGCTCGCCGCGTGCGGCGACGATAGCGCCAACAAGGAAGCGAAGGCGCCCGAGCCGACCGCCGCTCAGGCCGAGATCGTCAAGTACAACCAGTATGTCGATACTGCCAACAGCATCTCCACGACGTTTGAAGAGGCGCTGGACCGGTACGAGACCTATGCTGTCCCAGCGCTGAAGAGCAGCAAACCGCTCAAGGATTTCGTCATCAGCAATGACACGACGATCCTGCGCACCAAAGAAAAGCTCGACCGCGCGCTGGCGATGAAAGCCCCCATCGCCGAGATCGACGCACCGGCCAAGGCGTTCTCCGATGCGTTGGGCAAGCTGGCGCCCCTGAGCAACGAACTGCAGAACTATTCGGCGGCAAAGACCTTCCTGTCGGACAATGGCGCGCTGGCGCGCGAGAAAAGCCCGGCCTACGTGGCGGCACTGACGGAAGTGGTGAAGGCGGAAAACGGTTTCTACCGCGGCATCTCTATCAAGGACACGGCCAACACGAAGGAAGCGTTCGAGAAGGCCAAGAAGGACACGGTCGCCTACTACCGCGCGGGCATGGTCTATTACGGCAAGGCTACGATGGACAAGGCGTCGGGCGTGTTCGACGGTCAGGGCCTGGGCGCCGACCAGGAAGCGTTCAAGCAGCAGCTGGACAAGATGAATGAAATGGCCCTGGGCTTCGACAAGAAGACGCGGGAAGCCGACCCCAAGGGGTGCAGCGGCATGATGATGAACGTCAACGGCTTCCTGGCGTCCGGCCGCAAGATCCTGGAACACACCAACAATGGCCGCTACAAGGAAGATGCGGCGCGCACCGGCGCGTTCAAGATGATGCGTCCCACGATTGAGGACGACGGCAACAGCCTGCGCCAGAATTTCAACAACCTGATCTCGGACTTGAACATCGGCCGCTGCTGATCCAAGCGCTTGCCGGGGGCCGAAATGTCCCCGGCGTGGACACTCGATGGCGGGGCTGCGAGGCTGGTTGGTGCATTATGTATAATGAGATCAATTCTCATTGCATTTGTGCCTCCATTGTCCAGCCTCCATGCCTGCGCAGAATCAACCTATCACCGAAGATTTGGCGGGGCTGTATGTCGAGCACAACACGTGGCTCCAGGGTTGGCTGCGCCGGCGCGTAGGCGACACGTTCGCGGCGGCTGACCTGGCGCAGGACACGTTTCTAAGCCTGCTTGACCGCAAGACCGCGGCTGTCGACATCCGGCAGCCGCGTCCATTTCTGGCGACAGTGGCCGGGCGGCTCCTGGCGCACCGCCACCGCCGGCAACTGCTCGAAACCGCTTACCTCGAGGCCCTTGCACGCCTGCCGGAGGAAGTGGCGCCATCGCCTGAAGCGCGTCTGATGGCGGTCGAGAGCCTGCAGCAGATCGACCGCGTGCTGGATGGTCTGCCTCCCAAGGTGCGGGAAGCCTTTCTGTTGGCGCACCTGGTCGAACTGAGCTACGCCGAAATCGCGGAACGTTTGGGGGCGTCGACCAGTTCGGTCAAGCAATATCTGACCCGGGCCAATCGCGAATGCATGTTTGCGCTGGCGGTCTGACGCCATGGCCGCCAGTAGAAATACGCTGACCCTGCCCAGCGGTCGAATCATCAGCCGGGCCACCGCGGACGCCGCCGCGGACTGGCTTACCCTGCTGATGTCCGGCGAGGCGGGCGATGAACAGCAAGACCAGTGGCGCCAATGGCGCCAGGCGCATGTCGACCATGAAGCCGCCTGGCAGCACGTCGAGGCCGTCACGGGCCGGATGAAATTGCTGGAGCGCGCCCCGGCGTACACGGCGCTGTCGTCCTACGCGGCGAGCAGCCGGCCGTCCTCCGCCGGCCGCCGGCGAGCGACCCGAATGCTGCTGTGGGGGGGGATGGCCGTTGGCGCCGGGCTGCTCGCTTCCCGCACCAGCGCCTGGCGGACCAGCATGGCCGATCTGCGCAGCGGCACGGGCGAACGGCGCAACTTCACCTTGGATGATGGCACGCAGCTAACGCTCAACACGGACAGCGCGGTGAACGTGCGCTTCGATGCGAATCAGCGCCGCATCCAGCTGGTGGCGGGCGAAATCATGATCGCCACCCGGCACGGCCCGGGGCAGTCCGATCCGCGGCCGCTGCTGGTGGCAACCGCCGAAGGCAGCATCCGGTCCCTGGGCACCCGGTTCACCGTAAGACAGCGCGCCGATCGCACCAGCGTGGCGGTGCTGGAAAGCGCGGTGGAAATTTTTCCGTGGGCCGGGTCCGGCGGTGCGCGTCTGCTTCGCGCTGGCGAGCAGACCCAGTTCAGCCGCGACGCGGTCGACGCGCCGCGGTCGGCCGATGATCACGCGCAGGCGTGGGCACGGGGGCAACTGGTGGCTGACGAACAGCGGTTGGACGACTTCCTGGCCGAACTGGATCGTTACCGGCGGGGCGTACTGCGCGTCGATCCACGGATTGCGGGCCTGCGCCTTTCAGGTGTTTTTCCCTTGGCGGACACCGACCGCATCCTGGACACGCTGCCCAGCGTGCTGCCCGTACGCGTGGAGTGGCGCACGCGATTCTGGGCGACGGTAGTACCGGCGGGCTAGGGCCACGAAAATTTTTTTGAATGTCGACTGCCCGATCGGCATTCTCGCGGCACCTACCTACTGAGGACCGGAAATTTCGGAGGTCCAATCAAGAGGAAGAACATGCCGAAGCCGCACCGCGCCCAAGATTCGGGCCGCCAACATCCATCTCCCATGGCGCTTGCGCCCCTGGCGCTGATTGTCGCCCTTGCGGCCGGCGCGCCGGCCCCCGCACGCGCGCAAGACGCCGCAGTTGTCGCGGGGAGCGCCGCGGCGGACTTCAATATTGCCGCCGGGCCACTGGCGCCGGCCCTGCGCCAGCTGGCCAGCACGGCCGGCATCATGCTGACCTTTACGGCCGAGCAGACCGAGGGCAAACAGACGGCCGGCGTGAATGGCAAATATTCGGCCATCGACGCGCTGGCCCGCTTGCTGGCGGGCAGCGGCCTGGAAGCCGTGCGGGTGGACACTGGCGCGTTCGTGCTGCGCGTCGATCGTAGGCGCGAATCCGGGGCGGCCGAAGCCGCCACGCTGCCCGTTGTCACCGTGACCGGCGCAAGCGCGGCCGACAGCACTACCGAAGGCACGCAGTCGTACACCACTGCCAGCATGAGCACCGCCACCCGGCTGAACCTGTCCATGCGCGAGACGCCGCAATCGGTCACCGTCATCACCCGCCAACGCATCCAGGACCAGGGGCTGGCGACGGTCAACGACGTGGTGCAGACCGCGACCGGGCTGACCTTCCGGCGCTTCGGACCCGAGCGCGCCTCGTTCTACTCGCGCGGCATGTACGTGGACAACATCATGTACGACGGCCTGCCCGTGGGCCTGGACAGCTCCAACCTGTCGCAGGACCTGCTGGCGACCGACATGGCGATCTACGACCGTGTGGAGATCGTGCGAGGCGCGACCGGACTGGTGCAGGGAGCGGGCAACCCGTCGGCCGCCATCAACCTGGTGCGCAAGCGGCCGACTGCGGAGCCGCAGGTATCCCTGAGCGCTAGCGCCGGCAATTGGGATCGCTACAGGGCGGAATTGGACGCCTCGGGGCCGTTGTCGAAAGACGGCAGTCTGCGCGGCCGCGCAGTGGTCGCAACCCAGGACTATGGAAGCTACAAGCGCGGAGAAAGCAGCGACGGCCAGATTTTCTACGGCATCCTGGAGAAAGACCTGGGCGCGTCCACCACGCTCACGCTCAGCGGGCTGCACCAGGAGAACCGGCTGCACGGCAACGGTTTCACCGGCCTTCCCGTTGGCCGCGACGGCAGCGACCTGGGGCTGCCCCGGTCCACGTCCTACGCCAATGACTGGGAACATTGGAACAAGACCACCAATTCGGCTTTCGCGGGGCTGGACCACCGATTCGGCAACGGCTGGCGTACGCATCTGTCAGCCTATTACGCGCAGGCCGAGGTCGACATGGAAGGCCACTATCTAAGCTACAGCATGCCTACGGGCAGATACAGCCAGCTGGGCGCGCGCAACGCCCACAAGGAAAAGCAAAGCAGCGTGGACCTGTACGCGAACGGTCCCTTCGATTTGCTGGGCCGCACGCACGAGCTGGTGCTGGGCGCCAGCTACCGCAACGTCGACTTCGACGGCAATAGCCGCCAGGGCCTGGTTCTTAACAGCAACCTGGACCTTTACAACTTCGACCCGAGCGCTGTTCCCGATCCCAACATCCCGCTGCGGGACTGGATGGATGCCAACATCACCCAGCAAAGCGTGTACGCCACGACACGCCTGAATCTGGCCGACCGGCTGAAGCTGATACTGGGCGGGCGGCTGGACTGGTTTGACTACAAGGACACCGTCAACACCTATCCGAATTTTGCCGCCAACACGCCTTCCGTCAGCGCCCATAACCGCTACAGCATCAACAACCAGCTGACTAAATACGCGGGCCTGATCTACGACCTGAACGCCCAGCACTCGGTCTATGTCAGCTATACCGATATCTTCAAGCCCCAGAACTACCTGGATGCCAGCAACAATCTGCTGGATCCGGTCGTGGGCAAGAACTACGAAGTCGGTATCAAGGGCGAATACTTCGACGGTGCGCTGAACGCCTCGGCCGCATTGTTCCGCATGGACCAGAAGAATCGCGCCTTCCGCAGCACGGACCAAAGCCAGTGCGCCGGTTACCCGACCGTCGCCTGCTATTCGGCCGCCGGCGAAGTGCGCAGCCAGGGCGTGGAGTTTGAAGTGCAGGGCGCCATTACGCCCAACTGGCAGGTGAGTCTTGGCTACACGGTGGCCATCGCACGCTATCGCAAGGACGCGAACCCCAACAATGTGGGCGAGCTGTTCGACACCGACACGCCACGGCACCTGTTCAAGATGTCGACCATGTACAGGCTGTCCGGCGCCCTGCAGGGCTGGCGAGTCGGGGGCTCGATCTACCATCAGGATTCCATCTACAACCAGGGCGCCACGAGCGGCGTGCCGTTCCGCATCAGCCAGGGCGGCTACACCGTAACGGATCTGGTGGTGGGCTGGCAGGCGACGCCGAAGCTGGACATGCAGCTGAACATCAACAACGTGTTCGACAAGAAGTACTACAACGCGCTGTCCGGCAGCGTTGGCTTCCCGAGCAACGTCTATGGCGACCCGCGCAACATGATGCTGACGGCGCGCTATCAGTTCTGACGGCTGGCGGCCCGTGAGGCAAGCTGGCGGCGCCGCACGTCACGGGCGCCGCCGGGCAAGCCAGACCGATATCCAAAATTCTTATATCTGAACAGACCCTAAATCTATAGTTCTTTAGAACCTGTTGACATAAAGAAAGGCATTGCCGATCATGCAGAGGCCCGCAACCCGGCGGGCCAAGATAAGCACAGCGCCGCGTTCGCTGCGCAACAGTGCGGCCACCAGAGAGGCATGCCATGGAGACAACCCCCCTCAACCCCGCGCGGCGCCGCCTGTTGGCGGGCAGCGCCAGCGCCCTGGCTGCGGCTGGCCTGGGCGCCACGGGCATTGCGCAGGCCAGCGACGCGCCCGCCAAACCGCCCGCGCCGGCGGCCAAGCCGCTGCCGCCGTATGCGGCCTGGAAAGACGCCGACAGCGTCATCGTGCACACCCCCAACACCATCGAGACAAAGCGCAGCGCCTTTGGCGACGGCATCATCACGCCAACGCGCCAGCTCTACGTGCGCAACAACCTGCCGCCGCCCAACCCGTCCATTCTTGACGACCGCGATGCCTGGACCGTGGAGATACTGGGCGTCAAGCAGCCCCGCACCCTGACCGTCGGCGAACTCAAGACCCTGGGTGTGGAGACGATGGCCACCGTGCTGCAATGCTCCGGCAATGGCCGCAAGTTCTTTCCGCACAAGCCCAGCGGTACGCCCTGGGAGGTTGGCGCGGCCGGCTGCGTTATGTGGACGGGCGTGCCGGTGCGCGCGCTGGTCGAATACCTGGGCGGCGTGGAAGGCTCGCCCAGCTTCATGACAGGCACCGGCGGGGAAACGCTGCCCGAAGGCCTGGACCCCAAGACCTTGCTGGTGGAACGCTCCGTGCCGCGCGAGGCCATGCAGGACGCCATGCTGGCCTGGGAAATGAACAACGAGCCGCTGACGCTGGCTCACGGCGGTCCGCTGCGGCTGATCGTGCCGGGCTACACCGGCGTCAACAACGTCAAGTACATCAAGCGGCTGGCCTTCACTGCCGAACAAAGCCCCGCAAAAATCCAGCAGACCAGCTATCGGATGGCGGCCATCGGCTCCAAGCCGGGCCCCGACAACCCGTCGGTGTGGGGCATGGAGCCCAAGTCGTGGATCACGGCGCCCGGCGCGGATCGCCAGGCGCTCAAAGCCGGGCGCGCCGTCGTGCGCGGCGTGGCCTTTGGCGGCATGCATGCGGTCAAGCGGGTCGACGTGTCCATCGACGGCGGCAAGACCTGGAAGCAGGCTGCGCTGATCGGGCCGGACCTGGGCAAATACGCGTGGCGGCAGTTTGCGCTGCCGGTTGAATTGTCCGCGGGGCAGCACGTGCTGGTCAGCAGGGTCGAAGACTCGGAGGGCAACGTGCAGGTGGAAGCGCGGGTCGAGAACGCGGACGGTTACGTCAACAGCAGCTGGCGCGACCACGGTCTGACGGTCAACGTGTCTTAGTCATGGCGGTGTCGATGCGCAGTATTTTGATGCAGTCTGTCGTGCGCCGCCGCCCGGTCGGGCGGCGGTCGCGGGCCGCGGCGGCATGTTTGCTGTTTCTGGCAGGTGGCTCGGCCCTTGCGGCCGAAGCCAATGACGCAGAAGCCGGCCGCGCGCTATTCCTGAAAGGTACTACTGCACCGGCCTGTGCTGTGTGCCACACCTTGGCGGACGCCGGGGCGGCCGGAACCATTGGTCCAAACCTGGATGAATTGAAGCCGGATGCCGGACGGGTGGCGCAGGCTGTGCGCAATGGCATCGGGGTGATGCCGGCGTTCGATGCGTTGAGCGATGCGGATGTGCAGGCGTTGGCGAAGTATGTGTCGGAGGTGACGGGAGGGCAGTAGGTTGCGGGAGGGCAGTAGGTGGCGGCGGGGCTGTGAACGGAATCAAGACTGCATGCTGCCGAGGACGAATGGATGGACGAAGTCGCTGACACACGATTGGTTTGCTCGATTGTGAGTACGCCTGGGCGAATGTGCGGCTGCGGCACTACAAATGGAAAAGCTCTTCCAAGTCCCTCAAATTTTTTCGAACAACAGGCCTCGGATTTCCGGGAGTGTCAGTTTTTTGTGTTTAAGGCACTCAATGCCTGATCCCAGGGAGGATCAGGCGTGTTGATGCTATCTCAGCGATACGGATCGGTGAAGCGTTCAGCGTAAATGATGGCGAACCGGTTCATGGCAGCCTTCCAGTCATGCGTGGCGCTGCCCCAGCCGTCCGTGATGTTGCGCAGGACTAGCCACAGCAGCTTGGTGGCGGCCTCGTCGCTGGGGAAGTGTCCTCGCGTTTTCACCGCCCGGCGCAATTGCGCGTTGATGCTCTCGATGGCGTTGGTGGTGTAAATCACCTTGCGGATCGCTGGCGGGAACGTAAAGAACGGGATCATGCGGTCCCAGCTTACCTGCCTCTTTCCACCTGAGCCGGGCCGTTTGACGGCCTGGAATCGTCTCGCCAAAGAGGGCGATCCAGGCGGCTCGAAATGACTTGTACATTACTCCGTTCACCCGGCATGGCGGGCTGTGCCGGCGTGCGGCGCGTACTTCCGGAATGTCCCATCCATTCAGCGCCGACCGAACCTTAACGTGGCCGTCGATGTCGCACTCTTCGTAGCCCTCGCCCAATGGAGATTCCAGCGCTGCGAGCAAAAATGCAGCGAACAAGGTTCAAATAACCGAGGCGAAAGCACTCCGATCTACCATCAGCGATATGACTAGCTCCCTTGCCTCGTGCGTTGGGTTGTGAGCGCAGAATCAGCGTTTCTATGTGACGTGCTGCCTGAATACTTGGCAGTTTGTACAGAGCGCCCTCAGCGACGTCGAAACCTTGGCGGTCGTGTTTATACAGACGTCGGGTAGGCACCTCGCTGATTCCGACTTTGAACACTCCGCTGTCACGCTGGACGAGCAGGTAGAGATATCCGTGACACGTACGCATCTTGCATTGCGAGAGGGAAGTTGATCTTGAGCCACGTCGCTTCATGGCCTTAGTTTGGTATTTAGTTTATACTAATTGCAACAATTGCAACGTAAACTGATTGCGGGTCATGCCACTCACTCCGACTCAAGCAGCTTCCCTAAGTGAAGCCGTGGACGCCTACGCTTTCCCTCCTGCGTATTATGACTTTTCGATGAATAGCCCCGTCATGGGATTGACCATGGCGCAAGTAGAAAGCCGGATTCGGCAAAATTTACTGAGCGAGAAGGGGGTGAAAGACGGGTTGTCGAACGTCCTCTACTGGGGCTTTGCCCAAATGGGTGGATTAGCGGTCATTCGCGCAGACCGCTTCCGTTCGTCGGTTACCCAAGACCAGCTCGCCTCGGCAGCGCAGTTATTCGCCGTCAGCCGATGTCCGAGTCTTGTGTCCATCGCGCGTCTTAAACTACCGCAGTTTTCCGGTGTCTCGTTTGTTAGCAAGGTGCGAATGTTTCTGGACCCAAATGGTTCAGCCACGCTTGACAAACAGATCATGAAGATTCATAGGCTGCGACCAACTACCGTACTTGCTGCCGTGCGAGCGTTGAAGACCGCCATTCCCGTCAATACGAGCAACTCGGCAGCCTATGAGGCATGGTGTGCGCGGTTGGCGCAGATCCGGAGGCTTTACCTTCCGAGCCTACGGGTAGTGGACATCGAGCGCGGCCTTTTTCATCTTATCCAGTCGGGTCGGGTGCAATGTGCTGCTGATATCCTTGCTGATGCCTAGTCCGGAGCTGCGCTTAATGCGACGGGTGCGATCCCCACATTACCGGAAAGTCGTATGACGGTGATCGCCTATTTCCCCGACCTTTCTATCACGGTGCCAGATCAGTTGCTGAGCGTAGATAGACCAGGCGGGGCGCCCGTTCAGTTACTGAGCATCGGAAGTACGTACAGCCTAAAAGATCTGTCGCTATCGCCCACCAATCTGTTGCAGAAGATTCACCGGCTGAAGCACGGCAGGGGCGAAGTTTTCATGCTTATTCCTGGTGCCGTATCCCACCTAAAGAAATTAGTGGATTCTTTTGAATCGATACGAGCCGGAAGATATGAGCTCGCACCTCGATTGGCCGCCAGACTGAAGAATCCAACCCTCTCAGTATCTTGCATATCTGAAGCGTGGTTACCGATTCGGCTGGATATTCCGAATCCGAGTTCATCGCGTTTCATAAAGTGCGGCGTCTGGATGCTCTCCACGCCGTAAACCGACGCTTTGACTTTGATCCATACGTTGGCGAGACTCTGTACGCGGGTAGCGGCGCCAGCATCTTGTCTCGCTGGCTTTACCAGCGTGGAGAGCAGTACCAGGATCATCCCGCTCTGCTAGGCGAGACAACGGAGGAAAAAAGCGCATTCGAGTATGAACAGGTTTCCAAAAAAACTCGCTGACCAACATCTTGTAATCGTCCAAGTGTGATCGAGGGATTTTTGGCCGTTTCGCACATCCCTGACCGTCAGGGCAGTTCTCAACTTCAATGAATTATTCTTGATCATCTGCCAATCGGTTGAATACTGGGTCGCAAGCTCAGTGGCTCGCTTGGCATGGAGAGTTTGATTAGGTCGAAAATGCAATACATCAGCTCGCTACTGCAAACCTTCTACTTGGCCCGCTCGATTTTGGGGCGAGTTATTCGGTGGGCAACATATCTGACGGTTTTTCTCATCGGATTATGCGTGTTTGGTCCGTTTCTTAGCTCTGCCGCATTCCAATCGCTTATCGACCACACCGCCGCCGATCCTCTCCTGCGACATGTGTTGGACCCAGGAGACTGGATAATTGATCAACTTGTGCGACATTCCGCCGTACTTTTTGCAGTATGGGCGTTTGCTTTCGGTGTTTATGGCAAGTTCAAGGACACGGTGGCTGACCTTAACGCGTGCCTCGGATACGCGTCCATTCTCACTAGGGGAATTGGGACGTTTCTTTTCACCATGTTTATGCTCCTTGCCGGAATAGGCATGTATCCAGTGCTCGCCGGGCGGGAGGCGTGGATCGGATTTTCAATCGTAATGCTTGCGTTTTGCGGATTTGGCGTTCCAGGTCTCTTCTTTAGCTGGTACAACAAAGTTGGTTTCACGCCTCATCGGCTGCTTGATGCTGTTGCTCCCTATGCAGCTGTTTTGTGTGCCGTGCTCGCTGTTCTGGCCATCGTGTATGGTGCCGTTGCAGACCTACTTGGATTGGTCCTGTTCCTGTTAAAGAACGGTTAAGGGTGGGGGCTGAATGAGTGTCTGGAATGCGTGTCAGGCTGCAATTGCACTCCAGTCATTACGGCAGCGGCCTTCCCGCAATCTGTTATTACTACGTGTTGGTATATCTGCGAATGAATGCATGCACAATTCTAAGTGTTGCTAAGCGATGCAAGAAGCAGCTGGCGCACTGTTTTTCTTGTTGATTGGGTGACCACTTCAATAAACAACCAATGCGGCGGTCCACGCTTGCATCAGGCTTGGGAAGTCGACCTCGTATTGGCCATAAAAAGGGTCGTTGATTGACACCCGTCCAAGCGGTCCGAAGGGGGACGGAACCACTCGCATGCCAGTCGCGATCACGAAATGCCCGGCACCTTGTCGAGTATGCATCACGATGGGGCCGTGCTTTAATATGTCATATAAGGCGAAACCGTCGGCCGGCGGAGAAACAGTGGAAAATCGTCCTCCAAATCTGCTAATTAAAGCTTGAACTTCAGTGATATGCCCCGGTCGGGAACACAACTGTGGATTTTGGCAGCAAGGCGCACGATATTGTATTTGGAGCATTGAGCACTGATCTGGGACGGGGCTGCGTCCATAAAATTCTGCCACCATTTTCGCAGCGGCAACCCAGCACCAAACCATAGTCTGCTGCGGATGAAATGGCACTGCATGGTGAATCGGTGGGTATCTTCTGTAATCGAAGCTGGTGGGGGGCTGTGCGTTGCTTGGGGCAGCCAGGCAATATAGCGAGAGGGCTAGTAAAGTGACGCTTTTAAATAAAATAAACATAGCCGCTTTCCCTGTGTGGAAGTCTCTTTCGAACCTGCGGTCGTACGGCAATTCGCGCGCGATTAGTTCCTTTTGCCTAGGTGCCTATATTTAATTAACGCCCCTTGTCTGCTTTGTCAGTCCATATCCCGCTGAGCCGAAAATTGCCATCCTTTTCTTGGATCACGATAATGCGTTCGAAGATTCTACTGCCGGCGTACGAGTTTACAAACGTGATGGCGTAAATAGGACCCGTGTATCCGCTACTCGGATCGAAACTGGAGAAATCGTTACTCAAGACCTTGCTTTCAATTAGGCGGCCTAATCTCGCCCGACCTAATGTCAAGTTGGCTACGAACGCGTCCTTGGTCGTTAGCTTTTTGAACCAATCACTGGTGTTGAAATCCCACAAATCCGAATATTGTGCTTTTTCGAGCATAGATATTATGATCGTTGCACTTTTCTCGGCCGCGTCCTTGTTCGCTGCTTCGGTGCTTGGTGTATTTGTTACGCCGGCGCTTGGTAAAGAAGGGCCGGTTCCAGGCACTCGTTGAGAGAGGAATTTTCCAAGGGAACTGACTTGGATTGGGCTCCGAATAAGCCCAGATTTCAGTAGGAAGTCGAGATTTTCAGCAGCTTTATCCGGGTTGCCTCCCACTTTTATGACTTCCAGTATGCGAGTTTGCTCGGACTTCAGTTCTTCCAAGTCTCGCTGAAGATTTCCATTGACAACCGCCACAACTGCATTTCCTGCTGCGGCTATTGACGCGGCAAGTATTGCTAGGACCAGTGGATTTTTCCATTGGGACTGTGTGCTTTCTTGCCTAGAAATTTCAATTTGGACTTCACGAAGTGTCATCTCCCGTTGCCGAAAATTCTTCTCAACTTCCCATTTTTCTCTTTCGGAAACTTCAGTGCCATTGTTTTCCACTTTTTTTGCCTTTTGCGACACAATATGGTGAGATGAAACCGAACTTTTGTTGAGAAAATTTTAGGATTGGTAAATTTTTGGCGAACTTGTAATGCACCAATATTTGTCTTTCGCGGTGTGGCTTTGAGAAAAATGCTATGGAGGATAGAGCGGGGACGGAATACTTAATATTGAGTATTGGTGTCGACGCGCTATATGTTGCGTAAGGAGTCGGCTGCTCCCTTGCTCAAACATTGAAATGCGTTTTAGCGGAAGGCGTTGTTGGGCTACTAATGAGCAGAAGTCGTGATCCAAGTCCATTCTTAGCCGATGGCTGACGTTGGATGGTATGGCAGTGTCCGGATTAGAATACGTTCGACCTTGCTCACGCTGCACCCTCAGCGCTAATTTGAATCCTCCAGGGCCCTCTAATACCAATGGAGCTTTTCATGAAAATGTCCATAACTCCATGCGTGGCGCTCATCCTCTCCGGATTTTGCCCATCCACCCGGGCCCGACTGTGACACCGTTCAAACGCCGGTCGCTGGAAACCACCCAGCAAGACATCGCCAGGTCAAGGCTGGCACGCCTAGCACCAGCTCAAACAATCCGAACGCGGGCGGTGGTCGCGCCCCGGGGCGCCGCAGTTGGAGCAACTGCCGGAGCGGTGGTTGCCGGCGCGCGCGGGCAGCAGCATGAGGAAGTCTATGGTCGTATGGATGACGACACTTAGCAGCAGTATTGGCAAAATCAGGCGAAGGATGCGGACGTAACCGGGGCGGGTGGTGGGCCGTTCGCGGCAGCGTCAGGATCGGCGGCAGGACCGGGCGAATCAGTCGCAGCAGAAAGCCGCCGTGTCGCCGGTCTATAGCAGTTGCATGCAGCAGAAGGGCTATCAAGTTACGCCCTGAAGCAATGTATTCCAGCTTTGAACTGGCTGCATGCTGAAGTAAGAGCTGCAGACTGACTGCCTGTCCGGCGGCGGCAATCTGCCGATTGCCGCCACGGCGAGGACCGAAGAAACCGTGAACCTCGCCAGCGCCCGGCTCAGCGCGCCTCGCCAGCGCGTGACGCGGCCTGTGCAAAGTGTCGCTTCACCCACTGTTCGCAAACCGCCCACAACTGCGGCGCACCGCTATGAATGGCTGGACCATAGCGGGACAGCACCTGCTCAAGCGACACGCCATTCTCCGTCCACGTCCCGCCGTCCGTGAACACGTTGATCAGCAAAGGCTGGAACCGGTCCAGCGCCTTTGCGAATTTTGCGTCGTCGGTTTCCGCCTGTTCGAACTCTTGCCACAGACTCAGAAACTCTTCGCATTGCCGACCCGGCAGCATCCCGAACAAGCGCGCCGCGGCGTCGGCTTCCTTTTGCGCCTGCAATGCCTGGCCTGACCCGCCATGTATCGGCACATCGCCCGCGTCGATCTCGACGATGTCGTGCAAGAGCAGCATCTGTATGACGCGCTTCGCATCGACGGTTCCACAGGCGTACTCGCTCAGCACCAGGGCATACATGGCCAGGTGCCAGGAGTGTTCGGCGGAGTTTTCCTTGCGGCTCTTGTCCAGCAGCGGGGATTGCCGGATGACGGTTTTGAGGCGGTCGATTTCCCTGAGGAAATCCAGCTGTTTTTCCAGGGTGCCTGATTGCATGCGTGTTTACGTCTGACGTTGAGGTCGTTGCGCGGGGATGGCGGGCGCCTACAGCTTTTCGCCGGGCAGTTTGCTGGCCTGGCTGACCCAGTCGGCGAATTGGGTTTCGTCGAATTCGCCCTCGTGAATGTCTAGGTACCGCACGGCGGGATACTTGGATTTTCCGGAAGGCGGCGGTTGCAGCGAGGCGCCCTGGAAGAAGGTCACTTTGACGTATTTGTTGAAGCAGTGGACGCTGAGGAACCAGCCGTCGCCCGCGATGCCGTAGAAGGGGGAATTCCATTTGACGGCTTTGGCGACGCCGGGAACGGTCTGCTCGATCACGGCGTCGATGCGTCGACCGATTTCGGATTTCCAGCCGGGCATGGCCGCGATGTAGGCCTGCACGGGCTCGTCGCCGTCTCCCTTGGGGATCTGCGGGTTGCCGCCCGACAGGAGGACGACTTCTCCGGGTGGCGCCAAGGCTTTTTTGCGGGCGGGCGTTTCCTTGCGTGTCTGTTCGCTCATGTCGTCTCCAGTGATCGCTCATCCAACAGTCGCTGCAGGTCGGCGATCTTGGCCTTTGCGACGTGGCGCAATTCGTCGACGAGCTGCTCGGTGGCGGGGCTGCGGCGCTTGCCTTTGGGAAAGACCAGACCGTAGTGCAGCTTGATGGCGGGGCGGAATTTCCGGACGGCGATGTCCAGGTGCCGCTGGGCTAGTGTAGCCATGGGGTCCGCCAGCGCAATACCGCAGTTCATGGCCGCAAGCTGGATGGCCATGGTGCTGAAGGAGACTTCCAGTTCGCTGTGCGCGGCGGCGTTGGTGGCTTCGAAGGCAGCCAGGCAGCGCTGTTCAAGAATGCTGCGGCGGCCCAGGCTGATGTAGGGCTCGGTCTGCAGGTCTTCGGGGCCTATCTGCGTGCGGCTGGCGTAGGGGTGGCTGGGGTGCATGACGGCGACGATTTCGCTTTTGCACAGCAGTTCGGTTTCGATGGCGGGATGGTCCAGCGGAAGCTGGACCAGGGCC
This sequence comes from Achromobacter arsenitoxydans SY8, assembly GCF_000236785.1. Taxonomy (GTDB): domain Bacteria; phylum Pseudomonadota; class Gammaproteobacteria; order Burkholderiales; family Burkholderiaceae_B; genus Achromobacter; species Achromobacter arsenitoxydans. The sequence continues at coordinate 31,548 of NZ_AGUF01000017.1, read as the reverse complement.
AGGTCGAATTGCTGTTGGGCCAGCCACCACTGCAGTTCGGCGGGCATGCGCGCGTTGAGCGCGGCGGTGAAGCCGGGCGTCTTCAGGCGGCAGCGGCCCAGGGCTTCGATGGCCAGGCCGTCGATGATGTGGTTGGCGGCCAGGACGCGGACGCGGTCGCGGCGGCCCTGGCGCATGTCTTCGGCGTAATCGGCCACGGCGTCCTGGGCGCGGAGCAGGCCGTAGATACGCTTGTAGAACTCGTATCCGTCGTCGGTCAGTTCCAGGCGGCGGCCGGTCTTGCGCAGGATTTCGAAGCCCGCTTCTTCTTCCAGCTGGGCCAGCAGGCGGCTGACCTGGGGCTGGGTGCGGTGCAGGCGCAGCGCCGCCTGGGCAACGCTGCCGCCCACGACGAAGGCGTGCAGCGCCTCATAGGCGCGGTAGTTCATGCCGGTTTTCCCCTCTTCGGAAATACATGCGCAATGCGCAAGTATTCGAGCAAATTTCGAAATTGAATTATATGTCTGCTGCTTTCAGAATTTCTCCCTGACGCCGGCCGTTGGACGTGCGCGGGTAACAAGGGAGTGGTAGGCAGTGAGTCAGGATCCGATTGTGGTGTGGGGCGGCGGCGCGATTGGCGGCGTGGTGGCGGCGAAGCTGGCGGACGCCGGTCAGGATGTGCTGCTGGTGGACGTGGTGCCCGAGCATGTGGAGGCGGTACGCGCCCATGGGCTGGAGATCGTCGGTCCGGACGGCAAGAGCACGTTCTCGCGGATGCAGGCCTGCCTGGCGTCCGAGGCGCAGGGCACGTATTCGCGGATCATGTTGTCTGTGAAGGGGCAGCACACCCGCCAGGCCATGCAGATGATTGCGCCGCGCCTCGCCGCCGGCGGCTGGGTGCTGGCGCTGCAGAACGGCCTGACCGAGGCGACGATCGCTGGGGTGGTGGGACAGGAGCGCACGCTGGGCGCGCTAGTGAATTTTGCGTCGGACTATGTGGGTCCCGGGCGCATCCAGTTCGGCGGCCAGGGCAGCCTGCGGGTGGGCGAGATCGACGGCGCCGATACGGCCCGGTCGCGCCAGGTGGAGGCGCTGCTGCGCCAGGTGGATCCGCAGTCCGGCTGGACGGACCGCCTGATGGGCTACAAGTGGAGCAAGGTGGCGATCGGGTCGTTGCTGTTCACGACCGCGATGTCGAACGACACGATCGTGGAGCAGCTTGGCAACCGGCATTACCTGCCGCTGTGGCGCGCGCTGTGCCGTGAAGTGGTGACAGTGGCCCGCGCCAGCGGCGTGGATCCGGCGCCGTTCGACGGTTTTGCGCCTGACGCCTTTACCGCGTCGGCCAGCATCGACGACGCCTGGGCGCAGATGCAGCAGATCACGGACCATTGCCGCCGCTGGGTGGGCAAGCCGCGCAGCGGCGTGTGGCGCGACCTGGCCGTGCGCAAGCGTCCGACGGAAGTGGATCCGCAGATCACGGACATCGTGGCGCACGGGCAGGCCGCCGGCATCGAAACGCCGACGGTGTCGCGCCTGATCGCGATAATCCGCGAGATGGAGTCTGGCGGCCGCGACTTCGGCAACGCCAACCTCGACGCGCTGATGGAGACCGCGGCATGAGCGCGTTTTTGGATCAGCACGTGCTGGTGACCGGCAGCAACGGGCATTTCGGGCGCGAACTGGTGCAAGCCTTTGCGCAGGCGGGCGCGGCGGTGACCGGCGCCGACCGCGCCGTCGAGCCCAAAGACGCCGGCGCCGGGCGGCACGTGGCGCTGGATGTGACGGACGGCGCGGCGATCGAACGCCTGGTGGCCGGCTGGGACGATGCGTCGCTGCCCCGGGTGCTGGTGAACAACGCGGCGATCTTTCCGTTCGCGGACATCCTGGATGCGCCGCCGGAACTGTGCCGCGCCATCCTGGACGTGAACCTGCTGGGTCCGCTGCAGCTGACGCAGGCGCTGGCGCGGCGCTGGATCGCCGCCGGGATCCGCGGGGTGGTGGTCAATGTGAGTTCGGCGTCGGCCGAGGTGGCGCGCGGCAACGGCGCGATCTACGGGCCGTCGAAAGCGGCGCTGGAGCAGATGACGCGCATTCTGGCGGTCAGGCTTGCCCCGCATGGCATCCGCGTCAACGCCGTCCGCCCGGGCCTGGCGCAGGGCGAGAACAGCGCCTTGCTGCCGCAGACGCATCTGGACAGCATCGCGGCCGCGATTCCGCTGGGACGCATGATCCAGCCGGGGGAACTGTCGCGGGCGGTGCTGTTTCTTGCCAGCGACGCGGCGTCGTTCACGACGGGCCAGGTGCTGTCGGTGGACGGCGGGGGCGGCATCAATCGCCGCGCCCAGGTCTGACCAACGAATCATCAAGGAGAAAACCGATGGATACCTCCATGCGCGCAATCACGATGCATGAAGACAGCCGCATTTCGTTTCCGGCGTACGCGTGGCCCGAGGGCAAGCGCTGCGCGGTGGCGTTCACGCTGGACCTGGACGCGGAGTCCCCGTATTTCTGGACCGCGCGCGACCGGCAGCCCCTGGCGCTGGGCGAGCTGGAACAGCGCCGGTACGGCCCGCGGCAGGGCGTGGCGCGGATCCTGGCGCTCTTGGACAAGTGGGGCATCAAGGGCGCGTTCTACGTGCCGGGCGTGGTGGCCGCAACCTATCCGGATCTGCTGCCTACGCTGCTGAAGGCGGGACACGAGGTCGGCTATCACGGGTATTTCCACGAGCGGCTGGATACGCTGGACGATGCCACGCTGGACGATTATCTGGGCCGCAGCATCGAGGTCTTCCAGAAGCAGACCGGAACGGCCTGCCGCGGCTACCGCGCGCCGTCGTTCGAGCATTCGCCCGCCAGCCTGGCGTCGTTGCGCCGCGCGGGCTTGGCCTACGACAGTTCGCTGATGGGCTTTGACCACCCGTACACGATCGACGGCCTGGTGCAGGTTCCTGTCACCTGGACCATCGACGACGCCTTGTATTTCCGCTACACCAACGGCCCGCGCGACAAGACGCATCCGGCCAATCCGAACGCGGTGCTAGAAAGCTGGATCGAGGAATTCGAGGGCGTGCGCGAGTGGGGCGGCCTGTGCATGATCACCGTCCACGACTGGATCTCGGGCCGCGCGCAGCGCCTGCGGCTGCTGGACAAGTTCTTTGCCCATATCGCCAAGGCCGAGGGCGTGTGGTGGGCGACGCCGATGGCGCTTAGCGACTATCACCGCGCATCGGCCAATGCCGGCCGCTTCGAGGTGAGCGCACACGTGGGCCGGTTTGCGCCGGATGCCACCAAATAAACCTACAAGGGGAAATCATGAATGAAAAACGTCGCGCTCTTTGCGCACAACTGGCCGGGCTGCCCCTGCTTACGCTGGCGGGCGCCATGCCGTGGCGCAGCGCGCAGGCCGCGCAGGGCTATCCGGACAAGCCGGTGTCGGTCGTGGTTCCGTTCGCTCCCGGCGGCAACACGGATATCGTGGCGCGGATGATCGGCACGGGGCTGGCGAAGCGGCTCGATGCCAATATCGTGGTGGAGAACAAGGCCGGCGCCGGCGGCAACATCGGCGCGGCGTCCGTGGCGCGCGCCAGGCCCGACGGCTACACCGTTCTGTACAGCACCGCCAGCACCTACGCGATCAACCCGCACATTTACGCGAACCTGCCCTTTGACCCGGTCAAGGCGTTCGAGCCCCTGGCGGTGACGATCCAGGTTCCCGTCGTGCTGGTCGTGTCGGCCAGCTCGGGAATCAAGACGCTCAAGGAACTGATGGCGCACGTCAAGGCCAATCCGGAAAAGGCCAGCTATGGCTCGAATGGCAACGGCACGTCCAGCCATATTGCGTGCCACGTGCTGGCGCAGAAGATGGGTGTGCCCAAGCTGCTGCACGTGCCGTACAAACAGGGTCCGCAGGTGCTGACCGACCTGACCGGCGGCCAGCTTACGTTCGCCTTTGACGCATGGTCGGTGTTGGGGCCGCAGGTCAAGGCGGGTCGGCTGGTGGCGCTGGCGGTGTCGGGAACGGAGCGGCTCAAGGCTGCGCCCGAGATCCCGACGGTCGCCGAAGTGCTGGAGACGGACTACGACATCGTGACCTGGAATGCGTTCTGCCTGCCCAAGGGCGTGCCCGCGGAGATCGTCGCAAAGCTGCGCGAGGCGGTGCAGGGCACGATGGAGGATCCCGCGATCCGTACGCGCCTGGAAAACGAAGGCGTGCCGCCGTATGCGCCCATGTCGCAGGCCGAGCTAGACGCGTTCTTCAAGCGCGAGTACGAGAAATGGGGCGCGCTGGTGAAGCTGGTCGGCGCCAACGGGATCGCGTGATGGCCGCCCGCAACGCCGCAGCGCCCACCACGGTGGCAGACCTGGAAGACCTGAAGCCCGAGCTGACGGCGTTGCGCCGGTCGCTGCACCAGCGCCCCGAGCTGGCGTTCCAGGAGCACGCCACCGCATCCCGACTGGCCGGGCTGCTGACGGAATGGGGGTATGAGGTCATGACGGGCCTGGCGGGCACCGGGCTGGTGGCCTCGCTGCGCGCCGGTTCCGGGGCCAGGCGGCTGGGCCTGCGCGCCGATATGGACGCGCTGCCCATCGGCGAGACGACGGGGCTGCCCTATGCCAGCCAGGCCGAAGGGCGCATGCATGCCTGCGGACACGACGGCCATATGGCCATGCTGCTGGGCGCGGCCCGCCATTTGGCGCGTACGCGCAAGTTCTCGGGCGTGCTGCACCTGATCTTCCAGCCCGCGGAAGAGCGCGGTTTTGACAGCGGCGCCAAGCGCATGGTGGAAGAGGGGCTGTTCAAGCGGTTCCCCTGCGATATGGTGCTGGCGATGCACAATCATCCGGGCGCGCCCGTGGGCCAGTTCCTCACGCGCAGCGGATCGTTCATGGCGGCGGGCGACCGGGTGTTCGTGAAGGTCATCGGCAACGGCGGGCATGCCGCGCGCCCGCAGCTGGCGACCGATCCGGTGGTGGCGGCGGCGGCCATTGTGATGGCGCTGCAGACGGTCGTGTCGCGCAACATTGATCCCTCGCAGGCGGCCGTGGTGTCTGTTGGCAGGCTGCGGGCGGGCGATGCGCTGAACGTGATTCCGGGCGAGGCCGAGATCGGTATCTCGGTGCGTTCATTCAGCCCGCAGGTGCGGGCGCGGCTGCGCGAGCGTATCGTGCGGATCTGCGAATCCACCGCCGAAAGCCACGAGGCCAGCGTGCAGATCGACTATGTGGAGGGCTATCCGGTGGTGGACAACGCGGCTGCGCCAACCGCGCTGGCCCTGGAAGTGGCCCGGGCGCTGGTCGGCCAGGAACAGGTGATCGGCGACATGCCCGCGCTGATGGGCAGCGAGGATTTCGCGTACATGATGCAGGCCGTCCCGGGCGCGCTGGTGCGGATCGGCAACGGGCCCGCCGACGGCGGGCGCGCCTTGCATAACGCCAATTACGACTTCAACGACGACAACCTGTGCGTGGGGGCGGCGTTCTGGAGCCGGCTGGCCGAGACGTATCTGCGCGACGCCTGAAGCGCCCGGCCAGCGGATCCGTCAGCGCTGGCCGTCGTGCACCGACACGGCTTCCTTGGTCAGGCCGCCCAGCCGCGAATGCACGCGGCCGCCTGTGCCCATTACCAGGGCGAACAGGATTTCGTTGGCGCGCGGCGCGTCCTGGATGCCGATCTCGATGCTGTTGAAGTGGCTGCGCACGTAGGACGCGTGGATGTAGTGGACCGGGACCATCATGCGGTAGCCGGCCACGGCCACGGCCTTGACCGCCGGCACCATGGCTTTGGGTTCGCCCAGCACGGTGCGCATGGCCCAGCCGCCGGCTTCGTGCCACACCGCGCCATGCTCCATTTCGCCGTTCAGGCCGACGATGGCGGCCTTGCTGTAGACCTCCACGTTGTCCTTGCCCAGGGTGTCCACGAGTTCCGTGGCCAACAGGGTGCCCAGTTCGCGCAGTTCCGCCATGAAGGGCATGAGGTCCGGTTCGTAGCGTCCGGCGTACGGGTTCTTGATGACGGCGCAGGACGCGGCCAGTTTCAGCGGCCGCGCAGGGGGCGGGCCGTTTTCGTGAAAACTGGTTTCGACGATCAGGCAGCGTTTGCGGATAGCGATCAACGACATTGCGGTTCCTTCTGGGGAGTCATTGCGGCGGGATGCCGGTTTCCTTGACGATGGCGGCCCACTTGTCGATCTCGGCGCCGATAAAGGCGCCGAACTCGGCGGGGCTTTGGGTTTTGACGGTGAGCCCCTGGCGGGCATAGGTTTCCTGCAGTTCCTTGTCGGCCAGCGCCAGGTTCAGCGACTTGGCCAGGCGGTCCGCGACGGGCTGCGGCAGGCCGGCGGGCCCCATCAGGCCGAACCAGACCGTCAGGTCGAAGCCGGGCGCGCCGCTTTCGTTCAGCGTGGGAATGTCGGGAGCCAGCGCAAAACGTTCGGGCGTGCTGACGCCATAGGCCTTTACCTTGCCGGCGCGCGCCTGCTGCAGGCCGTTGGCCATATCGGTAAAGGTCAGGTCGACCGTGCCGCCGATGACGTCGGTCAGCGCCTGGGGGCCGCCGCGATAGGGCACCGCGGTCACGTTGATATTGCCCATCGCCGCCAGCTTGGCGCCGAACACCTGCGCGCTGCCCGAGCCGTAGGCATAGGTCAGCTTGCCGGGGTGCTGGCGGCCATAGGCGAACAGTTCGTCCACGTTGGCGCCGGCGACCTTGGGCGTGCCCACCAGCAGATAAGGCGTTTCCGCCACCGCGCCGATGGGCGCCAGGTCCTTGGCGGGGTTGTACGGCAGGTCTTTGAACAGGCTGACGCCGCTGGCCGCCGTGGACACGCCAACCACCACCAGCGTGTATCCGTCCGGCTTGCTGCGGGCGACGTCGTGGGTGCCGATGATGCCGTTTGCGCCCGGCTTGTTCTCCACGACCACGGGCTGGCCCAGGTCGCTGGCCATGTGCTTGCCCAGGCTGCGCGCGACGACGTCGGTAATGCTGCCAGGCGGGAAGGGCACCACCATCCGGATCGGATGTTCGGGATAGGGCGCCGCCAGCGCGGGGCCGGCGGCGGTCAATGCCGCGGCAAGCGCCAGGGCAATGGAGGTGGTGTTTCTGTGCATGGATTGTCTCCCCTCTATGGGTGTCGTTGTCGGTGTCGCGGTCCGCGTGGCGGGCGGCCGGTCCATCCGTGGTTCCGCTTGCGGGATGGCGTCAGGCGGCGTCGCGCTGCGCTTCCAGGTAGCGGTAGATCTCGGTGTTGTCGGCCGTGGCCGGCAGCGCTTCCTGCGCCTGGCCCCAGGTGCTGGCGCACAGGGACAGCAGCGGCGCGGGCATGCCGCTCAGCTGCTGCAGGCTGTCGGCCGTGCGCAGGTCCTTGGCCATCAGGGCCAGCGCGAAGCCGCCGTTGAAGGTGCGCGGCACGATGAATTGCGCCAGCTTGGTTTCGGTGGCGACGTTGCGGCCACTGGATGCGTTGAGCACCTGCGTGAAGATGTCCGCGTCCAGGTCCATGGCCTGGGCGATCAGCATGGCCTCGCTGGCGGCGAACAGTCCGGCCGCGTAGACGTAGTTGTTCAGCGCTTTCATGGCGTGGGCCGAGCCCACGGCGCCGGTGTGGATCAGCGTCGCGCCCATGTGCGACAGGACGGGACGAACGCGTTCCAGATCCGCCGCGTCGCCGCCCGCCATGATGGCCAGTGTGCCGTTGGCGGCCTTGGCCACTGCGCCGGACACCGGCGCGTCGATCAGGGTGACGCCGGCTTCGCGCAGCAGGGGCGCCAGGCGCAGCGTCTCGGCGGGGTTGGACGAGCCCATGTCGATGAGCGTGGCGCCGCGCGGCAGCAGGGCGGCCAGGCCGGGTTCATCGGCGCGCCCTTCAATCACCGCGTTGGTCACGGCGCTGTTGGGCAGCATGGTGATCACCACGGTGCAGTCGGCCAGGTCAGCCAGGCGGGCGGCCGGGCGCAGCGTGACGCCCCAGGCGGGGTGCGATTTCAGGCGGTCCAGCCGCGCCGGATCGCGGTCATGGGCCAGGATGGCGACGTCGCGCGCGCCGGCCAGGTTTTCTAGCATCGGCAGGCCCATCATTCCCAGGCCGACGAATCCCAGCTTCAACATCATGCAGTTCCTTTATCGAAGCGACCGGACAAAACGTCCGGCGACGTCCTGGGATGCTACCGATGCGGCCGGATTTTCTCTTATGCTAAGTTGGCTCGGGGATATAACAAATGATTATCGGATGGAGACTATGCGGTTCAAGCTGAGGCAGATGGAAGTGTTCCGGGCGGTGATGCTGACGGGGTCCATGAACGGGGCGGCCAAGCTGCTGTTCGTATCGCAGCCGGCCGTGAGCCGGCTGATCGCGCATACGGAGCAAAGCCTGGGGCTGCAGCTGTTCGACCGCGACAAGGGCAAGCTCACGCCCACGCAGGAAGCGCACCGGCTGTTCGAGGAAGTGGGGCCGCTGTTCGAAGAAGCGCTGCGCATCGACGAGTTCGCGCGCGACCTGGCGGCCAGGCCTGAAGGCGCGCTGACGCTGTGTTCCAGTCCCAGCCTGGCGCTGAATTTCCTGCCGCCGGTGGTGGCGGGCTATCTTGAGCGCTATCCGAACGTGCGCGTGAAATTCCACACGACGCTGCTGGCGGACATGGCGCACGAGCTGCTGGGGCGCAAGGCCGAGCTGGCGGTATCGGTGCTGCCCATCGACCATCCCAACCTCGTCGTCGAACCCTTCGCCACCGGCGAAATGGTCTGCATCCTGCCCGAAGGACATCCGCTGACTGCGCAGGCGGACGTGGGCCTGGCGGAGCTGGCGGCCTGCCGGCTGGTGCTGTATAGCCGCAATATCCCGTTCGGCAGGCTGGTGGCCGCGGCGTTCCAGCGGGCGGGCGTGGACTGGAATCCGTCGGTGGATATCGTGCGTGCGGAACTGGCCTGCGCCCTGGTGCGCGCGGGGGCGGGCGTGGCGATTGTCGACCAGTTCTCGGTCGGCGGGGCGGGGTGGCCGGGCGTGGTGGTGCGGCCGCTGCGCGAATCTATCCCGCTGGCGCTGAGCCTGGTCCGGTCGCGCTTCGATACGCCCAGCCGGCATGTGCAGCGCTTCGTTCGCGTACTGAAGGAACACGTCAAGGCGATGGCGCCGGGCTGAAGGCGCAGCGCGGCGCCGCCAGGACAGAGGGGGCCCCGGCCTGGCGCGCTAGACGCCGGGACGCCGTGCTTCCGTCTTGCCCAGGTAGGCGTCCACCGCGCTTCCCACCGTAGGATGGAAATGGTTGTCCGGGAACAGGCGCGCCAGTTCAAAGCGCTTGAGCTTGTCGCGCACGGGGTCCTTCATTTCGGCAAAGTGCAGGGCGATACCCTGCTGGGCCAGATTCTGGCAAAGCTCGCGCAGCATGTCCGCCGACGTGACGTCGACGCTGGTGACCGGTTCGGCCGCCACCACCACGCGCTGCACGGGCGTGGGCGAGGCCTGAACGGCCTCCATCAGCCGCTGCTGAAAGAGTTCGGCGTTGGCGAAGAACAGCGGCGCGTCCCAGCGGAACAGCACCAGTCCGTCGATCAGCGCCGCATGCGGGTAGCGCTTCAGGTCGTGGTAGCCGCGCAGGTTGGGCACGCGGCCCAGCACCGCGAAGTGCGGACGCCAGCCGTCCCACAGGAATTCGATGACGGCGATGACCACGGCCAGGCAGATGCCCGGTATTGCGCCGAAGACCGCCACGGCGGCGAAACACAGCATGGACAGCCAGAATTCCCATTGCTGGATGCGGTAGATGCGGCGCAGGTCCTTGAATTCGAACAGCCCGATGGCGGCGGCGATCACCACGGCCGCCAGCGCGCTGTTGGGCAGATGGCGCAGCAGGTTGGGCGCGGCCACCAGCAGGGCGGCCACGGCAAGGGCGCCGACGACGCCCGTGAGCTGGGTGCGCGACCCCGAGGCCTCGGCCACCGGCGTGCGCGATGAACTGCTGCTGATCGGGAACCCCTGGAAGAAGCCCGCGGCCAGGTTGGCCACGCCCAATCCCACCATTTCCTGGTTGGGGTCCACGCGCGTGTTGGTGCGCGCGGCATAGGTGCGCGACAGCACGCTGGTGTCTGCGAAGGCGATCAGCGCCACGGCGCAGCCGCCCAGCACGATCTTGATCAGGTCCGCGTCGCTGAGCCAGGGCCAGACAAACTTGGGCAGTCCTTGCGGAATCTCGCCCAGCACCTTGACGCCCTGCTGGTCCAGATTGAACAGGCTAACCGCCAGCGTCGCCAGGATCACCGCGATCAGGATGCCCGGCACGCGGTCAAAGCGCTTGAGCAGCAGGATCACCGCCAGGCTGGCCGCGCCCACCGCGAAGCTGGGCCAATGGGTCTGCCCTTCCATCACGGCTTGCGCCAACTGCTGCATTTCGCGCAGCGGCCCCGCGTCGTCGATGGAAACGGCAAAAAGCTTGGGCAACTGGCTTACCAGCACTGTCAGCGCGATGCCGTTCATGTAGCCGTAGCGGATGGGCTTGGACAATAGTTCGGTGATAAAGCCCAGGCGCATCAGGCCCAGCACGATGCAAAAGAGTCCGGACACGACGGCCATCAAGCTGGCGGCCGCGATGGCGCGCATGGGGTCGCCGTTGGAAACGCTGAGCACCACCGCCAGGATGGGCGCCGCCAGCGCGGAATCCGGTCCCAGCACCAGGATGCGGCTGGGGCCGAACAGCGCGTAGACCAGCATCGGGATGATGGTGGCGTACAGGCCGTAGACGCCGGGCACGCCCGAGGCCTCGGCGTAGGCGATGCCCACCGGCACCAGCATCGTCGTCAGCACAAGACCCGCGGCAATATCCTTGGGCAGCCAGGCGGCCTGATAGGACTTCAGGACCGCCAGCCCGGGCAGCCAGCGCAGCCAGGATGGAGCTGTTTTGTCGGTGGGGCGGGGCGTAGCGGTGGCCATGGGATCCCGGTTCTTGATGTTATGTCCGTGCGGGTTGCTGGATTGCCGCGTCTCATACTAACCCGGCGGATCTGCACTCATGCGACACCGTGCTTTTCTATCTGGCCTGCGGCGGCTGCGAAGAGGGCATGCTACGGGGCCGTCGATTTTTGCGAATTGTTGCTTGTTGCCAAGCAACATGGCCTGCTATCTTCGAGTCCGAAACGCGCAAGCCGCGATCTGGACTACCGCCATGCCTGCCCAACAGCGCCAATTTCTTGAAGCACAGCCCGCGCCATCGACCGATGCGCTGGGCTGCTCCGCCAGCAAACTGGCGCTGAACCAGGAGTTCCACGGAGGCGGGCTGACCTTCTATCGCAAAAGCACCGACAACGAGCGCTTTGGCAATGTGGCGACGCCGGCATCCGACCGCGGCTTTCTGGTGGGGGTCGCGATGCGCGGCGGTCATCGGCGCCGTATCCTGCACGGCAACCACGCGTCGACCCACGATTTCGACCAGGGCTCGATCTACATCCGCGATTTCACCGACGATTATCGGGCGGACCTGCAAGGCGGTTTCGATTTCATGCTGATCGAGCTGTCGCGCGACTTCATCGAGCGCGTGAACGATGAAAAGGGCGGTCCGCGCGTCAGCAGCCTGCTGCCGCGCGCTGGCGAGGGCGATGCGGTGCTGGCCCATCTGTCGCAGGTACTGGCGGGCGTGGTGGCCGATCCCGCCGCCAGCAGCAGCCTGTTCGTGGATCACCTCAGCCTGGCTATCGGGACGCACGTGCTTGGCCAGTACGGCGCGGGCGCCACCTCTGGGTGGGCCGACACGGGCGGAGCGCGGGTTCTGTCGCGCAAGCTTGAGGCGCGGGCCAAAGACATGCTGCTGGCGACCCTGCGCGAGAACGCGTCCATCGCGGACATCGCCGAGGCCTGCAATCTGTCGCGCAGCTATTTCATCAAGGCCTTCCGCCAGACGGTTGGCACCACGCCGCACCGCTGGCTGCTGGAGCAGCGCGTCCAGAAGGCGCAGGAGCTCCTGCGCGTGCCGGGCCGGTCGATCACCGATGTGGCGCTGCTGTGCGGCTTTGCCGACCAGGCGCACATGACGCGGGTGTTCACGAGCGTGGTGGGCGTGTCGCCGGGCGCGTGGCGCAGGGAAAACGTGGGCTGAGGCGCCGGCCCGGCCCTAGCTGCGGTTCTGCCGCCGCCAGGCCGCGGGCGGGGCGCCGACCACGCTGGCGAAGACGCGGGTGAGGTGGGCCTGATCCGAGAACCCGCAGTCGCGGGCGACGTCCGACACCGGCGCATCCGATTGCAGCAACATCAGTTTCGCCTGTTCGACCCGGCATTCCAGCAGCCAGCGGTGCGGCGTGGTGCCCATGGTCTGGCGGAAGGCCTTGATGAAATAGCTGCGCGATAGCCCGCAGCCCTGGGCGACATCCGAGATCGACACGTCGGCATGCAGGTCGGCCGTCAGCATGTCCCTGGCCAGCTTCTCTTGCCAGGCCGCCAGTCCGCCGCGCGCGGGCGCCAGGTCGGCCTGCGGGCCGATGGCGGCGCCGTAGGCCTGGATCATGTGGACCTGCGCGGCCAATGCCATCTGGTCCACGAACAGCGGGTCTGCGTGCGCGGGGTCGGCCAGCGCCGGCAGCAGCGCATTGCCCAGCCGGGCAAGCACGGGATCGGATGTGCCGGGTTCGCACGAGAGCGTTTGGACGTTCGGCACGCCCAGGTCGTCGGACAGCCGGTAAAGCGATTCGGGCGCGACCCGGAAATACAGGAAGTCGAAGGGCGAGCTCAGCTCGGCGCGATAGGGATCGCCTGCGCGCCGGATGGTGATCTCGTCGGGCGCCAGCGGCGTGGAGCAAGGCAGGTCCGGGGTGTACAGCACGCGCTGGGCGCCCGTGAGCGACACGCTGAGCAGGAAGCCGTCGCCGTGCCCGGCGGAGCGGGCGGTTCCGAAACCCGGCCGCGCATAGCCCACGCGCGCAATCTCCAGCGCGGCCTTGCAGCCAGGGCTGGTGCGGATAGCCTGGACCGACGCGCCGGGATAGGCGTCGAGCAGGCTGGTTGGCGCGTCAAGCAAGGCTGGCATGGTCCGGAGGCTGGAATCTCGGTGGGTTTGCGTTGGCGTCAGGCGCTGGTTGCAATACGCCGTCATGCTAGGGATGCGCGCCTGCGCAGGCTTGGACGCAAGTGCGCTGGTTTGGACAAAAGCGCACTGATAGCCCTGAAACAGGCTACAGCAGCCCGTTCGGGCAAGAGTGCGATCATTACTCTTTCATACAAACCAGGATGCAAGTGCGCAAGACTGGTCCGCACGGCCGGGGCTAACTTGTCCGCTATCCTGCCGCTTTCCTCGGATGATCCGGGAGTGTCCACATGAACCGCTTTACGGCCGGCGTTCCGCCGGCCAACCCGCCGCCCAGCCTGGCCATGCTGCATGCGCAGGCGTTTCCGATGCTGGACCGCGCCATGATCGCCCGGGCCGCATCCTATGGCATGGAGATCTCGGTCGAGTCCGGCAGCGTGCTGCTGGCCAGCGGCGCCCGCGAGGCCGCCTTCTACATCGTGCTGGAAGGCTACATCGAGGTGCTGGAATGCGAGGCCGACCAGGCCATGCACAGTCTGCTCGTGCATCGTGACGGGGAGTTTACGGGCAGCCTGGATCTGTTCACCGACCGCCCCAACGCGGTTACGGTGCGTGCCGTGTCCGCCAGCCGCCTGTTGCGGGTGAGCCGCGCGGCGCTGGAAGAACTGATCCTGGCCGAGCGCGAACTGGCGGGGATCCTGCTGCGCGCATTCATTCTGCGGCGCATCGGCTACCTGCGGCAGCGCCCATACGGCGGCGCCATCCTGCGTTGCGCCGCCCGCGTCGGCGAGGATGACCCGGTAATGGACCTGGCGGTCATCGGCGGCGGCCCGGCTGGCCTGGCCGCCGCGGCCTACGCCGCGTCCGAGGGGCTGCAGACGTTGCTGGTGGGCGGTTCGTTGTCCTGTGGCGAGGCGCCCGGCCTGGACGCCTTGTCGGGATTCCCAGGCACTATTTCGGGCCTCTGCGATGGCGGCCTGCTGCGCCGCGCCGAGAACCAGAGCAGTCGTTTCGGCGCGCATGTGCTGGCCCGGTGCACCGTCAGCGGGTTCGATGGCGGCTGCTACCCGTATCGCGTATGGCTGGACGATGGCCGGATGGTCGAGGCGCGCAGCCTGATCGTGGCCACCGGCAGGCAAGATGCGGCGGCGGAGGATGCGGCGCCCGAAGCCAACACGGCATGGCTGGACGGCTGGCTGGACACTGACGACCAGGGCTACATCCACACCGGCCGCGCCGCCGCGGGTTCGATGCAGGCCCGGGCCTATGAAAGCTCGCAGCCAGGCGTTTTTGCGGTCGGCGCGGTGCGCGCCGGGTCGGTCAAGCATGTGCTGGCCAGCATCGCCGAAGGCGCCGCCGCGGTGCGGGTGGTGCACCGCTTCCTCGACGCCTCGGCGCACTGAGCGCCGGCGCGGCTCAGACGGGCGGGGCCGGGTGGGAACCGGCCGCTGCTGGCCCGGCAGATTTCATATCCAGCGCCAGGAAGTGATGCACGACCGGCTTGTCGGGGCCGACGTGAAAGCGCTGGGCTTCGCCCTGCAGGTCGGCGTCGGCCTGCGACACGCGCTGATGCTGGCGCAGATGCTCGGCCCACGATTCCACCAGGAACCATTCCTGCACCCGCTCCGGATCGCCCGTGTGTTCCGCGATGCCCCAGGCGTACGCGCCGTCGCGGCGGCGTTCCTCGGCCACCGCCTTGAGCGCCTGCAGGAAGGCGGGGCGGTCCTGGACGCGGATTCGGTATTCGATCTGCACCATGACGGGGCCGCGGTCATGCGCTACCGGCGCGTCCAGCAGCGGCTCGGGCCAGTGGTTGGACGGGTCCAGGTTGGCTTCGCCTTGAGGCAGGCGCATGCGATGCAACACGACTCCGGCCGCGACCAGACCGATGGCGCCGGCCAGCAGCGTGGCGGGTACGCCGATCTGCCGCGCCAGCAGGCCCCAACCCAGGCTGCCGGCGGCCATGGCGCCGTTGAATACCATCAGGTAGATCGCCAGTCCGCGGCCGCGCACCCAGTTGGGCAGGATGGCCTGCGCCACGCCGTTAAACGTGGTGAGGGCGACGATCCAGCCCATGCCCAGCAGCAACAGCAGCAGCACGGCGGCCCACTGCGGCGGCGCGAAGGACAGGGCGGCCATGACCAGAGCCGCGGCAATGGCCGCGGCCAGCACCAGGCCGTCCGTGTTCAGCTTCTGGCGCAGTTTGGGCAGGACCAGCGCGCCCAGGATGGCGCCCACGCCCACCGCGCCCAGCAGCAGGCCGTAGAAGCCGGCGGTGCCGCCCAGCATCTGGCGCGCCACCAGCGGCAGCAGCGCCCAGACGGAGCTGGCGAATATGAAGAACACTGCGGCGCGCAACAGCACCACGTGCAAATCGTGGCTGGCCCGGGCATAGCGCACGCCGGCGCGGAAGGCGCCGAAGAACTGCTCGGACAATCCGTCGTCGACCTTCTTCGGACGCTTCCACCACAGCAGCGCCCCGATGACGAACACATAGCTGAGCACGTCCGCGCCGTACGCGGCGGCGGCGCCGAAGGCCGCCAGCAGCAGACCGCCCAGCGCCGGGCCCAGCGCGCGGGCGATGTTGATGCCCAGCGAATTCAATCCCACCGCGGCCTTCAGCTCGGGCTTGGGCACCAGTTCCGGCACGATTGCCTGCCAGGTTGGCCCCATCAGCGCCGTGCCCACGCCGCCCAGGAAGGTCAGCGCGATCAGGTATTCCACGGTCAGCGTGTTGGTCTTGGCCATCATCAGCAGCGTGAAGCTGACGCAGGCCAGCAGCACCTGGATGATGATGAGGAAGCGGCGCCGGTCCAGGATGTCGGACAGCACGCCTGCGGGAATCGCCAGCAGGAAGACGGGCAGGGTGGCCGCGGTCTGCATCATGGCGACCGCGGCGGGGTTGGACGACAGGTCGGTCACCAGCCAGGCGCTGGCCACGTCGCGCATGAAGCTGCCGATATTGCCCAGGATGGTGGCGCCCCACAGCACCGCGAACAGCGTGTGCTTGAGCGGGGCCATGCCGCCGGCGGCGGGCGCGTGGGGAGTGCGGTCAGATCCGGACATGCGGGCGCTCCGTCATACCGCCCAGCACGCGCAGCCCAGCGCGCCCCAGAACCCTTTCAGGTCGGATACGGGCAGCTTGCTGGCCCACGCGCCGGCGTGCTGGTGGCCGTGGACGTTGCAGTCGTTGGCGCAGGCGCAGGCGGCTGCGGCTTCGCGTAGCGTGGCCTGCAGCGGCTTGCCTTCGTTGTCGCCCCAGGCGCCATAGCCGCCGAAGAGACGGGTGGGAGACCAGTCCGGCATGGCTGGCGGCGGGGCGGCGTCGTCATGCGCGGCGAATTCGCCCGCGCCCCAGACCACCTTGCCGCCCACGATGGTGAGCAGACTGGTGGTGTCGGCGATGTCCGATTCCGGGCAGGAGAAGAAGTCGCGGTCCGGCACGATCAGGTCGGCCAGCTGGCCCGCGGCGATGCGGCCCTTCTTGCCTTGTTCGTTGGAGAACCAGGTGACGTTCTCGGTCCACATGCGCAGGGCCGCGTCGCGGTCCAGGCAGTTGCGCTGGGGCGTCAGGCGCAGGCCGCCCACCGTCTTGCCGGTGATCAGCCAGGACAGCGAGACCCAGGGGTTGTAGGACGCGACGCGGGTTGCGTCCGTGCCGGCCGATACGTTCACGCCTTTTTCCAGCATGCGCTTGACGGGCGGCGTGGCCTCGGCCGCGCCAGCGCCGTAGCGCTCGACGAAGTATTCGCCTTGATACGCCATGCGGTGCTGCACGGCAACGCCGCCACCCAGCGCGGCGATGCGGTCGATCGAGCGTTCCGAAATGGTCTCGGCATGATCGAAGAACCAGTTCAGGCCGGCCAGCGGCACGTCCTTGTTGACACGCTCGAACACGTCGAGCGAACGCGAGATGGTTTCGTCGTAGGTGGCGTGCATGCGCCAGGGCCAGCGATTCTGCGCCAGGATGCGCACCACTTCCTCGAGCTCGCCTTCCATTTCCGGACCCATCTCGGGGCGCGGCTGGCGGAAGTCCTCGAAGTCGGCGGCCGAGAACACCAGCATCTCGCCCGCGCCATTGTGGCGGAAGTAGTCGGTGCCTTGCTTGTACTGCGACGTGGCCGTCCAGTTCAGGAAGTCTTCCTTTTCCTGCTTGGGCTTCTGGGTAAAGAGGTTGTAGGCCAGGCGGATGGTCAGCTGATCGGCGTCGGCCAATTGCTGGATGACCTGGTAGTCCTCGGGGTAGTTCTGAAAGCCTCCGCCGGCGTCAATAGCGCCGGTGACGCCCAGGCGGTTCAGTTCGCGCATGAAATGGCGCGTGGAGTTCAGCTGGTACTCGATCGGCAGCTTGGGGCCCTTGGCCAGCGTGGCGTACAGGATGGAGGCGTTGGGTTTGGCCAGCAGCAGGCCGGTCGGGTTGTCTGCCGCATCGCGCACGATCTCGCCGCCGGGCGGCGCGGGCGTGTTCTTGTCGTAGCCGACGGCGCGCAGCGCGGCGGCATTGAGCAGGGCGCGGTCGTACAGGTGCAGGATGAACACGGGCGTATCGGGCGCTGCGGCGTTCAGCTCTTCGATGGTGGGCAGGCGCTTTTCCGCGAACTGATGTTCCGTGAAGCCGCCCACCACGCGCACCCACTGCGGGGCGGGCGTGATGGCGACCTGGCGGCGCAGCATGGCCATGGCGTCGGCCAGGCTGGCCACGCCGTCCCAGCGCAGCTCCATGTTGTAGTTCAGGCCGCCGCGGATGATGTGCAGGTGGTTGTCGATCAGGCCGGGCAGCACGCCGCGCCCGTTCAGCGCGATCACGCGGGTGGCGGAGCCGGCCAGGGGCAGGATGTCGGCGGCCGCGCCCACGCGCGTGAAACGGCCGTCCTTGATGGCCACGGCGTCGGCCGTGGGATTGGCGGGGTCCAGGGTGGTGAAGCGGCCCTGGTGCAGGATCAGGTCGGGGGCGCCTTGGCGCGCGGGGTCCAGAGTGTCAGCCATTGCGCTTGTCTCCACATGCATCGGCGGGTTGGCGGGCGGAATCGGCGGCCGGCTTGGGGCAGCTGGGCAATTCGCCGAACATATGGGGCTTGACCTGCTCGTGGATCCAGGACGTGCGCGTGGCTTCGTCCGCGAGCAGGCGCTTGACCAGCGGGGGAATCTGTTCCCCCGCCAGGATGCCGAGCAGGCCTACCAGGGCGATCACCGGCGGCGCCGGTGAACGCACGTTGAAGAGCGCATAGATGATCCCGACCAGCAGGCCGAGCCCCAGCGATACCAGGTAGACCTTCATCGGCGTTCTCCGGTCAGCCTTCGTGCGCGTTGAACATGGACTTGGCGTAGATGATGCCCAGGCCATAGGCGCCGCCGAACTTCTTGGCGATGCCGGTCGTCATGTCGTAGGTGTCCGTGCGGGCCCAGTCGCGCTGCATTTCCAGCAGGTACTGCAGGGCAGTGATCGGCTGGCCGCCAGCTTGCACGATACGCTCAACGGCACGGTTGTGGGCTTCCGCCGACACGTCGCCGCAGGCGTCGGTGATCACATAGACCTCGAAACCCTGGTCCAGCGCCGACAGGGCCGGGCCCACGATGCACACGCTGGTCCACAGGCCGGCCAGCACGATGCGCTTCTTGCCGATTTCATTGACCTGCTTGATGACGGCGGCGTCTTCCCAGGTGTTCATGGACGTGCGGTCCAGCAGCGCCTGGCCGGGGAACGGGGCGGTGACTTCCTCGAACATCGGGCCGGAGAAGCTCTTTTCCGCCACGGTCGTCAGGATGGCCGATGCGCCGAAGCCGGCGGCGGCATGCGCGACCAGCGCGGCGTTGCTGCGCAGCGTGACGGCGTCGATCGAATGCGTGGCGAACGCCATCTGCGACTGGAAGTCGATCATGATGAGCGTGTGATCTTTCGGGGACAGCAGCTTGGCGCCGGGGGTGGGGGTCGCGGTGATGGGCATGGGGTGGCTCCTTCGGATGCCTGGGGTGAGGGACCCCGGCAATGTGCCAGCCGGCCATCGGGACGTATTGAACGATAGTCCGCCGGTTTGAAGATTGTGATTGCGCTGCCGCGTGTCCCGCATCAGGGATAGCGGGGATCGCCATGGATCCGGCGGTCGGGTAGGCTGCATATTCCGGGACATGCCGATGCGCGCTCCCGCTGCGTTGCGCTAACCCCGATTGCTGCGGAGCGTCATCATGGGCCTGGCCTTCAAGAATTCCCTGCACGATGATTTCGGCATGCGGCCGGCTGCGTATCTGCCCTATGGCGGGGCCGACCTGGGCGAGATCTTGGCGGTGGGCCGGGCGGTGGGTGACGGCGACGATGCGGCCTTTCTGCAGGCGTGGGTAGCCGCCGGCGACCGGCTGGCGGCGCAGGCCGACGACGCCATGCGGGGCGGGCGGCTCGCCAGCGCCCGCGAACTGTTTCTGCGCGCCAGCGCCTTCTACGCCACGTCCTACCGGCCGCTCTATGGCGCGCCGGCGGACCCGCGCCTGGTGGCCGCCTTCCGCCAGCAGATTGCGGCGTTCGACCAGGGACTGGCCCTGGGGGACCATCCGGTGGCGCCGATGAGCATTCCTTTTGAACGCGCCGTCATGCCGGCCTACCTGATTCCCGCCGAGGGGCGCGAGACCGAGGTGCGGCCGCTCATCATCTTCACCAACGGGTATGACGCCACGGTGACCGACATGTACTTCGCGTCCGCCGTGGCCGCGGCGCGCAGGGGCTATCACAGCCTGCTGTTCGACGGCCCCGGTCAGGGCGGGACGCTCTATGAACAGAACATCAGCCTGCGCCCCGACTGGGAGACCGTCGTGGGAGCGGTGATCGACTGCGCGGTCCAGCTTCCCATCGTTGACCCCAAACGCATCGCGCTCAGCGGCTGGAGCCTGGGCGGCCATCTTGCGCCGCGCGCGGCCTCCGGCGAGCATCGCCTTGCGGCCTGCGTCGCGGACCCCGGGCAATGGAGCATCGCGGATCTGTTCCGTCCCCTGGCGGTCAAGCTGGGCGCCTCGCCGGCCACGGCGGCCAACTTGGGAGAGCTGGAGGAACCCGTCTTGCAGCAGCTAGAGCAGTTCGTGATGGCCGACCCGGGATTGAGGTGGAAAATCGTCCAGCGCGGCTTCTGGGTGCATGGGGTCGGCAACCTGCGCGATTACCTGCGCGCCATCGAACCCTTTACGCTGGACGGCCGAATCGAGGCCATTGCGTGCCCGACGCTGCTGACGCAGGCCCAGGACGATCCCCTGGCGGCCGGGGTGCAGGCGATCTTCGATAAATTGCGGTGCCCCAAGGAAATGCTGCGCTTTTCGGCGGACGAGGGGGCGGGGGAGCACTGCGAATCGCTCAACCGGTCGCAGTTGAACCGCCGGGTGCTCGACTGGCTGGACGGCGTGCTGTAGCCCCGGGGACGGGGCCTGGCGCGGCGCGCTGCCTATAATTGCGGCGATCCCCGCTTTTTTTGACGGCAGCCTTGCCGTGTCTCATGTCCACCTTGCCTTTGCGCGTGCTGTCGGTCATTCCGCCGATGACGCAGCTGAATACGCCTTATCCGTCCACCGCCTACCTGACCGGCTTCCTGCGTTCGCGCGGGGTGACGTCGTTCCAGGAAGATCTGGCGCTTGCCCTGGTGCTGCGCCTGCTGTCGGCCGACGGCCTGCGCGCCGTGGCGCAGAAGATCGACGCCCTCCCGCTTGAACGGCACACGCCGGCCATCCAGGCCTTCGTGGCCATGCAGGCTCGCTACCTGGCCACGATAGGGCCCGCGATCGCGTTCCTGCAGGGCCGCGATCCCACGCTGGCGCACCGTATCGTCGGCCGCAACTTCCTGCCCGAGGGCCCGCGCTTCAGCTCGCTGGACGTCTACATGGATGAAGACGGGGGCGATCCCTTGGGTTGGGCGTTCGGCGCGCTGGGCCTGCACGACCGGGCCAAACACCTGGCCACCCTGTATCTGAACGACCTGGCCGACGTGCTGCGCGACGCCGTCGACCCGCGCTTCGAATTCGTGCGCTACGCCGAATCGCTGGCCGGTAGTCAGCCCACCTTCGACCCCCTGGCGGAGGCGCTGGCCGCGCCCCTGAACCTGGTCGACGAGACGCTGCGCGAACTGACCATGGAAGCGGTGGCGCGCCACGCGCCCACGATGGTGCTGCTGTCGGTGCCGTTTCCGGGGGCGGTATACGCCGCCTTCCGCATTGCGCAGGCGATCAAGGCGCACGACCCGCGCATCATCACCGTGCTGGGCGGCGGCTTCGTCAATACCGAACTGCGTGAACTGAAAGACCCGCGCGTCTTCGATTACGTGGACTACGTCACGCTCGATGCAGGCGAACGCCCGTTGCTGGCGCTGCTGGAGCACGTGCAGGGCAAACGGTCGCGCCAGCGGCTGGTGCGCACCTTCCTGCGCGACGGCGAGACCGGCGCGGTCCGCTACGTGAACATGGTCGAGCCCGACGTGGCGTTTGCTGAAGTAGGCACCCCGACCTGGGATGGCCTGCCGCTGGACCGCTACCTGTCCTTGCTGGACATGTTGAACCCCATGCACCGACTCTGGAGCGATGGCCGCTGGAACAAGCTGACCGTGGCGCACGGCTGCTACTGGAAGAAGTGCAGCTTCTGCGACGTGGGCCTGGATTACATCGGCCGCTACGAAGGCGCGTCGGCCACGGTGCTGGCGGACCGCATCGAAGCCATCGTGCAAGAGACCGGCCAGACCGGCTTTCACTTCGTCGACGAGGCCGCGCCGCCCAAGGCGCTTAAGGCGCTGGCGACCGAACTCATTGAACGCAATGCCGGCATTTCCTGGTGGGGCAACATCCGCTTCGAGAAAACCTTCAGCCCGGAACTGTGCGAACTGCTGGCCGATAGCGGCTGCATCGCCGTGTCGGGCGGGCTGGAAGTGGCGTCGGACCGCCTGCTGAATCTGATGAAGAAGGGCGTGTCGATCGACCAGGTGGCGCGCGTGACGCGCGCCTTCACCGATGCCGGCGTGCTGGTGCACGCCTACCTGATGTACGGCTTTCCGACGCAGACCGTGCAGGACACCGTGGACGCGCTGGAATACGTGCGCCAGCTCTTTGAAAACGACTGCATCCAGAGCGGTTTCTTTCACCGCTTTGCCTGTACGGTGCATTCGCCGGTGGGGCAGAATCCCGACGAATACGGCATCCGGCTCAAGCCGCTGCCCGAAGTTACGTTCGCCAAGAACGACGTGGGTTTCCATGACCCCACTGGCGTGGATCACGACGCGCTGGGCAAGGGCCTGAAGAAGGCCATCTACAACTACATGCACGGCATCGGCCTGGACGAGGACGTGCGCAGCTGGTTCCCGTTCAAGGTGCCGCGCACGACCGTGGCGCGCAACCGCATCGGGCGGGCGCTGAGCCAGCGCGGGTAGCGGGGACGGCGCGCACGCTAGCGGCCGCCCTGGCAACGCCCAGCCCGCTAGTGGGTGGCAGGCGCGTCCTGCGCGGCCGACAGCACCGGCTCGGCCGCCTCGGCGCCTGGCACCGCATTCGTCAGGTCTTCGGTCATTTCGTGGTCCAGCGCGCCCTGGATCAGGTCTTCGGTTACGCGCAGTTCCACCCCCACGGGCGACATCTGCGCGGCTGCGGCGAAGGGGGCGACGGGAGCCGGAGCCGGGCGTTCGTTGCGGCGCCAGACAAAGAAGGTGACCAGGCACAGGTTGAGCAGGGCGAAGCACCAGAACAGGCCAGCCTCGCCGAACTTCGCCATCACGGGCGAGATCGCCAGCGGGCTCAGCGCCGACCCCAGCGAGTTGATCAGCAGCAGGCCCTGGATCATGCGCACCAGGGCATCGGCGGGGGCCCGATCGGCCGCGTGGCTGACCGCTACCGGGTAGATGGCGAACACGCCGCCGCCCAGCAGGAACAGCAGAGGCATGAGCAGCCAAGACGAGGGCGGCAGCAGCAGGATCAGCAGGCTGAGCACCGCGCAGAACACGGCCAGCGCGATCAGGACGACCTGGCGGTCGCGCAGGTCGGACCAGCGACCCACGGGATACTGCAGCACCATGGCGCCGAGGATGACGGCGCCCATCATCTTGCCCACCTGCGCGACGTCCAGGCCGATGCGCTGCAGGTACAGCGGCAGCAGGGTGTAGACGGCTGCGATCGCCACGCCGGAGCCAAAGCAGCCCATTACGCCGGTGGGCGTCATGCGGGCAAGGTGGTGCGGCAGCAGCGGCTCCACGCGTTCCACCAGCGGCGACACGCGCGGGATGATGACCATGGGCAGGACCGACAGCGACGCCAAGAGGCCGGCCACCATGAATGGCGCCATGTCGCCCAGCCGCGTGATCGCGCCCAGTTCCAGTTGGCCCAGCATGCCGGATCCGTACAGGGCGATCATGTACAGCGCCAGCAGGCGCCCGCGCATCTTGGCGTCGCCAGCCAGCAGCAGCCAGCTTTCCACGACCAGGAACACGCCGACGCTGGCCCAGCCGTTGATCAGGCGCAGCAGGAACCAGGCTTCGCGGTTGAAGATCAGGCCCTGCAGCAGCACCGTCACGGCGATGAGCGAGGCAAAGCTGCTGTAGGCGCGGATGTGGCCGATGCGCAGGATCAGGCGGTCGTTGAAGATGGCGCCCAGCGTCAGGCCGATGAAGTACGACGACGAGATGATGCCGATGACGGTGGCCGATTCGCCGGCCGCGTCCAGTTGCAGGGTGGTAAGGGAAGAGATGAAAGCGTTGCCGATGCAGACAACGAACAAGCCAAGAAGGGGCCCGAGCACCAGGCCCAACAACTGCCGAGACATGAAATCCTCGATTTCCAGAACAGCAAAAGCATCCGGTGCGACCGGACAAACGATAGGTGGGGTTGGGGGGAATGCGTCATGGTTCGCCTGGCTTGGGGGGCAATGCCATGCGCTTGGGCGCGGCCGTCGGGCACGGGTGCGGGACGGCGGGAATCCGGCGCGGATTGTAGCGCCGATTGCCGGGCGGCCTGGCGCCGCCCGGAACGGCCGGGGGGCCGGCCGCGGCGTGACGCGGCCGGCACGGCGCAGCCGTTACGTCAGCGCCATGCCGCCGTCGACCTTCAGGTTGGTGCCGGTGACGAAGCTGCTTTCGTCGCTGGCAAGGAACAGCGCGGCCCGCGCCAGTTCGGCGGCCTGGCCCATGCGGTTCAGGGGGATCGCCGCGGCCATGGCCTGGTCCAGCCCCGCGCGCGCCTCGGCGCCGATGCCCAGCTTGTCCAGGATAGGAGTCTGCACCGGGCCGGGACTGATCACGTTTACGCGGATGCGGCGGTCCTTCAGTTCCAGCGCCCAGCTGCGGGCGAAGGCTTCGACCGCGGCCTTGCTGGCCGCGTAGACGGCGTGGCCCTCTAGCACTTTGGCGCTGGCAATCGAACTGACCAGGATGATGGAGGCGCCGTCGTTCATCGCGGGCAGGGCCTTCGTCACGCCGAAGAAGACGCCGCGCGCGTTGGTCGAGAACTGGCGGTCGAAGCTGTCGACGGATACCTCTAACGACGGCTCCAGGATGGCGACGCCCGCGTTCGCCATGTAGACATCGAGGCCGCCGAAGCGGCGCTGTACGTCGTCGATGATGCGATCGTGCGTGTGCAGGTCGGCCACGTCGCCCGTGATGCCCACGGCGCCGTGTCCAATGGATTTCAGGGCCGCATCAACGGCGTCCTGCCTTCTGCCCACGATGACGACCTGCGCGCCGGCCTGCGCGAACGCCGTGGCCGACGCCAGGCCGATGCCGCTGTTGCCGCCGGTGACCAGCGCGACCTTGCCCGAGAGTTGGTTCATGATTTTTCTCTGAATGATGAGGGGAAACCCACTTTATCTATTCCAATTGGCGTTAAATAGCTGGTTCGATTCCTATCACTTGTTCCTAAAGGTCAAAAATGGAAGCGCTACCCGACGCCTCCGCGCTGGTCGCCTTTGCCACGACGGTTGAAGCTGGCTCGTTCAGCGCGGCGGGCCGGATCCTGGGCACTTCGCCGTCGGCCGTCTCCAAGGCCATCGCGCGGCTGGAGCAGCGATTCGGCATCAGGCTGTTCCAGCGATCCACCCGCGTCCTCACGCTGACGCGCGAGGGCGAGGCCTATTACGAGCGCGTTTCGCCGCTGCTGCGGGCGCTGGGCGACGCCGGCGACGTCATGCGGCCGGAGGCCACCGCGCAGGGCCGCCTGCGCGTGACCGCGCCGGGCGACTTGGGCCGGCTGCTGATGGAGCCCATCGTCGGGCGGTTCCTGCCGGCGCATCCGGCCTTGAAGCTGGAAATGAGCCTGGCCGACCGCCATGTCGACCTGATCCGAGAGGGCTTCGACTTGGCGATACGCGCGGGCCGCGTGGCCGATTCGGAGCTGAACGCGCGTCAGCTTGCGCAACTGCCGCTGGTGCTGGCGGCGTCGCCGGGCTATCTGGAACACCATGGGGCGCCGCGCGACATCGACGATCTGTCCGGTCACCGGCACGTGCGTTATCTGCTGGCGGGCAGGGCGTTCCCCATTACCTTCGCCTCGGGCCAGGTCGTCGACCCGCCCGGGGTGTTCGATACGGATGATGGGACGGCGCTGCGTGCGGCGGCGCTGGGCGGGCTGGGCATCATCCAGATTCTTGGGTTGGCGGTGCGCGACGACATCGCCGCCGGCCGCCTGGTCGTGCTGCTGCCACAGGCGCCGCTTCCGCGCGTGCCGGTTTCGGTGCTGCACGCGTTCGGCCGCCAGGCGCCGGCGCGCGCCCGCCTGTTCATCGACTTTCTGGCCGAGGAATTGGCACGGCTCGCCTAGAGGTGCTGGC
Organism: Achromobacter arsenitoxydans SY8; assembly: GCF_000236785.1. Taxonomy (GTDB): domain Bacteria; phylum Pseudomonadota; class Gammaproteobacteria; order Burkholderiales; family Burkholderiaceae_B; genus Achromobacter; species Achromobacter arsenitoxydans. Next base: position 5,801 of record NZ_AGUF01000017.1, on the reverse strand, counting down.
CTGGAGATATTCCCCGGAAGGGGGCGCATTTGTCCAAACGCAAGGCAGCCGCATGTTGCGGCTGCGAAGCCTGCCTCGTTCAGTTGCTCGTCAGCTTATATAATCGACAATCATTCCCATTTGCATTTACAAATAAGGGATAGGGAAAATGTCTGACGAGAGGGCTGTTTCAATTGAGGCGCGGGCGCTGCGGATGGCGCCTTGCCTTGCGCTCAGCATGTTGCTGCCGCTGCCGGCGGCCTGGGCGCAGGATGCGCAGCAAACGACTACGCTGCAGCCGGTGACCGTCACCGCTGGCGCCGTGAGCAGCGGAGACTTGCCGCCGGCCTATGCGGGCGGGCAGGTCGCGGAGGGCGCCCGGCTGGGCCTGATGGGCAATCAGTCCGTGATGGATACGCCGTTCAACGTCACCAGCTACACCTCCGAACTCATCAAGAACCAGCAGGCTCGCACGCTCGCGGACGTGATGGCCAACGACCCGTCGGTGCGGTTCACGACGTCCAGCGGCCACGCGTACGAGAACTTTCGCATCCGCGGGTTCGACGTCAACCAGAACGACGTGGCCATCAACGGCATGTTCGGCCTGGCGCCCATGGGGCGCACGCCGGTGGAATTCGTCGAGCGGGTAGAGGTGCTGAAGGGGCCCAATTCGCTGTTCAGCGGCATGGCGCCCAGCGGCGCGGTGGGCGGCACGGTGAACCTGGTGCCCAAGCGCGCCACCGACACCCCCAATGCGACGTTCGGCGTGAACTGGCTGTCCGACGGGCAGCTCGGCACCACAATAGACGCCGGCCGCCGCTACGGCGCCAGCAATGAATGGGGCGCGCGCGTCAATGGCTCGTTCAGCGACGGCGCCACCACGCTGGACGGCCAGTCCAGGAAGCGCGAGTTCTTCTCCGCCGGACTGGACTACCGCGGCAGCGCGCTGACCGCGTCCATCGACGCGTACCACAGCCAGGAATCGTTCACGGGCGGCACTCCCGCCATGTTCTGGTTCGCCAGCCCGGTCGTGCCGGTCGCGCCCGATCCCCGCATCAACCAGTTCAGCACGGGTTACGGCAACATACAGAGCAACGCCGTGATGGCGCAGGCCGAGTACCGCTTCAATGACAAGGTGTCGGCCTTCGCGGGCGTGGGCTGGCGTGATAGCGATCAGTCGGGGCTTATCAATGGCACGCATGCGCGGCAGATCGACGCCAACGGCAATTTCACCGGCCAGATCGTGGGCCAGCGCGCCTACACGGACGCGATGACCGCCGAGGGCGGCCTGCGTTCGCGCTTCAAGACCGGCAGCGTGGGACACGAGCTGGTGCTGCAGGCGTCCATCCTGAAGCTTGAGGATGGTTCGGCCACCGGCCCGGCCTCGGTGTTCAAGTCCAACATCTATGACCCGATCACGCCGGTCATGCCGGCGGTGCCGGGCAGCGCGCCCAAGACCAGCGAGAACACGTTGAGCAGCGTGGCGCTGGTCGACACCATGTCGTTCCTGGACGACAAGCTGCTCTTGACCGCCGGGTTGCGCAACCAGCGCGTGAAGACCAGCAATTTCGACAAGACGGGCAAGACGACGGCGCGCTACGACGAAGACGCCGTCACGCCGGCGGTGGCCATTGTCGTTAAGCCCTGGGGGCCGGACCTGTCGTTCTATGCCAACTACGTCGAAGGCTTGAGCAAGGGCGACAGCGTCACCGACACCACCGCGACCAACTTCGGCGAAGTCTTCGCGCCGTACAAGACCAAGCAGAAGGAACTGGGCGTGAAGTGGAACGCCGGCACCTTCACCAACACGCTGGCGCTCTTCGAAATCGAGAAGCCCATGCTGGTGACCGAGGGGTCGACGTCGAACCCCACTTACGCGGACGGCGGCGAAAAGCGCGTGCGCGGCGTGGAGTGGAATACGTTCGGGGAAATCGCGCAGGGCGTGCGCGTGCTGGGCGGCGTGACCTACACGCAGGGGACACAGGTCAAGACCTCGTATGGCCGGTATAACGGCAACACCGCCGTCGGCGCGCCGCGCTGGCAGGCCAACACGGGGCTGGAATGGGATACGCCTTGGGTGCCCGGCCTGACGCTTTCCGGCCGCATCCAGGCAACGTCCAGCCAGTACGCGGACTCGGCCAACAAGATCGAGATTCCGGGCTGGGGCCAGGTCGACCTGGGCGCGCGCTACGCCACCAAGGTCAACGGCAAGGACGTGGTGCTGCGCCTGAACGTCAACAACGTGTTCAACAAGTACTACTACGCCGGCATCTTCAGCGACACGACACCGATCGCGACCCTGGGGCCGGCCCGCAGCGTCATGGCGTCCGCCACCATCAGCTTCTGACGGGCGGCGTCAGCCAAGCCCGCGCCGCATCCCGCTCGCCAGAGCCGGGATGCGGGGGCGGGCCAGATTGTTTGTTCATTGAAGGACAACCATGCAAGTCCTTATTCTCTCCAGCCTGGTTGCCGTGTTCCTGGGCTGTTTCTGCATTTATCGCGCTTCGCCCAACCAGCGCTGGGGCAGCGCGCCGTGGCCCGTCGCGCCCGCGAGGATCGCGGGCATCGCGCTGCTGGCGCTGGGCGGCTGGGGCTGCCTGCTTGGATTTTCGGTGGTGGCGGCCGTGTTCGTATTCTGTACGGCGCTGATGCTGTTCTTCTGCCTGATTCCGTACATCGGCGTAATGCGGCAGTTGCGCCGGGGAGACGCGAATGAAGCCCGCTAAACCCGCGCCCATCCGCCGCGACTGGATTTCGAAGAGCCTGGCGGGGGCCGTGCTGGGCTTCGCCATTGCGCTGGGATGCAGCGCGCTGCTGGCGTCGCTGACGTCCGGCGTGCCGCTCGCCACGCGCTCGCAGCTCGCCATGTGGCTGGTGCCGCCCGTCTGGATGGGCATTCTTTCCACCGTGTATTTCTTCGGCAGCGGCTTGCGCGCCTGGGGCTGGCTGGGCGGGACGTGCCTGGCGCTCTATGGCGGGCTGTACGCCGCCGGGGCGCTCTGAGCAGGAGGGCCGCGACCATGCGAGCCGACTACATCCGCATCTACAAATCGGTCCACACCTGGACCGGCATCCTTACCGGGATGGCGCTATTCATCGCGTTCTACGCGGGGGCGCTGACCGTGTTCAAGGAACCCATTGTCCGTTGGGCATCGCCCCAGCCGGCCGCCGCGATGGCGCCGCTGGAATCGGCCCCCAAGCTGATCGCCGCGACGCTGGCGGCGCGGCCCGAGGTGGCCAAGGGTTTCACCATCCACCTGCAGGAGGCCGAGCACATCCCGGCGCGCCTGGGGTGGGAAGTGCGCGATCCGCAGGCCGACGATCATGACGAATCGTCCGTGCGGCACTACCTGGCGCGGCTGGACGCGGACGGCGCGGTGCAGGTCGAACAGGCCGAGTCCAGCGGGCTGGGCGGTTTCATCGACGTGCTGCATCGCGTGGTGGGCCTGCCCGTGGACAGCGATCCGAACCGCTGGTTCATGGGCGTGGTGGCTGCGCTGTATGCCGTCGCGCTGGTGTCCGGCGTCATCGTGTTGCTGCCGTCGCTGGTCAAGGATTTCTTTGCGCTGCGCGTGGGCAAGAACCTCAAGCGCATGTGGCTGGACGCGCACAACGTGGTGGGCATTGTTTCACTGCCGTTCCATATCGTCATGGCGCTCAGTTCAATCGTCTTCGCCTTTCATGACGGGATCTACGACATTCAGGACCGGCTGATGTACGACGGCAAGCTGGAATCGGTGTTCCAGCGGGCCGGCGGGGCCGCGCCGGACGCGGCCCCGCGTGACCCGTCGTCCATGCTGGCGCCGCAGGACCTGCTGGCGCGGGTGCGCGGGCTGTCGCCGTCGTTCGAGCCCTACGCCCTGCAATACACGCAGGCGACGGGGCCGCGCGCCATGGTGCGGGTCTGGGGCAAGGATCCGGCCGCAGTGTCGCCGCGGGCGCGCGGCGGATTCGTGGCGATCGACCCGTACTCCGGCAAGGTCGTGAACACGGACTACCTGCCGGGCAGGCAGGACGCGGCCAACCTGTGGATCAGCAGCTTCTTTGCGCTGCACATGGCGTCCTTCGGCGGCGCGGCGGTGCAATGGCTGTACTTCCTGCTGGGACTGGCGGGCGCATGGCTGTTCTATAGCGGGAACCTGCTCTGGATCGAGACGCGACGCAAGCGAGCGGACCGCCGGACCGGGGAGTTGCCCGTGCAGCGCCTGGACACGCGGCTGATGGCGTCGGCGACCGTGGGGGTGTGCCTGGGCAGCGTGTGCGGCATCTCGCTGATGATGATTGCCGCCAAATGGCTGAGCGGCCGGGTCGGGGACTTGAACGCCTGGCTGCAGGGGCTTTACTACCTGGCGTTCTTCGCTGGCATCGCGTGGTCGTTCCTGCGCGGCGGGGCGGCAGGGGGCGTTCATCTGCTGTGGCTGGCGTCGGCCCTGACCCTGGCGATTCCGGCGACCTCGCTGCTGGGAGCGGTATATCCCGCTAGCGGCCTGTGGGCGCATACGTCGCCCGCAACCCTGGGGGTGGATGCGACTGCGCTGGCGTTGGGGCTGGGTTATGCCTGGATGGCTATCGCGACGCGCCGCCGGCTTGTCCGAGGCGCCGCGGATAGCGCCTGGGCGCCTCGGGCACTGGCATCAGGGACTTGAGTGGGGCGGGGTGCGCCCCGCGTCACTTGACCACGTAGTTCTTCGCGTCGGCTTCGCCCGCCCACTTGCGCAGCGCGGCGATGAACTCCGGGCAGACGTTGCCGTCGACGCTGGTGTCGACGATGACGCTGTCCTGCATGCGCATCAGCACCTTGCATTCATACACGCGGCTGCGGTTCGCGTAGTGGCCCGTGCTGTTTGTCTGGAACACGGGGGTGGCGGCCGTCGTGTTGGTGGCGGGGATCATGCCCACGACCTGCTGGCTGGAGCTGTCGACCACCCATTCGGTGTAGGGGGCGGTTTGGTAGTCGGACCATTCGAGTTCCATCGTGTTGCCGACGGATCGAATCTTGGACGGTTCGCCCAGCGCTGCGATGGCGTCGTTGATGGAGCGGCCTTCCATGTTCTTCGCCACATTCACGCTGGGCGAAAAAGACACGCCGGACTTGAAGATCTGTCCCAGCGACGGCATGGTGGAGCTGCCGCCGGTGGGCATCGGGGCGCAGCCGCTCAGGGCCAGCGCGACGATCACGCAGGCCGGCAGAAGGAACAACCTGCGGGAACCGTGGGAATGCTGTTGCGACGTCATGGTTTGCTGTCCGTGCTCCGTTGGTGGTCGGACCAGCGCTCCGCCTGGGCAGAGCGCATCGGGTGGCCTCAACGCGATTTGTTTCTCTTCGTGACAAGCGGACCGCCCAATGGCGTCCGGCGCCCTGGCGCGGGCCGCCTTGCTGATTACGGCCCGCTTCAGAAAGTTCGATATTCTTACCGAGAAACGGGGCCGGAGTCCGGCCCGAGAACTGTGAAATTTGTTACCTAATATGCCCGGGTTGTTCAGGCATAGAGGGACGGAACGAGGACCTGCTTGCTAACATCGTCCCCGCTCAATCCACTGGATCCCGGTAACCGACGATGACGCCCGCCCGCTTTCTTCCCCTGATCCGCGCCGCATTCGCCGCTCTCGCTCTGGTTGCGGGGCTGGCGTCGCCCGCCGCCGCCGAAAAGCTCTACGGCGGCATCGCCACCGACGGCAAGCATTCGAAGATCTACTGGGTCCTGCCCGAGACCAACGGCAAACAGGCCGAGGCCGCGGCGGTGGCGGAATGCCGCCAATCCGGCGGCAAGGACTGCAAAAAGCTGAGCTGGTTTTCGGACAGCTGCATGGTTTACGCCCGC
>NZ_AGUF01000018.1 GCF_000236785.1 Achromobacter arsenitoxydans SY8 | reverse complement strand
CGCGTGTCGTCCCCCACTTGGGGACGTTCAACCTTGATGACCTCGGCGCCCAGGTCCGCGAGGTTCTGGGTAGCCCACGGGCCCGCCAGAATGCGCGTCAGGTCCAGCACCTTGATATGCCCAAGCGCCGTCTTCATCGCCCCGGTCTCCTCGTTTTTTTCTGCCGTTCAGCTTAGGAACTGCCCCCCCATGCGTCCAATATTATTTATGTGAAATTCGATATCGTTTGCGTATCACCGGCCCTAAGGCGTAGACCCCGCTACCTGAGCCGCTTGCACGCCAGCGACGCCGGCGCTACCGCCGCGCCAAAACGAAACCGCCCGCGCGCCGACATAGCGGCGCGCGGGCGGAAGAGCCGGATCTTGGCCGGACCTGCTTACTGCGTTTCGTAGCGCGGCGAGCGCGGACCGTACAGGATGCCGCCGGCGGTGCCGGCGCTGAGCAGCATGTTGTTCGTCATGCCCGCCACGCTGTAGCTGCGGTCCGACAGGGTGTTGACGACCTGGTCGACCATGGCCTGGACCAGCATGCCCAACAGGCCGCCGCCGCTGTTGTTGTTCGCATGCACCACCTGCTTGGTGCCGCTCCACAGCTTGGCGCCGTTGCGCAGGTCCAGCAGTTCCGCGTCGATCGACACCGTGACGGTGCTGGCCAGCACCGCATAGCTGGCGCCGTACTGCTTGACCGTCATGTACAGCGCGGCGTCCGCGCCGAAGATCTCGCGCAGCTTGGCGGCCGGCAGTTCATGGATGTCGTCGGGCGAGGTCAGGCCGTTCTGCTTGAAGGTCTCGTCCATGACGCCCACCGGAATCACGTAGTAGCCCGATTCCGCCAGCGGCAGCGTGGCCTGCGCCAGCACAGCCGCGGATGCGGCCACGTCCACCGAGGTGTTCAGGGGCGGCAGCACCAGGATCGACGCCGGCTTGCTTTCGCGGAAGGCCGTGTAGTCCACGTTCTTTTGGGGCGGCGCCACGCAACCGGCGAGCAGTGCGGCGGCGGCCAGCAGGCCGGCGCGCAAGAGTTTGTTCAGCATCACGATCCCTTCTTCGATTCGGCCGCCTGTGCGGGCGCCGCTTGGTCCACATTCGACGCGGCGGCGCCCGGCGTGGCGACGCCCGGCGTGCCGACCGCGGCCTGCTGCGCCGCCGGCTTGCCGGCGTTGCGCAACAGGAAGTCCATGAACGGGGCCGATTCGGGGAATGCCTCTTTCTCGCCCAGCATCTGCTCGGCGCCCTTGTCGCCGTTGCCCATCTTCATGTACAGCATGCCCAGATGCGCGCGGAATCCCGGCGGCAGCTCCGTGTTGGAGGCGCGAGCGGTCTCGATGTTCTTTTCCAGCGCCAGGGTCTGCGTTGCGTAATCCGCGCCGTCGTCCTTGAGGTAGGCATACACCGAGCCCTGGTAGGACTGCCAGCTATACATGGACTTGGGCTGTTGGACGCAGGCCGACAGCAGGCCGGCCAGCGCCGCGATCGCCAGTCCGCGGCCCACGCGCGCAAGCGCGGCCGGACGGCGTTTTTCCGAGTGATTCGACATGGAATTTCCCTATCAATTCTTGGCGGGTTGCCAGGCGCCTTGTTCGATGCCGTCAACCAGGCGGTCGACCGCCTCGCGGATCGCCAGGTCCAGGACCTTGCCGTTGAGCGTGGAGTCGTAGCCGGCGGTGCCGCCAAAGCCGACCACTTCGCGGTTGGACAGGCTGTATTCGCCGGCGCCGGACGCGGAATAGACCACTTCGGACGTCGTGGCGTCCACCACGTTCAGGTCCACCTTGGCATAGGCCACTTGTTCCTTGCCGCGGCCGAGGATGCCGAACAGCTGCTGGTCGCCGGTCACTTTGCGGCCGAAGGCCGTCACGTCGCCCGTGACGACGTAGCGCGCGCCCTTGATCTGGGCGGCCTTCTTGTTGAAGGCGGCTTCCTGGGCGATCTCGGACAGATTGTCGCGATCCATCACCTGGAAGCGGCCGCTGCGCTGCAGATGGCTCATCAGGATGGTCTTGGCCTGGCCGCCCAGACGGTCGACGCCATCCGAGAACACGCCGCGCAGATAGTTGGTGCGGTTATCGAACTTGCCGACCGAAATAGGACTGCGCACGCCTGCGTACGGCTTGCTGGCCGCCGCAACGGCCGGCACGGCCACGGCTTGCGAACGCTCCGTCGCGCAGCCCGCAATAATCGTCGACAGGAATGCCAACGCCCCGATTTTCACCACTTTGTTCAACATCGTCTTCTCCAGCCGGCCCCGCCACCAATGCGTTGGACGGCATCTGTCGCCATTAAATTGAACGGCGATTATATAGAATGAATTACTTGGATACTATTTGAAATAGAGTCGAATTTATCTCTACTTTGACGGTTCACAAGGATTTCAAGATCGAGCGCCGGACTAATGGATAGGGCTTTCGGGCGGGGCGCAGCCTGGCGCCAAAGACGGCCTGTCGGGCAGGCCTCATCCGCATGGATGACCGCAAAATCCGGGGAATGATGCGAAAGCACCATTGCAGATTCAAGGATTAATACTTTCGGCTAATAGCAAGGCGGATGAGGTCCGCAATATATATCCCTCCAACGGGCGCCGCATCATCGTCGTCATGTCGTCTGCCAAGAACATCCCGCCCGTTCCGAGGAGACCACCGATGGCACGATGCCCGTTCGCGACCTGGCGCCCCATTTCCGGCTCGTCCGGACCTCATCTGGGCGGCCCCTTCAAGATCGTCCACCACACCACGGAAGGCA
>NZ_AGUF01000019.1 GCF_000236785.1 Achromobacter arsenitoxydans SY8 | reverse complement strand
AATTCCGTCCAGGACCTGTTCCCGGGCAATAGCGTGTCGCCCGAAATGGCCGCCAAGAAAGCCATGCGCCGCTGCGAGGCGGGCAGTCCGGACGGCAAGTGCCGCCTGACGACGATGCCGATTTGCGTGGGCCCGGGCTACAGCGCCAAGGATCTGCAGGCGGCGGTCAAGGTGCGGCCGGGCGAACTGGAAGCGCTGTCCGCGCGACTGAACCTGCGCGAGTACTGGGGCGCCATCGCCGAAAAAGACACGGGCGACCTGGTTTACTCGGATGGCTACCCCAACGAAAAGGACGCGCTGTCGCAACTGCTGGAATGGGATGACTGCAAGGGCTGCAAGAAGGTCCTGACGTATACCGACAGCTGCGTGGGTCTGGCCTGGGTCAAGGGCGGCGAAAAGGGCCGCGGCAAAAGCTTCACCGCGCTGAACACCGATCCGAAGGGAGCGCGCGACGATTCCCGCAACGCGTGCACCGCCAAGACGGGCAGCGCGGCCTGCGTGGCCATGGTGCGCTGCTCGGGCCGCGCCTACATCGACGGCTACCCTGGCTTGGACGAGAAGGCCAACTGAAGCCGATCGGCGCCTTCTGCTACCATCGCCGCGCATTTCTTCATGACGGAAACGCGCGGCTGGCGGGCTATTTTCACATTGCGTATCGGTATTTGTTGGGCATGCGCGGCGCACCTATTCTGTTTTTACACAACACAGAACGGGGCAGCACATGAGCACTATCGAAAGCACGCGGCTTGATATCCGGCCGCTGTCCGTCTTCACCGGCGCAGAGATCCACGGCGTCGATCTGACCCAGCCGCTGCGCGATGCCGAGGTCGAACAGATCAAGGCCGCCTTGTTGCGCTGGAAGGTCGTGTTCTTCCGCGACCAGCACATCGACCACGCGCAGCATCTGGCCTTCGCGCAGTTGTTCGGCCGCCCGACGTCCGCGCATCCCTATGACGCGAACCCGCCCGAGGGTTATCCGCAGATCCGCACCATTTCGTCCAAGTCCACGACGGGCCGGCGCGGCGAGCGCTGGCACACCGATGTCACTGGCGTGGTCAATCCGCCGGCCGGCTCCATTCTGCGCGCCGGGCGCCAGGTTCCCGCCTACGGCGGCGATACTATTTTCACCAACCTCGTGGCCGCCTACGAGCATCTGTCGCCGGCGGTGCGCGCGCTTGCTGATGGCCTCTGGGCCCGGCACCAGTTCGGCGGCTACAACGGCGACTTCGACAACCAGACCGTCTATGCGCAGCGCGTGCAGGCCAGCCCGCTGGTGTCCGACCACCCCGTGGTGCGGGTGATTCCCGAGACCGGCGAACGCGCGCTGTTTGTCAATCCCGGCTTCACGCGTCGCATCAAGGATGTGAGCGAAGAGGAAAGCCGCCATCTGCTCAACCTGTTTTTCGAAGAGATCACGCGGCCCGAGTACACCGCGCGCTTCCGCTGGCAGCCGGGCAGCATCGCGTTCTGGGACAACCGCGCGACCGCGCACCAGGGGCCGGGCGATTTTGCCTACCTGGACGACGAGCGCGTTCTCTATCGCATCACGCTGGAGGGCGACGTACCCGTCGCCGTGGATGGCCGGCATTCCACCGCCGTGCTGGGTAAGCCGTTCGGCGCACTTGGCGTGGAAAGCGGCGCGCAGACGGGAGTGGCGGCATGAGCATCAAGCGCAAATCGGCCGTCCGCGCTGGTCTGGGCCTGCTTGCGGGCGTGGTGCTGGGAGCGGGCCTCTTGAGCAACTTCGCGGGCTCGGCGCCGGTGCCGGGCGAAGACGCCAACCGGTATCCGAACCGCCCAGTGAAGATCGTGGTGCCGGTATCCGCCGGCGGCAGCGCCGACAAGCTGGCGCGCACGGTGGCGCAGAAGCTGGGCGAAAAGTGGCATCAAAGCGTGGTCGTGGAAAACCAGCCGGGCGCCAGCAGCGCCATCGGCAATGCCGCGGTGGCGCATGCGCGCGGCGACGGCTACACGCTGCTGCTGGGCGGCGACGCGCTATCGCTCAATGCGCTGCAGCCCGGCAAGCAGTCCTACGATCCGCTGCGGGATCTGCAGGGCGTGACCAAGGCCGTCGTCAATCCGCAGCTGCTGGTGGTGCGCCCTGGGCTGGGGGTCAAGACCTTTCAGGAATTCGTTGCCCTGGTGAAGCAGCGGCCCGGTGAAATCTCGATGGCGCTGCCGGGCGGCACGGGCAGCCTGCAGCACCTGGCGGTGGAGCTGCTGAACGAGCGCATCGGCGCCAAGACCAACCAGATTCCGTATCCGGGAGGCGGGCCCGCCACGCTGGACGTGCTGGGCGGCCATGTGGACGCGATGCTGATCACGCTGGCCGCTGCGACCGAGAACGTGCGCAACGGCAAGCTGGTGGCGCTGGCCGTCACCACGCCGTATCGCTCCAAGGCCTTGCCGGACGTGCCGACCATCCAGGAATCCGGCCTGCCGGACTACGTGGTGGAAAGCTGGCAGGGCTTCGCCGCGCCCGCGTCCACGCCGCGCGCGATCGTGGACCGCATCAACCGCGATGTGGTGGCCGTGCTGCGCGAGCCCGAGACCGCCGCGCTGCTGGAGAACCTGGGCTTCACGATTGCGGCCACGGCGCCCGAGGCTGTGGATCAGACCGTGCGCGAGGATATCGCCACGTACCGCAAGGTGATCGCGTCGGCGGACGTACAGCTGAAGTAGCGCGCGGTCCATGGGGCATATGCAAATGAGCCGTTTTCTTTAGGGTTTCTGGCTATGTAGAAGCAATTACAACCTCTTTGTCGGGTTGTACCTGCACCCAATAGAATTTGCCTGGTTCCACAGCAGGCGGCAGGGCATGTCTACAACTCGCTCGATCGAATCGGTCCAGCTTTCCTTTCTCTCGCATCGGCAGGACGCGGTGCGCGAGTTCTACCGGCGGGTCATCGGGCTGCAGGAGATCCCCGGCGCGGGCGGCGAGCGGCTGCGCTTCGCGCTGGGCGAGGCCACGCTGTCGCTGTCTCCGGTGGAAGAAGTCAGCAGGGGCGTCAGGCCCGAGTATCTGGCGATCAAGGCCAGCGCCTACGACGACATCCTGGCGCGCCTGCGCCTGGCGGGACATCATCCGGTCTGCTCATTGCCGGATTCGCTTCCGCGGGTCATGTACGTCAAGGATCCGTCGGGCAACCAGCTGGCCATCCTGGATTGAGGCGCGCGCAATGAACTTCCAGCAACTGCGTTCCGTGCGTGAAGCCGTACGCCAGGACTTCAACCTGACCGATGTCTCCGAAAGCCTCCATACCTCGCAGCCGGGCGTAAGCCGGCAGATACGAGAACTGGAGGAAGAAGTGGGCGTGGACATATTCGTGCGCTCTGGCAAGCGGCTGATCGGCCTGACGCCGCCCGGCGAGCTGATCCTGCCGCTGGTGGAGCAGATCCTGCAATGCGCCGACAACATCCGCCATGCGGGCGCGGAGTACGCCGACAGCCGGACGGGCGTCCTGTCCATCGCCGCCACGCACTCGCAGGCGCGCTACGCCTTGCCGCCCGTCATCAAGGAATTCCGCCAGCGCTATCCCGACGTGGTGCTGCACCTGCACCAGGGCTCGCCCAAGCAAGTCTCGGAAATGCTGCTTGAGGGCGAGGCGGACATCGGCGTGGCCACCGAGGCCGTGGCCGACTATCCCGGGCTGGTGAACCTGCCTTGCTACCGCTGGAGCCACAGCATCATCGTGCCGCGCGGCCATCCGCTGGAGCGCCAGCACGACGGCGTCAGCCTGTCGCAGCTGTCGCGCTATCCCATCATTACTTACGGCCGGGGCTACACGGGCAGGGCGCATATCGACGAGGCGTTCGCGCGGGCGGGCATTACGCCCGACATCGTCATGACCGCGATGGACGCGGATGTGATCAAGACCTATGTGGAACTGGAGCTGGGCGTGGGCATCGTGGCGGCGGTTGCCTGGGATGCCGAGCGCGACAGCCGGCTTTGCGCGATCGACGCGCGCCACCTGTTCGAGATCAACCTGACGCGGCTGGCCATTCGCCGCGGCGCGTGGCTGCGCGGCTATGCGTTCCACTTCATCGAGATGTTCGTGCCGACGCTGACGCGCGACGTCGTGGCGCGCGAGATCAAGGGCGAGGCCTGACGCTTGCGGCGCTTGGCGCCAGCCGCATATTCATAGACGCATTTCTACGTTGTCGCGACCGCGGCGCGCACCGTAGGCTGACCCATTCATCAGTCATCAATGCCGGGATCCGATCATGGACAACGCGTCACCAGCCGCTGCGGCGGCAGATATTCAATACCTTGAAAACGGGCAGGCCTTGCCCCGGCACGCCCGCGTTTCCGCGCAGGCCTTGCAGGACGCGCTGCGCGGCGCGGACGAGATCGCCGTGCTGGACGTGCGCGAAGCCGGCCGGTATGCCCGCCGGCATCTGCTGCACGCCGCGCCCGCGCCGCTCTGGCGGCTGGAACTGCTGGCCGACCGGCTGGCGCCGCGCCGCAACACGCGCATCGTGCTGGTGGATGACGACGAGACGCTGGCGCACGAGGCCGCCGCCAAGCTCACGCGGCTGGGCTGGACCGATGTGTCCGTGTTGGCGGGCGGAACGGATGGCTGGGAACGCGCGGGCCTGGAGCTGTTCTCGGGCACCAACGTGCACAGCAAGGCGTTCGGCGAAGTGATCGAGCACGAGAAGCACACGCCCTGGATTGATGTGGACGAGCTGTACGAGCGCGTGGCTCGCGGCGACGACATCGTGGTGGTCGACAGCCGCACGCCCGAAGAATTCCACAATTTCACGCTGCCGTTCTCGCACAGCGTGCCGGGCGCGGAACTGGTCTACCGCATCGGTGAACTCGCGCCGGATCCGAAGACCTTCGTGGTGGTCAATTGCGCCGGCCGCACGCGCAGCATCGTGGGCGCGCAGACGCTGATCGACGCAGGCATCCCCAACCGGGTCGCATCGCTGCGCAACGGCACCATGGAATGGCTGCTGTCGGGCCGCGAACTGGCCTATGGCCGTCACGCGGCCTTGCCAGAACCCGGCGACCGCGCCCTGGCCGCCGCGCGCGAGCAGGCGCAGCGCGTTGCACAGCGCGCCGGCATCGGCTACATCGACACGGCCGCGCTGCGAGCATTTGAGGCCGAGCAGGACGCGCGCACGCTCTACAAGTTCGACGTGCGGACCCGCGAGGAATACGAGACGGGGCACCTGGAGGGCTGGCGCTGGGCGCCCGGCGGCCAGCTGGTGCAGGCCACGGACGAGTACCTGGCCACGCGCCGCTCGCGGGTAGTGCTGGCGGACTGGGACGGCGTGCGCGCGCTGACGACGGGAGCATGGCTGGCGCAGTTGGGCTTGGTGGACGTCTATCTGTACCGGCCGCCCGCGCTGGCGGCGCTGCAGAGCGGCGCCGAACCGCGCCGCGTGCTGCGACACCGTCCGGATGCGCCGGGCCTGCGCGTGGCGGCGCTGCGGTCCGCGCTGGAGGCGGGCGAGGCTATCGTGTTCGATGTGGACGCGCGCGCCGCCTATGAGCGCGGCCATGTGCCGGGCGCAAGCTTCGCGGCGCCGGACCGCTTGGCGGAATTCCTGCCGGCGGAAACGGATGGCGCGGTGGTGCTGACGTCTTCGGACGGCGTGCTGGCCAGCGTGGTGGCGGCAGAGCTGGCCTGGCGCACGAAGAGCCCGGTGCACTATCTGCTGGGCGGCACCCGCGCCTGGAAGGCGCAAGGGCTGGAATTGGAAACGGGAGCGGCAGGGGTGTTGACCGGGGATGACGACCAGTCCATCAGTCCGTACCTGTTCGACGACCTGGCTGCGCGCGACCAGGGCTTTCGCGACTACCTGGACTGGGAGCTGGGCCTGGTAGCCCAGCTTGGACGCGACGGCAGCGCGGACATCCGCCTGATCCCCGCGGGTTAGGGCGGGCGCCGCGTGCGCCTGCGTCGCGAAAAAAAAAAGAGGGAGGCGAGTGCCTTCCTCTTTTTGTCTGCCGGGCTTCAGCTCTTGATGAAGGCCAGCAGGTCCGCATTCAGCACGTCGGCGTGGGTCGTCAGCATGCCGTGGGGAAAGCCCGGATACACCTTCAGCGTGCCGTTCTTGAGCAACTTGACCGACAGGCGCGATGCGTCGTCGATCGGCACGATCTGGTCGTCGTCGCCATGCATGACCAGCGTCGGCACCGTGATGGCCTTAAGGTCTTCGGTCTGGTCGGTTTCGGAAAAGGCCTTGATGCCTTCGTAGTGCGCCTTGGCGCTGCCGATCATGCCCTGGCGCCACCAGTTGTCGATCACGCCTTGCGACACGTTGGCGCCGTCGCGGTTGAATCCGTAGAACGGGCCGGCGGCGACGTCGAGGAAGAACTGCGCGCGGTTGTCGGCCAGCGCCTTGCGGAAGCCGTCGAACACCTCGATGGGCGTGCCGCCCGGGTTGGCGTCGGTCTTGACCATGAGCGGCGGCACCGCGCTGACCAGGATCGCCTTGGCGACGCGGCCTTGCGGTTCGCCATGGCGCGCCACGTAGCGGGCGACTTCGCCGCCGCCGGTGGAGTGCCCGATATGCACGGCATTGCGCAGGTCCAGGTGCTCGGCCACGGCCGAGGCGTCGGCGGCGTAGTGGTCCATGTCGTGGCCGTCGCTGACCTGGCTGGAACGCCCGTGGCCGCGGCGGTCGTGGGCGACGACTCGGTAGCCCTGGGCGACGAAGAACAGCATCTGCGCGTCCCAGTCATCGCTGGACAGGGGCCAGCCATGGTGGAAGACGATGGGCTGGGCAGTCTTGGGGCCCCAGTCCTTGAAGTAGATGTCGACGCCGTCGGGGGTGGTAACGAAGCTCATGGTCAGTTTCTCCGGGGGGGGTAGGTGAACCGCAGGGATAGACTAGGGCTTAATGTGCTGCAGCAACATCGTACGCGGGGCTAGGCATGCCGTACAAAGGTATAGGCGGCCCACGGTCCCGGATGTGTCCAATTTGCCGCCACCCGCCGGTCCTGGCGGTCCAGCCCGGGCTTAAGTCCGGCCTCATCCTGCCGTTACATATTTCATAACAAACGGGGCCATGGACGGGCAATCCTTGCTCAAGCCCCCCGAATGGGATAGAGGCATGACATCTTTAGCCCCCGTGGGCGCCACGACCATCATTGGGCAGGCGCCGCCCGCAACGGGCGTCGCCCGTGCGGCGCCGCTGTCCGCCGTCACGACGCCGTCCTCGACCTCGGTCACGCTGGGGCAGGGCAGCGCCACGCCGCTGACCTATACGCCTCAGACCGCATCAGCGGTTGGCGCCTCGGGCTTGACCTGGGAGCGGGATGCCGTGGACCCGGTATCCACGGTCATCGCGGCCACGGTTTCGTCGCGGTCGCTTGCGGGTCGCCTGGAGGGCGTCGCGTCGGCGCTGCTAGACCGGTTCAAGACGGACGGCGGCAATTTTTCGCAGTCCGTAAAGCTGCCGCAGGCGACGGGCCAGGTTGACGAGCTGACAGGGGCCACGCTGGCCGCGCCGTCGGGGCTGGACGACGATTCCTACACGCTGCGCATCACCACCGCCAGCGGCGTGAAGGTCGCGGTGACGCTGGGCAGCAGCGCCGACGGGTTGGCCGTGCAAATCGAAGTGACCGACGGCGACCTGTCCGAAGACGAGCGCAAGGCGATCGCCGGCCTGTCCAAGTCCTTCCAGGACGCGGTCGATGGCCTGGCCTCGGTGCCGCCGCGCATGGCGTGGTCCGGGTTGGCAAAGTTCGATACGTCGGTGCTGTCCTCGGTGTCGCTGCAGGCGACGTCCAGCGCGAACGGCGTGCTTTCGCAATCGGTTGAGTTCTCGGCCGACAGCAAGCAGCGGTCGCTCACCTTCAAGAGTGCCGATGGCGTGGTCAAGGTGGACATCGACGTCAGCAAGTCGGCGGTCTACGGCAACGCGCAGCAGCGCGCCGCGGCGGTCAGCGATTACCTGCAGCAGTTCGAGGCCGCGCGCAGCCGGGGCCGTGGCGATGAAGCGCTGATGGGACTGTTCAAGGACGCGTTCACCGAGCTGCACCAGACCTACGAGGCGGGCGCCGCGCCGTCCAGCCAGGCGCCGCGCCGCGTGGCGGCCGGCTACACGTACCGCAGCCTGCTGTCGGGCGTGGCGGATTTCTCCGCGTCGGTCTCGCAGACCATGGTGGCGAGCAATCCGTACAAGACGCGCGAATTCGACCAGTTCTCGTATCAGGTCTCGCAGAGCAGCAGCATCAGCGGCCGGCCCTTGTTCGACCTGTCGGTCAAGCAGGAGCAGCGCGCCAACCTGACCGCCAGTTTCCATACCGGGCTGACGCCCCAGCACCAGCTGGACCTGACCAAGGAATCGAAGTCGCAGAACTACCGCTACTACCAGATCAACGACGAGGTCAGCAGCCAGACCAGCATCCGCTACGAAGAAGGCGCGCTGGCGGCGGCGACGCTGACCCACACGCGCAACCTGAATACGCGGATGCAGGCGTACGTGAAGGCGGAACTGGTCGAGGACATCAATACGCCCGTGTCGGACACCAAGACGCGGGACCTGATGTCGCTGGTGCGGGCGGCGGACCTGGAGCCGCGCGAGGACGACCGCCTGCTGCGCCGTGACCCCGCCCAACTGGATGCGATGCTGCTGGACAAGCACGTGGCGCTGGCCCGTTCCGTGGCGCGCGAGCGCCAGGATTGAATTTCAGCGGGGCGCCGTCGTGATGACGGCGGCCGCCAAAGCACGCCAAGGCTCGCGGCCTGGCCGGCGCTTACTTGAACAGCGCGGCGTTCTCTTCCAGCACCGCGTCGGCGCACTGGGCGTCCAGGTTGCCGCCGGGCGCGCCGGCCACGCCGATGGCGCCGATCACGCTGTTGCCGGCCTTGATAGGCACGCCGCCGCCCAGCAGCAGAAAGCCCGGGATGTCGGTCAGGTTGGCCGCGCCCGGGTTCTTTTGCGAGTTTTCCATCATGGTCAGCGTCGGCGTCTTGGCGGACACGGCGGTGAAGGCCTTGGCGCGGCTGGCTTCGATGGTGTGCGGGCCGGCGTTGTCGCCGCGCGCAAAGGCCTTGAGCAGGCCGGCGCGGTCCACGACCGATGCGCTGACGTTGTAGCCCTTGGCCTGGCAGGCCGCGACGGTGGCGGTGGCGAGCTTCTGCGCGTCGGCCATCGACAGATTGCTTTCGCTGAGCACGGCGGCGTGGGCCGCGCCGGCGAAGGCCAGGGTGGAGGTCAGGGCGGCGAGCGCAAATTTCTTCATGGTCTGCATCCTTGTTGAGGTGGTGCGATAGGAGCAGACAGTGTGGCCAAAAGGGCGTGCGGGCGGTATACGCCCGACTACGCGCGCGCCTCCGTAGCGTTACGGAGGCGGGTTCAGTCCAGCAGGGTCGCGTACTGGCGGATAAGCTGCGCCAGCGATTCCGCTTCCAGCTTGGCGAACACATTGGCGCGATAGGTTTCGACCGTGCGCGGCGACAGTTCGAATTCGCGCGCAATTTCCTTGTTGCTCATGCCCTGGACGATGCGTTCCAGCACTTCGTGCTCGCGTCCGGACAGTCGCGCCAGGCGGTCGGCCGCCGCCTGCGTGACGGCCAGCCGTTCGCGGCTGGCGATATGCGTGCGCACGGCCGCCTGCACGGCGTCCAGGAATACGTCGTCGTCCACCGGCTTTTGCAGGAACTCCATGGCGCCGCCCTTGAATGCGCGGCGGCAGAGGTCCACGTTGGCGTGGCCGGTCAGCATCACGACGGGCAGGTCGGACCGTTCGGCCAGTTGCGCCAGCACGTCCAGGCCGCTGATGCCCGGCATGCGGATGTCCAGCACCACGCAGCCGATCGCGGACTGTGTCAGCGCGGCCAGGAACGCCATCGGGTCGGCGAAGCCGGCGCTGCGCAGGCCTACGCTGCGCAGCAGCAGCGCCAGGCCGTCGCGGACGGCGTCGTCGTCGTCCACCAGGTAGACCAGCGGGGAGTGATCTTGGGGATTCATGCGGCGGCTCCGGCGCGCGGCAGGCTGACGGTGAAGCAGGCGCCCGCCGGGCTGAGGTTGCGCGCGGCGATGCGGCCGTCCATGGAACCGGCCAGCGTGTCGCACAGCGCCAGGCCCAGTCCCATGCCCTGGGCGCGCGTGGTGTAGAAGGGGGCGAACAGGCGCGGCATGGCATCGGCGGCAATGCCGGGGCCCGTGTCGCTGACGCTGAATTGATAGTCGCCGTCCACCGCCCGACCTTCGATCGAAATGTGGCGGGTTCCCTGGACGCCGGCCAGCGCGTCGGCGGCGTTCTGCACCAGGTTGTGCAGGATCTGCTCCAGCGCCACGCGGTCGCCCAGCGGGCGGGCGCCGGGACTGGCGTTGTGCCAGGACAGGCGGATGCCTTGCCGGGCCAGTTCGGGTTCGGATAAAAAGCGCAGCGACGCGACCAGCGCGTCCGGGTCCAGGGCCTCGCGCCGTGCGGGCGAACTGGGCTGCACCAGGGCGCGCATGCGGCTGATGATGTCGGCGGCGCGCCTGGCCTGTTCGGCGCTGGCCAGCAACGCATGGCGTACGGCGGGGCGCTCTTCTTCGTCGTCCAGCAGCCGTTCCGCCGCGCGGGTATGGGCCAGGATGGCGGTCAGGGGCTGGTTGAGTTCATGGGCGATGCCGGCCGCCATTTCGCCCAGCGTGCCCAGCCGCGCCATGGCCGCCAGGCGCGCCTGCTCCTGCTGACGGCGCGCTTCCGCGCGCGAACGCTGCCAGGCGGCGGCGCCCGCCACCAGCAGGGCGCTGGCCGCGGCCCAGGCCAGCCAGGCCGTCCACGGCCAGGCGTCCGGCGTCAGCTTGCGGGTGCTGCGCATCTGGAACGGCTGGCTTGCGGCGCCCAGCGGCTTCTGCAGCGCCAGCGTCAGCCCCGGCACGGCGTCTTCCGGCTGTTTATCCAGCAAGGCCAGGGGCGGCTGGCCGACCGTGAGGGTCAGATTGGCCAGCCCGGGCGGAAAATCGGCGGCGGGGACCAGTTGGCGCGCGTCCAGCAGCAGGCTCCAGCCGGACGGCGACACGAGCCAGTATCTTGCGTTGTCGATGGGCAGCGTGACCGGCCGCCCAAGCTGCCGCGCGCGCTCGACAGCGGCCGGCAGGCCCGGCGGCTGGTCGATGCTGCCGGCCCAAACGCCGCCGGGCAGATGGCCCAGGCCCAGCAACTGCGGCATGGCGGGCTGGAGGCTGGGATAGAGGCGTTCGGGCGAGGGAGGGTGCGACAGCGCGGCCAGGGTGGCCAGCACGGCTTCGTGCTGCACTGTCTTCTGGCTCAGCATGCGCTGGGCCACGCTGGTGTTCTGGAAAAAGCGCTCGTGCTGGTCGACGTATTCCTGGCGGCCAATCCAGAGGGCGCCAACAAGGAACAGGACCAGCCAGCAGACAACGGCGCGGGCGCGGGATAGGGGATTCACGGCTGAAATTATGCCTTGCGGCAAGCACGCGCCGGAATCCGTAGGGCTACGGAGGGTTCAGGCGGCCAGCTTGCGCGGATTCGCGTCTTCCGGCGCCTGCGAATTGGCCGACACCGCCATCTGGTACAGCGCGGCCACCAGATCGGATTGGGTCACCAGGCCCAGCAGGTTGCGCGCTTCGTCCAGGACCGGCACGCAGTGCAGGCTGTCGGACATCGGCC
This sequence comes from Achromobacter arsenitoxydans SY8, assembly GCF_000236785.1. Classification (GTDB taxonomy): domain Bacteria; phylum Pseudomonadota; class Gammaproteobacteria; order Burkholderiales; family Burkholderiaceae_B; genus Achromobacter; species Achromobacter arsenitoxydans. The sequence goes on along the minus strand of NZ_AGUF01000019.1, from coordinate 10,764 downwards.
GCGCCAGCTCGATCACCGGCAGGCCCGGCGTGGCGAAAGGCACTTCGCTGCGCATGCAGTCGCCCACCAGCAGGTCCGGCGCGGGCTCGCCCTGGGCCGCGACGGGCGCCAGCCGGCTCTTGCGCGCCAGCACGTCGCCCTGGGCGATCATGCCGGCGTAGCGGCCCGCCGAGTTCAGGACGGGCAGGGCCTGCACCCGGTGCTTGTCGAAAAGCCGCACCGCGTAGTCCAGCGGATCCCTTTCCATGACGGACACCACGTCGCGCGACATGATGTCGGCGCAATGCACATCGCCGAAGCGGCGCACGCTGGCGCGCAGCTCGGCGTCGAGCACGATTTCTTCCAGGTCTTCCTTGCTGATGTCCAGCAGCTCGCCGCGCTGGCTCAGCGCCTCGTCCAGGTCGGCTCGGGAAAAGCCCAGCCGGGCGCTAGGCGCGGGGTCGCGGGTCTTGTGGCCCGCCGCCGGCTCAGCGTGGCGTCTCGGGTAGTTGCGCTTGAGCGCGCCGTTGAAGACCACTGCAATGCATAGCAGGATCAAGGAATTCAAAGCCACCGGCCACAGGGCGAAGCCATAGCCCAGGCTGGCGACCGACGGGCCGCCCAGCACTGCGGTCAGCGCCACGGCGCCGCTGGGCGGGTGCAGACAACGCAGCGAGAACATGGCGCCGATCGCCAGCGATACGGCGACGGCCGCGGCAATGCCGGGCACGGGAATGAACTGGGCGCAGAACACGCCGATCAGCGCGGAAACAAGGTTGCCCGCCATTAGCGACCAGGGCTGCGCAAGCGGACTGGCCGGCGCGGCGAACAGCAGCACCGCGGACGCGCCCATGGGCGCGATGAACCAGGGATTGGCCGCGCCCAGCGCGTGGCGGCCCACCCATTCTGTGCAGAACAGCCCGAGCAGGGCGCCCACGGCGCCATAGAGCTTCTCGCGTCCATTGACGCCCACTGGCGCCGGCGCAAACGAACCCAGCCAGCGCTTTATTGCAACACCCAAAACCGTCTCTCCTCGCGATGCTCAAATATGTCGCGGGACGACAATTTATCACGAGGCTAATAACGGAAAGGTATTTGCTTATTAGAAAACCGAAGGTCAGGCCGGGTCGGAACCGTCGCCCAGGCGCGCCAGGAGGCGCGTCAGCAGCGGGCGCATGGCGTGCAGTTCTTCCAGGTGCGAGGCGGACAGGTCTTCCAGCAGTCGTTCCGCCTTGGGGGTCAGGACAACTTCGACGCGCCGTCCGTCTTCGGGATCGGCTTCGCGGCTGACGAGGTCCAGCCGCGCAAGGCGCCCCACCAGTTCCGCCGCCGTGTGCGGCCGGATCAGCAGGCGATCGGCGATCTCGCCCACGTACAGGCCCCGCCGCCCGGGCACGCCCTTGCGGGCGCCCTTGATGGCGAGCAGCGCCTGGTGCTGCTGCGGCATCAGGTCCAGTTCCGCCGCCGCGCCTTCGCTGAAGGCCGCGAACTTGCGCAGCGCATAGCGGAAATCCGCCAGCAGTTCGTAGTCGGCGGGAGACAGGCGGGCAGGAGCGCGGTTAGGAGTCACCTGCGGATTCTAATATATATCGTGCTACGATATAAATAACATTTATCAAACCTTCTGGCGATTGATTCCCGCCGTTTCCCGAACATGCCTTCCATCTCCGCTTCATCCCGTCCCGGCCTGCGGCTGGGCGACTTCACCACCGACCGCCGCGTCATATTGTTGATGATCCTGGCCATCCCCGTCGGGCTGGCCAGCGTCGTGGCCGCATGGATGCTGCTGCGCCTGATCGCGTTGTGCACCAACGTCGCTTATCACGGCGTGTTTTCCTTCGCCGACATGCCGATCTCGGCGGGACCGCTGGGGCTGGGTTCCGTCGCCATCCCCGTCGTCGGCTGTCTCATCATTGGCCTGATGGCCCGCTACGGGTCCGAGAAAATCCGCGGCCACGGCATTCCTGAAGCCATGGAAGCCATCCTCATCGGCAAGAGCCGCATCCAGCCGAAGGTGGCGGTCCTGAAGCCGGTGTCGTCCGCCGTGTCGATCGGCACGGGCGGACCCTTCGGCGCGGAAGGGCCCATCATCATGACGGGCGGCGCCATCGGGTCGCTGCTGGCGCAGACCATCCACCTGGACGACGGTGAGCGCAAGACGCTGCTGGTGGCGGGCGCAGCGGCGGGCATGACGGCCATCTTCGCGACGCCGCTGGCGGCAGTGCTGCTGGCGGTCGAACTGTTGCTGTTCGAATGGAAGCCGCGCAGTTTCCTGCCGGTGGCGATGGCGGCGTTGGTGGCGGCTGCGACGCGGGCGTTCATCCTGGAGCCCGGGCCGATCTTCGCCTACTCGGGCGCCTTGGCGTTCACGCCCGGTCATCTGGCGGCGTGCGCGGCGGTCGGGGTGTTGGCGGGACTGGGGTCGGGCGTGCTGACGTCGCTGGTGTACGCGGCCGAAGACCTCTTCGAAAAGCTGCCCATCCACTGGATGTGGTGGCCGGCGATCGGCGGCCTGGCCATCGGCATCGGCGGGCTGATCGAACCGGCGGCGTTGGGCGTGGGCTACGACAACATCCGGCACATGCTGGCCGGAGACCTCGCCTTGCAGGCGGTGCTGGTGCTGCTGGTGGTCAAGGTCGCCATCTGGTCGATCGCGCTGGGCTCGGGAACGTCGGGCGGCGTGCTGGCGCCTTTGCTGATCTTCGGCGGCGCGCTGGGCGCGCTGGCGTCGCCGTGGCTGCCGCAGGCCGATCCCGGGTTCTGGGCCCTGGTGGGCATGGCCGCGATGATGGGCGGCACGATGCGCGCCCCGCTGACCGCCACGCTGTTCGCGGTGGAGCTCACCGGCAACATGGGCGCGCTGCTGCCGGTGCTGTCGGCCTGCGTCTTCGCCTATGGCGTCACGGTGCTGCTGCTCAAGCGGTCCATCCTGACCGAAAAGATTGCCCGGCGCGGCCACCATATCAGCCGCGAGTATCGGGTGGATCCCTTCGATCTGCTGCGCGTGGCCGACGTGATGACAACGCCCGTGCAGACCATGCCCGACTCTTTGACGGTGGGGCAGGCCGTGGCGCATTTCACGACTGCGCAGCCGGTGCACACGAGCTATCCGGTGCTGGACGCCCAGGGCGTCGTGGTGGGCGAGGTGACGCGCGCCGACAGCCTGGCCTGGGCGCTGGATAGCGGGCAGGATGAACGCACGCTCGCCGAAGCGCTTGCCGGCCGGGAGCTGGTGCGTGGATATCCCGACGAACTGGCCAGCCAGATCGCGGACCGCATGGCCTTGTCCGGCGCGGGCAGGGTGCCGATCGTGGATCGCGCCAGCGGACGCCTGCTGGGCATTGTGGGGCGCAAGGACCTATTCCGCTCCCGCGCCCGCCGGCTACGCGAGGAAAGCCAGCGCGCGGCGTATTTCCGCGTGGGCGCGTCGGCGAGGACGCGGACGGGCAGGGCTGGCTAACCCAATTCATGCGTCAGCCCCCGCCCGACGCCGCCCGCAGTTCCCACAGCACATCCAGCACATGCTGCGTCGCCCGCTCGACCTGTCCGGCGCGATGCGCGATGCCTAGCGGACGCCATAGCGCGGGCCGCACCGGCCGCATGATGACGCGCGGATCCGGTTGCGGCGCGGTGGCCTCGTGCGGCAGCAGCGTGGCGCCGTAACCCGCGGCCACCAGGCTCTTGATCGCGTCGTTGTAATTGAGCTGGATGCGCGCCCGGGGATTGAGCCCTGCCGCCGCGAACCATTCGGCCGTCAGCCGCGACAGCCGCGTGCTCGCGTCGTTAAGAATGAGCGGCCGTTCCGCCAGCCACGCTGGCGTCAGGCGCGCGGGCGCCTTCCAGGCGGCGGGCAGGAAGGCCATCACCGGGTCCCGGCGCCACTGGCGCAGCACCAGGCCGTCGAGCGGCGGCTGGGGCAGGGCCACCAGCCCCACGTCCAGCGTCCCGTCGGCCAGCCTTAGCAGGGTTTCCTGCGAAGTCAGCACCGCCACCTGCACGTCGATGCCGGGATGGTCCCGGCCCAGCGTCTCCAGCGCCTGCGGCAGCAGGTGCGCGATGGCGCCCGTGGATGCGCCCAGCCGAACGCGGCCTGCCAGCCCCTGCACCTGGCGCTGCACGTCGTCCAGGGCCTGGTCGGCCTCTGCAAGCAGCCGCCGCGCGCGGTCCAGCAGGGTTTCGCCGATGGCCGTGGGCCTGACCTGGCCGCGCTTGCGCGTCAGCAGCGGCGCGCCGACGCGGGTTTCCAAATCCGACACGTGCAGGCTGACGGTGGGCGGCGCCAGGTGCAGGGCGCGCGCGGCGTCGGCGAACGAGCCCAGGTCGGCAATGGCGACCAGGGTGCGCAGGCGGTCCAGGCTGATTTCTCGCATTGGGATTCCGGGTTGAGTCCGCCGCCTTGAGCGGCGGGACGGCGGACGATGCGGGTCGACTTCGCAGGACGGCGCCGTAGTTCAGAAAATCTGAATTGAACGGTCATGATATTCGACTTTTCTTATCTGGATGCCGGGTCGATGATGAAGACCTTCCTGAGCGGATCAGGTAATCCCGACCTACGCGGACAAGCATCATGACTCATCCCCTAGTATTCATCGACGGCGACCAGGGCACGACCGGCCTGCAGATCCATGAACGCCTGCACGGACGCACCGACCTGCGCCTGCTAACGCTGCCCGAAGCCGACCGCAAGAATGCCGAGCGGCGCGCCGAAGCCATCAACGCCAGCGACATTGCGATCCTGTGCTTGCCCGACGAACCGGCGCGGCAGGCGGCTGCGTCCGTGGTCAATCCCAAGGTGCGCATCATCGACGCCAGTTCCGCCCACCGCACCGACGCGGGCTGGGTGTATGGCTTTCCGGAGATGAGTGCCGGCCAGTCCGAACGCATCGCCAACGCCCTGCGCGTGAGCAACCCCGGCTGCTATCCCACCGGCGCGATCGCCTTGCTGCGGCCGCTGGTGCAGGCGGGGCTGGTGCCTGCGGACTATCCGGCGGTCGTGCACGCGGTGTCCGGCTACTCCGGCGGCGGGCGCGCCAGCGTGCAAGCCTATGAGGGGCCGGAAGGCGAGCGGGGGCCGGCCTTCCAGGTCTACGGACTGGGCCTGGCCCACAAGCACACGCCCGAGATCGAGCGGCATGCCGGCCTGACGCAGCGTCCCGTGTTCGTGCCTTCGTATGGCGCCTTCCGCCAGGGCATCGTCCTGACCGTGCCGCTGCATCTGCGCCTGCTGCCGGCGGGTGTCGACGGCGCGAAGCTTCATGATTGCCTGAAGCGGCACTACGCCGGCGCGGCCCACGTGCAGGTGGTGCCGCGGCAGGACGCGGCCGCGCACACGCACCTGGATCCGCAGGCGCTCAACGGCACCAATGACCTGCGCCTGGCCGTGTACGGCAACGAACAGCAGGGGCAGGTGCTGCTGACGGCGGTGTTCGACAACCTGGGCAAGGGCGCGTCGGGCGCGGCGGTGCAGAACCTGGACCTGATGCTGGCCGCGATGGCTTAAGAATGAATGGCGCGGGACCCCGAACGAGGGACCCGCGCCATGCTTCAACGCCCTTGGCTACGGCGCCAGGGCCCCGCGCTGATTTGAAGGCGGTTATTTGTCCAGCCAGGGCGCCTCTTTCCAAAGCTGCTGGAACTCCGCTTCGCCGGCCGCCAGTTCCTTGGCGTAATCCGCGGGCGGCAGATAACGCAGCGGGGCGAACATGTCCTTGGCCTTGGCCTGGAACGCCGGATCGTCCACGGTGCTTTTCACGGCCGACACGAGTTTGGCGCGTACGTCCTCGGGCAAGCCCTTCGGCGCGGCCAGGCCGCGCAGCGATGCCAGCTCGATGTCGAATCCCTGTTCCTTGAAGGTGGGCACGTCCGGCAGCGCCGCGGAACGCGTCTTGCCCATCTGGCCCAGGAAACGCAGGGGCGTGCCGCCTTTCTGGTACTGGAGCGCTTCGCCCACGTTGATGGCGCCGATGGTGATTTCGCCGCCCGCCAGTGCGCCGCGCACCTCGCCTGCGCCCTTGTAGGGAATGTGGCTGAGCTTCGTGCCGGAGGCTCGTTCAAAGCGCAGCATGGCCAGGTGGTCATCCGAACCCGTGCCCGTCGTGCCGACAGTGACCTTGCCAGGGTTCTTTTTGGCATACGCGGATAGGTCGGCCAGGCTCTTGAGCGGGTTGTCATTCAGGACTGAGAAGGCGCCGGGATCGTCGATCAGGTTGCCGAGCAGGTCGAAGCTTTGCCAAGTGAAGCTGGTCTTGCGTTCGATGGGGATCGTCAACAGGTTGGGCGTGTTGATGAAGCCGATGGTGTAGCCATCGGGCTGGGCGCGCGCCAACTCCGCAAAGCCAATGGCGCCACCCGCGCCGGGACGGTTCAGGACCACGATGCGTGCATCGCCGCCCAGGTATTTCTGCAGGAAAGGCGCCATCATCCTGGCCACCAGGTCTGTGCCGCCGCCCGGCCCATAGGACACGATCAGGTTGATCGGGCGTTCGGGATAGCCGGCCGCCTGGGCCGCGCCGGTGAACAGGGCGGCGCCTGCCAGCAGGGCGGCCAGGGCGCCCAGGGTCCGGCGTTTGTTTTGTTGTTGCATGGGTTGTCTCCTTGGTGTTGTTATTTCAGGTTCGCGATGCGTTCGGCTGCCAGCGGCCAGACCTCCGGATTGACGAGTTGGGGCGGGCGTTCGCCGCGCAGCATCGCGAGCAGCTGCGTGGCCGAGGACCGGGCGACGTTGCGCCGCGCTTCGTGCGTGACGCCGGCGGTGTGAAAGGTGGCGACGACGTTGGCCAGGCTCAGCAGCGGCGCGGCGCGGTCGGGCGGCTCTTGTTCCCACACGTCCAGCCCCGCGCCGCGCAGATGTCCGGCGCGCAGCGCGTCGTGCAGCGCGCCTTCGTCATGGATGCCGCCGCGGGCAGTCGAGATGAACACCGCGCCGCGCTTCATGGCCGCAAAGGCCTGCGCGTTGAACAGGCCGCGCGTGGAAGCGTCCAGCGGGCAATGCAACGACACCACGTCGGATTGCGCCAGCAGGTCGTCCAGCGTTGCCGGTTCGGCGCCGCGGCTGCGGATAGCGTCGGCATCCAGCAGCGGATCGTGCGCAATGACGCGCAGGCCGAAGCCTCGCGCAATGCGGGCGACGCATGTGCCGATCTTTCCGATGCCCACCAGGCCAATGACCCCGCCATGGATTTCATGGCCCATCAGGTCCTCGCGCGCGAAACCCGTGTCGTGGCGCAGCCGGTTGTGCGATTCCACCACCCGGCGCTGCACGGCCAACAGCAGCGCGTACGTGTGCTCGGCCACGGACTCGGCGTTGCCGCCTGCCTGATTGACCACTGCGATACCGGCCGCGGTGCACGCCGCGACATCTATCGTGTCGTAGCCCGCGCCGCCCGACGACACGCACACCAGGTTCGGGCACTGCGCGATGAGCTCGGCATTGACGAACCAATGCCGCGGAAGTTCGTCCTTGGCCGCGGACACGTGGTAGGCATGAGCCGCTTTCAGGCCGGCCAGCGTGCGGGCGTCGTCGCCTTTTGCCGGCAGCACCGAAAGCGACACGCCAGGCGCGCCGCCGATGATTTCGTCAAACACCGGATTTAGCCACAGGTCCAGCCGGCACAGGCGGGCCGTCCTGTCATGCGCCGCCGCGGTCACAGCACGCCTCGCGCCTTGAGTGTGGCGTCGACCCAGGCGCGATCCAGCGTTCCGCGCTCGATGTCCTGTAGCACGCGGGCTTCGGATTCGGCGATCGCGCGTACGCGTGCCGCAATCGCCGGCGCCTCGCCGGGGCGGATGGCCAGCAGTCCGTCGGCGTCGCCCACCAGCAGGTCGCCGGGCAGAACCACCATGCCGTCGATCGTCACCGGCACGTTGATGGCGCCCGGACCATCCTTGTAGGGCCCGCGGTGCGCCACGCCGCGCGCGTAGACGGGAAACTCGCCTTGGCCGATCGTTTCGCTGTCGCGGATGGCGCCGTCGATCACGAAGCCGGCCAGTCCGCGTTTGGCGGCCCATCCCACCATGATTTCCCCGATGATGGCGTTGCTCATGTCGCCGCCCGCGTCGACGACGATGACGTCGCCGGGTTGCGCGGAGTCGATGGCTTTGTGCACCATCAGGTTGTCGCCCGGACGCGTGCGCACCGTGTAGGCGCGGCCGAGGATGCGGCGGGTGCGGTGCATGGGGCGCAGGGCCGACGTGCCGGTGGCGCGGCTCATAGCGTCGCTGATATTGGCGACTGCCAGGCCTTGATAGGCCGCGAGCGTCTCGCGGCTGGGGCCGTCAGGGCAGTCCTGCAGGGTAAATCCGAACTCCGGCATGGCGCTTCGTCTCCAGGGGGATGATGGGAGGCGACTCTACGCTGGCTGTTTCTGGATATAAAGCGAATAATTTTCGGCTCAAAACTTCGCTTTTTGGAAATCGTTCGTTGTGAGGCGAGTTGTTCAGGACTTTCCTAGACCATGCCAGCGGGGGCGTGGAAGTCCAGGCATGCTTCGGCGTGCGTGCGCAGGCTTTCGAGCATGGGGCGGGTGTCGTCGCGGCGCCATTGGAAGGTGTAGAGCAGGGGCCGCAATGGCGGAAATCCCGGCAGCGGCTGCAGGTCTCCGCGCTGGATCAGGATGTGCGCCCAGGCGGTGGGCAGGAAGCCCAGCCCGAGACCCTGACGCAGCATGGCAGCGATGCCGCCCCAGCTGTTGCAGCACTGATTGCGTCCGGGCGACACGTGCTGCTCGGTCAGCCAGTCATCCAGGATGCGGATTGCGCCGGAGCTTTGCGGCAAGGTGATGAGCGTCTGGCGCGGCAGGTCGGCGGGCGTGAGCGCCGCGGGATCGGGCACGGCTCGTGCCGACGCCACCCATTCGAAGTGCGCGTTGCCGATCACGCGCGACGCGAGCGATGGACGTGACGAGGGCCCGGCGATCACGGCGAAGTCGAGATCTCCTTCCTCCAGTCCGCGCTCCACCAGTTCGCCCACGCCCACGAAGGGCTCGACCAGGAGATTCGGGTGCGCCTGCTGGATGACTTCGATCAGTCGGGCCATCCAGGTCATGGAGGTCAGCTCGCCCGCGCCAAAGCGGCAGCGGCCGGAATAGCTGCGGTTGTTGCTGGCCTGCTGCATGAACTGGTCGGCGTTGCGCAGCAGGTCTTTGGCGTGGGGCGCCAGTTGCTCGCCCAGCGCGGTCAACGTGGCGCTGCGCGCGCTGCGGCTGAAGAGTTCGGCGCCAAGGGAGGATTCCAGTTCGCCAATCCGCTTGGACAGCGACGATACCGAAATGTTGAGCCGGTTTGCCGCGATAGCAAAATTCTTGCAAGTGGCGGCCCAGTAGAAGGCTTCGAGCTGTTTGAGCGTCATTCGGGGCAGGGTTGGATTGGCCAACCGTTTACGAGGGCGAATAAAAGTGTATTGAACGGAATCAATAAAGTCACTTTATTCAAACTTCAACCGCCCCTATAGTCATCCGCCGTTACCGACGTCTTAAGCGCGGCCGCCCCTTAGCCGCGCGCTGCCTGGAGCATCACCATGTCAGATCCGCTGCGCCGCATGCTCAGCCTGCACGACTTCGAACCCGCCGCCAGAAAGCGGCTGCCCAAGCCCATTTACGCCTATGTGTCCGGCGCGGTCGAAGATGGCCAGTCCGAGCGCGCCAATCGCGACGCGTATGCCGAGTATGAGTTCCGGCCCAAGGTGCTGGTGGATGTGTCCGCCCGCAGCACCCGCTGCACGGTGCTGGGCCGAGAATACGCTGCGCCCGTGGGCGTCGCGCCCATGGGCATTTCGGCGCTGTCGAGCTATCGCGGCGACGTCGTGCTGGCGCGCGCCGCATTCGAGGCAGGCGTGCCTTGCATCATGAGCGGCTCGTCCCTGATCCGTCTTGAGACCGTGATGGACGCGGCGCCCGGCACCTGGTTCCAGGCCTATCTGCCGGGCGACGAGGCGCAGATTGGCGCGCTGATAGATCGGGTCGCCGCGGCTGGCGTGGACACGCTGGTGCTGACGGTTGACACGCCTGTCGCCGCTAACCGCGAGAACAACGTGCGGGCGGGCTTTTCCACCCCGCTGCGTCCCAGCCTCGGCCTGGCGTGGCAGGGACTGACGCATCCGCGATGGCTGGCCGGCACCTTTCTGCGCACGCTGGCGCGCCACGGCATGCCGCACTTCGAGAACAACTACGCGACGCGAGGAGCGCCCATCCTGTCCGCCAACGTGCTCCGGGACTTCTCGGATCGCGGCCACCTGAACTGGGAGCACGTGGCGGCCATCCGCCGTCGCTGGAAGGGCCTGATGGTGCTGAAGGGGATTCTGCATCCGGACGATGCGCGTTCGGCGCGGACGCTAGGCATGGATGCGGTCATCGTGTCCAACCATGGCGGCCGGCAGCTCGATGGCAGCATGTCGCCCTTGCATGCGCTGCCCGCCGTCCTGGAAGCGGCGGGCGGCATGGAGGTCATGCTTGATAGCGGCGTGCGCCGGGGAACGGATGTGCTCAAAGCGATGGCGCTGGGCGCGCGCTGCGTGTTCGTTGGCCGGCCGTTCAACTATGCGGCCACGGTGGCCGGCCAGCGTGGCGTGGCGCATGCCATTGCGCTGATCGCCGAAGAAGTCAGGCGCAATATGGGTTTGCTTGGGCTGGTTGACCTTCAGGAGCTTGATGCTGGCTTCCTGCGCCGGGCGCGCGGCGGGGCTACATAAGGCTAGCCCGCACCGTCATGATCGGGGTCCGCCAGCGTGTCGACCACCAGTTTGCGCAGCCACATCGTGCCGGGATCGCTTTCGAAGCGCGCATGCCAATG
>NZ_AGUF01000020.1 GCF_000236785.1 Achromobacter arsenitoxydans SY8 | reverse complement strand
ATTTCGCGCAGCCAGATCCGCTGCAGGGGATTCACGCGCGGCGGGGTCGGCCGCGGCGCGGCGTCCAGCGGGCTCATGCCGGGGTTCCCCCCGGGGTATCGAAGCGTTTCTGCATGACGATCGCGTCTTCGCGTCCGCCCTTCTCGGCGGGGTAATAGCCGCGCCGCAGGCCGATCTGCAGATAGCCATGGCGTTTATAGAAGCTGATGGCCGACGCGTTGGACGGGCGGACCTCGAGCAGCAGGCCCTCGAGCCCCCGTTCGCGCGCCTGACGCTCGCACCATTCAAGCAGCACGCCGCCCAGCCCCTGCCGGTGCAGGTGCCTGGCCACGGCGATCACCAGAAGATGGGCCACATCGGGCGCAAACATGACAATGCAGAATCCCGCCAGTTTCCCGTCGCGGCGCAGGGTCCAGGCCCCATAGCCGGCCTCCAGGGCGTCCGAGAAATTGCGCCGGGTCCAGGGGAAGGACTGCACGTGGGCTTCCAGCGCCACCACCTCGTCGAGGTCGGCCTGGGTCAGCGGCTGCGGAAGCGGAGCGGCCAGCGAGGGCTGCGCCTTGGGATTCCCGCCTTCGCCGCGCATGCGTTCGGCGGTGGTGAAGGCGACCTTGTCGCGCACATACAGCGGAGCGGCCAATTCGGGCGCCAGGGCCTCGCCGCGCAGCCAGCCCAGGCGGGCCAGGCGGGCCACGCTGGCGGCTTCCGGCCGCAGGGCTTCTACGGTGCGGCGCCACTGCGCGGGATGGGCCATGTCCGCCGCGTACGCATCCCAGGCATCCCCGGCCAGCAGCAATTCCAGCGGCTGGCCCGCCCGGGCCGACCAGCCCGGCAGGTGATGCGCCGTCCAGGGCACGACCTCGGACGCGGCGATGAGCATGGGCGCCTGCAGGGTTTCCCAGGAGGGATCGTCCGGGGACGAGCCCGACCGGCGATAAACCGCCAGGTACACCTCGTTCATGCGGGCGTCCAGGGCCACGACGACGGCCTCGGCCTGGGTTGCGGCGGACTGGGCGGCGACCGCCTGGTGCGAAACGATGGGCAGCACGGGAATGCCCAGGCCCAGCGCCATGCCCTGGGCCACGCCGCAGGCGACGCGCAGGCCCGTGAAGCCGCCCGGCCCCTGGCCGAACGCCACCGCATGCAGCGCGGAAGGGGCCAGCCCGGACTCGGCGAGCAGCTCGTCGGCCATGGGGAGGAGGCGCTCTGCGTGCTCCTGGGAACCTTCATGCTCCCTGACGCTGACTTCCAGACGGCCGTCGACCGCCCGCAAAAGGGCCACGCCGCATCGGGACGAAGAAGTTTCAAGAGCCAGCAGGTTTAGTTCCATAGATGCAGATTGTACGAAATAAGCCGCCTTTCCCCCCGGGTGTAAGGGGGATTTCAACCAGGACTCGCAATGTGTAATATCTTGTGAACGCCCACTAGCCGCTGGTTCTTGTCACTGTTACATTTCCGGCCATGAATACGCAAAACACCACCCCCACCCGCAAAATCCTTGTCGTCGACGACGATCCGCGCTTGCGCGATTTGCTGCGCCGGTACTTGTCCGAGCAGGGATTCAACGTTTTCGTCGCCGAAGACGCCAAAGAGATGGGCAAACTCTGGCAACGCGAGCACTTCGACCTGCTCGTGCTGGATCTGATGCTGCCCGGCGAAGATGGCCTTTCCATCTGCCGCCGGCTGCGCGGTGGCCACGACAATACCCCCATCATCATGCTGACGGCCAAGGCGGAAGAAATCGACCGCATCGTCGGCCTTGAGATGGGTGCGGACGACTACCTGTCCAAGCCGTTCAACCCCCGGGAACTGCTGGCGCGCATCAACGCGATCCTGCGCCGCCGCGGCACCGAGGAACACCCCGGCGCCCCCAGCCAGGAAAACGAATCCATCGCCTTCGGCCCCTACATGCTGAACCTGTCCACCCGTACGCTCACGCGCAACGGCGAACAGGTGCCCATCACCACGGGTGAATTCTCGGTGCTAAAGGTGTTTGCGCGCCATCCGAAGATTCCCCTGTCGCGCGACAAGCTCATGGAGCTGGCCCGCGGCCGCGAATACGAAGCCTTCGATCGCAGCCTCGACGTCCAGATCTCGCGACTGCGCAAGCTGATCGAACCGAACCCGTCCAAGCCCGTATTCATCCAGACCGTCTGGGGTCTTGGGTACGTGTTCGTCCCGGACGGTGGTAGCTGACCGACTCGCCCGCCCGGGGCAGGAGCGCAGCGTCGTGCCGCGCCTGCGGAGAACCTTCAGGAACCTGACATCACGTCTGCGGCTCGGCTTGTTCGGCCGCACGTTCCTTTTGCTCGCCGCGCTGATGCTCGTCAGCCTGGGCGCGTGGCTTCAAGTGTTTTTCAGCATGGAGCTGGGACCGCGCGCCAATCAAATGGCGCAGCGGGTGATCACGGCCGTCAATATCACGCGCACCGCGCTGATCTACTCGCATAACGGCGAACGCAGCAAACTCCTCCTCGACCTGGCCACCAACGAAGGCATCCAGGTCTACCCGCGCGAAGTCACCGACTTTGCCGAAGCCCTCCCCGACGACGACTACTGGCAGCGCGTTGCCCAGCACATCCGCACGCGCTTCGGACCGGAAACGCAGATCGCCTGGGGCGTCAACCAGGTGCCCGGCTTCTGGGTCAGCTTCCAGATAGAAAAAGACCTGTACTGGCTGGTGTTCGAGCGCGAACAGATCGGGCTGACCGGCGGGATCGAATGGCTGGGATGGGGCGCCACGGCGCTGCTGCTGTCCCTGGTCGGGGCCGCCGTCAGCGTGGGCTTCGTCAACCGGCCGCTATCGCGGCTGGCCCGGGCCGCCCAGGTGCTGTCGCGCGGCGAAACGCCCGCGCCGCTGCCCGAACAGGGCCCCCTGGAAATCCGCGACCTGAACGCCTCGTTCAACCGGATGGCCAAGGACCTGCGGCAGGCCGAAGCCGACCGCGAACTGATGCTGGCCGGCATTTCGCACGATCTGCGCACGCCGCTTGCGCGCATGCGCCTCGAAATCGAGCTCAGCGGCGTGTCCGAGGACGCGCGCCAGGCCATCGACGAAGACCTGGGCCAGATCGACCACAGCATTGGCCAGCTGATGGAATATGCCCGGCCGGCCGGCACCCTGCCGCAACTGGCCACCGATATTTCCGCTGTCCTGGCCGAACTTTACGAACGCGAGCGCAGCCACACCGCCTCGTTGGGCGGAGAGCTCGATGCCTCGCTGGAACCCGGGCTGCGCGCGCGGATCACCGCCCTGGACCTCAAGCGCATCGTCAGCAACCTGATCGAAAATGCGCGCCGCTACGGCCGGTCCACCGACGGCATGGCGCATCTGGTCATGACACTGCAAGCTGAAGGCAGCATGATCGTCATCGAAGTGTCTGACCGCGGGCCGGGCATCGCCCCCGAAGACGTGGACCGCCTGCTGCGCCCGTTCTCGCGCGGCGAAGCGGCGCGCACCGGCGTCAGCGGCGCGGGCCTGGGCCTGGCGATCGTCGAACGCCTGCTCAAGCACGTTGGCGGGTCGCTGCGCATGCTGCCCCGAGAGGGCGGTGGACTGACCGCAAGGATAGAGTTGCCCAAAGCCAAGTTTAGGAATTATCAATTAGACAACGATAATCCATAGCGTAGAATTTATGGTTTGAGGCGCAGCCTTATCTCCACCCAACAACTACTGGGAGTAAACATGAAAACTGTTGGCGACAAACTCGAGCCCTTCAAGGTCACCGGCGTAAAGCCCGGCTTCAACCAGCACGAAGAAAACGGCGTGTCGGCGTTTGAAGACATCACCGAAAGCTCGTTCCCCGGCAAGTGGAAGGTGATTTACTTCTACCCGAAAGACTTCACGTTTGTTTGCCCGACCGAAATCGTCGGCTTCAACAAGCTCGCCAAGGACTTCGAAGACCGCGACGCCGTCCTGCTGGGCGGCTCGACCGACAACGAATTCGTCAAGCTGGCATGGCGCCGTGAGCACCCGGACCTGAACAAGCTGGGTCACTACCAATTCGGCGACACCACCGGCGCCCTGATCGACCAGCTGGGCGTTCGCGAAAAGGGTGCTGGCGTTGCCCTGCGCGCCACGTTCATCGTCGATCCGGACAACACGATCCAGCACGTTTCGGTGAACAACCTGAACGTCGGCCGTAACCCGGAAGAAGTTCTGCGTCTGCTCGACGGTCTGCAAACCGACGAGCTCTGCCCGTGCAACCGTACGGTTGGCGGCGCTACGCTGTAATTTCCAGCCCGGTCCGGAGCCTGCTTTCCGCAGGCCCCGCGCCGGGCTTTAACTGCTCTAGATTATAGGTAAAAACTATGGAATTTCTTACGACCATTAAGGAACAGCTGCCGGATTGGGCCAAGGACATCCGCCTGAATCTGGACGCCGTGATCGCCCGCTCCACGCTGGCGCCCGAAGACGCCGTGGGCGCCGCCCTGTCCGCCGCGTATGCCGCGCGCAGCCCGGTGCTGGTGGAGGCCTTTAAGAGCGGTCTGTCGGAAAGCGACGCGAACGCCGCCCTGACCGCCTCGGCTCTCATGGGCATGAACAACACCTGGTACCCGTACGTCGAGATGACCGGCGATGCCCAGCTCAAGAGCCTGCCGGCCCAGTTGCGCATGAACGCGTACGCCACCCATGGCGGCGTGGAAAAGAAGCGCTTTGAGCTGTTCGCGCTGGTGGCCTCCATCATCGGCAAATGCCATTTCTGCGTGGCCTCGCACTACGAGAACCTGAAGAACGACGGCCTGTCGACCGAACAGCTGCGCGACGCCGGCCGTATCGCCTCCGTCGTCAATGCCGCCGCCCTGGCGCTAACTGCGCAAGGCAAGTAAGCCCCGCGCTGCTCGCCAAAACAAAGCCCGCCTGCTTTTATCAGCAGGCGGGCTTTTTCTTTTGCGCCGTGGCGCGGCGCGCTAGTTCTTGGCGGCCGGTTTGACCGGGGCGGTAGGCAGGCCGTTGGCGACCCATGCCTCCATGCCGCCGCGATACCAATAGGCGCGCCACCCCAGCGTGCCGGCACGCAAGGCCGCGTTATAGGACGAACGGTCATTCATGCCGGCGCCCATGAAGACGATGGGCGCGTCCCGCCGGCCGCCCGTATTCTTCTGCAGCCAGGCATCCAGCGCGCTCTGCAGGCTGTCCGCGACACTGCCGTCCGACCCTGCGTCGGCCAGGGGGTAGGCGATGGGCAGCGTGTCCCGCAGCCCGCTGGTGTCGATGATGAGGATGTTCTTGTCTTTGTTGATCATCTTCACCAGGTCGCCGGTCGTGACGATTTCTGCGCGCGTGTGCTTGTTCGGCGTCGCCCCCCGGTACGGCGAGGAGAACAGCATGGACGTCGGCGGCACGCCGCTGTCCTTGAGTTCGTCGAAGGCGCCGCTGGGCAGCGCGGGCATGCCCTGCCCCGGCGCGGGCTGCTGGCGGGGAGCCGCGGGCGCCGCTCCTTCCTTGCTGGCGACGACCTCGCCGCCCACCGTGCCCATTTCGATGTCGGAAATCATCACCGCGATGTTCTCGATCAGGTCGTAGCACATCGTGATCGAGCCTTCGCGCGGGCTGTACCAGGCGTTCAACTGGCCGCAGTCCTTGAACACGACATTCACCGGCCGGGGCAGGACATAGGTCTGGCCCAGCAGCTTGATGTTGGCGGTGATCGCGTCGGACAGGTTGTTGGCGAAAAGATTGCCGATCTTGCGCTTGGACGGTTCGAACACCACGTTGACCGGTGCGCCGGGCGCGTTGGCGGGCTGCTGGCCGTCAGGCGTCCATTCGCCGACGCGCGTATGCGGCGCCAGGAGCCGGCGCCAGGCGCGGTTCTGCTTGTTGAATTCGTCCGTGCAGCGGGCCTTGGTCCGGTCTTCGAATCCGACGTGCTTGGTCACCGACTCGAATACGGCCGGGTTGCCGCCGTACATGATGCAAAGCATGTTGCGGAAGCGCTTGAGATCGCCCGTGTGCTCGTCCTGCCAGGCCGAACTGGCCGAGGCGCCGCGCTTTTCCGCCAGCTTGCCGCTGTAGTACCACTGCAGGGCCGCGTAGGTCGCCGCGTCCCGGGCCATCTTGTTCACATCCTTGTCGCTGGACGGGTACATGGTCGGCTCGACGATCTGCAGCGCCGAGTACATATCGACCGCGTCTTCTTCCGCGCCCGTGGAAGGCAGTTCCAGTTCGCCGATCAGCGCATGCCCGAATTCGTGCAGGAAAATGCTGCGCATGATCCCCACGTAGACCCCCACGATGCGCAGGGTGTCGCCGCCAAACCTGGGGTACGGACCCGCGCCGGGCAAGGCCGAATTGTTGTT
>NZ_AGUF01000021.1 GCF_000236785.1 Achromobacter arsenitoxydans SY8 | reverse complement strand
TAGCAAAGGGCCACCTCCTCTATGGTCTCGCCAAAAAGGTCATAGTCCTGATGAAAGTACCCACCCAGCAGTGCGTTTAGCGCGGGATACATCTGCAAGTTCACTGTCATTTGGGTCCCAATGTCACAAAAGGCAGTAGCGCTGACAATCAGGGTTGTCTGAAGCTGGGGGGATTAATTTCTTAGCTATCAGCGTCATAGAGAGAGAGGCCATGCACTCGGCGACGCACTGCCCGCGTTACGAATGATGTTCATAACGCCGCCCCCCCAAGAATCCTGGGCGGATCTTGGGGGCTCAACGCAGCAAAATCTGCCAACTCCGGCCGCTACGCCCCCACCCGCACCACCAGCTTCCCGAAGTTCTTCCCTTCCAACAGCCCGATGAACGCGTCCGGCGCCTGCTCCAGTCCGTCGACGACATCCTCGCGCCAGCGCAGTTTGCCTTCCCGTATCCACCCCGACGCCACGCGCAGGAATTCGTCTTCCTGTTCGCGCGGGAAGTCGTACACGATGAAGCCGCGCATCGTGATGCGCCGGGCAAGAATCTCGCGCATGGTCGCGGGCAGGCGGTCCGGGCCGTTCCTGTCGGCCGGGCCGTCGTTGTAGTTCGCGATCAGCCCGCACACCGGCACGCGGGCGAAGTCGTTGAGCAGCGGCAGCACTGCGTCCCACACATGGCCGGCGACGTTTTCGAAGTAGACGTCGATGCCGTCGGGGCAGGCCTCGGCCAGTTTCTGCGCGAAGTCGGGCGCCTGGTGGTCCACGACGGCGTCAAAGCCCAGTTCGTTTTTTACGAAGGCGCACTTTTCGGGGCCGCCGGCAATGCCGACCACCCGCGCGCCCTTGATGCGCGCGATCTGGCCGACGACCGAGCCGACCGCGCCGCTGGCGGCCGCGACGACAACGGTTTCGCCCGGCTTGGGCTGGCCGATGTTGAGCAGTCCGACGTACGCCGTGAGGCCAGGCATGCCCAATACGCCCAGCGCGGTGGACGGCGGCGCAATGGCGGGATCGAGACGGCGCAGTCCGCTACCGTCGGACAGCGCGTAGCGCTGCCAGCCGGCTTCGGACAGGACGATGTCGCCTTCGCGCCAGTCGGGGTGGCGGGACGCCTTGATGCGGGCGACGGTGGCGCCCACCATGACATCGCCCAGCGCGATGGGCGGCGCGTAGGATTTGGCGTCGCTGACGCGCCAGCGCATGTAGGGGTCCAGGGACAGGGTCTGGACCTCCAGCAGGACCTGGCCGTCGGCCGGTTCGGGAATGGGTGCGCGTTCGACGCGGAAGTCGGTGGGCTTGGGGCGGCCGACGGGCCGGGAAGCCAGGACGACGCGCAGGTTTTGGGAATCAGGCATGGGGTGAATCTCCGTGGATAAGGTCAGCCAATCAGCGGCAGGACTTCATCCTAGGCACCGCCCAGAGATAAAGGTAGACTGATACCTCATATACCAGACTTCATGGATTGATAATGTCAGGCGATTTCGACCCAGCCCTGTTGCGCACCTTTGTGGCGGTCTGCCAGCACGGCAGCCTGAGCCGCGCCGCGGATCACGCCGGGCGGGCGCAATCTGCGCTCAGCACGCAGATCCGGCGGCTGGAGGAAATGGTAGGCAAGCGGCTGCTGCACCGCACGGGCCGGGGGATGTCGCCCACGACGGAAGGCGAGCTGCTGTTGAGCTACGCCAACCGCATTCTGGCGCTGGGCGAAGCCGCGGCGGCGCGGCTGCGCGAACGCGCGGTGGCGGGCAGCGTGCGTATCGGCCTGTCCGAGGACGTTGCCGTGACGGCGCTGCCGGCGGCGCTGGGACGGTTGCGGCGCTCATGTCCGCAATTGCACCTGGAGGTCGTGATCGACGATGGCGAGCGGCTTGCCGCACGCTGGCAGGAAGGCACGCTGGACGTGGCGGTGGGCGCCTGCGCCGGGTTCGTGGACGAACCCATCGAGTCCTGGTCCGTGGACCTGCATTGGGTGTGCGGCATCGACGAGACGCCCGATCCGCACCAGCCGCTGGACGTGATCGTGTACGCGGAACCGTGTTCGTGGCGCCGGCTGGCGTTCGACGCGCTGACGGCGGCGGGCCGGGACTTCCGGGTCTCGCTGACCAGCCACAACGTGGGCGCCACCATCGCGGCCGTGGAAAACGGCCTGGGCGTTGCGCTCCTGACAACCGAATGCCTGCAGCCGGACACCATGCGGATCATTTCCATCGGCCCGGACCGCTCGCAGGCGCTGCGTGCGCAGTTTGGCCTGTACGCGTCGAAGCGCTTGAGTGAAAGCGGCCGGGCCGCCGTGTCGCTGCTGCGCGAAAGCCTTCAGGGATGGACCGAACCCCGGCTGACGCGCGAAGCCGCGCTCGTCCCCGCCTGATACGCGTTCCGCCCGCGCCGGAGGTCAGCGCTGCCCCGCGGCGTTGGGCGCGGCGCAGCAGTCCGGGACGTCGTTGCGGCGGCCACGGCAGGACGGCAATGCGGGCGAACTCTTGCACAGCAGCCCTTGCGGCGGCAGCGCATAGGTGAAGCGCTGGTCCAGCATGCAGAGTTGCGCCGCCGCCATGTCGTTTGGCGCCATCACACCCACGGGCTCGACGACCGTGGCGTAGCCGCAGGCCAGCATGGCGCGCTTGACGCCGTCGCTGTCGGCATCCGGCCGGCTCCATAGCGTGTATGCAGGCGGCCGCGCCGCCCGCCGGTCCAGCAGCGCGGGATCGAAATCCGGATCGGTCCCGAATGTCTTGCCGCGCGGAACTTGGGCGCAGGCGGGTAGTTCGGGGGCATCGGCGCAGATGATGCGGCGCTCTTTGTAGGTGTAGCCTTGGTCCAGCATGCAGAGCTGCGCGCGCGCATAGTCGTTGGGCGACGTCCGCCCGTAGTCGACATGCGCCGCATTGCTGTAGCCGCAGGCCAGCATGGCATCGCGGACGCCCTGCTCATTAACTCCCGGCCGTTCCCATAAGATGTACAGGGGCGGCGCGGGCTGCAGCGGCCGCCCGGAAGAGCATGCGGCCAGCAGGCCCAGGCTTAGCCCGGCGGCGGCCAGTCGGAATCCGGGGCCGGGCATCAGTGCGACGTCACGCGGGTTGTGTCCATGGCGCGCAATTGTAGACAAAGGCGACTGAGTGCTCCTGCCGCAACGTTAAAGACGCCAGATTTGTTACTCCCGGACGTCCGCCTCCGGCGGCAAACTGTCCCAATGCCGCCGACCTGCATCGGCACTACCAGGAGGTTCCGATCATGAACACGCCCCCCATCGTTTCCCCTGAAGACTGGGAAGCTGCGCGCCAGCAGCTCCTGCTGAAGGAAAAGGCCCAGACCCGCGCCCGCGACGCGCTGGCCGCCGAACGCCGCCGCATGCCATGGACTGCCGTGGACAAGCCATACGTGTTTGAAGGCCCCGACGGCAGGCTCGCCCTGCCCGACCTGTTCGACGGCCGCCGCCAGCTCATCGTCTACCGCGCCTTCTTTGAACCCGGCGTGTACGGCTGGCCGGACCACGCATGCCGCGGCTGTTCCATGGTGGCCGATCAGGTCGCGCACCTGGCTCACCTGAACGCGCGCGACACGACGCTGGTCTTCGTATCGCGCGCACCGCAGGCGGATATCGCGCGCCTGAAGTCGCGCATGGGCTGGACGATGCCGTGGTTCACGCTGACCGACAGTTTCGATGCCGATTTCGGCGTGCACGAATGGCACGGCACCAATGTGTTCTTTCGCGACGGAGACCGCGTGTACCGCACGTACTTCCTGAACAACCGCGGCGACGAGCAGATGGGCGGCACGTGGAATTATCTGGACATCACGCCGCTGGGCCGGCAGGAGGCCTGGGAGGATTCCCCGGCAGGCTATCCCCAGACGCCAGCGTACAAATGGTGGAACTGGCATGACAGCTATGTGCCCGATGCGCCGCCGGACCAGAAGTGGGTGGAAATTTCCGACGCGGGAGAAAAGGCGTTCCGGAATCATTGCGACCGGAGCTAGGCAAGGCCCGCCAGAGGCCCTTGCTAAGATATGCGCGATTCGCAATTCTCGCAGCGCGCCCTATGACTATTGAGACCGGCCCACGCAGCGGCCGCAAGCGTTCCAGAGACAGCCAGCATGAGCAGTGAACTGGCTGACTGGAAGCGCGCCTTTCGGCCTTGCAGCATTCCCGCCATCGCCGTGCTGGTGCTGGGTGTGATTTCGTACCAGTTCTTCAGCATGGCCAAGGACATTCGCCTGCCCTACGATCCCGCAACGCTGAACACGATTTCCTTGCGAGTGGACAAGGTGGCGACTTGCGATAGCAAGGCCAAAATACGCGGATGGTGGCAGACCTTTGGTGTGCCTTGCGTGTACTCGGGCAACTATCCCTATGCGGTGTTCAAGTTCCACGGCAAGACCGGCAGTGTTCCCTACATCGAGGGCGAGCGCGTGGAGTTCATGGTGCGCGAAAACGAAGCTGAGCTCACGGACGGCAGGGTTGCCCTGGAATACAAGATCGCCACGCCCGTACGGGTCTATGGCGTGCGCAAGGCCGGTGAAACGCTGGTCGATCCCGTGGCCGTCCATGAATGGAACCTGTCGCGCAAGGTCCAGCGCAACCTGGTCGGATGGATCGCGCTGATCCTGGCGGTCGGCGCGGCGGTCATCACCTTCCGCAGGGCCAAGAGGATCTTGAACGAAGAAATGTGGTGATGTTCAACCTCGCTGGCCTGCCGCAGCATATACGCGGGACCAGGCCTGCGTCAGCGGGGCGGCATCGTCTTTCTCCACACATTGCGGCGCCGCGCGCGCCATCGCGGCGTACAGGAAGGCGTCGCACGCGCCCTGCCACAGGGGCGCCAGCAACTGCTCGGTTTCACCGTCTTCCTCGACGAGGATGAAGGCGTCTTCGCCGTCCACGTCTTCGGCCCGCTTGCGCAACTGCTCATGAATCAGCAGGAAGCCGCCATGGATCGGCGAACGCGCCTTGTCGCCCCGACGCGCTGCGGCAAGCGTGCCGCGCCATTCGTCCTCGGCCGCATCGACAGCTTCTTCGCCGGCCCGCGACCAACGCGCCCAGGCCCGGCCATAGGCGGCCGGAGCATCCGCAGGCAAGCCGCCGGCCAGCGCCTGCGCCTGTGCGCGCGACAGGCCGCCGATCTGTTCAACGATTTCAAGCACGGCATCGCCGTGCGGTCCGAACAGGGTCGCCAGGGGCATCGCTTCCAGCAGTTCAATCGAGGCGGCGCGCCAGTAGCCCGGCTGCGCCACCAGGCCGGACATGTCGCCCAGTTCCTCGACCCGCACGCGCCAGAGCTGACCGGGCCAGCGGCTGCCAATGATGATCGAGTCCAGCGATTGGTCCACCACGATCCAGGGCGGGACGGCCCGGGCAAGCGCAACGCGATCGCCGGTTCTTTCCAGGGTGGAGGATGGGTCGGGATAGTCGTACCAGTAGCCTGTGCTCGGGGTCGTCCGCGCGCCAGCGTCCGCGGCCTGGGTCACATCGCCGCCGCAATGCCGGCACACGCGTGCCTCGCGCAGGATGCGCTTGCCGCACAGCGGACAATCGACGTGCGTGGCAAGAACGGGCTGCCTGGCATGGGGCGACCGGTCGGCGATGCTCATCAGGAACAGGCCCGCGATCACGGGACTGATCAGGCAGGCAAGAATGGTCCACCCGAACCGCTTGCGCCCCCGGCGGGCAGCCATGGCGCCGACCACGATGGCCAGCGCAACCCAGAGAAAGATGATAGAGATGAGCATGGGCGCGATGTTAAACCGGCGGCGGCCCTGCTTTATTTGCGCGGCGAGGTGCGGAACAGCGCCCGAACACGCCGGGCCGGGGTAATCTGCTGCGAATGACTGGTTTTGATGTGCATTGTTGGTCACCAACCCAAAGGGAGCAGACATGCGTGAAATTTCTTCAAAACTGCGTAGAACCAGCGTGGCGGCCTTAGCGCTGGGCATGACCGGCCTGCTGTTTGCCGGCTGCACCACCACGGACACCAAGTCGTCCGCCACCGCTGCCGAAAAAAAGCAGGAGCTGGACGCCGCCACGGACGCCACCCTGACCAAGCTCTACGAGTCCGCCCCCCAATCCAAGGAATTGGTGGCGCGCGCCCGCGGCGTGCTGGTGTTTCCGGCCGTGCTGAGCGCCAGCTTCATCTTCGGCGCGCAGCACGGAACGGGGGTCCTGCGCGTCGCCGGCCAGGACACCGGCTACTACAGCATCACCGGCGGCTCCGTCGGCTTCCAGGCAGGCGCCCAGTCCAAGGCCATGGTCATTCTGTTCATGACGGATGACTCGCTGGCCAAATTCCGCGCCAGCAGCGGCTGGACGATCGGCGCCGACGCCACCATCGCCGTGGCCAGTGTCGGGGCCAACGGCAGCATCGACTCCAATACCGCCCAACAGCCCATCGTGGGTTTCGTCATGAACAATGGCGGCCTGATGGCGGGCGTGTCGGTGGACGGCAGCAAGATTTCACCGCTGCTGCTGTAATGGCGGCTGCTGGCGGGGCGCTGCGTCGCCCCGCCGGCTCCCTTACACCGCAACACGGAGACCCCGCATGATTACCGAACAGGACAAAAAGCACCTCGCGCGCTGCGTCGAACTGGCCAGGCAGGCGCTCGATGCCGGAGACCAGCCCTTTGGATCCGTGCTGGTGTCCGGCGACGGCCGGGTGCTGTTTGAAGACCACAACCACGTTTCCAGCGGCGACCGCACGCGGCACCCCGAATTCGAGATCGCCCGCTGGGCCGCCAGCAACGTGCCCGAAGCGGAGCGCGCCGCGTGCACCGTCTACACGTCGGGCGAGCATTGCTCCATGTGTTCGTCGGCGCACGGCTGGGTGGGACTGGGCCGTATCGTGTACGCCGTCTCGTCCAGGCAGTACGCCGAATGGATGCGGGGATGGGGCGTTCCGGCGTCGAAGGTGCGGCCTTTGTCCATCGCCGAGGTCATCGACGGCGTCGAGGTCGACGGCCCCGTGCCGGAATTCGTCGAACCCGTGCGCCTGCTGCATGAAGAGAACGTGCGGCGGCGGGCCAGTCAGAAATAGCGCGGCCCGAAGCATTTGGTTTTTCGGATAACGAATAGATACACATACTCGAAAGGCAGCAATTTTTTGCGCGCATTGGTCATGCTAAGTTGGCGGCCGTGCCGGAATCGGGGTCAGGTTCGAATGGAGCCGCCCCGCTCGATCATCGAGCAACGGCGCTCCCCTAGTCCCCTCTTGATACAGACCATGCAAATCAACGTTGATCGCGGCGCCGCCCGCGCCTCGGGTATGAAACGCAAGTCCGGCAATCGGGTCCTGGCCCTGGGCCTGGCCATCGCCTTCGCGGCACCGGTCCATGCCGCAAAGGATCCGGGCGCAGCAATCCTTCCCCCGCGCGCCAACTCCTCGCAGCAACAGGCGCCGGCCCAACAGGCTCCCGCGCAGCAGCAGGCCCCGGCTCAACAGCAGGCCCCGGCTCAACAGGCTCCGGTTCAACAGGCGCCAGCCCAGCAGGCCCCCGCGCAGTCCGGCGCCCTCGCCCCCGTGCAGAAGACCCAGGTCAACAGCCAGGCCGCCTACGAGCGCCTGCTGAACAACAGCGGCGTCACCGTGCAATGGCTGTGGTCCGCGCAACGCGGCAAGCTGAACGCCATCGACGACAACGACGTGGTGCGCCTTGAGGGCACCCAGGCCAACTTCGAGGGCACGCTTAAGATCAAGGGCGAAGTCGTCTCCATCGACAGCGACCGCTTCGTCTTTCGCGGCACGATCCTGATCCTGGACGCGCCGGACAAGGGCCGCCGCTGCGAACGCACCGGCGACTACGAGTTCAAGGCGACGGGCAAGCGCAAGTACTGGCGCCTGCAGCAGATGGAATCCTGCGGCCGCCTGACGGATTACGTCGACGTCTTCTATTGATCCGCCAACCTCTTACCTGAAATCCCATGCCGCCCACCGCGATCAAATGGCTTGTCAGCATCGTTTTGGGACTGCTGATCGGCAGCGCCAGCTTCGGCGTCACCAACCCGCTGTTGCAGGTCGTGTTCGGGCTGCAACAGCCCGCGGGCGCGCCGTATGCGCCTTTGGACGACACCGCGCTTGAACGAATGCAGATCGCCAGCGCAATCCTGTACGTGCTGATCGCGGTGGCCGCCGCGCTGCTGCTGGCGCGCATCGCCAATATGCGCCGGCGTATCGGCTGGGGCTGCGCGGCGCTGGGCGTGATGCTGCTCTTGACCGTGCCGATCGCCCTGCTGCAGATGGACCCCGCCCTCCATACCGGCGGCGGCGCGGATGCGCGGGACGCCAACACCGCGCTGTTCTTTTTCTTGATGATCTTTGGACTGCCCTATCTGGGCGGCGGCCTGCTGCTGACGATCGGCGGGGCGGTGCTGATCCGCAAGGGCGGCGGGAAGCCGGCATGAAATTCGTCGCCGTCGGCCAGCATCGCAGCGAATACCCCGAACCGGTCGCGTTCTCGCAGGGCGCGCTTCTCGCGATCGGAGAGCGATACGAAGGCCCGGAAGGCTGGGACAACTGGTTCTTTTGCTCCACGGCCGGTGGAATCGGGGGATGGGTTCCCGGCCAGATTATCGAGCGGATCGACGAGCGCCATGGACGCGCTTTGCGCGATTACACCGCACGCGAACTGGACGTGGACGAAGGCGATGAGTTTTCCGGCTCGGAGCAGATCAATGGCTGGATGTGGTGCAGCCGCCAATCGGACGGCCAGAGCGGATGGGCGCCGCTGAGCCTGCTGCGCGCCATCGAGCGCTGACGCGCCCCAGTCACCCCAGCCGCAACTCCCGCACCCCTCGCCCCAGCTTGCGCCGCAACAGCGTCCGCAACGTCGCGCCGTCCTCATAGCCCACCTCCGCGGCAATCGCGTCGGTGTTCAGATGGCTGGTGCGCAGCAGGTGCACCGCCCGCTCCACCCGCAGGTCCTGGAAGTAAGACAGCGGCGACTTGCCGAGCACGGCTTCGATGCGGCGTTGCAGGGTGCGGGTGCTGGTGGCCAGCGCATCCGCCGCGGCGTCCAGCGAGAAGCCTTCGGTCAGCCTGTCCCGGGCCCAGCGCTCGAAACGCTCCACCAGCGGGTCGGCGCGCGCCAGGTGGTCGGGGATCATGTAGGGCGCCTGCGACGGGCGCGCATCCACCAATAGATAGCGGACAACCACGGCGGCCAGCGCGGGGCTGGCCTGCCCCAGCAGCCACAGGGCCAGGTCCAGGTGCCCCATCGCGGCGCCGGCGGTCGTAAAGCTGCCGGACGGCACCATCATGCGCGCGCTGTCCAGCCGCACGTCCGGGTAGCGCTGGCGGAACAGCGGGGCGAGCCACCAGGAGGTGGTGGCCTCCTGCCCCCCAAGCAGACCCGACTCGGCCAGCACGAAAGTGCCGATGCAGGCGGCCGCGATCTTCACGCCGTCGTCATGGCTTTGCCGCAGCAGGGCCAGCGCATCCCTGACGTCGCGCCGCTCCAGCGCGGGCAACAGCTGTTCCGGCATCTTGGTGGCGATGGCGGGCAGGACCAGCCAATCGGGATTGCCCATTGCGCTGGCCGGCTTGACCGGAACGCGCATGCCCAGGCCGGTGCGCACCTCGCGGCGCATGCCGATCACGCTGATGTCGAACCGGGGACCGGAACCGGGCTGCTGCAGTTCGGCCAGCTCGTTGGCGGTGGTGAATGCGTCCAGGATGGCCGACAGACCCGTGTCGAAGCAGCCGTCCAGGGCCAGAACCGAGATCTTCATGGCGGAAATGACTCCAAAAATGTCACTTACGACAATAGAGCGCGCGCCGGATCCTGTCTACATTGACGCCATGCGCATACGGCGCTGACAACAGGAACCGGCATGGACCAATCAGCACACAGCCTCGACAACCCGATCTGGAACGCGCTTGCAACCGAACAGGCGCACCTGGGCAGCGGCAACGCCCTGGCCTGCCGCTACCACCCTGACGTGGCGCCCTTTGCGGCCATGGCGTCGGACGCCCCCGAAGCCTGGGCTGCACTCGGGCAGCTTCTGTCCGCCGGCCAGCAGGCCGCGCTGCTGTCGTCCAATCCCGTCAAGCCCCCGCCTGCGCTGCGCGCGCAGCCCGTCGGCGTGATCCACCAGATGGTCGCGACGCGCCGCGACGCCTGTGCGGCGGATGATCCGGGCATCGTGACGCTGGGGCCGGACGACGCGCCGCAGATGCTTGCGCTGGCCGAAAAGACCCGCCCCGGCCCCTTCTGCAAGCGCACCCACGAGATGGGTCGCTACATCGGCGTGCGCGCGCAGGGCCGGCTGATCGCCATGGCGGGCGAACGGATGCATCCCGCCGGGCACGTCGAGATCAGCGCAGTCTGCGTGGACGATGCGTGGCGCGGCAAGGGATTCGCCGGACGGCTGGTGCAGCAGCTTGAAGACGAGATCTGGCAGAGAGGGGAATCGCCGTTCCTGCATGTGCTGAGCAATAACGGCAGCGCAATCGGGCTGTATGAGCGGCTGGGGTTTGGGTTGCGGCAGACGTTTTTCCTGACGCTGATCAGGCTTGCCGACTAACGGGCGGACAGGCAATGCACCTCGGCAGGCGTAAACCGCGCCACATCGCAATTGCAGATTGAAATATTTAGCGGTCTTTCGTCAAAAGGCCGCTCGGGAAGACGCCGGTACAATCGCGTCGCTTTCCCTTATTTCTTACCTGGCCGTCCAATCCCCATGTCCAACCTCATCGTCCACGGCGGCACGCCCCTGCGCGGCCGCGTCGTTCCCTCGGCCAACAAGAACGCGGTGCTGCCCATCCTGTGCGCCACGCTGCTGACAGACCAGCCGCTGCGGCTGCATGGCGTGCCGGACATCACCGATGTCCGCAAGATCCTGGACATTTTCCGTACGCTGGGCAGCGAGGTCCGGCTGGACGACAAGACGCGCACGCTGGAACTGCATCACCGCGACACCGCTTTTGACGCCGCGCGGCACCGGCTGCCGGAGGAAATGCGTTCGTCGATCATGCTGGTGCCGCCGCTGCTGGCGCGCTTCGGCGTGGCGCGGCTGGAGGACAACGTCAAGGGCTGCACGCTGGGCGTGCGCGAAATAGATCCGCACGTGGACATCTTCCGCTCGTTCGGCGGCGAGGTGGAACGCGCCAGCGGGTCCCTGCTGGTGCGCGCCAGCGGCCCGCTCAAGCCCACGCACCATTGGCTGGACTACGCGTCCGTGACGACGACCGAGAACTTCGTGCTGTGCGCGGCCGCGGCGCAAGGCGAATCCACGCTGACGAACGCGGCCTCCGAGCCGCACGTGCAGGAGTTCTGCCGCTTCATGGCGATGATGGGCGCGGACATCGACGGCATCGGCACCTCGCGGCTGACGGTGCGCGGCGGCGTGCGCCTGAAGGGCGGCGAGTTCACGTTTGAAGAGGACTTCCACGAGATCACGACGTTCCTCGCGCTGGGCGCGATCACGGGCGGCGACGTGGTGGTGCGCAACAGCACCCCGGGCAATTTCCCGCTGATCGACCGCACTTTCGCCAAGTTCGGCGTGCAGATCGTGCATGAAAACGGCTGGTCGCGCGCGCAGCGTTCGGGCCCGCTGAAGGTGCAGACGCCCTTTACCAGCAACGTGCTGACCAAGGTCGAGGCGGCGCCCTGGCCGTATTTCCCCGTGGACCTGCTGCCGATCTTCATTGCGCTGGGCGTGTGCGCCGAGGGCAATGCGATGTTCTGGAACAAGGTGTACGACGGCGCGCTGGGCTGGACGGGCGAGCTGACGAAGTTCGGTGCGCACGTGTTCTCGTCGGATCCGCACCGCGTGGTGACCTTCGGCGGCAATCCGCTGACGCCGGCGGTGGTGGAAAGCCCCTACATCATCCGGGTCGCGATTGCCCTGTTCATGGTGGCCAGCAGCATCAAGGGCCGCTCCGAAATCCGCAACGCCACGCCGATCCGGCGCGCCCACCCGCATTTTGTCGAAAACCTGCGCAGCCTGGGCGTGCAGGTCGAATGGGCCAACGACGACTAGCCCTCCCCGGCCACCTGCCGCAGGGCCTGTTCAAACGCCTCCGGCGGCTGGCCGCCAGACACGAGGTACTTGCCGTTGATGATCACCGACGGCACCGACGTAATGCCTAGTTGCCGCCATTGCGCTTCTTCGGCGCGCACCTCGTCGGCGTAGCGGCCGCTGGCCAGCACCTCGCGCGCCGCCCGCTCGTCCAGGCCCGCCTCGCTCGCCGCCAGCGCCAGCACCTGCGCGTCGCTCGTGTCCTGGTTCAGAAAGTGGTAGGTCCGCAGCAGGCTTTGCTTCATCGCGGTCTGTTGCGCCTGCCCCTGCAGCCCGGCCCAGTGGATCAGCCGATGGGCATCGAAGGTGTTGAACGAACGGTTGTCGTCCTCCATGCGCATCGGCATGCCAACGGCGGCGGCCCGCTCACTGATGACCTTGCGGTTCGCCTGCACCTGTTCGCGGTCGTACCCGTACTTCGACATCAGGCGCTCGATGGTGTTCTGCCCGCCGGCCGGCATGTCGGGATTCAATTCAAACGGCCGGAAATGCAGGTCGACCTGAGCAACGCCCTCCACCCGGCGCATGGCCTCCAGCAAACCGCCCAGCCCCACCGCGCACCACGGGCACGCGACGTCGGACACGAAGTCGATGTTGATCTTGACCATGAAGCTCTCCGGAATAGGTGTCGATGATCCGAAGAATAAAGCAAACCACCGGCCGGCTTTTTTCGATCTGCGTCCGCTACTGACAAAGAACTGAATGTTATCGTCAGGCTTTTCGTTCTACGCTTGCGGCCACGCCGCAGGCCTAGCGCAACACCGTCACCAAGGAGCCGCAATGAAGCCGATCACGTCCCTGCTGGGCGCCGCCGCGCTGATGCTGACCGTCGCCGCCAACGCCGCGCCGGTCACCTACGACCTGGACCCCTCGCACACCTACCCCAGCTTCGAGGCCGATCACTTCGGCGGCCTGTCGACGTGGCGCGGCAAGTTCAACCAGTCGCGCGGCGTGGTGGTGCTGGACCGCGAGGCGCGCACCGGCACGGTGGAGGTCACCGTGGACATCAATTCGGTGGACTTCGGCCACGACGAGATGAACAAGCACGCCGTCGCGCCAGACATTTTTAACGCGGCCAAGTACCCCACCGCCACGTTCAAGGGCACGTTCACCAAGTTCGACGGCAACCGGCCGGAAGAAGCGACTGGCGACCTGACGCTGCGCGGCGTCACGCGCAAGGTGAAAATGGACATCGACGACTTCAAGTGCATCGACCATCCGATGGTCAAGCGCGAAGTGTGCGGCGCCGATGTTTCCACGGAGTTCAGCCGCAAGGACTTCGGGCTGGACTTCGGCCTGGACATGGGCTTCAAGCCCGAGGTGGAACTGAAAATCCAGGTCGAGGCCGTGCGGCGGCAATGATCAGGACGACAGTGATGCGCGCCGGCCGTTGAGCCTGGCGCGATCATGAAAGGGCCGGCCCTGCGCCGGCCCTTGCCTATTCGTCGGTACCCAGCCCCCGCCGCGCCTGCGCCA
Source organism: Achromobacter arsenitoxydans SY8 (assembly GCF_000236785.1). Lineage (GTDB taxonomy): Bacteria > Pseudomonadota > Gammaproteobacteria > Burkholderiales > Burkholderiaceae_B > Achromobacter > Achromobacter arsenitoxydans. Next base: position 141,003 of record NZ_AGUF01000021.1, on the reverse strand, counting down.
GGAAGTCCAGCACGGCGCGGTAAGACCCTTCATTGCCCGCCGCATTCGCCGGCGGCGTGCCGCCCGCATCCAGCAGCAGCCCCGACATCGCATGAGGCTTGCTGATCAGGGTGGCCGGCAGATGGGGATAGTGGACGTGATGGCCCGCCCCCGTGCAGACATAGTGGAACGTCGGCAAGGCATGCGCCTGGCGCTGGCGCACCACCATCTCCGAATACGCGGTGCTGGGCCAGAAACCGTCGTCCGACGCGCTGACCAGCATGACCGGACCCGGGTAGTTTTCCACCGGAATGCGGGCGCGCTCGAATGCCGCGGCATCGCGCGAGGCGCTCAGGAAAGCATGGGTCTGGCGATAGGGCGGATCGGACGCATAGGCGGCGTCCCAGTCGGCCGTGGCGTTGTCCTGCCACAGATGGGGCAAGGGCTCGCCGCCCTTGGTCCAGACCTGCGCATTGCGCCCGGTGCCCGGCGCGCCCGCGCTGACCACGCCGTGCGTGACGGGCGACGGCACGTAGGCCACCACCGCGCTCACCAGGTCGGGATAGTGCGAGGCCACCAGCAAGGAGGTTTCGCCGCCCCGGCTGATGCCCGACACGGCTACGAAACCGTCACGCGGCTGCAGGGTCTTGCGCACCCAATTCAGCGCCGCCTCGAAGTATTCCAGCGGCATGTCGTTCAGGTACTTGGGGCGGCCGTCGTAGTTGAAGATCGCCAGCGCCAGGCACTGGTAGCCGCGCGCCGCGAACAGGGCCGCCCGCGGCGCGTTCACGCCGCCCGACGAGCCGTTCATATAGATCACGACGGGATGCGGTCCGGGCCCGGCCGGCGTATAGAGTTCGCCCGACAGCACCGCGCCGCCGATGTCTTCGCGCACGGCGCGATGCGTGACGCCCTCGGCCAGGAATTCCTGGACCAGCGTGGCCTCGGCCGACAGCGCGCCGCCTTCGGCGCGGATGTGCACCGTCAGCGCATCGGTGCGGTCGGGCGGAAAGACGACGCGGTCCATGTCCTGGCACGCCATGGACCAGACGATGCCCATGGCGGCGGGCTCGGCGTAGGAACCGGACACCGGGCAATCGCGGCGCAGGTCCAGGCGGCCGTCGTGGCCCGCCACAAACACGGCTTCCGAGCGCCAGGTTGCGCCGCACATGGTCATGCTGGCCGTGACGGTGATGAAGGCGTAGGCGGGAAAGCCTTCGATACGGATGTCGCGCTCGACGTCGATCAGCGCGCGCTGGGGCGTTACGGTAATGCTGGGCTGTGTCACGGTCGCCTCCTTAAGCCTTCAGGTCGGTCTTGGGCACGCCGTTGGCCTTGATGACCTGCGCCCACATGGCGGATTCGTCGGCGATGACCTTGTCCAGGTCGGCCGACGACGTGAACTCGACGGCCACGCCCTGGTCCGCGAACTGCTGCACCAGGCTGGGATCGCGCGTGCCTTCGCGCACGGCGTTTTCCAGCGTCTTGACCACGTCGGCGGGCATGGCGGCGGGGCCGGAGATCATCATGCGGGTGTAGAGCTCGAAGCCGTCGACGCCGGCCTCTTTCATGGTGGGCACGTCGGGCAGGCTGGACAGCCGCTTGTCGGCTGTGACGGCCAGCACCTGCAGCTTGCCGGACTTGATGTTGGGCAGCGCGGACGTCGGGAAGTCGAAGGTGCTTTGCACCGTGCCGGCCATCAGGTCCGGCAGCGCGGGGCCGCTGCCCTTGTAGGGCACGTCCTGGAATTGCGTGCCCGTCTTGGACTGGAAGTGCAGCAAGGCCAGATGGTTGATCACGCCGCGGCCGGCATGGGCGCTGGTGATGTCGCCGGGCTTTTTCTTGGCCAGCGCGATGAACTCCTGCACGTTTTTCACGCCCAGGTCGGGATGCACGATCAGCAGCATGGGCGACTTGCCCATCGAACCAAGCTGCTTGAAGTCCGACGGCTGGTACGGCAGGTTGTTGTACAGCAACGGGTTCAGGATCATGCCGTTGGTGCCCGCGAAGCCCAGCGTGTAGCCGTCCGGTTCGGCGCGCGCCACCGCCACGGTGGCGATGATGGCCTGCCCGCCAGGACGGTTCTCGACGACGACGTTTTGCTTTAGGGTCTTGCCCATGCGGTCGGCCAATGCGCGGGCGGCAATGTCGGTCAGTCCGCCGGGCGCAAAGCCCACCAGCAGACGCACGGGCCGCGTCGGGAAGGCATTCTGCTGGGCCCAGGCCGGGCGCGAGATCAGCGGCAGCGCGGCAAGCGCGCCCAGGGCATGACGGCGGGTGAATCGCATACGGCTCTCCAGACAAAGGCAGCGGCTAACGCGGCTCGGAACGGGCCGCGAGGCAAGACAATGAAAAGGGGAAGAACGTACAGGCCGGTCGCCGAGCGGCGGCGGCCACATTGATCGTATATTGTATTCAATCCAACCGATGGGCCATCTAGGGATATCCCGGAGCCGCCCAAAGCGCCATGCGGATGGCGCCGGCCTCAGGCCTTGGTCATCAGCTTCTTCCAGCCTTCCAGGCCAAGCTTTTGCATCGTGTCGATGTTCTTTTCGTAGATTTCGGCGGCATCGGGGAAGGATTCCACCGCGCGGTCGATGCTGTCCTCGCGCAGCAGGTGCAGGATTGGGTACGGCGAGCGGTTGGTGTAGTTCTCGATGTCGTCGGGCTGCGTGTCGGCGAACTGGAACTGCGGGTGGAACGTGGCGACCTGCAGTTCTCCCACCAGGCGCATGCGCTTGAGCAGGCGGTCCGACAGGTCTTCGAAGTCGTTGAATTCCAGGAAGTCGTCCAGCGCGTCCGGGATGATCAGCAGCGTGGTGTCGATCTTTTCGGGATCGGTTTCGGCCAGCAGGGCCAGTTCGTCCTGCAGGTCGGTCAGCACGCCTTCGGCGTCGGTGGCGTCGCTGACGGCAAAGCGGATCTGGTCCTTGACCTGCACCGCTTTGGCGAAGGGACAGAGGTTCAGGCCGATCACGGCCTGGTTCAGCCAGTGGCGGGTTTCTGCGACCACGTTGGCGTAGGCGTCGGAAGTGGAAATCATCGGGGCAATCCTGGAAAAAGAAAGAGCGCAAGGCCGCCGGCCCCGCGCTCTGCATGGGATGCGCGCGCGTCAGGCGGCGGGCATGGCGGCCATGGTCTGGGCCACGGCGGCGGTCAGCTTCTTGCCGTAGGGCACGTGCAGGAATTCGTTGGGGCCGTGGGCGTTGGACTTGGGGCCCAGCACGCCGCAGACCATGAACTGGGCTTGCGGGAAGCCCTTCTGCAGGATGCTCATCAGCGGAATGGTGCCGCCCTGGCCGATGTAGCCGCAGGGCGCGCCGTAGTACTGCTGCGAGGCCGCGTCCAGGGCCTGGGTCAGCCAGGGCACGGTCGCGGGCGCGTTCCAGCCGGTGGCGGCGCCTTCGTTGGCCTTGAAGATCACCTTGGCGTTGTAGGGCGCGTCGGCTTCCAGCAGTTCCTTGATTTCCTGCGAGGCGGCCACGGCGTCCACCAGCGGCGGCAGGCGCAGCGACAGCTTGAACGCGGTGCGCGGACGCAGCACGTTGCCGGCGCTGGACAGGGGCGGCAGGCCCTCGGCGCCGGTCACCGACAGCGTCGGGCGCCAAGTGCGGTTCAGGAGCGCCTGTTCCGGTTCGGTGGTCATGGGCAGCACAAAGCCGCCGTCGGCGCCGCAGCTCCAGGGGAAACGGCGCCAGACTTCGTCGCCCAGGATGCGGGCGGTGGCCGACACCTGTTCGATGCGATCGGCGGGAATTTCACAGTGCAGGCTTTGCGGAAGCAGGCGGCCGGTGCCGCTGTCTTCCAGGCGGTCCAGCAGGTGGCGCAGGATGCGGAACGACGACGGCACGACGCCGCTGGAGTCGCCCGAGTGCACGCCTTCGTCCAGCACCTGGACTTCCAGGGTGCCCGACACCATGCCGCGCAGCGAGGTGGTCATCCAGAGCTGGTCGTAGTTGCCGGCGCCCGAATCCAGGCACACCACCAGGGCCACGTTGCCCAGGCGGTCGCGCAGCGCGTCCACGTACGGCAGGAGGTCGTAGCTGCCCGATTCCTCACAGGTTTCCACGATGCCCACGCAGCGCGGACGCGGAATGCCCTGCTTGTCCAGCGCCATGATGGCGGTCAGCGAGGCGTACACGGCGTAGCCGTCGTCGGCGCCGCCGCGGCCGTAGAGCTTGCCGTCTTCGTATTTGGGCGTCCACGGGCCCAGGCCCGCGCGCCAGCCGGAGAATTCGGGCTGCTTGTCCAGGTGGCCGTACAGCAGCACCGTGTCGCCGTTGTCGCTGCGGGTGGCGGGCGCGTCGAAGAAGATGACGGGCGTGCGGCCCGGCAGGCGCACCACTTCCAGCTTCAGGCCGGACACTTTCTGCGCTTCGACCCATTGCGCCGCGTCGCGCACCACGCGCTCGATGAACGCGTTCTTTTCCCAGTCGGCGTCAAACGCCGGGCTCTTGGCCGGGATGGCGATGTAGTCGGTCAGCGCGGCGATGATTTCGTTGTCCCACTTGTCGTCCACGAAGTCCTGTAGGGCCTTGGGATCGAGGGTGGGCGGCAGTGCGTCTTCGGGGATGCGTGCGTTCATGGCGCTGGCTTCCTGTGTGCGGGGTGGGGGCAAACCGGTATTTTATGCCTGAGCGGCGCAGGTGGCGGTTTTTGTGCGCTACCTGGCCGCGTACGCCTCGATCCGGCCCCATACCTCTCGCGCCAGCGGCTTGGCGTTGCCGACCGACTGGTACAGCCGGATCTCCATGTGGATGTCGTTGCGGGCGCCGTCTGCGCGCACCAGCTTGCCGTCGCGCAGGTCGGATTCAACCAGCGTGTGCGGCAGCCAGGCCAGCCCAAAGCCCTGGCGCGCCATTGCATGCAGGGCGTCGGCCAGGTCCGATTCGTACGTGGCCTGCAGCAGCGGCACTTCGCAAAGTCCGCGCAGCTTGTCGTGCAGGATGCGGCCCAGCGACATGCTGTCGGCGTAGGCCAGGAACGGCACGGGCGGGTCCGAGGCCAGCTTGGGCACGGCGTATCGGGGATAGCGGCCGCCGGGCGCGACGGGCGCCGAGACGGCAACCAGCTTGTCCGCGCCCACGCGTCGGCAGCGGTAATTGGGATTGTCGATCTTGGCGTATAGCGGCTCGTGCGCATGGCACAGCAGGAAGTCGACCTCGCCGTCCTCCAGCATGTCCACCCCGTAGTTCAGCGTTGTGGTGACCACCTTCAGCTGGAATGCCGGCAGGCCGCGCTGCACCCCCGCCATCAGCCCCGGCAGCACCGAATGCGCCAGCGTCTTGCCCGATGCAATGGTGATCTTGCGGGCGCGTTCGAGCTCGGGCTTCTGCAGCGTTTCGCGTGTCTCGCGCAGGATGTCCAGCACGTCGATGGCGGCGGCCAGCATGCCTCGCCCCGCCGCGTTCAGCGTGGACACCTGGTGGCCGCGTTCAACCAGCGGCACGCCCGCCCACTCCTCCAGCGCCTTGATCCGGCGCCCGAAGGCCGGGTGCGTCACGTTGCGCGCCTCCGCGGCCTGGAACATGTTGCGCGACTTCGACAGGGCGACGAAGTCCTCCAGCCATTTGATATCCATCCGTGTCTCTCTTCCAAGCCCCTTGCCCGCCTGATGTTCGTCCCGGCTGGGCTGGTCGTCCGCATGCGGCTCATCGTCTGTGCCGTTCTGGCACAGCGAGTGCGCATTTTGCACAACGTAGAAACACCTTGCAACTAACATCCCCGCAATCCCTACTGGAAAACCCTATGCCCAACGCACCCGTCCTGCTCAAGTCCATCCGCAGCCACTACCTGGGCGGCGCCGAGGTCGTGGCCGGCGGGCTGCCCATGCAGCAGCAGAAAGTGGTCGGCAACGCGTCGCCGCGGCTCATCGACATGAACGGCGGTTACAGCGCGGGACAGCTGTACGTCCAGGAATACCGGTTGGCCGAACCCCGCCGCCCCTACCCCGTGCTGCTGTGGCACGGTGGCGGCATGACGGGCGCGCAGTGGGAAAGCACGCCGGACGGCCGCGACGGCTGGCTCTGGCGGCTGCTGCAGGCGGGCTACGACGTATTCGTGTCCGACGCGCCGGAGCGCGGCCGCGCCTCGTGGGCGATGTACCCGCAGGTGTACGACTCCGCGCCCATCTTCCGCTCCAAGGAAGAGGCGTGGCGCCTGTTCCGCATCGGCCCGGCCGCAGGCTATGCCCCCGCCGGGGAACCGCGCCGGGCATATCCGGGGCAACAGTTCCCCGTGGACGCTTTCGACACTTTCACCAAGCAATTCGTGCCGCGCTGGCTGACGCACGGCGGCATGGCGCTGGACGCCTATCGCGACCTGCTCGACCTGGCGGGACCCTGCATCCTGGTCGGCCACAGCCAGGGCGGAGGCTTCGCCACCCAGCTCGCCCAGGAATACGCGGCCACCGTGCGCGCCGTCGTGGCGGTGGAGCCCACCGGCACCCCGGCCCAGGCCTCCTGTCAGTTGCCCCCGCAACTGCTGGTCTGGGGCGATCACTTTGACGGGGACGACACCTGGCAGCGCTACCGCAGCCAGACGGACGCCTACTGGAACGCCCTGCGCGCGGCCGGCCAACCCGCCGACGTGCTGGACCTGCCCGCTGCCGGCATCGCCGGCAATTCCCATTTCTGCATGTTGGACCGCAACAGCGACCACATTGCCGGATTGATCGTCGATTGGCTGGACCGCAGCCTCGACTAACCTTCTCGTGGAGATAGAGATGACCTTTAAGAAAACGACCATCGCCCTGGCGCTGTTCACCGGCGCCACGCTGGCGGCTGGCGCATCGGCGCAGCAGGCCGACTATCCGAACAAGCCCATCCGCATGATCGTGCCGTTCGCGCCGGGCGGCACCGCCGACATCATCGGCCGCGTCTTCGCCGCGCAACTGGGCACCGAGCTGGGCGTCACGGTGGTCGTCGAAAACAAGGCAGGCGCCGGCGGCTCGATCGGCACGCGCTATGTGGCCGACGCCGCACCCGACGGCTACACCATCCTGCTGGCCTCTTCCAGCACCCACGGCACCAATCCCGCCGTCTACAAGAACCTGACGTACGACGCGTCGCAAGACTTCACCCCCATCACGCAGCTGGTCACCGTGCCGGGCGTGCTCAGCGTCACCAAGGACTTCCCCGCCGCCGACCTGAATGCGCTGATCGCGCAGTCCAAGGCGAATCCGGACAAGTTCACCTACGCGTCGTCGGGCGCGGGCGGCCTGGGCAACCTGGCCATGGAACTGATGAAGTCGATGACGGGCTCCAAGCTCATGCACATCGCCTACCGCGGCGCGGGCCCGGCCTTCACCGACGTGATCAGCGGCCAGGTGTCGATGATCTGGGAACCGGTGCCTGCCTCTCTGCCCTACATCAAGAGCGGTCAGATCCGTCCGATCGCGATCGCTGCCGACGTGCGCTCGCCGGAACTGCCGGACACGCCGACGTTCAAGGAAGCCGGCCTGCCGCGCTACGAAGCGAACGCGTGGAATGGCTTGCTGGCGCCCAAGGGCCTGCCCGAAAACGTGAAGACCAAGCTGCATGACGCGTCGGTCAAGGCGCTGAACACGCCGGACGTGAAGGCCAAGATGGCCAGCCTGGGCGGCACGGTGGTGGCGGGTTCGTCGGACGACTTCCAGCACGTGATCGCCAACGACGTGAAGAAGTGGAAGAACGTGGCCGCCGACGCCAGGATCCAGCTGGACCAGTAAGTGCAAAAAAGGCCCCGGCGCGTTGCGCTCGGGGCCTAGGCAGGAACTTGCATGCCGGCCTTCATGGCCGGCTTTTCATTGGCGGATCAGGCGCCGATCAGTGCGGGCTCGCCGCCGCGGCTCTCCAGGGCGGGCGCCTCGGCGTCGATCACGCGGCCGGTCTGCAGCTTGAACACCGCCACGGCCTCGCGCAGGCGCTGCGCCTGGGTTTCCAGCGACGCCGCGGACGCCGCGGCCTCTTCGACCAGCGCGGCGTTCTGCTGCGTCACGCTGTCCATCTGCGAGACGGCCTGGTTCACCTGCTGGATGCCTTGCGACTGCTCTTCGGAGGCGCTGGAGATCTCGTTGATGATGTCCGTCACGCGGCGCACCGAGGTCACGATCTCCTGCATGGTGGCGCCGGCGGCTTCCACCTGGTCCGAACCCACCGACACCTTCTGCACGGAATCGTCGATCAGACCCTTGATCTCCTTGGCGGCGGCGGCGCTGCGCTGCGCCAGGGCGCGCACTTCGCTGGCCACGACCGCGAAGCCCTTGCCCTGCTCGCCCGCGCGCGCCGCTTCCACGGCGGCGTTCAGCGCCAGGATGTTGGTCTGGAAGGCGATGCCGTCGATCACGCCCACGATGTCCGCAATGCGATTGGAGCTGTCGGCAATGCCGCGCATGGTGCCCACCACATCGCCCACCGCCAGGCCGCCGCGCGAGGCGACCTCGGACGCGGCCATCGCCAGCTGAGCGGCGCTGCGCGAGCTTTCGGCGTTGTTCTTCACGGTAGAAGACAGTTCGTCCATGCTGGCCGCCGTTTCTTCCAGCGATGCCGCCTGCTGCTCGGTGCGCGAAGACAGGTCGATGTTGCCCGCGGCGATCTCGCGCGAACCGGTGTGGATTTCCTCGACGCCCAGGCGCACGGCCGACACGGTGCGCGCCAGGCTGTCCTGCATGCGCTTGACGGCGGCGTACAGCACGCCGATCTCGTTGTTGCCGCGCTGTTCGATGCGGTTGGTCAGGTCGCCGTTGGCGATGCGGTCGAACAGGCGTCCGGCTTCATGCAGCGGACGGAACACGGAACGGCCGAAGACGACATACAGGCCCACGACCAGCGCCGCCACCACAATCAGCAGACAGATCAGGAACACGATCGCGGCATTGATGCGCGTGGCGGATTCGCGCGCCACCCGCTGGCCGACCTCGTCGGCAAAGTCCACGTACTGCTGGATCGACTGGGTGAAGGTGATGCCCATGGGCGTGACCTTTTCCAGGTTGATGCGGCCGGCTTCCTTGGCGTTGCCCGAGCGGATGGCGCCGATCAGCGGCACGATCGCTTCGCGCGCATAGACGTCGTAGGCGGCCAGCGCGGCCTCGAACAGCGGCTTGCCGGTAGGCGACTGCTCGGGCACCTTGCGGGCCGCGTCGATCAGGCCGGTTGCCTTGCTTACGTAGCCGTCCAGCCGCTGCATGCTGGCCATGTTGTCCAGGCTCTTGCCTTCCAGCAGTGCGCTTTGCGCCGCCAGCAGCACCACGCGGGCGCGCAGCAGCTCGGAAGCGGCGTCGTCCAGCGAATTGGCGCGGACCAGGTTGGTGTCCAGCATCACCTCGATGGAGGTGCGGTTGGAGGTGAGTTGCTGGTAAACGGCAATGCCGGTCACTAGAAAGAGAGCAAAAAAGACGGCCAAGGCCGTCGTCAGGATTGCGCGGATACTTAAGTTCTTGAACATGCGAGCCACTCCGGGGGTTACTTACTTACGCTATCCCCTTAACGGCGCAATGCAATGAAAAGTTAAATATCTCATTGGGTTACACGCGCTGGGGCGCCTTGTCGGTGTCCCCAAAAAAACACCCCGCCGGTGACGGCGGGGTGTTTTGGGCAACGGCCTTGATGGCCCGGTATTACTTCAGCCAGGCGCGCGCGTTGCGGAAGATGCGCATCCACGGGCTGTAGGCGCCGCCCGTGTCCGCATTGCCCCATTTTTCAGGCGCCCAAGACATCATGACGTTGCGCGTCACGCGTTCCGGGTGCGGCATCATGACGGTGAAGCGGCCGTCGGCGGTGGTGACGGAAGTGAGACCGCCCGGGCTGCCGTTCGGGTTGAACGGGTAGGCTTCAGTGGCCTTGCCGTTGTTGTCGATGAAGCGCGCGGCGGCCAGCACGCGGCTGGCGTCGCCCTGCTGGGAGAAGTCGGCATAGCCTTCGCCGTGGGCCACGGCGACCGGCACGCGAGCGCCTTCCATGCCCGCGAAGAAGATCGACGGCGACTTGGGCAGTTCGATCATGGACAGGCGCGCCTCGTACTTTTCCGACTGGTTGCGCGTGAAGCGCGGCCAGAATTCGGCGCCCGGGATCATCGGGGCCAGCGCGGCCATCATCTGGCAGCCGTTGCACACGCCCAGCGCGAAGGTGTCGGGGCGCGCGAAGTATGCGGCAAACTGATCCGACAGCTTGCTGTTGAAGCGGATGGTGCGCGCCCAGCCTTCGCCGGCGCCCAGCACGTCGCCGTAGCTGAAGCCGCCCACGGCGACCAGGCCCTGCACCTGCGCCAGGTCCACGCGGCCGGACAGCAGGTCGGTCATGTGGACGTCGATGGCCTCGAAGCCCGAAGTGTCGAAGGCCCAGGCCATTTCAACCTGGCTGTTGCAACCCTGCTCGCGCAGGATCGCCACGCGCGGACGCTTGCCGGTGTTGATGAACGGGGCGGCTACGTCTTCCTGCGGGTCGAAGGACACGTTCGGGCTCATGCCCGGGTCCTTGGTGTCGTTCCAGACGTCGAGTTCGGCCTGGGCGCACGCGGGATTGTCGCGGCGCGCCATGATGCGGTAGGACACTTCGGACCAGGCGCGGCCGAGATCGGCGCGCGGCTGGCCCCAGACCTTCTTGCCGTCGCGGTAGAACTCGACTTCGTCGGCGCCGTTCAGGCCGCCGATAACGTGCGAGTGGGCCGACAGACCCGCGCCGCGCAGCACCTGCATGACGGCGTCGCGCTGCGAGGCCGGCACCTGGATCACGGCGCCCGCCTCTTCCGAGAACAGGGCCTTGAGGGTGAGTTCGTCGCGCTGCACCGCCACCTGTTCGGGGCGGATCTTGTAGTCGCCCCAATCGGCCGACTGCGGATCGAAGGTCAGCATGTCCAGGTTGACCGAGATGCCGGTGCGGCCCGCGAAGGCCATTTCCACCAGGGTGGAGAACAGGCCGCCGTCGGAACGGTCGTGGTAGGACAGGATGGTGCCGGCTTCGGCCAGGGTGCGGATGGTGACGAAGAACGCGCGCAGGTCCTGCGGCGAATCAATGTCCGGCACGGTTTCGCCGACCTGGTTGTAGGCCTGCGCCAGGATGGAACCGCCCATGCGGTGGCGGCCACGGCCCAGGTCGATCAGGATCAGGACGCTGTCGCCCGCGTCGGTGCGCAGCTGCGGGGTCAGGCTGGCGCGAACGTCGCCCACCGGCGCAAACGCGGTGACGACCAGCGACACCGGCGCCACGACCTGGCGCTGTTCGCCGTCCTGCTCCCAGGACGTCTTCATGGATAGGGAGTCCTTGCCGACCGGAATGGACAGGCCGGTGGCCTGGCACAGTTCGCTGACGGCCGACACCGTGTCGTACAGCGCGGCGTCCTGGCCGGCCACGCCGCAGGCGGCCATCCAGTTGGCGGACAGTTTGATGTCTTCAAGGCGCGCCACGTCGGCGGCGGCCAGGTTGGTCAGGGCTTCGGCCACGGCCATGCGGCCCGAGGCCGGGGCGTCCAGCATGGCGATGGGGGTGCGTTCGCCCATCGACATGGCTTCGCCGCGGAAGCCTTCGTAGTCGGCCAGCGTGACAGCGCAGTCGGCCACGGGCACCTGCCACGGACCGACCATCTGGTCGCGGCTGGACAGCCCGCCCACGGTGCGGTCGCCGATGGTGATGAGGAAGGACTTGTTGGCCACCGTGGGGTGGCGCAGCACGCGGTAGGCGGCTTCGGTCAGGTCGATGCCGGCCAGGTCCAGGGGTTCGGACACGCCGGGCAGGCGCTTGACGTCGCGCGTCATGCGCGGCGGCTTGCCCAGGATGACGTCGATGGGCACGTCCACGGGGCGCACTTCGGCGTCGCCTTGCGGGCGGACGGTGTCCAGGCCGGGCAGGCCTTCGCCGTCGACCACGCGGAGCTGGCGCTCTTCGGTGGCCACGCCCACCACCGCGTACGGGCAGCGTTCGCGGCGGGCGATGGCGTCAAAGCGTTCCAGGTCCTTGGGCAAAATCGACAGGACGTAGCGTTCCTGGGATTCGTTGCTCCAGATTTCGGCGGGCGACAGGCCCGACTCTTCGAGGGGCACGCGCTTCAGGTCGAAGATGGCGCCGCGGCCGGCGTCGTTCACGAGTTCCGGGAAAGCGTTGGACAGGCCGCCCGCGCCCACGTCGTGGATCGCGATGATGGGGTTGTTTTCGGCTTGCTGCCAGCAGCGGTCGATGACTTCCTGGGCGCGGCGTTCGATTTCAGGGTTGCCGCGCTGGACGGAGTCGAAGTCCAGTTCGGCCGAGTTGCTGCCCATGCTGATGCTGGAGGCGGCGCCGCCGCCCATGCCGATACGGAAGCCCGGGCCGCCCAGCTGGATCAGCAGCGCGCCGGGGGGAATGACGTCTTTGTGGGTCAGGCCGGCGTCGATGCTGCCCAGGCCGCCCGCAATCATGATGGGCTTGTGGTAGCCCCAGCGCGTGCCGCCGGCGGTCTGTTCGAACGAACGGAAGTAGCCCAGCAGGTTGGGCCGGCCGAATTCGTTGTTGAACGCGGCGCCGCCGATGGGGCCGTCGATCATGATGGACAGCGGCGAGGCGATGCGGTCGGGCAGGCCGTGGTGGTCGGCTTCCCAGGGTTGCAGCGCGTCGTCGAAGCGCAGGTGCGACACGGTGAAGCCCGTGAGGCCGGCCTTGGGCTTGGAACCGCGGCCCGTGGCGCCTTCATCGCGGATTTCGCCGCCGTTGCCGGTGGATGCGCCGGGGAACGGGGCGATCGCCGTCGGGTGGTTGTGCGTTTCCACCTTCATCAGCGTGTGCACAGTGGTGTCGCGGCGGATGTACTTGGCGCCTTCGGCGCCCTCGCCCGTCACGCCCGGCACGCCGGCCTGGAAGCGCTGCGCGGGGCCGCCTTCCATGATGGCGGCGTTGTCGGAATAGGCGACCACGGTGCCCTGCGGCTGCGCCTTGTGCGTGGCGCGGATCATGCCGAACAGCGTGTTGGGCTGTTCCTGGCCGTCGATCACCCACTGGGCGTTGAAGATCTTGTGGCGGCAGTGTTCGCTGTTGGCCTGCGCGAACATCATCAGTTCGACGTCCGTCGGATCGCGGCCCAGGTCGGTGAAGGACTTGGCGAGGTATTCGATTTCGTCGTCGGACAGGGCAAGGCCCAGCGTGGTGTTGGCTTCGACCAGCGCCTGGGCGCCGCGCGACTGGACGTCGACCGTGCGCATGGGCTTGCCGGCCAGCGGCTGGAACAGCGCCTGGCCGTCGAAGCTGGCGTCCACCACGGTTTCGGTCATGCGGTCGTGCAGGCAGTCGGCCGCACGCGCCAGCATGGCGTCGTCGAAGGACTTCGTACCCAGCAGGCCGCGTTCCGGGGTGATGACGTAGCGCACGCCGCGTTCGATGCGGTGCACCGACGACAGGCCGCAGTTGTGGGCGATGTCGGTGGCCTTGCTGGCCCACGGCGAGATCGTGCCCAGGCGTGGGATCACCAGCAACGACAGGCTCTTGGCCGGGGCGTCCGCCGTGCTGGGCGTGCCGTAGTCCAGCAGTTGGGCAAGGTGCTGCTGCTGTTCGGCCGTCAGGGCGGCGTCGGTGCTGACGAAGTGCTCGTAGCGGGCGGATATGTCGGCCACCGGCAGGCCGGCTTCCTTCAGTTGCGCCAGAAGACGATCACGACGGAAGGAGGACAGGACGGAGGAACCAGGCAGATGCTGAACTAGGGACACGATGCGGGCGCCGTATAAAGAGGGGTGCAAAGAATGGATTTTACCCGTTTAAGGGGTTTTCCCGGAGCCGATGTTCAAGCGGAGTTCAGCGGGGACGCTCCGGCCATTGTTACAAAAGAATTCCAGACGGATTGCACCTGGATGGTGCAGAGCAATATCCCGCCAAAAGCGCGGCGTCCGTTCCGCCTTGTACGCGCCGTTGGCCATTCGCCGCCCGGGTCTTGATGCAACGCACCATGTTGCAGCCGCCCTGCACCGCGGGAAAACACGAACACCCGCCCCCGCGGCGCGACGGTAGGATGCAGCGACCCTACCAACAAGAGAAAAGCGCCCGTCCGCGCGCTGGCCGTTGCCGCACATGTCCCGCCAAGAAGCCCCCGCCGAGCCCGTCGAACCGATCATCCCCGCAGAAGCAGATCCCGCCGTGAAGGTGCCGCTGGCCATCGAGGACTGGCTGGCCGTGATCCTGCTGGCGACCCTGGCCATCATTACCTTCCTGAATGTGCTGGTGCGCTACTTCACCGACCAGTCTTTTGCCTGGACGGAAGAGATCTCGGTCTTCCTGCTGATCGTGCTGACCATGGCGGGCGGCAGCGTGGCTTTCGTGCGCAACCACCACATCCGCATCGAGATCCTGGCCGATTCGGGATCCCCGCGCCGCCAGCGCATCATGGCGCTGATCGCCAACGGCTGCGTGCTGGCGTTCTTCGTGCTGCTGACCGTGCTGTCGGTAAAGCTGGTGCTGGATGAATACATGTACGAGGAAACCTCGCCGGCCATCGGCGTGCCCACCTGGTGGTATTCGATCTGGCTGCCCGTGATGGCCGCGGCCATTTCGCTGCGCACCCTGGGCACGCTGCGCCGCATTGCGCGCGGCCCGCAGGGGGAAACGCAGCGATGATCGCCGCCATCCTCTTTACCGTCTTCATCGTCTTAATGGTGATCGGCGTGCCGGTCGGCGTGGCGCTGGGCATCGGCGGCACCGTCGCGATCGTGATGACCAACCTGGATACGCCCTGGTATGGCCTGTTGACCGTGCCGCAGAACTTCTACGCCGGCCTGGCCAAGTACCCGCTGCTGGCGATTCCCATGTTCGTACTGGTCGGGTCGATCTTTGACCGGTCCGGCGTGGCCAAGCGGCTGGTGGACTTCGCCATCGCCATCGTGGGCCGCGGCCCCGGCATGCTGCCGCTGGTGTCCATTGCGGTAGCCATGTTCCTGGGCGGCATCTCGGGGTCGGGCCCCGCGTGCGCCGCGGCGGTGGGCGCGGTGATGATCACCGCGATGTCGCGCGCGGGCTATCCGGGGTCGTTCTCGGCGTCGGTGGTGGCCGCCGGCGCCGCCACCGACATCCTGATTCCGCCGTCGGTGGCCTTCATCATCTATTCCGTGCTGGTGCCCGGCGCCTCGGTGCCCGCCCTGTTTGCCGCGGGCATGGTGCCCGGCATCCTGGCGGGCCTGGCCCTGATCATCCCGGCCGTGTGGCTGTCGCGCAAATACAAGATGGGCGCGCTGGAAGCCCACCTGCCCCGCCCGCCGTTCTGGCAGAGCCTGCGCGAGGCGTCCTGGGGCCTGGCCGCGCCGGTGCTGATCCTGGGCGGCATGCGGATGGGCTGGTTCACGCCCACCGAGGCCGCCGTCGTCGCGGTGTTCTATGGCCTGTTCGTCGGCGGCTTCATCCACCGCACCATCAAATTCCGCGATCTGTACACCATCCTGCGCGAGGCCGCCGAACTGTCCGCCGTCATCATGCTGGTGGTGACGCTGGCCGGCATCTTCGCCTGGGCCCTGTCCACGCTCAGCGTGATCGACCCGATCACCCATGCCATCGTCAATTCCGGACTGGGCGAATGGGGCGTGCTGGCGCTGCTGATCCTGCTGCTGATGACCGTGGGCATGTTCCTGGACGGCATCTCGATCTTCCTGATTTTCGTGCCGCTGCTCATGCCGATCGCCAATGCCTACGGCTGGGATCCGGTGTGGTTCGGCGTGATCCTGACCCTGAAGGTGGCGCTGGGGCAGTTCACCCCGCCCCTGGCCGTGAATCTGATGGTCTCGTGCCGCATCGCGCGCGTGCCCATGGAGTCCACGGTGCGCTGGGTGGTGTGGCTGCTGGGCGCGATGTTCCTGGTGCTGGTCGCGGTGCTGGTGTTTCCCGAACTGGCGCTGTGGCTGCCGCGCAAGCTGGGCTATTGAGCAGACTGGACGGGGCAACCCGGGTATTCATGACAACAACAGACAGACTCGCAAAGAGAGGAGACGCAACATGAAATTCCGCAACCTGATCGGCGCCTTGCTGAGCGCGGCCGCCGTCGTGGGCATGGCCCCCGCGCACGCGCAGAACTACAAGCCCGAGTACAAGCTGTCCATCGTCGTCGGCACCACCTTCCCGTGGGGTCAGGGCGCCGTGATCTGGTCCGACCTGGTGCGCGAGCGCACGCAGGGCCGGATCAACATCAAGGTCTATCCCGGCACCTCGCTGGTCCAGGGCGACCAGACCCGGGAGTTCACCGCGATCCGCCAGGGCGTGATCGACATGGCCGTGGGCTCCACCATTAACTGGTCGCCGCAGGTCAAGCAGCTCAACCTGTTCTCCCTGCCCTTCCTGATGCCCGACTATGCAGCCATCGACGCGCTGGTGCAGGGCGACGTGGGCAAGGAGATGTTCACGCTCATTGAAAAGGCCGGCGTAGTGCCGCTGGCCTGGGGCGAGAACGGCTACCGCCAGGTCAGCAACTCCAAGCGCGAGATCAAGAAGCCCGAGGACATGAAGGGCATGAAGCTGCGCGTGGTGGGTTCGCCGCTGTACATCGACACCTTTACCGCGCTGGGCGCCAACCCCACGCAGATGAGCTGGGCGGACGCGCAGCCGGCGCTGGCCAGCGGCGCCGTGGACGGCCAGGAAAACCCGCTGTCGATCTACACGGGGTCCAAGCTCTACACCGTGGGCCAGAAGTACCTGACGCTGTGGAACTACGTGGCCGATCCGCTGATCTTCGTGGTCAACCGCGAAGTCTGGAACTCGTGGTCCGAGAAGGACCGCGACATCGTGCGCCAGGCCGCGCTGGACGCCGGCAAACAGCAGATCGTGATCGCGCGCAAGGGCGTGACGCCTGAGGATCCGTCGCTGCTGAAGGAAATCGCCGGCCACGGCGTCACCGTGACGTCGCTGTCGCAGGCGGACCACGACGCCTTCGTCAAGGCCACCAAGCCCGTCTACGAAAAGTGGAAGAAGCAGATCGGCGAAGACCTGGTCAACAAGGCCGAAAAATCCATCGCCGAACGCAAGAAGTAAGCCCGCGAGAAATTCGCAGCAAGCCCCAGGGGAACCGGCGGCGCAAGCCGCCAACCGAGGCAGGGACGTAGATCCCGCCCACCGCACGGGCGCCGGCCAAAAGCCGGCGCCCGTTATTTTTATTCCGGATACCGGACTTCCAGGATATCCAGCTCGTCGATGCCCGCCGGCGTGCGCAGCACGACCGTGTCGCCTTCCTTTGCCTTGATCAGGGCGCGCGCCACCGGCGAGATCCAGCTGATCTTGCCGGCCAGGGGCTCGGCCTCGTCCACGCCGACGATGGTGACGGTGTGCTCTTCGCCCGCCTTGTCCACGTAGTAGACCGTCGCGCCGAAGAACGCCTGGTCGCGGTTGGGCTGGGCCTTGGGGTCGACGACCTCGGCGATGTCCAGCCGCTTGGTCAGGAAGCGCATGCGCCGGTCGATCTCGCGCAGGCGCTTCTTGCCATAGAGATAGTCGCCGTTTTCCGAGCGGTCGCCGTTGGACGCGGCCCATGACACCACCTGCACGACGGCCGGTCGTTCCACGTTCATCAGCTGCGTCAGTTCGGTGCGCAGGCGCTCGTACCCTTCCGGCGTCATGTAATTCTTGGTGCCGGCCGGCAGGGCCTGGGCTTGCGGCAGATCGTCGTCGTCCTCGTGGTCGGACTCTTTAACAAAGGCTTTATTCATGGCGGTTGCGCCGCTTGGGCGCGGTCACTGTCGGTATCTAGCAGGATGGGCGGCGCTTGCCGCCCGCGTCAGAACCAGTCGTGCCAGACCGGTTTCAAGTCGGATGGCAGCGGCGGCAGGCTGCCCAGGTCCATCCGGCTTTCCTTGGGGCTGTGAAAGTCGGAACCGCGCGAGGCCAGGAACCCGTAGCGGCGCGCCACGTCGGCGTACTGGCGGGCTTCTTCCACGGTATGGCTGCCCGTGTTGACCTCGATGCCCACGCCGCCCAGTTGCAGGAATTCGTCGAACAGCGCGGCAAACTGCAGGGGCGTGTACTTGTAGCGGCCCGGATGCGCGATGACGGCCTGCCCGCCCGCCCCGCGAATCCAGGCGACGGCGTCGGCCAGCGTGGCCCATTGCATCGGCACGTGGCCAGGGCAGTCGTCGCCCAGGTGCTTGTTGAAGACGGTCTGGACATCGGGGCAGTATCCGGCTTCCACCAGATACCGCGCAAAGTGCGTGCGGCTGATCAGTTCCGGGTTGCCGGCGAACGGCAGCGCGCCTTCGTAGGCGCCGGGCATGCCCATGCCGGCCAGGCGTTCGCCGATGCGCTTGGCGCGGTCGGCACGGCCGGAGCGGGTCTTGCGCAGGCCCTCGATCAGGGTGGCGTTTTGGGGGTCGAACCGCAGGCCCACGATATGCACCGTCAGGCCCGCCCACGTGACGGAAATTTCGACCCCGGTGACAAAGCGCATGCCCAGCTCCTGGGCTGCGGCGGAGGCTTCGGCCAGGCCGCCTACTTCGTCGTGATCGGTCAATGCCCAGACATCCACGCCATTGGCGTACGCCCGCTGCGCCACGTCCCGGGGCGCAAGAGCGCCGTCCGAGACGGTGGAATGGCAATGCAGGTCGATGTTCAAGGTGGGCGATTTCATCCGGCTATTGTAGAGAAGGCCCGCCGCCAAGCCTAGCGCCGTGCTGTCCCCACATTGCCGCCCGCCGTTCAGGCCAGCAGGAAATTGGCCACCGGGTCGATCTGGTCGTCAGCGATGAGCGTGGGCGCATGCCCCACGCCGGGCACTTCGTGCGCCCGCGCGCGCGGATTGCGCTTGAGCATTTCGTCGACGGTGGCGCGCGTCAGCAGGTCGGACAGCGCGCCGCGTACGATCAGGATTGGGCAATCGACGGCGTCATAGGAACGCCACAGGATCTGTTCGCCCGCGGCCAGTTCTTCAGGCATCTGCGCGGCCAGCGCCTGGGCGATCGCCAGGTCGTAATGCTTGACCCATTTGCCGCCCTGCTCGGGGTACAGGTACTTGGCCAAGTCCGCCCACTGCGCATCGGTATGCGGCCCGAAGGTTTCCGAATTGGCGCGCATGGTCTTCACGGCGTCTTCGAACGAGGCGAATTCGCCGGGTTCGCCCACATACTGGCCGATGCGGGACAAGGCGCCGTTCTCCAGGCGCGGGCCCACGTCGTTGAGCACCAGCTTGTCCAGGCGGATGGCCTGGTCGGGCGGCAGCATGCCTGCATGCGGACGCATGGCCAGCATGGCCTTGGCGAACACGGCGGCGCCGGACAGCGCCATGCCGATCAGGCCGCCCATCGACGTGCCCACCCACGACAGGCTGGCGGGGCGCAGCCGCGCAATCAGGGTCACCATGTCGGACACGTACTGCGGAACGGTGTAGAACGCCGGATTGACCAGCCAGTCGGAGCGGCCGCGCCCGACCACGTCGGGGCACACCACGCGATAGCTGCCGGCCAGGCGCCGCGCCAGCGCATCGAAGTCGCGCCCGCTGCGGGTCAGGCCGTGGACGCAAAGCAGCACCCGGTCATTGGCGGGATCGCCCCATTCCCAATAGGCCATGCGGTGCAAGCCAGCCGGACTGGCGCAGGCGACGTATTCCAAACGGGGTTCCAGGCGGGCGTCCACTGTCAATACTCTCCACGGATCGGCGCGCGGCGGCGCATGTGGCCGCTATCTTATAGGAGGCGCGCCCGGCGCGCGGACATTGCCATTGCCTATGACGCCGATGCAATCATTAAATTGGAGTTGCGCACCCTGAAGGGCGCACAGTAAAAAGCATCAAGGCATTGCCAGATCAGTCATCCCAAAATTGATATGGAGTCCGTATGCAGCAAAGCAGTCCTGTCTCTCCGCTGACCGAGCAGCCTGCCGGTCAATCCAGCGTCACCGCCTCCCCTCCCCCCGAACCCCCTAAAGTCCTGCAGGACGTGCTTGCGCGCGCAGACGTCCAGATCAATGGGACGCGCCCCTGGGACATTCAGGTTCATGACAAGCATATGTACGAACGGGTGTTCGCCAGCTGGTCGCTGGGCCTGGGCGAATCGTACATGGACGGCGAGTGGGACTGCGAGCAACTGGACGAGCTTTTCACCCGCCTGCTGCGCGCGGACATGGGGTCGGCGGCGCTGGGCGTGGCGCGTATCAAGCTGATCGCCGAGCACCTGCGCCACAAGCTGTTCAACCTGCAATCCAAGAACCGGGCGTTCGAAGTCGGCGAGCAGCACTACGACGCCGGCAACGACGTGTTCGAGGCCATGCTGGACAGCCGGATGATCTACTCCTGCGCCTACTGGGAACACGCCCAGACGCTGGAAGAGGCACAAGAGGCAAAGCTGGAGATGATCTGCCGCAAGCTGCAATTGAAGGAAGGCGAGACCCTGCTGGACATCGGCTGCGGCTGGGGTGGCCTGGCCAAGTTCGCGGCCGAGCGCTACGGCGTCAAGGTCACGGGCGTGACGGTGTCCAAGGAACAGCTTGCCTTGGCGCAAGAGCGCGTGAAGGGCCTGCCGGTTGAACTGCTGCTGCAGGACTACCGCGACCTGCAGGGCCGCTTCGATAAGGTGGTCTCGGTGGGCATGTTCGAACACGTGGGACCGAAGAACTACGACACGTACTTCACCAATGTGCAACGGCTGATGGCCCCGGAGGGCGTGTTCCTGCTGCACACCATCGGCATCGCCTCCACCAGCCAGAGCACCGATCCGTGGATCGACCGCTATGTGTTCCCCAACGGCAAGCTGCCCTCCGCGCGGGAGATCGCCACGGCCGTCGAAGGCCGCTTCATCATCGAAGACTGGCACAACTTCGGCGCCGACTACGACCGCACGCTGATGGCCTGGTGGGACCGGTTCGACCACGCCTGGCCCGCGCTGGAATCGCGCTACGGCACCCGGTTCTACCGGATGTGGAAGTACTACCTGATGTGCTGCGCCGGGTTCTTCCGGTCGCGCGAGGGCCAGCTCTGGCAGGTAATGCTGACGCATCCGCAGCGCCAGCAGACGTATCGGTCGCTGCGCTGAAAGTCAGCGGGCCCATGCGAGGAAGCCGCCCTCAATGGCGGCTTCTTTGCGTGGAGGGATCACTACCCCGCCATTGCACCCGCCTCCTCCCGGATCATATCGGCAGCGCGCTCCGCGATCATGATGGTGGGCGAATTGGTGTTGCCCGAGGTGATCAGCGGCATGATGGAGGCGTCGGCGATGCGCAGGCCCTTCAGGCCGTGTACCCGCAGGCGCGCGTCGACCACTGCCCCGCTGTCGGCGTCCCGGCCCATCGCGCAGGTGCCCACGGGATGGAAGATGGTGGTGCCGATCTTGCCGGCCGCCTGCCGCAGTTCGTCTTCGGTCTGGAAGGCCGGGCCCGGCAGCCATTCATCCGGCCGGTAGGCCTGCAGGGCCGGCGCGGCCGCGATGCGGCGGACCAGGCGGATGGAATCCGCCGCCACGCGCAGGTCTTCTTCGGTGCTGAGGTAGTTGGGGCGGATGAGGGGCGCCTCAAAGCCCTTCTGGCCCGCCGGCCCCTGCGCGTGGACGCTGCCGCGCGACGTGGGCCGTAGGTTGCAGACGCTGGCGGTAAAGGCGTCGAAGCCATGCAGGGGTTCGCCGAAGGCGCCCAGCGACAGCGGCTGCACGTGGAATTCCACGTTGGCGCGCGCCTGGCCGGGATCCGACTTGGCGAAGGCGCCTAGCTGCGACGGCGCCATGCTCATGGGGCCGCTGCGGTTGACCAGGTATTCCAGGCCGATGCCGGCCTTGCCCAGCAAGGTCGATGCGATGCGGTTCAACGTCTTCACGCCGTTGACCTTGATAATGACGCGCAGTTGCAGGTGGTCCTGCAGGTTCTCGCCCACGCCCGGCAGGGCGTGGCGCAGGGCGATGCCGCTTTCGCGCAGGCGCGCGGGTTCGCCAATGCCGGAGACCTCCAGCAGTTGCGGCGTGTTCACCGCGCCGGCCGCCAGGATGACTTCGCGCCGGGCCCGCAGCGTGGTGGTGCGTCCGCCCTGGTGCACGCGCACGCCGGCGCAGCGCGTGCCGTCGAATTCCAGTTGCTCGGCCAGGACGCCGGTCATGACGTGCAGGTTCCGGCGCTTTTGCACCGGGCGCAGGAACGCCTTGGAGGTGTTCCAGCGCCAGCCGCGCCGCTGGTTGACTTCGAAATAGCCGCAGCCGAAGTTGTCGCCGCGGTTAAAGTCCTGCACGCGCGGGATCCCTTCCTGTTCGGCCGCGCTGGCGAAGGATTCCAGGATGTCCCAGCGCAGGCGCTGCGATTCCACGCGCCACTCGCCGCCCGCGCCGTGGAATTCGTCCGCGCCGCGGTGGTAGTCCTCGCTGCGCTTGAAAACGGGCAGGACCTGGTCCCAGCCCCAAGCCGGATCGCCGGACAGCGCCGCCCAGTCTTCGTAGTCCTGCTTCTGGCCGCGCATGTAGATCATGCCGTTGATCGACGAACAGCCGCCCAGCACGCGGCCGCGCGGGTAGATCAGCGACCTTCCGCCCAGGCCAGGCTCTTCCTGCGTGCGGTACATCCAATCCGTGCGGGGGTTGCCGATGCAGTGCAGGTAGCCGACCGGAATGTGGATCCAGTGGTAGTTGTCGCGCCCGCCGGCTTCCAGCAGCAGGACCTGCACGGCAGGATCGCGGCTCAGGCGGTTGGCCAGCACGCAGCCGGCCGAGCCCGCGCCCACGATGATGTAGTCGTATGTCTCCATAAGCTCTTCTTATCTGGTTCCGGGCCCGTAGCGGGCGTCGGCGGGGTGAGCCGACCCGGCTGCGGAGTCATGTGCGCGCCGGGCATCATGCGAGACTGTGGCGCAGGCCGGGGCGCCTGTCCAATCAAATGTTGAAAAGCGGAACATAAGCATCTTTAATAATGCTGCCCCATTTTTGCCCTTGTCCTTTTCCCGATGGACTCCGTCATGGACCTGAAGCACATCCGCACCTTCGCCGCCGTGGCTCGTGAAGGCAACCTTACCCGCGCCGCCGAGCATCTGCACCTGACGCAACCGGCGCTGAGCCTGCAGCTCAAGAACTTCCAGGAGTCGCTGGACCTGACCCTGTTCTCGCGCACGGCGCAGGGCCTGGCTCCCAATGCCGACGGGCGGGCGCTTCTGCCGCCTGCGCTGCGGGTGCTGGATGCGCTGGACGATTTCCAGCGCGCCATCGGCGCCCTGCGCGACACGGTGCAGGGCGAATTGCGCATCGGCACCATCCTGGACCCTGAATTCCTGCGGCTGGGCGCCACGCTGCAGTACCTGGTGGAGCATTACCCCAAGATCCGCCCCACCCTGCGCCACGGCATGTCCGGGTCGGTCGGCCGGCAGGTGCGCTCGGGCGAGCTGGATGTGGGCTTCTATCTGGGCCCGCACGAGCCCAGTGGCAATCCGCCGGGGCTGCACGCGCGGCCGCTGGCGTCGTTCGCCTATTACGTGGTGGCGCCCAAGGGCTGGAGCGCACAGGTGGCGGGCCGGGACTGGGCCGAGATCGCGGCGTTGCCGTGGATCTGGACGCCGCCCGACTCCGTGCACCACCGCCTGCTGTCCGCGAAGTTCGACGCGCTGGGCATCGCGCCCCACGCCGTGGCCGAGGTCGACCAGGAGGCCTCCATGCTGGACCTGGTGCGCTCGGGCGTGGGCCTGTCGCTGGCCCGCGACTCCATCGCATTGCGTGAATCGCAGGCCAGCGGCCTGCAACTGGTGAAGGGGCTGTCGATCCAGGCCGAGCTGTCCTTCATCACCCTGGCCTCGCGCCGCGAGGATCCGCTGGTCGCCGCGGCGTTCGCCGCGGTGCAGGCGGCGTTCGGCTGATGATGCGGGCTAGAAGGCGTATTTAACCGTCAGCATCGCCTTGGTCGGCGATCCGTAGAATCCCTGCCCGTCGCCAGTCAGGTTGAAGTACTTCTTGTCGAAGAGATTGTTGACGTTGAGCTGCGCCGACAGATTGGGCGTAAAGCGGTAGGTGGCCATCAGGTTGGCGATTGTCACCGACCCTTGCTCCCTTCTGGCTTTCACGCCACTCGAGGTTGTCTGATCAATATAAACGGCGCTGCGCCACTGGACGCCGCCGCCGACAGTCAGCTTGCCTGACGTGCCCGGCACCACATAAGTCGTAAAGAGATGCGCCAGGTTCTGCGGCCGGTACGGCGTGTAGCGGCTACCGTCGGGATTGCGCACCAGCGCGCGCGAAAAGCCAGCCGACAATTGCCACCCTGGCGTGAGTTCACCGGATGCCTGCAGTTCAAACCCCTCGCTCGTCAGGCCCTTGGCGCCGCGATAGGCGAATTCGGATGTGCCGGGAACGAAATTCTCGCCATCGCGTTCGGCCACATTGTCCTGTTCAATCCGGAAAATCGACAGCGCGGTGGTGAGCCGCCCTTCAAAGTAGTCGGCCTTCACGCCGGTTTCGTAGCTCTTCCCCACGACCGGATCCAGGAATCCGCCGTTGGCGTCGCGATACGACTGCGGCTGAAAAATGTCGGTGTAGCTGACATAGCCCGAATAGACCTCATTGAAGTCGTAGACCAATCCGGCATAGGGCGTGAATTCGTTGTGCCGCATGCTGTCGGCGCCGTTGTCGCGCTTCCAGCGGGTCTGCCGGCCGCCAACGATGAGCTTGAGCGAATCGCTCAGGGACAGTCGCACGGCGCCGTAAAGCGCGGTTTGCCGGGTCACTTCCGTGGGCAGGCTGTAGAACTCGCCCCAGGTCGGCTCCGGATACGAGCCGTCCCACGCGAATATGTTGCCGATGGGACTCGTTTCAAGCGGCGGATAATTGCCGGCCCGGTGGCGGGAACTGCTGCCGACCAGCCCGATCACCGCTTCGTGCCGCCGTCCAAACAGCTCGAACGGTCCCGATGCCTGCAGCGAGCCGCTGTTCTGGTCGAACTCCTGACGCGAACGGTTGGCAAATGCGCCCAACCCTTCCCCCGTCACACGGTCCGGCTGCCCCAGCAGGTAAAGCAGCTTCGAGTTGTATTTGCTGTCGAGACGACTCGCGTTGGCCGTGAGCGTCCATCCATTGGCGAATTCGTGGTCAATTCCCGCGTAGACCGTATCGCTGGTGGTGTTCCAGTTGGTCCAGTAGGCGCCAATGCTGAAATGACGCGACCAGTCGGCGGGGCTACCATCGCTATACAGCATGGGCAGGCCGCCCCAGGTGACTTCGGTCGGGCGCTTGGCCTGATGCTCGAATCCAATCCTGACCGTGGTGTTGGCGGTCAGGTCGGCCTCGGCCGTGAAGAGCATTGCCCGGTTGCGTGTGTGATAGCGATCCAGGTAGGAATCGCGCTCCTCCATCATGCCCGACACCCGCGCGCGGACCGAACCATTTTCATTGAGCGGGGTGGAAAGGTCGACGGTTGCGCGATGATGGTCCCATGAACCCACGCCAACCCCCAGCGCGCCCGTGAAGACTTTGCTGGACGCGCGCTTGCGCACCAGGTTGACCGACGCCCCCGGATTGCCAGCGCCCGTCATCAGTCCCGTCGCGCCCCGCACGACCTCGATCCGGTCATACAGGATCGGGTCGAAATTGGACGTGCCGAAAAAGTCGTTCTTGGTCGACACCGGAATTCCGTCGTACTGATAAGTGTCGACAAAAAAGCCTCGGGAATGGATGTCGGTGCGATCGACGTCGGACGTGGAAGTCACGATACCCGTCACGCTCTTGAAGGATTCCCCCAGCGTCGTGAGGTTCTGGTCCTCGATCTGCTGCCGGGTGACAACGCTGACGGACTGCGGCGTTTCGCGCGGCGAAAGCCGCAGACCCGTTGCTGCGGCGGTTTCGCGCACGGTGTACGTGCCCGTGCCTTCGGTGGTGGCGCCGTAGCGCCCATCCACGGTCACCGGCGCCAGCACGGCCGCGCCCGCCCCTGCCGGCCGCGAAAGCGTCACGTTATTGCCCTGGCGCGAATACTCGAGATTGCTGCCCCGGAGCAACTGCTGCAGCGCCTGTTCCGGCGTAAGGGTTCCCGAGATGGCGGGAGCATGCAGGCCTTGCACCAGATCCTGTGCGTAGAAAATCTGCAGGGAAGTCAGTCTTCCCAATTGCAGCAGCGCCTGGCCCAGCGGCTGCGCGGGAATGGAGACATGCACGGCGGCATCTTGCGCATGCGCGGGCGGCGGCGCAATGCCCAATCCCAGGGCGATTGAAATCGCTAGCGCGCCCACGGCCAAAGGTGCGCGCGAATCGCGCGCTTTGCGTTGTACTTCGGTTTTCACGGTCTTCCGTTTCCAGATCAGATGATGATCGGCGCAGTGCGCCGCAACCCTTGGCCAAGGTCCTCCCGAGGCATGCCCGCAATGCGGGACTGCCTTCTCATAGGGGTAGACGGACAGACCGGGTGATCACCTCAATGAAAACGATAACTATTTTGTAACTGCCGGCCATATCCCCTGGGCAGGCAGTCCGGGGCGAAACGCCCTACTTTGCCGAACGCGCAAGAATGCGGGTGCGCCCGTCGGGCAGGCGTTCGAGCTTGACCGGAGCAATGGCCGGCAGCGCGCCCAACATGGATTGGGGGTCGTCAATGCTGAAGACGCCCGCGACCCGATAGTCGCCAAGGTGCGCAGCGTCCAGGATCGCCGGGTGGGCAAGATAGCGGTTCATTTCGGCAACGGCGTCGCGCAGCGGCGCGTTGTCCAGCACGATCTTTCCTTGGCGCCATGCCGTGACGTTCTGGATGTTCACCGCGCCCTCGCTGAGCACCCCGCTGCCGCCGACCTCGACCGCCTGGCCCGCGCGCAGATCCCGCCGTTCCGTGTTCCACCAGTTGCCCGAAGATACCGTCACGGAACCCGATTCAACCGCCACCTTCACGCTGGATGCATCGCGCCGCACGTTGAAACGGGTGCCCGTGACAGTGACCACGGCATCGCCAGCCTTCACCACAAAGGGCCGCGAACGGTCCGGCGCCACGCTCAGGAAGACTTCGCCCGCCGCCAGCTCGATCACACGCCGGTCCTGGTACAGGGCGACGTCCAACCGCGTGCCCACATTCAAGGTCAGCACGGATCCGTCAGGCAGCACCGATTCGCGGCTCGCGCCTTTTCCCGTATCCATCGACGCCTGATGCAGGGCCGGCGCGGCGAGCATTGCGGGCAGATAGATGGCCCCCGCCGCGACAGCGGCACAGGCCCCTGCCACGCCCCAACCGAATTGCCGCCGCGTCAGCCCCCGCGAATCCAGCCCGGGCGCTTCGCCGCTGGCCAGAATGGCGCGCAGCTTCTTTTGCGGAAGATGGCCCGAGGCCGTCCAGAAAAACTCGACGCTGCGGTAGGCGCGATCATGCTCCGGGTTCGCGCGGCGCCAGGCGGCGCACGCATCGACCTCTTCGTGCGTGGCGTCTCCCGACTGCATCCGGGTCAGCCAATAAACGGCGCGCCGGCGCAGGTCGTCAGGAGTATTCGGATCGTCAAGGGCCATAGTCAAGCGACAGTGTTCACGGCATTGGGGAATACGGGAATTTTCGCACCCTCACATCCAGCAAGACGTTCGAGGGCGCTTGTCGCCGCAGTCAGTACGGCGAGTATTTTTGCAGCCTCTCGTGAATATGCAGCAGAGCGCGGTTCATGTGTTTTTCAACCATGCTGCGCGACACCCCCAGGTCCCGCGCGATCTCCGCATGCGTCCAGCCCTCTATCCGATGACGGATATAGACCTTCTGGCATGCCAGCGGCAATTCCTGCAAGGCAACCATCAGGGCGTCAAGCAATTCCGCCGTGAAGATCGACGCCTGTCCGTCTTCCACCGACGGATGCTCGTCTTCGTCCAGATCGTCCCAAGGGCGAAACTCCAGCAGCGTGCGACGTCGATGGCGGTCGATCAAGCCGTTGGCGGTGCTGCGGGACAGATAGGCTCGCGGGTCATCGACGCCGCCCAGCCCGTTCTCCAGCATTTTGACCACGGCATCCTGGATGGCGTCCTCGCCGTCATGCAAGTTCTTGCGCCGCCATATGCCGAACAGCTCGCGGTAGTGGGCGAGCCATCCCTTTCTTGGCATGGATGAACGAGACATAGGGAAACAGCATCGGGAACGGGGCCAACCCGCAATAATAACAATTATTCTCATTTAAGAACAACTATTGGCGACGGTTCATTTACCCATGGTGCACTGCGCCAAACCGGTGCAACGCGCACAGGGAGTTGCACCGGTTTGAAGCACGGGCCCGGAGCAATGCCAACGCCGGGCCCTGGCTGATTTCTCCCGAGCCAATGCCTTCTTCCCAATGAAAACTGCGTCGTAGTGCGCGAGTCGCCCGCCTCATCCGCAACCTGGCACGGACTTTGCTTGATAAGCCATGTGCGGGTGCAAACCCGGCAAGACAACTTGAGCAGTACCGGCAATGGCGCCCCGACCGAAAGGTCCAGGGCGCCGTTTGTCTTCTGAAACCCGAATTTCCAAGCCTGGGGAAATCCCATGAATGCAGCGGCCACATCCGATTCCTTGCAGACGCTGGTTGTCATCGGCAACGGCATGGTGGGCCATCATTGCGTCGAGCAATTGATCGCCCGCGGCGCCCTGGAGCGCTATCGCATCCACGTTTTCGGCGAGGAAACCCGCCGCGCCTATGATCGCGTCCACCTTTCCGAATACCTGAACGGGCGCGACGCCGAATCAATGGCGATGGGCGAGGCTTCGCTCTATGAACAGGAAGGCGTGACCCTGCACCTGGGCGAGCCGGTGCTGGACATCGACCGCCGCCAGCAGGAGGTGGTTACCGCCAGCGGCCGCACGGCCTACGACAAGCTGGTGCTGGCCACCGGCTCTTACCCCTTCGTGCCGCCGATCGCGGGCGCCGAAGGCACGTCGCGCCTGGTGTATCGCACCATCGACGACCTGGACCTGATCCGCGAAGCGGCCCGCGGCGCGCGGCGCGGCGTGGTCGTGGGCGGCGGCCTGCTGGGGCTGGAAGCGGCCAATGCGCTCAAGTCGCTGAACCTGGAAGCGCACGTGGTGGAATTCGCGCCGCGCCTGATGCCGGTGCAACTGGACGAGGCCGGCGGCGCGGCGCTGAAGGCGCGTATCGAATCGCTGGGCGTGGGCGTGCACCTGTCGCGCGCCACGCAGGACATCAAGCCCGGCACGCAGTACCGTTACCGCATGCGCTTTGCCGAGGGCGCGCCGCTGGAAACCGACCTGATCGTGTTTTCGGCCGGAATCCGCCCGCAGGTGTTCCTGGCGCGCAAGGCCGGGCTGGCGCTGGCCGAGCGCGGCGGCGTCGCCATCGACGACCATTGCCGCACCAGCGACGACCAAATCTACGCCATCGGCGAATGCGCATCCTGGAACGGCGCGGTGTTCGGCCTGGTGGCGCCCGGCTACCAGATGGCGCGCATCGTGGCGGCCGAGCTTTGCGGCGCGCCCGAGCAGCCTTTCACGGGCGCCGATATGTCCACCAAGCTCAAGCTGCTGGGCGTGGACGTGGGTTCGATCGGCGACGCGCACGGCGCCACGCCGGGTTCGCGCAGCTACCGATTCATCGACGAAGCCGGCTCCAGCTACCGCCGGCTGGTGGTGTCGGCCGACGGCAAGCGCGTGCTGGGCGCGGTGCTCGTGGGCGACAACAGCTACTACGACACTCTGCTGCAGTACGCGCAGAACGGCATCGCGCCGCCGGCCGATCCGTCCAGCCTGATCCTGCCGCAAGGCCAGGCCGCGCCGCTGCTGGGCGTGGACGCCCTGCCCGCTGCCGCCACCATCTGTTCGTGCCACAACGTGAACAAGGGCGCCATCTGCGACGCCATCGACGGCGGCTGTACGGACCTGGCAGGCGTCAAGGCCTGCACCAAGGCTGCGTCCGGCTGCGGCGGCTGCGCCGGCCTGCTCAAGCAAGTGGTCGAACATGAGCTGGCCAGCCGCGGCGTCGCGGTGGACAAGAGCCTGTGCGAGCACTTCGCCTACACCCGCCAGGAGCTCTACGCGATCGTGCGCGTGGGCGGCATCGAATCGTTCGAGGAACTGCTGGCCAGCCATGGCCGCGGCCACGTGGGCTGCGAGATCTGCAAGCCCGCCGTGGGCAGCATCCTGGCGTCGTGCTGGAACCGGCCCATCCAGGATCCGCATCTGGTGCCGCTGCAGGACACCAACGACACGTTCATGGCCAACATGCAGAAGAACGGCACCTATTCCGTGGTGCCGCGCATGCCGGCCGGCGAGGTCACGCCCGACGGCCTGATCGCCATCGGCGCCGTGGCCAAGAAGTACAAGCTGTACGTCAAGGTCACGGGCGGTCAGCGTATCGACCTGTTCGGCGCACAGTTGCACGAGCTGCCGTCCATCTGGTCGGAGCTGATTGCCGCGGGCTTCGAGACGGGCCACGCCTACGGCAAGTCCACGCGCACGGTGAAATCCTGCGTCGGCAGCACCTGGTGCCGCTACGGCGTGCAGGACAGCGTGAAGATGGCGCTGGACATTGAGCACCGCTACAAGGGCCTGCGCGCGCCGCACAAGCTGAAGTTCGCCGTGTCCGGCTGCACCCGCGAGTGCGCCGAAGCGCAAAGCAAGGACATCGGCGTGATCGCCACCGAAAACGGCTGGAACCTGTACGTGTGCGGCAACGGCGGCATGCGCCCGCGCCACGCCGAACTGTTCGCCACCGATCTGGACGACGCCACCCTCATCCGCTACATCGACCGTCTGCTGATGTTCTACATCCGCACGGCCGACAAGCTGCAGCGCACCTCGGTGTGGCGCGAGTCCCTGGAAGGCGGCCTGGAATTCCTGAAGCAGGTGGTGATCGACGACAGCCTGGGCCTGGCCGCCGAGCTGGAAGCGCAGATGCAGCTGGTGGTGGACCGGTACGAATGCGAATGGGCCAACGCCATCAGCGATCCCGAAAAGCTCAAGCGCTTCCGCACCTTCGTCAACGAAAGCGGCGGCGATCCCGACATCCAGTTTGTGCAGGAACGCGGCCAGCCCAGGCCGGCCCCGGCGCGCGCCGCCGCGCGCGTCATCCCGATTGCCGAGGAGATCGCCTGATGTCCGCCCAACCCTTGCAACAGCCCGTGTGGCTACACGCCTGCCTGCGACAGGACCTGGTGGCGAATTCCGGCGTGGTCGCGCTGGTCGACGGCGCGCAGGTGGCCCTGTTCTACCTGCCCGACGCCGACGGCCCCACGCTGTACGCCGTGTCCAACCGCGATCCGAAATCGGGCGCCAACGTCATCGGCCGCGGCATCGTCGGCCAGTTGAACGGCGACCTGGTGGTGGCTTCGCCGCTCTACAAGCAGCACTTCCGCCTGGCGGACGGCAGCTGCGTGCAATACCCCGACCAGCGCCTGCGCACCTGGCAGGCGCGCTTTAACGGCGACGCGGTGGAAATCGCCTGACGGGCGCCGCCGCAATCACCAATCCCTCTTTAAAGCAACAGGAAACATCATGTCCTACCTAGCTCCCTCCGAGTTCGTCACCAAGATGGTGGATGCAGGCGAATCCAAGCTTTACATGGCGACGCGCGACGTCCTGATCCGCGCCTTCATGGCCGGCGGCATCCTGGCGATCGCCGCAGTCTTTGCGGTAACCGTCACGGTGCAGACCGAATCGCCCATCCTGGGCGCGGCGCTGTTTCCGGTGGGTTTCTGCATCCTGTATCTGATGGGCTTCGACCTGTTGACCGGGGTCTTCGTCCTGACGCCGCTGGCGCTGTTCGACAAGCGTCCGGGCGTCACCGCCGGCGGCATCCTCAAGCACTGGGGCCTGGTATTCGTGGGCAACTTCCTGGGCGCGCTGACCGTGGCCGTCCTGATGGCCATCGTATTCACCTACGGCTTTTCGGTGCCGCCCAACAAGGTCGGCCAGGTCATCTCGCACATCGGCGAAAACCGCACGCTGGGCTACAAGGAATACGGCGCGGGCGGCATGCTGACGATCTTCATCCGCGGCGTGCTGTGCAACTGGATGGTGTCGCTGGGCGTGGTCGGCGCCATGATCTCCACGACCGTCAGCGGCAAGGTCATCGCCATGTGGATGCCGGTCATGCTGTTTTTCGCAATGGGCTTCGAGCACTCCATCGTCAACATGTTCCTGTTCCCGTCGGCGATGATCATGGGCGGCAATTTCTCGATCATGGACTACATGATCTGGAACGAAATCCCGGTGGTGCTGGGCAACCTGGTCGGCGGCATATCGCTGACCGGCCTGACGCTTTACACCACGCACATGAAGACCGCGCCCAAGCGCCGCTTCAACTGATCCCCGCGCCCTTCGCATGGACAGCTACGCGCCCGGCGCTCCCGCCGCCTCTTTGAAGGTGGCGGCGGGCCAGCACACCGAAGCCGGTGTCAAGCCCGTCAACCAGGACTTCCATGGGATGTGCGTACCGGGCGAGCCGCTGCTAGGCGCCAAGGGCATCGCAATCGCGCTGGCCGACGGCATCAGCAGCAGCAACGTCAGCCACATCGCCAGCGAAACCGCGGTGGCGAGCTTTCTGGAAGACTATTACTGCACGCCGGAAACGTGGTCGGTGAAGAAGTCGGCCCAGAAGGTGCTGGGCGCAACCAATGCCTGGCTGCATTCGCAAAGCCGCCAGCGCCACGGCCAGGACCAGGACCGGGGCTATGTGTGCACGCTGACTGTGATGGTGCTCAAGGGCGCCACCGCACACATCCTGCACATCGGCGACGCCCGCATCTACCGCCTGCGCGACGGCGCGGTGGAACAGTTGACCGAAGACCACCGCGTCTGGGTCGCCCACGACAAGAGCTACCTGGGGCGCGCCATGGGTCTGGCCCCGCACCTGGAAATCGACTACCACACGCAGTCCGTGGAACGCGGCGACGTGTTTCTGCTGGCCACCGACGGCGTGTACGAACACATCACGGACCAGGACCTGCGCGACGCCGTCACCGCCCACGGCGACAACCTGGACGCCGCCGCCCGCGCCCTGGTGCGGCTTGCCCTGGAACGCGGCAGCGACGACAACCTGACGATGCAGATCGTGCGCGTGGACGCCCTGCCCGCGCGCCAGGCCGGCGAGATCGCCCAATACTCCGGCAGCCTGCCCTGTCCTCCCCTGCTGGACGTGGGGCAGGAATTCGAGGGCTTTCGCATCGTGGACGAATTGCGCGCCAGCAGCCGCAGCCATGTCTATCTTGCGAACGACATCGCCAGCGGTGATACGGTCGTCATCAAGATCCCGTCGCTGGACCTGCGGCACGATCCGGCCTACCTGGAGCGGCTGCTGACCGAGGAATGGCTGGCCCGCCGCATCGACAGCCGCCACGTCGTGCGCGCCTGGCCGCGCACGCGCCAGCGCCGCACGCTCTACACGGTCAGCGAATACATCGAAGGCCGCACGCTGACGCAATGGATGGCGGCCAATCCGCGGCCAGCGCTGGAACCGGCCATTGCGATCATCGAACAGGTCGCGCGCGGCCTGCAGGCCTTTCACCGCCTGGAGATCGTGCACCAGGACCTGCGGCCGGACAACATCATGATCACGCTGGACGGCACGGCCAAGATCATCGACCTGGGTTCCACCCGCACGGCCGGCATCCAGGAACTGGGCGCGCCCGACGACGAACCCGGCCCCGTCCTGGGAACCGCGCAGTACGCGGCGCCCGAGTACTTCCTGGGCGAGGCGGGCACGACCCGGTCCGACATCTATTCGCTGGCCGCGATCCTTTACCAGATGCTGTCCGGGCGCCTGCCCTACGGCGCCGACGCCGCCCGCGCCCGCAGCCGCGCCGCACAGATGCGCCTGACCTACGTGTCCGTGCTGGACCGCGACCGCGAGATCCCGGCATGGGTCGACAGCGCGCTAAGCCGCGCCCTGCATCCGGATCCGCGCGAGCGCACGCCCGAGCTGTCCGAGTTCACCCATGCGCTGCGCAACCCCGGCGCCGCAGCCGGCGGTAGCGAACGCCTGCCTTTGCTCGAACGCAATCCGCTGGCCTTCTGGAAAGGCCTGTGCCTGATCCAGTTCATCGTCATCCTTCTCCTGTTCATCAACACCCCCTGACACCCGGAGCCCAAACATGAAACCCACCGTCTGGCTGATTGGCGCAGGCCCCGGCGATCCCGAGCTGCTGACGCTCAAAGCGGTCAAGGCGCTGGGCCAGGCCGATGTCGTCCTGGTCGACGACCTGGTGAATCCCCAAGTCCTGGACTACTGCCCGCAGGCGCGCCTTGTGTATGTCGGAAAGCGCGGCGGCTGCCGTTCGACACCGCAGGCATTCATCCAGCGCCTGATGCTGCGCTACGCCCGCCAGGGCTTGCGGGTGGCGCGCCTGAAAGGCGGCGACCCCTGCATCTTCGGCCGCGGCGGCGAGGAAGCGCTTTGGCTGGGCAGCCATGGCGTCGCCTGCGAAATCGTCAACGGCATCACCGCCGGGCTCGCCGCCGCGACGTCCTGCGGCATCCCCTTGACGCATCGCGGCATGGCCCAGGGCGTTACACTGATCACCGCCCATTCCCAGGACGGCACGACGCCGGACTGGGCGGGCCTGGCGCGCAGCCGCACGACGCTGGTGGTCTATATGGGAGTGGCGAAATTGCAGGACATGAGCAGCCAATTGCTGGCGGCCGGCATGGCCGCCGACACGCCCGTGGCGATGATCGAACGCGCCTCCCTGTCCGATCAGCGCGAATGCCGCTCCACGCTGGCCGCCATGGCGTGCGACGCGGCCGCCTTCGGGCTGCGCAGCCCGGCCGTACTGGTCATCGGCGACGTCGCCGCCTGCCAGATGTACGGCGCTGCGGACGCGCCCATGCCTCACCTGTCTGAACCCGAACTGCGCCGCAGCGCCTGAATCCGGAAGTCCCATGGCCGAACGCCACATGCCGCCCCCGTTGCGCTTTCTGCTTGCCGCCCGGCGCAGCGAACTCCATGGCCTGGAGGCCTTGGCCAGCACCTGCGGGCTGGTGGTGCGCGTCAGCGCGCTGGTGCATGCGCTGCAAAAGGAACGCGGCTATTCCAACCTGACGCTGTGCAGCCAGCAAGAACGCCTGCTGCCCGTGCTGGCCAACCTGAGCGACGAAGCGTCCGCCGTCGAAATGGACGCGCGGCGCTTCCTGGACGGTCTGGCCGCCGACACCACGCACGCCAGCGGCAAGGCGCGCATGCTCAATTGCATCGCCTTCGCGCTGTTCCGCCTGGACGAGCTGCCCGGCCTGCGCCGCCAGGTGCAAGACCGGTCCATGCCCGCGGAAGACGCGGACGCCCGCTACACCCAGTTGATCGGCAGCCTGCTGGCCGTGGTCTTCGAAGCCGCGGACTCTGCGCTGGATCCGGGCGTCACCCGCATCCTGGTGGCCCTGCTGAACTTCATGCAGGGCAAGGAACTGAGCGGCCAGGAACGCGCTTGCGGCGTCATGGGGTTTACGGCCGGCTTTTTCACCGACGCCCAGAAGGCGCGCATGCTGGGTCTGGCGGCCAACCAGGAACGCAGCTTCGACATCTACGCCCAATACGCCGACGGCGAAGCGCTGCAATGCTGGGAACGCATCCAGCAACATGGCCAGCCCGTGCAGCGCATGCGCGAAATGGCGCAGCGCACGGCCAGCGCCCAGCGCGTGGACAGCGCGCTGGCCGAGTTGTGGTTTGACCTCTGCACCACGCGCATGGACGCCATGCGCGATGTCGAAAGCCTGCTGGCCCAGGCGCTGGCGCAGCAATGCGAACGGCGCATCGCCGAAACCCGCCAGGAACTGGACGACCGGCGGCTGCTGCTCAGCCGCTACACCGATCACGCCAGCGGCCGCGCGCCAAGCATGGTGTTCAGCGTGCAGAGCCGCCTGCTGGATGCGCCGCCCCCCGACGGCGTGGGCAGCGAGATGGAGCGGTCTATCCTGGACATGATGCGCGAGCAGGCGCTGCGCATGCAGCGCGCAGACGATGCGCTGGGCAGCATGCGCGGCGCGCTGGAAGAGAAAAAGCGCATCGACCGCGCCAAATTGCTGCTGATCAGCCAGTACGGGCTGACCGAGCAAGCCGCGCACGAGCGCCTGCAACGCGCCGCAATGGACGGCGGCCTGTCGCTGTCGGACGTGGCCCGGCAGGTGATCGGCCAGCTGGCCGGCAATTGATCTTCCCTAGCGGAAGACCCGCTGCGCCAGGCTGACCACGACGCCGGCCAGCGCCACCGCCGCCAGCACGCGGAAGTGATCCAGATTGGCCAGCAGCGCCGATTGCTGGGTGACCATCTGCGCGATCTGGGCCGTGGCCATCTGCTGCGCCAGGGCCGGATCGGCCACCGTCGAGAAGTACTGGGTCAATTGGTTCAACACCGCCTCAAAGCGCGCGTTGCCGGTGGCGACGCCGCTTTGCAGCGCGTCGTAATGCCGGGACGCGAACCACTGCTGGCCCACCGTCGCCACCATGATGCCCAGCGCCTGCCCGATCTGCGCCAGCATGTTCTTGACCTGCTGCGCGTGCGCGAAGACGGCCGGATCCCGGGTCAGACCCGTGAAGGTGTGCATGGCGGTCGTCGGCATGATGATCATGATGAACACGCCATAGCAGGCCAGCGCGGGGAAGACGTCGGTCCACAGGTTGGCGGTCGGCGTCAGGCGCGACATCAGCACGCCGAATGCAGCCAGCGCCAGGAACCCGGCCACGAAGAACTTGCGCGGCGACGGCCAGCGCGGCAGCAACTGCGACATCACGGCAAAGGTCAGCACGCCGGCGCCCAGCCCCATCGCGAGGAACTCGCCCGCCGTGGACCAGCTGTGTCCAAGCGCGCGCTGCAGCATCACCGGCACCAGATAGCCGTTGGCGCCCAGCATCAGGTAGCACAGCATGAAGAGCGCCAGACCGCTCAAGAAGCGCGCCTCTTTCATGCCGCCCAGATTCAGCAGCGGCGCGCCGTTGCGCGTTTCCGACCGCACGAAGCAGGCCAGACCGGCCAGCCCGCCCACGGCGTACAGCAGCAGTAGCCAGCGCTCGCTGAAAAAGTCGTAATAAGACCGCTGCAAGGCATGCAGCAGCAGGAAACTGCCCAGCCCCAGCGCGGCGATCGGCAAAAGACGCGCCTGCCCCGCGACGGTCGCCCCGCCCTCCCGCCCCGGCATCGAGCGCGCCACCGGTATCATGGCCAGCAGCGACAACACCGCCACCAGCCAGAACATCAATGGCCAGCCGTCATGGTCCACGGCAACAGACGCGAGCCACGGCGCCAGCGCCGTGCCCGTGCACAGCCCCGTAGCCAGCGCCTTGATGCCATGGAACCGCGCCGGGCCCGGCGGAATCAGGTTGACCGTCAGCCGCGACGACGTGAGCATCGCCGCACATCCGATCGCCATTGCCACCCGCCCCAGCAGGAACCCCGCCGCATCGTGCGACACGGCGCACACCGCCGCGCCGGCGCCCGCCGCGGCCAGCGACGCCAGCAGGTAGCGCCGCAAACCCAGGCGATGCACCAGCCAGCCCTGCAGGGCGATCATCACCACCGCCACGCAGGCGTAGATCACCGCGATGGTGGTGTATTCCTCGGGACTGGCGCCGATCTCGCCCATGATGGGCGCGGCGCCGAACGTGGCCATGCCGTTCTGCAGGAAGTCGATGAAAGTGAGCGCGCCGATGACCAGCAGGAGCGCGACCGGAGGCTTGGGCTGGGACATGGCCGGGTCAGAGATTCGCGTCGATGATCGCGCGCACCTGCACGTCGGCTTCGGCCAGTTCGTCGGCGTACACCGCCGTCGTGTAGGCCTGCGCCTGCCCTGCCGCCGCGACCAGGCGCTTGCCTTCGCGCGCTTCGGTGTCCACCTCCACCCGCATCGACAGGCCCAGCTGCAGCGGCTGGGCGGCCACCTCCGCCGGGTCGAGTTCGATCCGAACGGGCACGCGCTGCACCACCTTGATCCAGTTGCCGGTGGCGTTCTGCGCCGGCAGCAGCGAAAAAGCGCTGCCGGTGCCGGCGTCCTGGCCCAGCACGCGGCCGTGATACACCACGCCGCTTCCGTACAGGTCGGTCGTCAGCCGGACGGGCTGGCCGATGCGCACGTTGCGCAGCTGCGATTCCTTCAGGTTGGCCGTGACCCACAGATGATCCAGCGGCACCACCGACATCAGCGGCGCGCCCGCCGCCACGCGCTGCCCGACCTGCACGCTGCGCTTCGTGACGACGCCGCCCACGGGCGCCGGGACCCGCGTGCGGGCCAGCGCCACGCTGGCGTTGCGCAGCTGCACGGCGGCGGCCTGCACATCCGGATGGGATTCGACCGTGGTGCCGTCGATCAGCGCATGGTTGCGCTTGAGCTGCTCGCTGGCGGCGTTCAGCGCGGCGCGCGCGGTGCGCACCGCCTGCTGCGCGTGGACCAGCTCCTCGCCGGGGATGGCGCCGATCTTCGCCAGCGCCGAACGGCGCGCCACATCTTCCTGGGCGCGCGCCAGGTCGACCTTGCGCAGTTCCACATTGGCGCCGTCCTGGCCGGCCATCGCGAACTGGCCGCGCACCTGGCGCACGGTGCGCGCCAGTTGCGCGCGGGCCGCGTCCAGCGCCAGCACCGCGTCCACGCCGTTCATCTCCACCAGCAGCGCGCCGGCCTCGACCACATCGGTGTTGTCGGCGCGGATCGCCGTCACCACGCCGCCGACCTGCGGAGTCACTTGCACCACATTGCCTTCTACGTAGGCGTCTTCGGTCGATACCCAGCGGCCGTCGGCGTACGCCGAGTAGGCGCCTGCCAGCATCGCTACGGCCAGGATGGCCGCAGCGCCGGCGGCGGCCTTGCGCGCCAGCCCGCCGCGCGGCCGGGTTTGGGTGGAGGGCGGGTTGGCGGCGGCGGATTCGGTCTTCATGGCTTGCGGTGAGGATTCTGTAGAAGTTCGGGCGGACGGGGATCGGGCGGGGCCGGACAGGTTCACGAGACGCTCCCGGCCGGCTGCGCCGCAAGCGCGGCTTCGGGCGCGTAGCCGCCGCCCAGCGCCCGGATCAACTCCAGGTGCAGGGCGCGGCGACGCGTGTCCAGCTCGATCAGCAGCTGTTTCTGCTGCAGCACCTGTCCTTCAGCGGACAGCACCTGCAGATAGCTGCCCACCCCATTGCGGTAGCGGGCGGTGGCCATGTCATACGCTTCTTGCGTCAGCCGCAGGGCCTCGCGCTGCTCGCTGGCGCGTTCGGCCTGCCAGCGCAGCGACACGATCTGGTCCACGACGTCGTGCAGCGCGGCGACCAGCGTGCCGTTGTATTGCTCCACCGCCGCGTCGTATTCGGCCTGGCGCGCGCCCAGGTTGCCGCGCAGGCGCCCGCCGTCAAAGACCGGCAAGGTGATCGCCGGGCCGACGCCCAACACACGGCTGCCCGCGTTCAGCAGATCCGACAGGCCCAGGCTTTGCAGCCCGGCGAACGCGGTCAGGCTGACGTTGGGATAGAACTGCGCGCGGGCGACCTTGATGTCCTGGCTGGCGGCCTCGACGCGCCAGCGCTGCGCCACCACGTCGGGGCGGCGGCCAATCAGGTCGGCCGGCACCGTTGTGGGAACGGCCGCCGCGTAATCGCCGCGCAACGCCGGCCTGCGCACCTGGACGCCGGCGTCCGGGCCACGGCCCACCAGCGCCGCCACCTGGTTGCGCGTCAGCGCAATCTGTTCGTTCAGGGCCGCGATGCGCTCGCGCGTGGCAGGCAGCGCGGCTTCGGCCTGCTTCATGTCCAGGCGGGAATCCAACTGGGCGGCTACGCGGCGCTGCGTCAACTGCAGCGTGCTTTCGCGCTGGCGCAGCGTCTGCTCGGCCAGGTCGCGCGACAGGTAGGCGGCGTCCAGCTTCAGGTAGGCGCGCACCAGCGACGTCGTCAGCATCAATTCCGCCGCATGCCTGTCCACCTCGGCAGCCTGCGCGCGCTGTAGCGCCGCGTCCAGCGCGGCCTGGTTCTTGCCCCAGAAGTCGATTTCGTAGCCGACGCGCGCCTGCAGATCCGCCGTCCAATCCCAGGAGCCCGCCAGCGGCTGAGGCGTGGTGCTGTTTTCGCTGAAGCGCTGGCGCGTGGCGCGGGCAGCGACGTTGCCCTGTGGCGACAGGGCCGCCCCCGCCACACCCGCCAGCGCATCGGCCTGCCGCACCCGGGCCGCCGCCGCCCGCAGGCTGGGCTGCTCCGCCAGCGCCGCGCGCACCAGTTCATCCAGCTGCGCATCGCCGAAGGTCTGCCACCAGGCCTCTGTCGGCCAGGCGGCGGGCTCTACGGTCGCCTCTTGCAGCGACGCGCTTGCCGCCAGCGCGTTGGCGCTGTCCAGCCGGGCCTGCGTCTGCAGGCCGCCGGTGCCGGCGCAGCCGGCCAGCAGCAGCGCCGCCAGCGGCAGGCCGAGGCCCCGCAGCAGGCGGGCGGGTTTCGCGAGAGGACCAGAAGGGACTTGCATGGTGACGCCTTTTTAATGCCCAGGCTGTATATGCCTAGGCAGATAAATAATCAAAAAAAAGCGGGAACGGGCATCAGCCCGATCTCGCATTGACCAGAATGCGGGACAGCAGCGCGTGCAGCATGCTGGCGTCCGCTTCCGAGAAGCCGCCCAGCAGCCGGCGAAACGCCACTTCGGTGACGCGGCGCGCCTGCGGAAAGGCGGCCTGGCCCTGCTCGGTCAGTTCAAGCAGCGAGCTGCGGCGGTCCGCCTCGTTTTCCACGCGGCGGATGAAGCCCTTGGCGACGATGCGATCCAGCAGCCGGGTCATGGCGCCGGAGTCATAGGCCAGCACGCGGCACAGATCGCTGAGCGTACGCCCCCACCCTTTGACGATGCAGTTCAGCACGACGTACTGCTGCACCGTGATCTGCAAGGGAGCCAGTTCACGATCCAGCGCCTCGTGGATGCCGGTGCGCACGGACGTAATCATGAAGCCAAGTTCGCCGGAGCAGAATTCATCCAGCACGGAGGGAGTTGCGTTGCTCATGTCGGGCCTGGCGCAATGCTGTCGGAAATCAATGCCCGAATATTAACTGCCTAGGCAGTTATATCGCAAGCAGATTCTGCAACCGGGCTCGCTCGGGGCTGACTTCAGCCTTTCCTTTCAACCGATGCCGATGCGCCTGGCGCCCTCGCGGAATACCGCCTGGGTGTCGGGGGTCAGCCGGAACGCCATCAGAAGGTCGTCCACGCGGTACGACGGCGCCGCCTTGCGGATTAACGGCAGAAAGCCGAGCGCTTCGTCCTGTTTGCCGGCCAGCGCCAGGCAGCAGGCGGCGATCGCCAGGATGTGCACGTGCGCATTCGGACGCGCGGCCGCCTTGACCGCCCAGCCGGCGGCTTCGTCGATCCGGCCCAGGCGCATCAGCGCCAGCGCGCGCACGGCCAGCATGCCAAACAGCAGCGGATCGAAGGGACTGAGGTGGCGCGAATGGTCGGACGAGCCGATGGCCGCCTCGGCGTCGCCCGACTGGCAATTAACGAAGCCCAGCGTGTAGTGCCCAAGTGCGAAGTTCGGGCTCAGGTCCACCGCGCTGCGCAGTTCGGTCAGCGACTGTTCCTGGCTGCCGCGCAGCCACAGCGCCCGGCCCATGGCCCAATGGGCGGCGGGATCGCGGTCGTCGGCGATCAGGCCCTGCCCGGCGGTTTCGAACGCCATGTCGATGGCCGGCGCCTGCTCGCCCCAGCGCTGGAAGGCGGTCTGCCAGTGCGTGAAGGACAGCCCCGCGTAGGCGCGGGAAAACGTCGGGTCCAGCCGCACCGCCATTTCGAAGAAGTGCCGCGCCTGCTCGTTGTCGGTACGGTTGAACCGGTACATGTGCCACAGGCCACGGTGGTGGGCCTGCCACGCGTCCAGGGAATTCGGCGGCGTCAGGATGGCGCGGTTGCGCTCGGCGGCTTCAATCTCGATTTCGATAGACGCCACGATCCGGTCGCTGATCTCGTCCAGCGCCTGAAAGGCGTCGTCCAGCTTGTGGTCGAAGACATCCGCCCAGACGATGCGCGCGGTTCGCGATTCGACCAGCTGGACCTCGACGGCGACGCGCTGCCCCTGCCGCCGCAGCGATCCGCTGACGACATAGTCCACGTTGAGGGTGCGCCCCGCCTCCTCGGGCCCCACGCTGCGCTGGTCCAGGGCGAACACCGTGCCCTGCGCGATGACGAACAGGCTGCGCAGCTTCGCCAGCCGGGCGATGACATCGAAGGCCAGGCCGTCCGCCAGCCCTCCGCGCACGCCCGCCTGTGTCGACCGGTCGGCAAACGGCATGACCGCGATCGACGCGCGCCCCGTCCGTTCCGGGACATCCGCGGTGGCGGCCGGCGCCTGTGCGGGACCGGCGGATTCCAGGCTTTGCGCCGGGCTCGCCCGCCGGGCCCGGACATCCCGCCACGCATCGCGCAGGGGCCGCCAGTCCAGCCCTTCGGCCTCGAAGGCGCGCACCGCCGCGGCCAGGTGCTCTTCGCCTTCGCGCCACCGGCCGCGCATTCCCAGCGAATCCAGCAGGCGTTCGTGGACGTGACGGTCGAAAGGCGCCAGCTGAAGCCATTTGTCCAGGCACGCGAAGCGTTCCTCGGAACCCGCGGGCAGACCCGCAGCCAGATGCTCCAGCACGGCCGCATGGCAGGCCCGCAGCCGCCGCCGCTGCGCGGTCAGCCAACTGTTGAAGAACGGGCTGCGGCCGATCTCCAGGCCATCCAGGAAGTCGCCCACAAACAGCGCCGCCAATTCGCGCAGCCGCTCCAGGCCGGCCTTGTCGATGCCCTGCTGCATGGCCTGCCCGATTTCGAGCACGTCGACGCGGCAATCGGCAAGATCCAGCCGCACCGTGTCCTGCGCGGTCTCGATCCGGCGGCGTCCCGGCTCGTCCAGCAGCGCGCGCGCCTTGCTGAGGCACCAGCGCAGTTCGCCGCGCGGATCGTTCGGAATGTCCCAGAGCAGTTCGCACAAATGCGCGCGATTGACGGCGTGCGGCGCCAGCGCCAGGTACGCGATCAGCGCGCGCAGCTTGCGCGACGGCGGCAGCGCCAGCGCGGCGCCTGCCCGGCTGACCGCCATGGACCCCAGCATGCGCACGTGGATGGCCATGCCGCCGGATTCCACCGCGGATTCCACGGCGGCTACCACGCTCGCCTCCACGCACGGTTCCTATCGTAGGCATCGGGGAGCACG
Source organism: Achromobacter arsenitoxydans SY8 (assembly GCF_000236785.1). GTDB lineage: Bacteria > Pseudomonadota > Gammaproteobacteria > Burkholderiales > Burkholderiaceae_B > Achromobacter > Achromobacter arsenitoxydans. Next base: position 98,124 of record NZ_AGUF01000021.1, on the reverse strand, counting down.
GCGCGCGAATGCCTTCGCCGCGCTGGTTGCAGAACCCCGGCGCGTAGGCAACGGATGCCCCCGCGCACCCACCGCTTTAATGGAGACACACCATGTCCATTTCCGCCCTTGCCACCAGTGACGTGCGCGAAACCGCACAGCCGGACCTGGCCGCCGTGAAGTCCCGCCAGCACGGCACCTGGTCCTCCGGGGACTACGCCGTCGTCGGCACCACGCTGCAGATCGTAGGAGAACAGCTGTGCGAATCCCTTGATGTCCGCGCCGGTCAAAAAGTACTGGATGTCGCCGCCGGCAACGGCAACGCGACGCTGGCCGCCGCGCGCCGCTGGTGCGACGTCGTCTCGACCGACTACGTGCCGGCCCTGCTGAGCCGCGGCCGCGAGCGCGCCGCCGCCGAGCGCCTGAAGATCGAATTCCAGGAGGCCGACGCCGAGGCGCTGCCGTTCCCGGACGCGTCGTTCGACGCGGTCATGTCGACCTTCGGGGTGATGTTCACGGCCGACCAGGACAAGGCCTCGTCCGAATTGATCCGCGTATGCAAGCATGGCGGCAAGATCGGCATGGCCAACTGGACGCCGGACGGTTTCATCGGCCAGATCTTCAAGACCATCGGCAAGCACCTGCCGCCGCCTGCGGGCGTCAAGTCGCCCGCGCTGTGGGGCACCAAGGCCCGCATCGACGAAATGTTCGGGGCCCAGGCGTCCTCGATCAAGGCCGAGCCCCGCCATTTCGTGTTCCGCTATCGCTCGCCCGAGCACTGGCTGCAGGTCTTCAAGACCTACTACGGCCCGCTGCTGAAGGCGTTCGGCGCCCTGGAACCCGCGGCGCAGATGGCGCTGACGGCCGACATCACGGCGCAGATCGAGCGGTTCAACCGCTCCGGCGATTCGTCGGTGGTGGTGCCCAGCGAATACCTGGAGATCGTGGTCACCCGGCGGTGACCGGGCGCCGATCCCGTTTCGCCGGCAGTCCGGGCCATCCATGAGGCCGGCAGGCAGGAAGTGATCCATGGCGCAGCGCCTTTCACGGCCGTCCGCGGGCCCGCCCGGACGGCCGATGTTTAGCAACCACATTAGGGTAGGCAATGGCGCGCCGGCCACTGCCGGACTGGGTGCGAGCCCATAAGCGGAATCATACGCCCGCGGGGAGCTGGGTGGCTGACACCGCCCAAGGCCCGCCGCCCTTCCCTACGGCAGGTTTTCCCGGAAAATCACCTGGCTGCGCGCCAGCTCCACCCCGTTCATCGCGCTGCGCTTGTCGCGCAGGTTGCTGAAGATGCGCACGCAGCTCATCAGCGCCTCCATCGGGCTTTGCGTAATGACCGCGTCCATCGTGCCGTCGATCAGCAGCGCGCGCGTGTCCGGCGTCAGGCCGTGTCCGATGAAAACAACCCGGTGCTGCTGGCCTGCCTCTTTCAGCGCGCGCGCCACGCCGTCCGATGCCCCGCCGATGTTGTAGATGCCGGCCAATTGCGGGTATTGCTCAAGCAGTTGGCGTGTCTGCTCGTAGTTGCGCTGCGCATCGTCATAGCCTTCGCGCAAATCGACCACCTGCATGGCCTGGAACTGCTCGGCGTAGAGCTGCAGAAAGCCGCTTTCGCGCTCTTCGTGGGCGCGATAGTGCCGGGACCCCGCGATCAGCGCCACATGGGCTGCGCGCGAGCCGATGAAGCGCGCGATCAGGTAGCCGGCCGTGCGCCCCGCGGCGCGGTTGTCCAGCCCCACGTAGGCCGTGCGGGCGCAGTTGGCGATGTCGGAAATCAGCGTCACGGTGGGCACGCCCTGCTGCGCCAGCGCATTCACGGCCTCGCGCACCACCGGATGCTCCAGCGCCATGAACGCAATCCCGTCGGCCCGCTTGCCATGCTTGGCCAGCGCCTGGGCCAGCGCGTCGGGGTTGAAGCTGTCCACGTATTCGACCTGGCACTTCGCGTTCAGCGGAGCGAAGTGTTCGTGCGCATAACCCACGGTGTCGCCCAGCATTCGCAGATAGCGGTTGCTGCCGCGCGGCAGCAGGAACACCAGGCGCATGGGTTCGGGCGTGGCGGCCGCGTAGACCTCCTGCTCCGGCAGGTAGTCCAGTTCAATGGCCGCCTTGAACACCTTTTGCGCGGTAGCGGCGCGCACGCCGGGACGGCGGTTCAGCACCCGGTCGGCGGTGGCGGTGGACACGCCCGCGCGGGCGGCCACATCCGCCAGACGGGCGAGCTTGCGTTCGGGGGGAGCATTATTCACATCAAAAACCATCATGAATAAGATTTGACGATGTTAGCGGCTATTCACTATTGTCCACTCTGCCGCATGGCTTAGGCGTATTTGTGGCACATCAAAAAACATCATAACCAAGATTATGGAGACAACCATGAAGCTGCTGACACGCCGCAGTGCCCTGCGCCGCCTTTGCGCCGTTCCCGCCCTTGCCGTCGCCGGCGGCGGCTTTCCGCTGATCGCCCGCGCCGCCGACTTCACGCTCAAGTACGGCAACAACCTGCCGGTGACGCACCCGCTGAACATCCGCGCCCAGGAAGCGGCCGAACGCATCCTCAAGGAAAGCAACGGTCGCGTCGACATCAAGATCTTCCCGAACAACCAGCTGGGCGGCGACACCGACATGCTGGCGCAGGTGCGCTCGGGCGGCATCGACTTCTTCACGCCGTCCGCCCTGGTCATCGCCACGCTGGTGCCGGTGGCCGCGATCAACGCGGTCGGCTTCGCCTTCAAGGATTACGACCAGGTCTGGAAGGCGATGGACGGCGCGCTGGGCGCGCACGTGCGCGCCGCCATCGCGCAGCGCAAGCTCTACGCCTTTGAAAAGATGTGGGACAACGGCTTTCGCCAGACCACCAGCAGCAAGGCGCCGGTCAACACCGCCGCCGACATGGACGGCCTGAAGATCCGCGTGCCGGTGAGCTCGCTGCCGATCTCCATGTTCAAGGGCCTGGGCGCCGCGCCCGCCAGCCTGCAGTTCAGCGAGGTGTATTCGTCGCTGCAGACCAAGGTGGTCGACGCGCAGGAAAACCCGCTGCCCATCATCCAGGTGGCCAAGCTCTATGAAGTGCAGAAATACTGCTCGCTGACCAACCACATCTGGGACGGCTACTGGTTCATCGCCAACGGCCGCATGTGGGAAGGCCTGCCCGCCGACCTGAAGACGGTCGTGGCGCGCGGCATCAACGAGGCGGGCCTGGCCCAGCGCGAAGACATCAAGAAGCTCAATGCGTCCGTGCAGTCCGACCTGGAGGCCAAGGGCCTGCAGTTCAACCAGCCGTCCGCCGACACGTTCCGGCAGCAGCTGCGCACCGCCGGCTTCTACAAGGAATGGCAAGGCCGTTTCGGCGACGAGGCCTGGGGCTTGCTGGAGCAGTCCGTCGGCAAGCTGGCCTGAGGTCGCGTCATGTCCTCCCTGTCCGCTCCCCACGCCGCGGCCCCGGCGCTGCCGGCCAACCCCATGCGCCGGGCGGCCGGCGCGCTCGACAAACTGCTGGGCGGCGTGGTCGAACACGTCGCCGCGGCCATCGTGCTGGTCGAGATCATCGTGCTGTTCGCGGGTGTCGTGGCGCGCTATGCGTTCCACAGCCCGCTGGTCTGGTCCGACGAGCTCGCCTCCATCCTGTTCCTGTGGCTGTCGATGCTGGGCGCGGTGGTGGCGCTGCGGCGCGGCGAGCACATGCGCATGACCGCCCTGGTGAACAATGTGAGCCCGGCGCGGCGCGCGCAGCTGGAAACGGCGGCGCTGGCCGCCTCGCTGGCCTTCCTGCTGCTGATCCTGGCGCCCGCCATCGAATACGCGCATGAAGAACACTTCATCATCACGCCCGCGCTGGAACTGAGCAACGCCTGGCGCGCCGCGGCGATCCCCGTGGGCATGGGCCTGATGGGCGTGATCGCCCTGCTGCGCCTCTTGCGCACGCAGCCGCTGCCGCAGGTGCTGACCGCGCTGGCGGGCGTGGCGGCGGTGGTCGGCCTGTTCTGGCTGGCGCAGCCGCTGTTTGCGGGCCTGGGCAAGCTGAATCTGGTGATCTTCTTCGTCGGCATCGTCGCCGCCACGGTGTTTTCCGGGGTGCCGATCGCCTTCTCGTTCGCGCTGGCCACGTTCTCGTATCTGGCGCTGACCACCAATACCCCCATGGTGGTGATGGTGGGCCGGCTGGACGAAGGCATGTCCCACCTGATGCTGCTGGCCGTGCCGCTCTTCATCTTCCTGGGATCGCTGATCGAGATGACGGGGATGGCGCGCGCCATGATCCAGTTCCTGGCCAGCCTGCTGGGCCACGTGCGCGGCGGCCTCTCGTACGTGCTGATCGGCGCCATGTACCTGGTGTCGGGCATCTCGGGTTCGAAGATCGCCGACATGGCGGCCATCGCGCCGGTGCTGTTTCCGGAAATGCAGAAACGCGGCGCCAAGCCCGGCGACCTGGTCGCCCTGCTGTCGGCCACCGGTGCGCAGACCGAAACGATTCCGCCGTCCATCGTGCTCATCACCATCGGGTCGGTGACGGGCGTGTCGATCGCCGCGCTGTTCACGGGCGGCCTGCTGCCCGCGGTGGTGCTGGGCCTGGCGCTGTGCACCGTCGTCTGGTGGCGCTACCGCAAGGAAGACCTGAGCCTGGTCCAACGCTTCACCTTCAAGGAAATCGGCCGCTTCTTCATGATCGCGCTGCCGGCCGTGGCCCTGCCCTTCGTGATCCGCGCCGCCGTGGTCGAAGGCGTAGCCACCGCCACCGAGGTCTCCACCATCGGCATCGTGTACTCCGCCGTCGTGGGCCTGCTGATCTACCGGCGCTTCGACTGGGCGCGGCTCAAGCCCATGCTGATCGAAACCGCCTCGCTGTCGGGCGCCATCATGCTGATCGTGGGCTGCGCGACCGCCATGGCTTGGGCGCTGACGCAATCGGGATTCTCGGGCGACCTGGCCAAGCTGATGGCCGGCATGCCCGGCGGCAGCTACGGCTTCCTGGCGGTGTCCATCGTGGCCTTCATCATTCTGGGCAGCGTGCTGGAAGGCATCCCCGCCATCGTGCTGTTCGGTCCGCTGCTGTTCCCGATCGCAGTGCAGGCCGGCGTGCATGAGGTTCACTATGCGATGGTCGTGATCTTCGCCATGGGCATCGGCCTGTTTGCGCCGCCCTTCGGCGTGGGCTACTACGGCGCCTGCGCCATCAGCCGCGTCGACCCCAACGAGGGCATCGGCCCGATCTGGGGCTACATCGGCGCGCTGCTGATCGGCCTGGTCATCGTCGCCGCCTTCCCCTGGTTCTCTATCGGTTTCCTGTGACGCGAAGCGGCCCCGCACGGCGGGGCCGCGCACTCCCGTCTCTACGCCACCCCTTTTAAGAAGATTCCAACATGAGTCGTTTCCTGGGCGAGATCCGCCAACTCGGTTATGTCGTGCACGACATCGAAGCCGCCATGGACTACTGGAGCACCACGCTGGGCGTGGGCCCCTGGTACTACAACCCGCGCGTGCCCATCGTGAACTACCAGTACGACGGCGTCGGCTACGAGCCGCACAACTCGGTGGCGCTGGCAAATTCCGGCTTCGTGCAGGTCGAACTGATCCAGACCCGCAACGATGTTCCTTCCATGTACCGCGACTTCCTGCAAGCCGGCCGCACCGGCCTGCAGCACGTCGCCTACTGGACGGAAAGCTACGACGCCGACCTGGAACGCCTGCTGGCGCAGGGCTTCAAGCCCAAGATGAGCGGCGAAGTCGGCGAAAAAGGCCGCTTCATCTATTTCGACACCGAATACCACCCCGGCACGGTCATCGAACTCTCCGAAGTGGCCGGTCCCAAGGGCCGCCTCTTCGACCTGATCCGCGAAAGTTCGCTGAACTGGGACGGCAAGGACCCGGTCCGCGCCTTCCCCGACCTGACCCGCCTCTGATACGCCCCAGCCTCGCCACCATGAATTCCCAATCGTTTACCGCCACCTACCTGATCGAAACCCCCATCGACCCCGCCCGGGTCGCCGAGGTCATGGCCGGCGAGCAGTCCTGCGGCACCTTCACGCGGGTTCAGGGCGAAACGGACGAGCTGCGCGCCCGGGCGCGCGCCCGCATCGAATCCATCGAAACCCTGGAATCCGTCGACGCGCCCAGCCTGTCGAACGCCTACCTGGCGCGCCAGCTGGGCGGCATGCCCGGCAAGTATCAGCGGGCGCGGGTGCGCATCGCGTTCCCCGTCGCCAACGTCGGCGCCAACCTGCCCACGCTGGCGGCCACGGTGGCCGGCAACCTGTACGACCTGGGCGAAGTCACCGGCCTGCGGCTGGAAAGCATGGAACTGCCCGCCAACTACCGCGCCCACTTCGACCTGCCGCAAGTCGGCATCGCCGGTACGCGCGCGCTGACGGGCGTGGACAAGGGGCCGCTGGTGGGCACCATCATCAAGCCCAACGTAGGCCTGTCGCCTGAACAGACTGCGCACCTGGTCGCGCAGCTGTGCGCGGCGGGCGTGGACTTCATCAAGGACGACGAGGTCTGCGCCAACCCCGCCCACGCCCCGCTCGCCCAGCGCGTGGCGGCCGTGATGGCGGTGGTGCGCGCACACCGCGAGCGTACCGGGCGCAACGTCATGGTGGCGTTCAACATCAGCGACGAGACCGACGCCATGCGCCGCCACGCCGACCTGATCGAGCGCGAAGGCGGCAGCTGCGTCATGGCCAGCCTGAACTGGTGCGGCTACTCCGCCATCCAGACCCTGCGCCGCAGCACCCCGCTGGCCCTGCACGGCCATCGCAACGGCTACGGCGCGCTGTCGCGCCATCCGCTGCTGGGCATGGGATTCCAGGCCTACCAGACGCTGTGGCGGCTGGCCGGCGTGGATCACATGCACGTGCACGGCCTGCAGGGGAAGTTCTCGCAGGAGGACAGCGAGGTCGTCGACTCCGCGCGCGACTGCCTGGCGTCCCTGACGCCGGGCATCGACGACGCCGTCATGCCCGCCTTCTCCTCCGGCCAATGGGCCGGCACAGTGCCCGCCACCTGGGCCGCGGTGCGCAGCGACGACCTGCTGTTCATGTCGGGCGGCGGCATCCTGGCCCATCCCGACGGTCCGGCGGCGGGCGTGCAAAGCATCCGGCAGGCCTGGCGCGCGGTACGCGACAACCAGCGCCTGGAAGACTACGCCCGCAACGCGCCCGAACTGCGGCGCGCCCTGGACTTCTTCGGAAACCGCGCATGACGATGGACGAGCGCAGCGTCCCCGCGCCGCGGGTGTGCTGGTACGGCGACGACTTCACCGGCGCCACCGACACGCTGGCCGAGGTCGCCCGCGCGGGCCTGCGCGGCCTGCTGTTCCTGGGCGTGCCCACGCCCGCGCAATTGCGCCGCGCAGGCCCGCTTGACGCCATCGGCATCGCCGGCGCCGCGCGCGGCATGGCGCCCGCCGAGATGGATGCCGAACTGGATGCCGTCGGCCGCTTTGCTGCGGCCTCCGGCGTGCGCGTGCTGCACTACAAGTGCTGTTCCACCTTCGACAGCGCCCCGCACGTCGGCAGCATCGGCGCCGCCGTGCGCACGCTGCGTCGCCACATGCCCAACCCGCTGGTGCCCATCGTAGGCGGACAGCCCAGCATCGGGCGCTATTGCAGCTTTGCCCAGCTGTTCGCCCGCGCGGGGTCGGCGCCCGAGATCCACCGGATCGACCGGCACCCCATCATGAGCCAGCACCCGGTTACGCCCATGCACGAGGCCGACCTGCGACTGCACCTGGCCGCACAGGGCCTGTCCGGCATCCGGTCCGTGCCCCATATCGACTACCCCCGCGCCGCGGATGCGTCCACGCTGGACGGGTGGATCAACCATCTGATCGAAACCGCCGACGGGCCCGCGCTGCTGGACGTCGTGGACGACGCTCAGCTGGCCGTGATCGGCCGCCTGCTGTGGCGCGCCGCGCAACGCGCGCCGTTGCTGGCGGTGGGCCCCAGCAGCGTGCAGCAGGCGCTGGCCCGCGCCGCGCCGCAGGAATCGGCGGGCCAATCACAGGCCGCAGCGCTAGGCCGCGCCGACGGCCCCGTGCTGGTCGTTGCGGGCAGCCTGTCTCCCGTCACCGCCCGGCAGATCGCCGCCTGCGAACACTATGTGCGCCAGCCGCTGCAAGTGGAACGGCTGCGGACCGATGCGGAATACGCGTCCGCGCAGGCGCAACTGGCCGCCGCCACGCTGGCCCAGGGCCGCAACGTGCTCGCGCACACGGACAGGCCGTCCGGCGCGCTCAACGCGCAGGACACCGCCGCCACCGCCCGCGCCACCGGCCGCCTCGTATCGAACATCGTGCGCGCCAGCGCGCAGGCCGGCAGACGCCTGTCGCGCATCGGCATCGCCGGCGGCGACACGTCCAGCCAGGCCACGCTGGCGCTGGGGCTGTGGGGGCTTTCGTTCCGCTGCGTGCTGGCGCCCGGCGTCGCCGTCAGCGTCGCCCGCAGCGATGATCCGCTGACCGATGGCATCGAACTGATGCTCAAGGGCGGACAGATGGGGGGAGATCGGTTGTTTGACGAGCTGGCGGCGGGCGGGGCTTGACGCACGGGTGCGCCCGCATCACACCGCGCGGGCGCATCGGCGGCGCAAATCCGGGAAAGCCGCTCAGGTCGGGTCGATGTGCTGGCGCGTGCGCATGTAAAGCCGGCAGTGCTTCATCGCGCGGGCGATGTGCTTTTTCACCATGTCGGTCGACGTGCCCAGCCGGTCTGCGATGCAGCGATGCGACAACCCTTCCACCTGGCGCAGCAGAAAAGCCGTCCGGCAGGCTTCCGGCAACGAACGCAGCGCGTCATTGACCAATTCCAGCTGTTGCTTGCGGTACAGGTCTTCGTCGGGCGTCAGTGCAGTGTCGGGCGCGATATCGTCATGCAACGGCTCGCACTCGCGCCGCGTGCGCCGGCGGTGCAGGTCCACCGAAAGGTTGACGGCGGTCTTGAAGAGAAAAGCCCGGGGCTGTTCGACTGCGCTCTCCGGACTGCGGCCCAGGACGCGGACGCAGGCGTCGTGTGCAACGTCCGCCGCATCGTGGGAGTTGCCCAGGGTGCGGTTCAGAAAGCGCAATAACTCACCGTAATATTTTTCGACCGCCATGCCTTTGCATCGGGCAGACCCGTATTTTCAGTGTTTTGCAGAGGCGTCGCAGTGGGGCTGGAGCTACACTAAACGCCCGACTACCCATTGCTCCCCGTTGTGCCTGACGGCAATTCTATCCCATGACTGCGCCCTCTCCGCCGCAATTTTCTTGCTCGCCGGATGACGAAGCCATTACCGCGCAAGCGGTGGATTGGTGCGTGCGCCTGCATGACCAATCCCCAACCGCCGCCGACCTTGCCGCCTTCGAAGCCTGGCGCCGCAGTGATCCGCGCCATGGGCAGGAGTACGACGAAGTTGTTCAACTGTGGGATCTGACGCGCACACTCCCCTCGCCGCCCATGGGGTCCGGCGCAATGCGAAAAGCCGACGCCCGGCGGCCGCTTCAGCAAAGGTGGAAGTCCGCGGCGCGGTATACATTGGGCGCTGCCGCCAGCGTCGCCGCCATTGCAGTCGCGGGCTGGTCCATCGGCTGGCTGCCTTCGGACTACCAATCCTATGGCGCCCGGCAATCCGCCGCCATCGTCTCATTGCCCGAGGGCTCGGTGGTCGAACTGAACGTCAACACCACCGTGACGTTCATGCAGTACCGCGATCGCCGCGAACTGCGAATGACTCGGGGCGAGGCCTTCTTCAATGTGAGCCACGACGCCGACAGCCCACTGACAGTCCACACCCCCGCCGGCGGGATCACCGTGACGGGAACACGCTTCAACGTTTGGGCGGATGAAGATCGAACGGTGGTCACACTGATCGACGGCTCGGTTTCCGTGCGCACCGCGGACAACATCCAGACCGTCCAGCTGCGGCCCGGAATGCAGGCGGTGCTTCAGCAACAGTCAAACATCAGCGTGGACAGCGCGGCGCAAGTTGAAGACCTGCTCATGTGGAGGCAGGGCAAGCTGGTGCTGAACGATTTGCCGCTGCGCGAAGTTGCGCGCTTGTTGAATCACTATCTGCCTGCGCCGCAGCGCATCGTCGAGGTCGCCCCACAAGTCGGCGACCTGCGCCTGGGCGGCACCTACGACATCGCTGAGGTGCCTCGACTGCTTGACCGGCTACCCAAGGTGCTTCCCGTCGCCGTGCGCAAGGATGGCGACGGCAAGATCCGCCTCCTGGCGCCGCGCCGGGGCTGAATTTCCTCTGATTCATCCACCCTCACAGCCCCTTGGTTTCAACTAGTTACAACAAACCTGGTTCCGTTTGCGTTCCTGAGTCGTCTTAGGAACAAGAACGATTATCAATGTTGTTGCTTAACCTTGGAACCGCCGTGGCCCCTTCATCCCGCAACGCCCGCCATGCCTGCCGCATCCGGCGCGCCGCCTTGAACCTGAGCATTTCTGCTGCGGCCATCACAATGGCCGGAATCCAGCCGGCGGCATGCGCCGCGCCAATACCCGTGAGCATCCAGGCCCAGCCGCTGGCCTCCGCCTTGATCGCGCTGGGGCGCCAATCCAACCTGCAGATCCTGTTCAGCCAGGACCTGGTTCGCGGGCTTCAGGCCAATGCCGTCAACGGCACGATGGAATCCACGGACGCGCTGAACCAGCTGCTGGCCGGCACCCAGCTGACGTTCCAGATCAGCGGCAACAGCGTCACGATTGTTCCGGCCGCGACGCCGGGCGGCGTCACGACGCTGTCGCCGATCTCGGTGACGGGCCGCGTGGAATCGGCCACCGGTCCGGTGGACGGCATGGTGGCCCGCCGCAGCGCCACGGGCACCAAGACAGACGTCAGCGTGCTGGAAACGCCGCAGTCCCTGAGCATCATCACCCCCGACCAGATGGACGTGCAGGGCGCCACGAACCTCGAACAAACCGTGCGGTACACGCCAGGCATCCGCAGCGAGATCCTGGGCGCCGGGACCGAGCGCGACAAGATCTACATCCGCGGTTTCGAGCCGAACTACTACCTGGACGGCATGATGCTGCCCTACGGCGCCGCCGGCCAGGGCTCGCGCATTGAGCCCTACGGCCTGGAGCGCATCGAAGTGCTGCGGGGGCCCTCTTCCGTGCTGTACGGGCAGAACCCGCCCGGGGGCATCATCAACATGGTGAGCAAGCGCCCGACCGCGGAACCGCTGCGCGAAATCGCCCTGGAAGGCGGCAATTTCGACCGCCGCCAGGTAGCCGCCGACTTCAGCGGTCCGATCGACGAGGAAGGCAAGTTCCTCTACCGCCTGACCGCGCTCAAGCGCAACAGCGACACGCAGGTGGACTACGCGCGCGACGACCGCGACTACGTGGCGCCCAGCTTCACCTGGAAGCCGTCCGCCGCCACCACGTTGACCGTGCTGGGGCAGTACCAGCGCGACGACGCCGACGTGTCGGTGATGTATCTGCCAGCGTGGGGCACGCTGTACAAGAACCCATACGGCGACATCCCGCGCGACCGCAACATCGACGAGCCCGACCACGACAAGTTCAAGCGTTACTACCGGTCGATCGGCTATCTGTTCGAACATCACTTCAATGACAAGCTCACCGTCAGGCAGAACCTGCGCTATGCCGACGTGGACGTCACGGCCTATTCCGTCTACGGCACCGGCCTGATCATGAACCCCGTCACGCAATTGCCCAGCGACTACCGCACGCTGTCGCGCTACCAGTGGGACGTGGACCGCTACCAGTCGTTCTTCACGCTGGACAACCAGGCCCAGGCCAAGTTTCAGACAGGTGCGCTCAGCCATGACCTGCTGCTGGGCCTGGACTACAAGCGCGCCACGCTGGACCAGACGGTGCACGGCGGCGTCGGGCCCACCATCGACATCTACAACCCGGTCTATCACGACATCGGCCGCGGCGCGAAGGTGGTGGACGGCTACGAAGAGCAGCATCAGATCGGCCTGTACCTGCAGGACCAGGTCAAGCTTGAGCGCTGGCTGCTGACGATGGGCGGACGCTACGACTGGACCGACAAGACCAACCGCAACCGCCTGACCAACGTCAAGACCACCTCCGACGACAACGTCTTCACCGGCCGCGTGGGCCTGACCTACCTGGCGGAGTCCGGCCTGGCGCCGTACGCCAGCTATTCGACATCATTCGAGCCGGTATCCGGCACCGGCTATGGCGGAACGCCGTTCGAGCCCACCAAGGGCCGCCAGTACGAAGTGGGCGTGAAGTACCAGCCTCACAACTCCAACAGCCTGATCACCGTGTCGGCCTTTCATCTGACGCAGGAAAACGTGCTGACGCCGGACATCGAGCACCGCAACTGCGCGCTCTACCCCGGCACTTGCGGCAACTTCAATGAGCAGACCGGCGAAGTCGAAGTGAAAGGCCTTGAATTCGAGGGCCGCGCAAGCCTCACCGACAGCCTGAACCTGATCACGACATACGCCTACACCACCTCGGAGATCACGCGCAGCAACACCGCCAGCCTGGGCAAGCAACAGCCGCTGATTCCGCGTCACCAGGCGTCGGCGTGGGCGGATTACACGATCGGCGGCGGACCGCTGGCCGGCCTGCGCATCGGCGGCGGGGTCCGCTACGTGGGCACGTCCTACGGCGACAGCACCAACACGCTGAAGACGCCGTCGTACACGCTCGTGGACGCCGCCCTGCAATACGACCTGGGGCAGTTGAGCTCGCAGCTCAAGGGCGCGCGGGTGTCGCTGAACGTGAACAACCTGTTCGATCGCCGTTATCTGACGACGTGCGCCGCCATCAGCGCGTGCTTCTACGGCCCGGGCCGCGTGGTCGTGGCCCAGGTGCGCTACCGCTGGTAGCAGACACAAGCGCGTCGCCGGGCCGCGCTTCAGTATTTCCTAGCGCCCGTGCCAGTACCGCCCGCTCCGCTCCCGCTGCGCCCACACCTCCAGCCCGTCAGCACTGGACTCCGCCACGACAGCCCCGTCGCGGTCGCTGCGCCAGAACCGGGCTCCGGCGCGCATCCATCGCAGTTCCACGGCGCGCGCCGGGTGGCGGAAGCGGTTCAGGCGGCCCGCCTGCGCGATGACATGGCTGGCCTGCGCAGCCGCGACCAGCTCCCTGCCGGAGGATGACCCCGATCCATGGTGCGGAGCCAGCACCACATCCGCTGGCGCCAACCCCTGAGCCGCCAGCTCCCGCTCCTGCGCCACGCCCACATCCCCGGTCAGCAGCAGGGAATGCCGCTTGCCGTCCACGCGCAGCACACAGCTATCGGCATTGCGGTCGTTCGCCTTGGCGCCGCCGCCGGGCGCCGGATGCAGGAACGTGAACACGACCCCGTCCGCCTCCCAGCCCGCACCGCGTTCGCAGCGCGCCATCTCCATGGGCAGGACCGGCTGTACGTTGCCCGCATCCGGCCACATCCTGGCGTCGCGCCGCAGGAAGGCGGGCAGGTCGAACGACGCAAGGCTGCGCGCCACCGGCACGGCCGCCAGCACGGCTCGCGTGCCGCCCACGTGGTCCAGGTCCGCGTGCGACAGCACCAGCACATCCAGACGCCCGATGCCGCGCGCCTGCAGGAACGGCGCGACCACGCGCTCGCCCGCGTCGCTGCCGCCAAAGCTGCGGGGGCCGGCGTCGAACAGCAGCGACTGGGTCGCCGTTTCCACCAGGATGGCGCTGCCCTGCCCCACGTCCAGCGCGCTCATGCGCCAATGGCCAGGTTCCGGCCTGTCGGGCCGCCAGAACAGCAGGGGCAGCATGCAGGCCCAACCTAGATGCCGCCCCGGCCAGCCGCGCGCCTGCAGCGCCCAGGCCATTCCCGCCACCGCCAACAGCAGCCACGGCCAGCCCGCCGCCGCGACAGGCATGCTGGCCCAGCTTGCGTTGCCTACCCATGCCACCGGCGCCATGGTCAGGTCGAAGGCGGCCAGCCCGCCCTGCCCCGCCAGCGCGGCAAGGCCGTCCAGCCCCGGAATGCAGGACAAGGCTGCGCACAGCAGCGCCAGCGGCGTCACGATGAACGTCACCGACGGAATGGCGACGGCGTTGGCCAAGGGCGATCCCAGCGACACCTGATGGACCAGGAAGGCCAGCAGCGGCATCAGGCCCACCGTCACCATCAGCTGCAGCCGCGTCGCCTGCGCCAACATGCGCCCGCACCGCTGGCCCCAACCGGCGTCCGGGTCGGACGGCGCGGCGGCCACGCGCAGCAGCACCGCCACCGCCCCGAACGACAGCCAGAAGCCCGCCGATACCGGCGCCCACGGATCCAGCGCCACCACTGCCGCCGCGGCGCAGGCCAGCACCCTGCCGGCCGACAGCGGCAAGCGCGACAACGCCGCCGCCAGCACCACCATCAGCATGAAAAACGTGCGCCTTGCGGGGACACCCCAGCCGGCCAGCAAGCAGTAAAGCAGCGCGACCACCGCCGCCATCGCGCCGCCCGCGATGCGCGCGGGCACGCGTTCGGCCAGCCCCACGCCCCGCCACCGCACCCGCCGCCACAACGCGGACGCCAGCAGACCCGCGATCCCGGCAATCGACGTGACGTGCATCCCGCTGATCGACACCAGGTGCGTAATGCCGCTGCGGTTGAAGATCCGCCAGTCGTCGCGCGACACGCCCGCCTGATCCCCGATGGCCAGCGCGATCATCACAGAGGCATAGCGGTGCTGACCCAGCGCCGCCCGCATGCCTTCACGCACATGGTGGCGCGCCCGCTCTATTGCGATGCCGGGCGTGGCCCATGGCCGGTCCGCCAGCAGGACCGGCTGCCCACGCACGGTGCCGGTCGCGCGCACGCCAGCAGCAAACAGGCGGCCTTCGGTGTCCGGCCCCGCAGGATTGAGCAGGCCCTGCGGGCGCCGCAGCACCAGCGCCATGCGCCAGACCTGGCCGGGCAGCACCTGCGGCACGCCCTGATTCGCGCCCGTTCCCGCCTGCCAGGCGACCTGGATACGCGCCGGGATGCCCGGCTGCGCGGGCTGGTCCAGTTCCGCCAGGAAGCGCTGGCGCTGGGCATCGCCGTCGGGCAGCTCCGCCACACGCACGACAAGCCGGGAGACCTGGTCCTGGTGCGCATCGGCCAGCGCGTCGTTCAGACGGTGCTGGGCTTGCAGGGCGGCGTTGATAACGCCGACGGACAGCCCCAACACCAAGGCCGCCAAAACTCGCAAGACAGGATGGGCCAACCCAGCCCACACAGCGCAGGCAACCGCGCCGGCAGCCGCCGCCAGCCACAGCGCGACCAGCCCGGGCAACGCCGGCTGCACCTGCACCAGCCCGGCGCCGGCGACGAATGCGAGGCAGAACGATCGGCCCGTGATGGCGCTCTCCCGAAAAAAGGAAAGCGTAAGTCGCGGCCGAACGGAGCAGCTCTTGAAGTGAACGGATTCATCCACGCCGGACGACCCAGGACGCTGGCGCGCCCCGAAATCCTGTCGTGGGACATCAGCGCAGACGCATGCTTTCCGTTAGTATGGAGCGCGCCGCAATCCTACCCGCCGCCATGCTCAATACTGCCCTGCGCTATTTTCTTGAAGTCGTGGACTCGGGCTCGCTTACCGTGGCCGCGCAGAAGCTGCACGTGGCGCCGTCGGCGGTCAGCCGGATGGTGCGCAAGCTGGAAGAAGAGCACCAGACGCTGCTGTTCGACCGTCACGCGCGCGGCATGGTTCTGACCGAGGCCGGGCAACTGTTGAAGGCCTATGCCCGGCGAGCCTCGCTGGAGGCCGAACGCGCCCGCGCCGAGATCCGCGACCTGAACCATGTGGGACAGAAGCTCATCCGCATTTCGGCCAACCAGGCCTTCGGCCGCGAACTGCTGCCGCGGGTCATCGGAGAATTCCGCGCACTCGAACCGTCGCTGCGGTTTGACCTGAATATCCTGCAGTCCTCGGAGATCAACCGGCGCGTGCGCGAAGGCGAGGACGACATCGGCATGAGCTACAACCTGTCCCCGCCCCAGGGCGTGCACGTGCAGTACGCGCGCCGCATGCCGGTCATTGCGGTCATGGCGCCGGACCATCCGCTGGCCGGCCGCAAGACCCTGTCGATGCGCGATATCGGCGACCACCCCGTCGCGCTGATGGGCCCGGGCAGCACCATCCGCTTCATCATCGACCTGTGCTGCATGCACGAGAAGATCGAACTCAACGTGGCCATGACCTGCAACAACCAGGGCGCGATCGAGAACAGTTGCCGGCGCTGGGGCGCGATCAGCTTTTCCGGCGACCTCACCGTCATGAGCTCGACCGAACGCGGGGAATTGATAAAGATCCCCATGTCCAACACCGAGCTGCATCAGCGCAATATGCATATCCAGACGATGGCGGGCCGGCAGCTGCCGTCCAGCGTCACCCGCTTCGTGGAAGCGCTGGGCGCGCACATTGATGCCGCCTATGCCGATCCTGCCTGGATGGCTGCCCGGCTGGACACCGGCCGATAGGCGCGCCGCCTGGGGCGGGCGCCGCACGCTTTTCTATTCCCCCAGATCCGCCGCCCAGTCCGGTTCGCGCCAGGCGGCAGCATCGTCCAGCGGCCAAACCGGCCGGGGCAGCCGCTTGAAGTGGATCTGCTTCAGGTTCGGCGTGGTCAGCCCCGGACTGTCCACGTCGTGGATGCGCTCGTCCGGGAAGAACTCGTCGAAACCCGCACGATAGTGCCCACGGCTCTTGACGATCAGATGCCCGGCCTGCGCGATGTCGATGCCATGCAGCTCCAGCATGGCGGGCTCGGCCAACTGGCGGCGCAGGCTGCCGACCACCACCTTCATGCCCGAATCCAACAGCTCCAGCACGCAGCTCACGCCCATCGAGAACTTGCGCCCGCGCAGGATGCCGCGCCGGCCCATGCCTTCGCCGTCGGTCAGCTTCAGCACCCGGGCGCGCGCCGTGTAACGGTGCGAGTACTCGGTCTCGACCTGGTTGAACACCGCGTCGAATTCCGCCCCGACGCCCAGTTCCGCGGCCCGCGCGGCCAGGGCGGGATCGACGAACACCCCCAGCACCACGCCGGGGATACGCGCCTGGTCGAACGCCCGCAGCAGCCAGGTGGTGTTGCCCCGCCCGCCACCGCCGGGATTGTCGGCCACGTCCGCGAACAGCAAGGGCTGCGCGGCGGCGCGGGCCAGCTCCACGGCGCGCGCCACGTCCACGGTATTGGCGACATAGCGGCCCCGGTCCGCCCAGCCAGCACGCGCCACCTGCATGGCCGTGCGACGAGCCGCCTGCAGGTCTCCGCGCGCGGTGACCGTGATGGTCACTCCGCATTTGGGCAGGTCCGAAAACACGAAGCCCGAACACACCGCCACGTTGGCGATCGGCCCATCGCCGCGCTTCTGCGTCAGGGACGCGCCCAGCGCTACCAGATCCGCGTAAGGTCCGCTGGCGGTCAACAGCGTGACGGAAGGCGGCGTCAGGGGCAGGCGCACATAGGCCGTGACCATGCGCGTGCCGTCCAGGATCTCGCGGATCATGTCGGCCGCTTCCGCCGCCCGCTCGCGCTGGTCCACGTGCGGGTTGGTGCGGTAGGCGATCAGGCCATCCAGCGCGTCCACGGTTTGCGCCGAGACATTGCAGTGCAGGTCGTGCGTGGCCACGATGGGAACGTCAGGCCCGACGATGGCGCGCAAGAGGCGCATCAGCGCCGCCTCGGTGTCGTCCTCGCCTTCCGCGGACGAGGCCCCATGGTTGGCCACGTACACCGCGTCCACGGGCATGGCGGCGCGCAGGCGCTGCTCCGTCCCGGCCAGGAAGGCCGCCCAGACGCTGGCGCTGGCCGGACCGCCCGGCGGCGCGCCGATCACGATCAGCGGCGCCGGCGTCCAGCTTCCCGTCTGGTTCATACGGTCATAAAACCCCGTCACCTCGCTGGGCAGGCGGCTGGGGCCGCGCGCGAGCTCGGAGATGGCCTCGCCCTCCTCCCAACATTGCGCCTCGAAATCGGCCTCGACCGACAGCGGGCAGAATGCATTGGATTCCAGGTGAAAGCCAAGAATGGCGACCTTTGGAGCCTTGCTGCTCATACGAAACTCCTTCAGGCCTTGTGCAACGTGTAGAACAGCGACATCTGGGGCTGGAAGTCCTTCCAGTCGCGGCGCAGCGCGCTGACCGGATAGCTCGCGCCCAGCGGGATGTAGGGCACATCCTCGAACACCTGCAACTGGATCTCGCGGCAGATCTTCTTTTGCGTTTCCAGGTCGGGCGCGTTGAACCATTCCAGGCGCAACTGCTCCAGGCGTTCGCTGGTGGGCCAGCCGAACCAGGCCTGTTTGCCGTTGCCACGCAACGGCAAGTGGCCCGCCGGGTCCAGGTTGTTGGGACCGGTGTTGCCCGTGAACGCGACGCTCCAACCGCCCGCCGTGGGCGCTTCCTGGTTGTTGCGTCGCTGGACAGCGGTGCCCCAGTCCATGGTCTGCAAGTCAACCTTGAAGCCCAGACGCTTGAACAGGTCAGCCGTCACCAGGGCGGCGGCATGCCAGGTCGGGAAGTCCACCGGGTCCAGCAGCACCACCGTCTCGCCCTTATAGCCGGCCTCCTTGATGGCCGCGCGCGCCGCATCAATATCGCGCTTGCCGGTCAGCTTCTCCATGCCCGCGTCGCTGTCCATGGGCGAACCCGGCACGAACACGCCGCAGCGGTCGCTCCAGTATTCCGGGAAGTCGGCGCCATTCATCGCCGTCATGTATTCGGTCTGGTTCACCACGCTGAGCACGGCGCGCCGGATCGCCGGATTGTCGAACGGCGCGTGCAGATGGTTAAAGCGCATCACGCCGATGGTCGGCAGGCTGCGTTTGACCAGCTGGATATTGGGGTCCTGGCTCAGGATAGGCAGAAAGTCGCTGTCCACCATCTCGACGCCGTCGACCTCGTTAGCCTGCAGCGCCGCGATGGCCGTGGCGCGGTCCGGAATGATGTGCCAATGCACTTCGTCCACGTGCGCCACCTTGGGCCCGGCCGTGAACACGGGTTTCCTGTCGTCCTTGCGCGGCGCGTAGCCAGCGAACTTCTCATACACCACACGCGAACCCGACACCCACTTGCCGGCGGCAAAGGTGAAGGGACCGCTGCCGACCATATCCTTGACCTGCTCGGTCTCCGGCAGCTTGGCCAGACGTTCCGGCATGATGCCCGCCATGTTGCCCGACTGGCGGC
Organism: Achromobacter arsenitoxydans SY8; assembly: GCF_000236785.1. GTDB lineage: Bacteria > Pseudomonadota > Gammaproteobacteria > Burkholderiales > Burkholderiaceae_B > Achromobacter > Achromobacter arsenitoxydans. Next base: position 79,019 of record NZ_AGUF01000021.1, on the reverse strand, counting down.
CCAGCGCGTGAAGAATCAGCGGGAAGGGTTTCTTGAGCTGGAACTGGATCGTCTTGTCGTCCAACGCCGTCAGCGATTCAGTCGACTGCATCAGCGACCGGCCCATCAGGTCCTTCTTGGCCCAGCGCTGGATGCTGGCCACGGCGTCCTGCGCGCGCACCGGCGCGCCGTCATGGAACTTCAGGCCGTCGCGCAGGGTGATCTTCCACAGCAGGCCGCCGTTCTCGCTGACGTGGCCGGCGGCCATCTGCGGGCTGGGCAGGTACTGCTCATCCAGCCCATAAAGCGTGTCGAACACCAGTTGAGCGTGCACCTGGGTCATGGCCACGGTGGTGAACATGGGGTCCAGCAAAGTCAGGTCCGCCTGGGGCACCCAGCGAAACGATGATTTCGCGGGCGCCGCCCACGACAGTCCCGGCAATGCCCAGGCGGCCGCCGAAGCGGAAGAGGCCAGCAAGAAATTCCTACGATCCATGTTCTATCTCCAGGATAAAAATGAAAAAACGACGTTCTGTTGCCGCTAGTACGCGCCGCCGATACGGTGCCGCGCCACGAAATGTCCATCACCCACCTGCACCAGCGGCTGCACGACGGGCTCGTCGCCCACCGCCCGCGCCGGACTGGGCAGTTCGCTCAGTTCCAGCGCGGCGCGGCGCCGCTGGACGGGATCCGCGATCGGCACGGCTTGCATCAGCTTCTTGGTATAGGCGTGCTGCGGATTCTCGAAGATCGCCTGGCGCGGTCCGATCTCGACGATCTGGCCCAGGTACATCACCGCCACCCGGTGGCTGATGCGCTCCACCACCGCCATGTCGTGCGAGATGAAGAGATAGCTCACGCCCAGGTCACGCTGCAGGTCGATCAGCAGGTTCACGATCTGCGCCTGGATCGACACGTCCAGCGCGGACACCGATTCGTCGGCGATCAGCACCTTGGGGTCGACCGACAGCGCCCGCGCGATGCAGATGCGCTGGCGTTGTCCCCCGGAGAATTCGTGCGGCCAGCGCCGCATCATCGACGGGTCCAGCCCCACTCGCTCGAATAGCTCCGCCGCACGCCGGTCCGCCTGCGCGCCGCTGTGCAGGTTGTGAATCAGCATTGGCTCCTTGACGCACTCCCCCACCCGCATGCGCGGGTTCAGCGAGGCGAAGGGATCCTGGAACACGAACTGCATGTTCCGGCGCAGCGCCAGCAGCGATGCCGGATCGTCCTGGCGCACGGGCTTGCCCTGGAATTCGATCGTGCCGCGCGTGGTCTTGGTCAGACGCAGCAAAGAACGTCCGGTGGACGTCTTGCCGCAGCCGGACTCGCCCACCAGGGACAGCGTCTCGCCCGCATGCAGGTCGAAGCTGACCTGCTCCACTGCATGCACCCGCTTTTTTACCCGGGCAAACACGCCGCCGCGCACGTCGAAGCGCGTGACCAGGCCGCGCACGCTCAGCACCACTTGGTCCCCGGCGACTTGCGCAGGCGGCGTCGCCGCCTGTCCCGCGTCCGCGTCGGACAGCAGCGGAAAGCGTGCCGGCAGCGTCGTGCCCTGCATCGCGCCCAGCCGCGGCACCGCGGCCATTAACGCCTGCGTGTACGGGTGCTGCGGCGCCTTGAACAGACCTTGCACATCGTTGTTCTCGACCACGTCGCCGCGGCGCATGACCATGACCCGGTCCGCCACCTCCGCCACCACACCCATGTCGTGCGTAATGAAGATGACGCCCATATCCATCTCGCGCTGCAGCTCGCGGATCAGTTGCAGGATCTGCGCCTGGATCGTCACGTCCAGCGCGGTCGTGGGTTCGTCTGCGATCAGCAGCGCCGGCTTGCAGGACAGCGCCATCGCGATCATCACGCGCTGACGCATGCCGCCGGACAGCTCATGTGGATAGCGCCCCATAATGGCGGCCGCGTCCGGGATCCGGACCTGGTCCAGGACCCGCCGGGCTGCGGCCGCGGCCGTCCTCGCGTCGCCGGGCTGGTGCAGCCGGATCGCCTCGACGATCTGCGAGCCCACGGTGAACACCGGGTTCAGCGACGTCATGGGCTCCTGGAAGATCATGCCCAGATCGTTGCCGCGCATAGCGCGCATGCTGTCCTCGGAGGCCGCCACCAGATCCACCGATTGCCCGGCCCCCCGATGGAAGGTCATGCGCCCGCTTTCGATGCGGCCACCGCCAAATTCCACCAGCCGCATGACCGCCAGCGAAGTCACCGATTTGCCCGAGCCGGACTCCCCCACGATCGCGAGCGTCTCGCCGCGGTCCACGTGCAGGCTCAGGGACTTGACCGCGCGGAACGCGCCGTCGCCGCGGCCAAAGGCAACCGACAGGTCTTCGATCTCCAGCACGCGCCGGCTTTGTGTCGTTGTCTTGTTCATGGTTCAGATCCTCTTGGCCATGCGCGGGTCCACCGCGTCGCGCAGTCCGTCGCCCAGCATGTTGATCGCGAGGATCGTGATGGACAGGAACACCGCCGGGAAAGCGATCAGGTGCGGCTTGATCTGCCACAGCGCGCGCCCTTCGGCCATGATGTTGCCCCACGACGGCACCGACGGCGGCACGCCCGCGCCGATGAACGACAGGCTGGCCTCGGCCAGGATCGCCACACCGCAGATGTAGGTGGCCTGCACCATCAGCGCGGCCAGCGTGTTCGGGAAAATGTGGCGGAGGACGATGCGCAGCCGGCTGGCGCCTGCGGCCACCGCCGCCTCCACATAGGGCTGTTCGCGCAGCGTCAGCACCAGGCCGCGCACCAGTCGCACAACGCGCGGCACCTCGGCGATGGTGATCGCGATGATCACGTTCTGCAGCGACGCGCGGGTCAGCGCGATCAGCGCGATAGCCAGCAGGATCGTCGGGATCGACATGAAGCCGTCCATGATCCGCATCACCACCGCATCCACCCAGCGCACGAAGCCCGCCGCCAGGCCGATCAGCACGCCGATCACGGTGGACAGCGCCGCCACGGTGAAGCCCACGATCAGCGATACCCGGGCGCCGTAGATCACCCGCGAATAGACGTCGCGTCCCAGCAGGTCCGTGCCGAACCAGAACTGCGCATTCGGCGAGCGCGTGCGGTGGATAGGGGACAGCGCCGTCGGGTCTACCGTTCCCAGCCACGGCGCACACAGCGCCACCAGGAACAGCAGCAGGAGCAGCGCACCGCCGACCGCCGTGGTCGGATGCCGCTTGAGAAAGCCGGTAAAGGTATTCATCAGTACTTGATCCTCGGGTCAAAGGCGCGATAAAGCAGATCGACCAGAAGGTTGACCAGCACGTACATGAAGCTGAACAGCAGAATCACCCCCTGAATGACCGGGTAGTCGCGCCGCAGGATGGCGTCGACCACCAGGCGCCCCAGGCCGGGAATGGAGAACACGGTCTCGGTCACCACCGTGCCGCTGATCAGCAGGGCCACGCCGCTGCCGATGACGGTGATGATGGGCACCGCCGCGTTCTTCAACGCGTGGCGGAACAACAGGCCGCGATTGCCTACGCCCTTGGCCCGCGCGGTGCGCACATAGTCCTGGCTCAGGGTTTCAAGCAAAGTCGCCCGCGTGATACGGGTAATCAGCGCGACGTAGACGCTGCCCAGCGCCAGAGCCGGCAACACCAGCGTGTGCACGGATGCCCAGAAACCCGTGGAGAGCGGTACGTAGCCCTGCACCGGGAACCAGCGCAGTTGCAGGCCGAAGATCCAGGCCAGCAGATAGCCCACCGCGAACGAGGGCACGGAAAAGCTGAACACCGCCAGGACCATGATGCCCCGGTCCTGCACGCGGTTGTGCTTCCACGCCGCCAGCGCACCGATGGGGATGGCCACCACGACCGAGACGATCAGCGTCATCAGCATCAGCGAGAAAGTCGGCAGCAGCCGCTGGCTGATCATGTGGCTGACGGGCAGCCCGGTGAACAGCGAAGTGCCCAGGTCGCCGTGCAGCACGTTCCAGCCCCATTCTCCGAAGCGGTGCAGGAACGGCTGATCCAGGCCCAGCGTCGCGCGGATGCGCGCGATGTCCTGCGGCGTGGCGTCCTCGCCGGCCAGCAGCGCCGCCGGATCGCCTGGCGCCAGGTCCAGCAGGCCGAATACGAACAGCGCGACAAACAGCATGACGGGCAACGTCATGAGCAGCCGTCGCAATGTGTACGAGAGCATTGATTCCCCTTGTCTATTACCGGCCCGGTGCAGTGCCCGGCCGAGATCCCGAAAAATCGTCCTGCCTGAGAGCGCAGAACGACTTGCGGCGAATTCTAGATAGCGGGGAGGTTTCCAACCATATCAATATTCTTTAAAAAGCATTGCCTTAATTAGAATTCTCTCGGAAAGCCTTGGCGGAGTTGGATATGCGTGCGGCAAGTGCGAACGGCGGCTAGGGAATTCCCCTAGCGAAAAACGGGCCTGCGGCTCAGGGCTGTCTGGCGCTGTCCAGGATGGCGGAGTACCAGCGAGATACGGCGCTGCCGCGGCGACCTGATCGGAGAAATATTTCTGAATCCTGTGCATCCAGACGGCGCGCTCGCGGGTAGTACCTGCAGCAGCACAAAAAACTGCTGATCAAGTCCTTCATCCTTCCCGTCTGGAGAACCGAAATGTCGACCATCCGAACTGCGCCCCGCCTCGCCGCCATCGCCACCGTTGCAGGAGCCGCGGCTCTGCTTGCCGCCTGCGGCTCGATGCACCCGCCCGCCAGCACCTTTTCGCAAGCTTCGCTGCCCGCCTCCATTCAGGTGCCGGCGGGTCACAAAGTCGCCTGGGAAACCGTGGGCAGCGGCGACATCACCTACGAATGCCGGGACAAGGCTGGCATGCCCGGGCAGACCGAATGGGTCTTCGTCGGCCCGCAAGCCGTGCTCAAGAGCCGCGCCGGCAAGCAGGTCGGCCGCTACTACGGCCCGCCCGCCACCTGGGAAGCCAACGATGGATCCAAGCTCACTGCGACGCAGGTCGCGATGGCGCCTTCCGGCCCCGGCAATCTGCCCTACCAACTGGTCAAGGCCAATCCGGCCATGGGCAGCGGCGACCTGGCGGGCGTGAGCTACATCCAGCGCGTGGCCCTGCAAGGCGGCGTGGCGCCGGCGGACAAGCCCTGCACCGCAGCGACCAAAGGCCAGAAAGCCATCGTGAAGTACCAGGCCGACTACATCTTCTGGAAGCCCATGTAAGTCTCCGGTGCGGCATGGATACAATGGGGAACGAAGTTCCAGCCACTTCCATTCCCCTGCCTCGATTCGTGCCGCCCACTCCCCCCGACGACGACGCTTTCGACCATGACGCCGCGCTTTTGGCCTGTGCGCAGGGCGACCGCGATGCGTTGCGGCGCATCTACGAGCGCGAATCGCGCTACCTGCTCGGCGTGGCCTTGCGCATCGTGCGTGACCGTGCAGCCGCGGAAGATGTGCTGCATGACGCCTTCGTGTCCATCTGGAGCCGTGCATCCAGCTTCGATGCCCGTCGTGGGGCCGGCAGGGGCTGGATCTACAGCGTGGTGCGGCATGCGGCGCTTAACCGGATGCGCGACGGCGTGCACGAGACAGTCCTGGACGAGCCGGCCGCGGCACACCATGAAACACAGGCGGCGCTCGCGGCATGGAGCGACAATGGCGACGAACTGACTCGGCAAGCTGCGCTGGGCCGATTGGGGCAGTGCCTCGAAGAGCTGGAGCCGACGCGTCGCGCCTGCGTGCTGCACGCGTACGTTGACGGTTGCACCCATGGCGAAATTGCGAAGCGGATGCAGGCGCCGCTGGGCACGGTAAAGGCCTGGATACAACGCGGGCTGCGCGCCTTGCGGGAATGCATGCAATGAGCGGCGATAACAACCCTGCACAGCCGATGGACGGCGGCTCCGACGACGACTTGCAGGCGCAGGCCGGCGAATATGTGCTGGGCACGCTTGATGCAGCCCAGCGCCGCGCTATCGAAGCCCGTCTGCCACACGAGCCGGCGTTGCGGGCCGCGATCGACGCGTGGGAGCGGCGGCTGCTGCCACTGACCACATTGGCGGAACCCATTGAACCCGCGCCCGGCCTCTGGACGCGCATCGCCGCCAGCATTGCTCCGGCGCGCCACGCCCAGCCGGTCCCCGCTCGCGGCCGCTGGTGGCATTGGGACAGCCTCGCGCTGTGGCGCGGCCTTGCTGGCGGCGGCTTCGCCGCCGCTGCCGCACTTGCGGCCACGCTGGTGTTGCGTGAAGCCGCTCCGCCCGCGCCTCCCCGCTATTTCGTGGTGCTTGCCGCGCCGCAGAACCAGGCGCCAGGCTGGCTGGTGCAGGCCCAGACCGAAGGGCGGCTGCGGCTCGTGCCGCTCGGCATTGACGTAGTGCCGGCCGACAAATCCCTGCAGTTCTGGACCAAGGCTGATAGCTGGAGCGCGCCGGTGTCCCTGGGCCTGGTCAAGCCAGGCGAAGCCATCGAGGTTCCAGTCGACCAGTTGCCGCCCTTGCAGCCCAACCAGTTGTTCGAGTTGACGCTGGAGCCTGCGGGCGGGTCTCCCATCGGGCGGCCGACAGGCCCGATTCAATTCATCGGACGGGCCGTCAAGATGTAAGGCATGTGATGCCCTGCGTCTGGCCACCGCCGCAGCGTAGCCCCCACATTGAGTAATGTTATAACATCACATACAATGCGCCGCTTACGACAGCAAGGCGTTCCACCGGCGGATCCGCCAGCCCTCCCTTGCCGTGTGCCCCCCGACATCTTCGGTAAAAGAAGGACTTGCAGTGCTCGAAGCCATCGGCCTGACCAAACGCTACGGCAACCAGATTGCGCTCCACCCGCTGGATTTGCGCATTGAGCCCGGCGAAATCTATTGCCTGCTGGGCGCCAATGGCGCCGGCAAGACCACCACCGTCAATCTGTTCCTGAACTTCATTGCCCCGGACGGCGGGCAGGCCCTGATCAATGGGCTGGATGTCACACGCGAACCGTTGGCCAGCAAACGCCATGTGGCGTACATCCCCGAACAGGTCAATCTCTACGGCACCCTCACCGGCCTGGAGAATCTGCGCTACTTCTCGGCGCTTGCGCTGGGTGAAGCGCCGTCGCGCGAGCGGCTGCTGGCCTTGCTGGCCGAGGTCGGACTCGACCCGGCCGCGGCGGACAAGCGTGTCGCGGCCTACTCCAAGGGCATGCGGCAAAAGGTGTGGATCGCGGTAGCCCTGGCTAAAAACGCCCGCGCGCTGCTGCTGGACGAGCCCACGTCCGGGCTGGACCCGTCCGCCGCCGAGGAATTCACCCGGCTTTTGCAGCGCGCCGCCAATCAGGGGGTGGCCATCCTCGCCACCACCCATGATCTCTTCCATGCGCGCCAGACCGCAACGCGCGTGGGCATCATGAAACGCGGCCGGCTGGTCGAAAGCCTGGACGCCAGGCAGATCGGCGATGTCGACCTGCAAGCCCTGTATCTGGCGCACATGAGGGCCGAAGCATGATCATGCTGGTCGCTTTCAAGGACCTGCGCGAGCGATTGCGCGATGGCCGCCTTTACTGGGCCGGCGGCATCGTCCTGATCCTGCTGATGACGGCGCTTGCCGTGGGCTACCAGCATCAGCGCGAGGCGCGCACGGAACAAGCCGCAGCCCAGAACAACGACTATCAGGACTGGCTGCGCCAGGACGCACGCCATCCGCATGACGCCGCCCACCAGGGCATGCATGTCTTCAAGCCCGATACCGCATTGGCGCTGCTGGACCCGGGCATCAATCCGTACATCGGCAGCACCATCTGGCTGCAGGCGCACCGCCAAAGCGAGGTGAAATTCCGGCCTGCGCAGGACGCCTCCGGCCTGCAGCGCTTCGGCGACCTGTCGGCTGCCTGGATTCTGCAGGCCCTGGGGCCCCTGCTCGTCATCGTGCTGGGGTTCAACGCCTTTTCCGGCGAGCGCGAACAAGGCATCCTGCGCCAGACATTGAGCCTGGGCGTGGCCCCGTGGCGCCTGCTCTGGGGCAAGGCCGCAGCGCTCGCGATCAGTCTGAGCCTGCTGCTCGTCCCGGCCGCGGCGGCAGCTATCGTGGCCACATGGCTTGCCGGCGGGCGGGGCGACGCGCTGTTGCGGTTCGGCATGCTGGCGGGCGGATACGCGATGTACCTCGCCACCTTCATCTTCATTACGCTTGGGGTTTCGGCGGCGGCGCGCTCGTCGCGCGTGGCCATTACCGTGCTGCTGGCCATTTGGATCGCCAACACAGTGATCGCACCGCGCGTCATGGCCGAACTGTCGCGCGGGCTCTACCCCAGCCCGACCCGGCTCGAGTTCAATCAGGCGCTGCAAGACGACCTCAAGGCGACCTCAGACCGCGTCTGGATGCAGGCCTTTGGCACCACCGAGCGCTGGAGCCGCGACGTGCCCTTGAATCAATGGGGCCTGGCGCTCAAGCTTGACGACCAGTCCAGTTATGTCGTTTACGACCGCCATTTTGGCCGGCTCTGGGACACCTGGCAGCATCAGCAGACTGTGCAGGAGTCGATGGGCTGGCTCATGCCGCTGCTGGCGGTGCGCGCGCTGTCCGCCGCCATGGCCGGCACCGACTTCGCCCACCACCGCAGCTTCACGACGGCAGCCGAACAGCAGCGCCGCGTGATCCAGGACATTGTCAGCGCCGACCTGGTGGCGCATGCCGATACGCTCGGCCACCAGCACTTCTCGTACCACGCCAGCCCCTCGCTGTGGGCGCGCGTGCCCCCCTTTCAGTATCAGCCTCCCACTGCCGGCTGGGCATTGCACCAGACGCGCCTGAGCCTGTTGATGCTGGGCGCTGCCTTGTTGCTGAGCCTGGCCTTCGCCTGGCGCGCAGTCGCCCGCCAGAAAGCGCTGTAGGAAACACCCGATGCACGATACGCAATTTCGCCGCTTTGGAATGGTCCTGCGGCACGAACTCCGCCTGCTGACGCGCGAGCGCGCGCTGTGGGTATGCGGCCTGCTGTTCCTGCTGCTGGTGGGATACGCGATCTTTAACGGCATGCTGCAGACCTCGCTGCGCGATCAGGCGCAGGCCGCGCTCATGCGCGCGGATGCGCAGAACCGCGCCAGCCAGTTGGCGCAGTTGAACCGCATCATGGACGGCACAGAAACGCCGACACCATTCGGCAATCCCGCAAGCCCCGCCAACATGGGCGGCGGGCTCGGCGCGCATTACGCCGTCATGCCCAGCCTTCCGCTGGCGCCGGTGGCGCTGGGCCAGACCGACCTGTTTCCGTCACAGTTCAAGGTGAGCTACGACAGCAAGGTCGACTTCATCCACAACAACGACATCGAGAACCCCTGGCACCTGCTCAGCGGGCATTTCGATCTGGCGTTCGTCGTGGTCTATCTATTGCCGCTCCTGATTTTCGCGCTTGGGCATAACCTGCTGTCGGGAGAGAAAGAAGATGGCACGTTGCGCTTGCTACTGTCGCAACCGTTATCGCTGGCGACTTTGATCGGCGGCAAAGTCGCCCTGCGCGCCCTGGTGCTGTTGACCGCGGCGGTGCTGGTGCCCGTGGCGGCCTTGCTGATCGCACGCCCACAGGCCCTGCAGGCAGCCGGCCCCACGCTGTGGTGGGCGCTGCTGGTCGGCGCCTACGCGCTGTTCTGGTTCGCCGCCGTGGTGGCCGTCAATGCCTTCGGCAAATCCTCGGCGGCCAACGCCATGATCCTGATGGTCAGCTGGGTCTTGCTGGTGCTAGTGGCGCCGGTACTCCTGAATCTGGCCGCCGCGTACTTCGACCCGGCGCCCTCCCGTGCCGAATTGGCCACCCGCACCCGTGTGGCCACCGCGCTGGCCATGCGCGACCACGCCGCCCTGCTCTCGACCGACTATGAACACATGGACAAGCCCGATGCGTTGATCCCGCGCGACGGGTACCTCAAGATCTCCGGCCGCCCGCTGGGCCATGCGCGTGTCGAACGCCAGGTGGACGCCGCCATGCAACCCGAACTGGACCGCTTCGACGCGCAGATGGTGCGCCAACAAGCGCGTATCGCCCGGTACAGCTTTCTGTCGCCGGCGGCGGCCGCCTTTGAAGGCATCACCGCGCGGGCCGGCACTGGCCAACGCCGCCACGCCCACTTCATGCGGCAGATCGACGTTTACCACCTGGCATGGAAGGATTTTTTCCTGCCCCGTATCGAGGCCAGCCGCGCCATTTCGCCCGAGGACTTCCCACGCATACCGGTCTTCCACTGGCAGGAAGAGGATCCCGCCGCCGTTCGCCATCGGGCCTTGCGCTCGCTCGTGCAACTGCTGGCGCCCACGGCGCTGCTGCTGGCCCTGGCGTGCTGGCGCCTGCGCCGCTACCGCGTGGTCTAACAACTTATTCCTCCTCCTTCATCGAAACATCCGGAAAGCATCATGAGAAGAGTCGTCACCACCGCTGCGTTTGCGGCCTGCACCGCCGTGCCCGTCGCACAGGCCCAGGAAGCGGAAATGCCGTCCATACGGGTGGAGGCCGCCAGCGAAGACGATAGCCTGCACCTGGACAGCACCAGCGGCAGCGCATCACGGTTGGGTCTGACGATCCGCGAAACACCCGCATCGGTCGAGATCCTGACGCAGCAGACACTCCGCGAGCGTGGCGCAACCACGCTCAGCGAAGCATTGCGCGGCGCCACGGGTCTGGCCGGCGGCGGTCCGCCATCCTCGCCCACCACGCTGTCTTCGCGCGGCTTCACCGACATTCTTTATCTCTATGACGGCTTGCGCATGTCGGGGGCCGGCACCAACAACCGGGTGCAGGACACCTGGAACTATGAGCGCATCGAAGTCCTGAAAGGCCCTGCGTCCGTGCTGCAGGGCGACAGCGCCATCGGCGGCATCGTGAACTTCCAGACCAAGCGTCCCGACCGCGACAATCCCTCGCGCGAAGCCATGTTCTCCTATGGCAGCTATGGCAACATACGCGCCGGCATCGGCCTGGGCGACAACTTCGGCGAAACCGGCGCCTACCGCATCGACTACAGCCACAACGACAGCCGCGTCGGCACCATCGACCGCAACAGCAATAAGCTCGACCACCTGACCACCGGCGTCGCCTTCGACGTGGCGCCGCGGACGCGCCTGGACCTTTCTTTCGATTACTCGCGCGACACCGGCCACGCCTACTGGGGTACGCCGCTAATTCCGCGCAGTCTGGCCAAGGATCCCACCGGCGTCGTCAGCACTCCGGACGGACGCGTGCTTGATCGCGCCCTGGCCGGCAACAACTACAACGTGCTCAATGATCGCAACGAAGCCGAAGCCTATTGGTGGCGGGCACGGGTCACGCACCAGCTCTCGTCGTCCTGGACGCTGCGCAACGAGTTGGCGATGAACAAGGTCGACCGCCTCTGGAAGAATTCCGAATCGGCCACTTTCAGCGCGCCCGATTCGGTCGACCGCGACCAAACGCTGATCACGCACAACCAGCGCTACTTGATCAATCGCTTCGACGCCACGCACACCGGCACGCTGGGCGGCCTGTCGAACAAGTTCGTGATCGGCGGCGAGCTCAGCAAGACCTCGCTGGACAACAAACGGCGCTTCTCGAACCGTTCGGCCAGCACCGCCGATGCGCTGCGCGTGTCGCTATGGAATCCCGATGTAGGCTACTACAACGACGATCCTGCACTGATGAGCGGACCGGGAAACCGAACCAACTACTCAAGCGATGTCCGCGGCGCCGCGCTGTTTCTGGAGGATGCGCTCAAGCTGACCGACCGCTGGACCGTGGTGGGCGGCTACCGCTATGACCGCATCCATGTCGATCGCGGCGTCACCGACCTGAACGCGGGCACCCATTCTTCTTTCAGCACCCGCTACAACGCGAATTCGGTCCGACTGGGCACGGTATTCGACGTCACGCCCTCCTCCTCCATCTACGCGCAATACACCAACGCCACCATTCCCGTGGGATCGTTGTTCCTGCTGTCAGAGGCGAATTCCTCGTTCCCGCTTGCAAAAGGGGAACAATGGGAGGCAGGTTTCAAGCAGACCCTGGGCGATGTGGAATGGACCGCTGCCGTCTATCACATCAAACTCGAGAACGTGCTGACGCGCGACGCCAACGACCCGCGCGTGACGGTCAACAACGGCCGCCAGTCATCCCGCGGCGTGGAACTGTCGGCCGACTGGCGTATCACCCCGCAACTGACAGTCTCGGGCAACATCGCCGCGCTGAATGCCAGGTACGATTCGCTGACCGAAGCCGACGGCACGTCCAGGATAGGAAACACGCCGCCGAACGTCCCCGAACGAGTCGCCAATCTTTACGCGACTTACCGCCTCAAGGATGTGCCCATGGACCTGTTCGTCGGGCTGAATCACACGGGGAAGATGTACACGGATAGCGCCAACCAGATCCGCATCAACGGACACACCACCGTGGATGCGGCCATCAGCTACCGTTTGCAGCCGGCGGTCATCACGTTCCGCGTTCGCAATCTGACCGACAAGCTTTACGCCTACTACGGCGGACGCGCCACCAGCCAGGTGTTGCTGGCGCCTGGCCGCACTTATGAACTGGGAGCGACGTTCTATTTCTGACGGGCACGCAGGACCATCAACGCGCCGCAGCGCATGATGCGCTGCGGCTGGCTGATCAGCGGTTCACCAGCTTCTTGGGTAGCGTTAGCGTTAGCGCCGCACCGACAAGCGCCACGCAGGCAATGAAAATGACGCCGTTATCAGTGCTGCCGGTCATGTCCTTCACCACGCCCACCACATAGGGGCTGACGAATCCACCCAGACCGCCAAAGCAGTTGATCATTGCCACCCCCGCCGCCATGCCCACGCCCGACAGGAACAGGCCCGGGATCGTGAACAGCATCGACGTCGTGCTGTACGCGCCAACGGCGGCAATCGTAAGCGACAGTAGCGCCAGGCCCATGGAGCCATGGAACCAGACACTGCCGATCAGACCGACGCACACGCACGTGAACGGCCCCACCAGATGCCAGCGGCGCTCACGCATGCGATCAGAACTGCGGCCGATCAGGTACATCACCACAAACGCAGCGGTGAACGGCACTGCCGTGTACAGCCCCACGTGCATCACATCGCCCACGTTGAGCTGCTGCACCAGCGTGGGCAACCAGAAGGAAACGCCGTAAGAGCAGATGGCCGAGCAAAAGCAGATGCTCGTCATCTTCCACACGCGACGATCTTTCAACGTAGCCGCAAGCGACGCCGTGGACTTGTCGTGGCGAGTGAGGTCCCGCTCCGCTTCCAGCTCGCCTTCGACCAATTCCCGCTCTTCCTTGGTGAGCCAGCCGGCTACGGCCGGGCTGTCGGCCAGGTACTTCAAGCACAGCAAGCCCAGCAGCAGCGAAGGCACGGCCTCAATGATGAACATCCATTGCCAGCCCGCCAGCGAATGCGCGCCATGTCCCCATTCGATGATGGCGCCCGACAGCGGAGCGCCGATCATGCCCGACAACGGCACCGCCCCCACGAACAGCGCCACCATCTTCGCGCGCTTGTTTGCCGGGAACCAGTACGTCAGATAAAGGATCACACCCGGATAAAACCCTGCCTCGGCCGCGCCCAGCAGGAAGCGCAACACATAGAACTGCGTTGGCGTTTCGACAAAGGCGAAGCAGGCGGAAATGATGCCCCACAGAATCATGATGCGCGAGATTGTCTTCTTTGCGCCGATGCGCATCATCAGCAGATTGCTTGGCACCTCGAAAATCAGATAGCCGATGAAGAACAATCCCGCGCCCAGGCCGTAGACCGCATCGCTGAAGCCCAGATCATTGAGCATATGCAGTTTGGCGAAACCGATATTGATGCGGTCGAGGTACGCAGCCACGTAGCACAGCATGAGAAACGGCATGATGTGCAGCGCCACCTTGCGGTAGACGGCGTTGCGGTCTGGCGCCTGCCCCGCATAAGCGGGGGAATTCAGGGTTGCTTGCACGGTTTTTTCCCCTTGAGGATGTCAGGCGGTGGTCCCGCCCTGAATCATGGTTTGAGTTGGAAGATAGCTTCGACTTCGACCGCCATGCCCGTAGGCAGCGACGAGGCGCCGGTGGCGATACGCGCATGCCGCCCGCGATCGCCCAGAACGGCCGACAGCAGATCCGATGCGCCATCAAGCACCTTCGAATGGGCGTCGAAGTCCTCGGCGCAATTGACCACGCCGGCAAGGCGCACCGCGCCTGCGACACGGGCCAGATCGTCGCCGCAGGCATGGGCCAGATGGCCGAGCACATTAAGCGCGCACAGCGCCGCGGCTTCCCGGCCCGCTTCGACACTGAGGTCGCGGCCCACCTTGCCCGAAAACTCCAGGACACCGTTGCGCCGAGGCGCCTGTCCCGCCACAAACAGCAGGTCGCCAGCGCGGACGGCAGGCACGTAACTGCCCCGCGGCGGATTGGCAGCCGGAAGCGACAGGCCAAGTTCGGCCAAACGACCCGAGATCGTGTTTGCGCTCATTTCAATTGCCTCCAGTCGCCCTGGTGCCCCTGCCAATTGATGGAGTGGCCCAGCGCACGCATCACACTGCCCCGCAACGCGCGCACCATGCCCGCATACTCCTGCATCGCAATGCCGTCATGGGCCGGCTCGGGCGCCATGAACATGCCGTCCACGCCGCCGCTGGCCACGCACAGTTCGGTACTGCGGGTTTCGAGCTCGGGCTCGTGGAAAACGACGGGGTTCTCCAGCAGCGCGGACAGTGCCGCCACCACCCCGGTGGCGCCGAAGTTCGATATGTTGGATACCACCAGCCAATCGGCGGCCGTAACCGCCGCGACCCCGCCGCGGCCCGGCGTGCCCGTATCAGCCGCCTTCGGCGAGAAGCGCGGCAAATCCTCGGCAATGACGCCCATGCCCAATTCATTGCCCCCGTCGCCGATGCCAATGAACGGAATCGCCGCCGCCTTGACCTTCTCGAACAGGTAATCCAGGTTGGCCACCAGCCCGTCCAGCGGGCGCCCGCCCAGACCGTGATACAGGCCCTTCGCATTGCGCCCCGGGCGCTCGATGGCGATCGCCGCGCACGGGCGCGTTACCGTCACCAGGGCGTCGCAGATCGCATGCGCGCCGCGATCATCCTTGGGCACCGTCTTTATATACACGGGCCGCAGGAAATCGAATGGCTTGATGACGCCGTCCTCGGGAAATGGCATCGGAGCCAAGCCTGCGCCTCGGCAGGTGGCGATCATCATG
Organism: Achromobacter arsenitoxydans SY8; assembly: GCF_000236785.1. GTDB lineage: Bacteria > Pseudomonadota > Gammaproteobacteria > Burkholderiales > Burkholderiaceae_B > Achromobacter > Achromobacter arsenitoxydans. The sequence goes on along the minus strand of NZ_AGUF01000021.1, from coordinate 63,901 downwards.
TCTTCCCAGTCCTCGTCAATGACGATCACGGTCTCGCGCCGCAACCCAAGGAAAAATGCGCGCGCCATCAGGGCCGCGCCGATCGGACCATCAGTCTCGGGCGCGCCGCCTCCTTCCGGAAAGCCGGTTGCGATCAGGATCGGTCCGGTGCTTTCCTGCGCCGCCTTGTGCAGCCGCTCGGCGGCGCCCATGCAGGCATAGCCAGGCTGGCGCGATTGCAGCGCTTCATAGAGATTGCCGATGAGGCCCACGCCGGTGTAATCGACGCGCATAAAGTCGTCGATGGTGCGGGCAACGCGATGGTAGGTTTTGGAGTCAGAATTCAGCATGATGGGTCAGGCGTTCAGCGCCTCAATGAAAACGGAGGTATCGACGTTGCCGCCGCTCAGCACCACGGCAACGGTCTTGTCAGCCAGATCGAGCTTGCGTGCCAGCACGGCAGCCAGCGGGACCGCTCCGCCGGGTTCCACGACCAGGCGCAGATGCTGGTATGCGGCTTTCATGGCGCGTCGCACGTCGTCGTCGCTTACCACCAGGCTTCCCGCAAGCAGATGCAGGTTGATCGGGAACGTCAGCTTGCCGGGCCTGACCACTTGCAGCGCATCGCAGATCGACGTTGCGCCCGGAGCGTTGCTTTCGGGCTGGCCCGATGCCAAAGACCGCGCCAATTCATCGAAGCCTTCCGGCTCGCCGGCGTACACCGCCGTGGAAGGTGACAGCGACTTGACCGCCGTGGCCACGCCTGCAACCAGTCCGCCGCCGCTGGACGCCGCGATCACCGCGTCAAGCGTCGCCCCCATGTCGCGGGCCTGCTCAATGATCTCCAGCCCGACGGTGCCCTGGCCCGCCATGATGTCGGGGTCGTCGTACGGAGGCACGATTACGGCGCCGGTGCGGCCTGCTATCTCGGCGCCGATTGCCTCGCGGTCGTCCTTCTGGCGGTCGTAGAGCACGACTTCGGCGCCGTTGGCGCGCGCGCCTTCGATTTTTGCCCGGGGCGCGTCAGCCGGCATGATGATGGATGCGGGAATGCCCAGCTTGCGCGCCACCAGCGAGGTAGCCAGCGCATGGTTTCCGGACGAAAACGCCACCACGCCGGCGCGCTTCTGTGCGTCGCTCAGTTGCAGCAGGCGATTGACGGCGCCGCGGAACTTGAATGCGCCGGCTTGCTGCAGCGATTCGGCCTTTACGAGAATACGTGCGCCGGCCAGCTCATTGAGCGACGCGCTTTCCAGCAAAGGGGTGCGCACGATGTGCGATCGGATACGTTCATGCGCCTGCTGCACATCACCGAGCGTGACGGCGAAAGCGGCGCTGGAGGTTGCGGAATTCAAAGCTGCTCCTGGCTGATTGCGACATTGCGCAGCCATTACAGCTTGGGCGTTTGATAACGACCAATCCTATGTTTGGATCGAAATCAATAAGATCACCTTATGATTGAACGATCCTCCCGGCAGAGCCTTGCTCGCGTGGCGAACTAAGCATGTGGCAATCAGGGAAACCACTGATAGTGACTGGCCGGCGCTAGCCCGCTGGCGCACGAGGGGATCTGCGGCGTCGGCGGTGGCCCAAGGTCGAAGCGCGCGCGATCTCGCCCGCAAGCTCGGACAGCGCCTCCTTGGTCTGCTGGTCGCTTCCAGGCGCGTAGGCCACTGCGAAAGACAAATCGCGCAGCTGCATCTGCGCCTGACGGACCTTCAATCGCCCCTGCTCGACTTCCTTGAGCACGGCCAATCGAGGCACGACGCACACGCCATAGCCATCTTCGGCCATGCGGACGATGGTCGAGAGGGACCAGTTCGTGAATATCCGGGGCGCGCCATGTTCGGGCGTGGTCAGCTCTCTGTGCAAAAACGTATAGGGATAGGTCCGCTTGGGAAACGTGATCAACGGATGCCGCGCCACCGCGTCGTTCGACAGGGGCTCCTTGCCCACCTTCAGCGACGGCGCGGAAAGAAAATTGAGCTCGTAGCTGCAAAGCGGCCTCTCGATCAGCTCGTCGTCGTTCAATGGCCCCAGCAGAAACGCCATGTCCAACCCGCCTGACTTCAACTCCTCGCGCAGGGTGGGCGTAATGTCCACGACGAAGTCGATGATCACGTTGGGATAGCGCTTGCGGCACTGCTCCAGAAACTCCACCAGCCACGTGTGGACAATGGTCTCGGCCACCCCCAGGCGTATCACACCGCTGATCGCTTGCTCCTCCGCGACCTTCAGCATCATCTCGGCGTGCAACGCCATGAAGCGCTCGGCATATCCATACAGGACCCGGCCCTTCGCCGTGAGCTTCACCGCGCGCGAGTTTCGATCCAGGGCTTTGATGCCCAGCTCTTTCTCCAACGACGCAATCCGCTGGGAGACGGCCGGCTGAGTGGTGTGCAGTTTCGCGGCGGCTTTGTTGAAGCTGCTGAAATTGACCACCCAGTAAAAGACCTCGAGGCTCTTGAAATTCATATGCTTTCGGCGTCGGCAAGGGTTTCGGCGTAACGGGACATTGTGAACTACCGCGGGCCTGATTGGCCATCGCAGCGCATTGAACTCGATAGAATGTTGATCCGACATACGCCCGGACAACACCCCGGCAACACCAGCTTCCCCGCCCCCATGAAAGGCACCCGCAACTCCCTATCTTCCCTGCGCATCTTCCTCACCGCCGCTGAAACCCTGAACTTCAGCCGCGCGGCCGAAGCCCTGAACCTGACGCAAAGCGCGGTCAGCAAGCACGTCGCCGCGCTTGAAGACCGCCTGGGCACGGCCCTGTTCAAGCGCATGCCGACCGGCCTGCGACTGACCTACGCCGGCGCCCTGTACCTGGAACGCATCAGCGCGGCGGTGCGCCTCATCGACGAGGCGGACGCGCTGGTCGCCAATCCCGCCTCGCGCGTGGCGCTGAACGTTGCGGTGTCTCCGTCCTTCGCGCAGTTCTTCCTCTTGCCCAGGCTGTCCGAATTCTTCGAGTCGCACCCCGAGATCCGCGTCAACATCCGCCCGCGCCTCTTGCACGGACGCGACCGCTCGGAACGGTTCGATGCGGAGATCCAGCTCCATACGGGCTACGTTTCGGGCATGAGCGCGCAGTATCTTTGCGGCCGCGAAATGACGCTGGTCGCCGCGCCGTCGCTGCTGGCGCGCCATCCCGTCAATGCCGTGGAAGACATTGCCCAACTGCCCCTGCTCAAGCGCGCGCAGCGCGGCTATGGCTGGGACGAATGGCGCGCCGACGTCGCGCCGCTATGGTCCGGACCGGCTGCCACCGCGGCGGAATATGAAGGCTTTTCGATTCTGCTGCCCGCCGTGCTGAACGGGTTGGGCGCGGGCATCATGCCCTTGTGCATGGTGCTGGACCCGCTCAAGTCCGGTCAGTTGGTCCGCCCCTTCGGAGAGACGGTCGAAGGCCGCTACGGCTACCACCTGATGCAGCCGCGCCCCAATGTCGGTGGGCCCTATTGCCAGGCCTTCTGCGACTGGGTCATCGCGCAGGGCCAGGAACTCAATGCCCGGACGCGAAGCTACGCAGGGCTGGCTTAATCGTCTCGGCACCCCTGCTGCATCGGTATTCCAGATTGGAATATCCCATGCGCATACTTCCTTTGCCCGGCGCGGCGGCCGCCACCACAATGACGTGAAATTTCTCATGGATCATCAGAAAAATCATGTTCAAGTGGAAAAAACTCATGGCCGCCCTGGCCGCCCCCGCGCTCCTGGCAGCCGCGCAAACGGCGTCGGCCGCCTATCCCGATAAGCCCGTCAAGATTGTCGTGCCCTACTCGGCCGGCGGCAGTTCCGACGTGGTCGCCCGCGCCATCAGCGACCAGCTTGCCGCGCAACTCGGCCAGTCCGTCATCGTCGAGAACCGCGCTGGCGCGGGCTCGATGCTGGGCACCGCTTACGTGGCCACCGAAGCGCCCGATGGCTATACGCTGCTGCTGGCCGACGTGCCGTTCACCATCGTCCCAGCGCTTTACAAAGACCGCGTGAAGTACGACGCGAAGAAGGATTTTGCGCCCATCACGCTGCTGGGCCTGTCGCCCACCTATCTGTTCGTCAATCCAAAATTCGAGGCGCAGGACGTCAAGTCCCTGGTGGCCGCAGCCTCCGCCAAGCCGGACACGATTTCCATCGGTTCCGGCGGCAACGGCTCCCTGACCCATCTGATGGCCGAGCTGTTCATGCTGACCACGCAGACCAAGCTTGCGCATATCCCGTACAAGGGCGCGTCCGCCTCGGTCAACGATCTGGCCGGCGGCCAGATCCAGGCCAGCTTCACCACCATGCCCACCGCCGTGGCGTTGTATCAGGGCGGCAAGATCAAGCCGCTGGCCGTGTCGTCCCCCACGCGCCAGGCGGATACGCCCGATGTGCCGACGTTCCAGGAACTGGGCTACTCCGGCCTGACGGTGCAGAGCTGGTGGGGCCTGGTGGCGCCGGCTGGCACGCCCGACGACGTGCAGAAAAAGCTGGCGGACGCGATGGCCAAGGTCATGCAGTCCGACGCCGTCAAGCAACGGCTGTCCAGCGTGGGCATGAATCTGCCGCCCGACACCAGCGCCGCCGCCCTGAAGGCCCTGCTGGCGCAGGACTTCGCGCGCTGGGCCGACGTCGTGCAGCGCGCCAATATCACTTTCGAATAACAGACCTAGGCGCGCCGCGCGCATCGCAGCGCGGCGCCGGAGACAACGATGACATCCTGGCAACAGGCGGCCGCCAAAGACACGGCCCTGATGAATGATTTTCAAGCCATCTGCGGCTTTGGCGGACGCCTGTCCGGCTCCGGGCAGGACGAGGCGGCCATGGCGTGGGCGCTGGAGCGCCTGCGCGAGGTCGGCCCCGACGTGCGCCGGGTGGCCGTGCCCTATGACGGCTGGCGCTGTCTCTCCAGCAGCCTGACCTTGCTGGGCGACACGCCCCTGAGCCTGGATTGCGTGCCCCTGCTGCGCTCCGCGTCCACCGACGCCGCGGGTCTGGAAGGCGTCGTCCTGGATTTGGGCGCCGGCCGCCAGGAAGACTTCGACCGCGCGGGCGACGCGGTGCGCGGCAAGATCGTGCTGGTGCGCCACGAGTATCCGTTTTCCCAAGGCCACCTGCACCGCCGCCGCAAGTACGACATGGCGGTGGCCCGGGGCGCGGCCGCGTTCCTGATCGCCAATACGCTGCCCGGCGCCGGCCCCTTGTCCGGTTCGTCGGGACGGCCGCGCGACGGCGCGGGCATTCCGGCGGCCTATATCGACCATGAAGGCGCGCAGGCATTGGCCGCGCAGCCCGGCGCCCGCGTGCGCCTGCAGATCCAGGGGGAAGAGCTGCGGGACTCCATGGCCTGCGCCGGCATCCTCGACCTGCCCGGCGGGCGGGACAGCCGGATCGTCATCAGCGCGCACATGGACGGCCATCACCTGGGCAACAGCGCGCTGGACAACGCCACAGGCGTCGCCGTCGCGCTGGCGGCGGCGCGCATCCTGGCGGGATCCGTGGGACCGGACACGCCGGGGCTGCGCGTGTGCTTCTTCACCGCCGAGGAATGGGCGCTGGCGGGGTCGGCGCGATACCTGGCCGACATGCCCGCTGCGGAACGCCGCGACTTGAAGCTCAACATCAATCTGGACACCGTAGCGGGCGACGACACGCTGTGCGCGCTGATCAGCCAGTACCCTGCCCTGGCGGGCGTGGTGGACAGGACCGCAGAGCGGGCAGGCGTGCCCGTGTCGCACTGGCTGCCCTTCATGCCCAACTCGGACCATGCCAATTTCGCCAAGCACGGCATACCCGCGCTGCGCCTGGTGGCGGGATTTGAAAAGCCCGAATCGCGCGTGCGTCACATCCTTTCCCGCGGCGACGTCCCGGACATCATCCTGGAAAGCGAAATGCGCAATGCCCTGGCCGTGACCTGCGCGATGGCGTCGCTGGCCCTGAGCATGTCGGATCATGAACTGGACGCCCTGAAGTCCGGATCGACCTGCCCCGGCATCTAGGAGGCTAAGGTCAGGCACGCTACATGCTGAGTCTTCCATTCGACAGGCGGCACACGCCGCCTGGTGGATGAAATCCCAGGAGACCGATATGGCAGACCATGTAATCAAGGTGCTGAACGACCTCATCGAAACCTCAAAGGACGGCGAAAAGGGCTTCGCCGCCGCTGCCGACGACACCAAGACCGCGGAATTGCAAGAACTCTTCCGGAACCGCGCCCGCGACTGCGGCACGGGCGCCGCGGAGTTGCAGGCGCTGGTGAGCCAATTGGGCGGCAAGCCGGAAGACAGCGGCACCGTGTCCGGCGCCATGCACCGGGGCTGGACCAACATAAAGGCGGCCGTCGCCAGCCGCACGGACCTTGTCCTGCTCGAAGAATGCGAGCGCGGCGAGGACGTGGCCAAGGCGGCCTACTCCAAGGCCCTGAAAGACATGCTGCCTGAGAACGTGCGCGCGGTCGTCGAGCGCCAGTATCAAGGCGTGCTGCGCAATCACGACCAGATCCGCGACCTGCGGGACCGGTACCGGGCCGCGACTTAAGCGTCCTGGCGCTGATGCGGCAAGGCGCGCGCCCGCAACGGGCGCGCGCTGCACATCGTTATCGCACCAATTCCGCGTAGACCCGCTTGAACAGCTCAAAGCGGTCTTTCAATCCCACCACGCCTCCGTTGATGCGGCGCGTAATCCGGGAAAAATCCTCAAGATCGTCATCATGGGTCCGGTCATCGGCAAGCTCATTCAGCCCGCGCGACTGCCAGAACCATCCCGCACTGAGCGCGGCCCATTTGGGCTCGGCCAGCAATTCGGGGGTAGAGATCAAGTCCACGCCCATGGCTTCCCCCGCGGAATCGTAGTTGCTGCGGCCGGTCAGCTGGATGATGCCCCTGCCCCGGAAACGGTAGCCGTCATCGCTCTGCGCATCGCCATTGCCCATCCGGTTCGCATACACCATATTGGCAAGCCTCTGCGGATTGTTCACATACGGCATGGCGGACGCTTCGTTCGGGAATCGCCTGGGCCAAACCCTGGTCAGCCGCGCCGCGGTCGTGTAATTGAGGTTTTCTTCAAGCCGGTTGTACTGGCCTGATTCATAGCCGGTCTGGGCGAGAAAGCTCGCGATCCGGTCCGGAGTTTCGATTTCGTATTTCTGAAATGCCGGCGCAAGCGCATCCACCCATACCGCGGGAGCTTTGCAGTTGGGAAAGATGCGCTGGAGCTGATCGGGACTCAGCATAATGTTCCCCCGTCGCAGAATCGGCCGCTCCAGGCCCGCGGCCAAGCCAAATAGCATCGGACAAGCAAAATACTCAACAAAGCAAGTTTTGAGCCATCCGCATCGTTCGCTAATACCCAATTTTGGGTATGCGGCGCTTGACACCCGTTCGATCCGTGCGGACCATACCCCATCCATGACGCACACCACCCTCCAAGCCCTAGCCCAGCACTCGCAAGTCCTCCTGGCCGCCCTGCGCCGCGACGCGCCCCTGGTGCAGTGCCTGACCAATTTCGTCTCCATGAACTACGCCGCCAACGCCGTGCTGGCAATTGGCGCATCGCCCGCCATGGTGCACGCCGAGCAGGAAGCGCCCGAATTCGCGCGGATCGCCGGCGCAGTCGTGATCAACATCGGCACCCTCTCCGTTCCCTGGCTGGACAGCATGGTCTTGACAGCCGAATCGGCCGGACAGGCGGGTAGGCCTTGGGTACTGGACCCGGTCGCGCATCACGCCACGGCTTTCCGCCGAGACGCCATCCAGCGGCTGCTGGACCTGAAGCCGGCAATCATCCGCGGCAACGCGTCGGAGATCATCGCGCTGGCCGGCGGCCAGAGCGCCGGGCAAGGCGTCGATGCGCGCGACGCCGTGGCGCAGGCGGAACAGTCGGCCCGCGACATCGCCGTGCGCCGTCAGACGGTGGTGGCGGTAACCGGTGAAGTCGATTTCGTGACGGATGGCGTGCGCGCCGTCCGCATCGGCGGCGGTTCACCGCTGATGCGGATGGCGTGCGCGCCGTCCGCATCGGCGGCGGTTCACCGCTGATGCCGCGCGTCACGGCGACCGGCTGCGCGCTGAGCGCCGTCGTGGGCGCCTTTGCCGCCGTGTCCAAGGACGATCCATACGCCGCCTCGGTGGCCGCCCTCTCCTGCTTCGGCATCGCGGGCCAGCGCGCCGCCGCGCAGTCCGAAGGACCGGGATCGTTCGCGTGGCGTTTCCTGGACGCCCTGGCGGCGCTGGAACCCGATAGCCTGACGCGGGAATCGCCGCTACGTTGATCCCGCCCCGCCCGTGTCACGGGTAAGTCACACTCCGTCCCCAAAATTCTTCCGTTCAACACGGAGGAAAGACGGTGAAGCCACACGTACGCAAGATTTTCGCTCTGACCGCCAGCTTCGCGCTGGTGGCCGGCCTGTCCGCCTGCGGCGGCGACGACGATGACGACGACGCCACGCCCGAGACGCCGCCCGCGGCCAGCATTCCCCAGGGAACCACGCTGGACCTGGCCATCCTGGCCACGACCGACCTGCACGCCAATGTGCTGGGCTATGACTACTACAAGCTGGCCGAGGACAAGAGCTATGGCGTGGACCGCACGGCCACGCTGATCGCCAATGCGCGCAAGCAGAACGCGAACACGCTGCTGTTCGACAACGGCGACACGATCCAGGGCACCGCGCTGTCGGACTACCAGGCGCTGGTGTCGCCGGTGCAGTGTTCCGGCATGATCGCCATCTACAAGCAGATGAAGCTGCTGTCGTACGACGCGGCGACGATGGGCAATCACGAGTTCAACTACGGCCTGCCCTTCCTGTCGCAGATCACCAATGTGGACTTCGGGCTGGCCGGCATCGGCAAGGGCACGGCACAGACCAACCCCGCCGGCGCCAAGGACTGCGCGGCGCCGGAATTCCCCTTCGTGTCCGCCAACGTCGTTTCGGCCGCCACCAAGCAGCCGATCTTCAAGCCCTGGGTAGTGCTGGACCGGACATTCAAGGCCACGGACGCCAGCGGCAATGCCATCGACGTGCCGCTCAAGGTCGGCGTGATCGGCTTCGCGCCGCCCCCCATCATGCAGTGGGACAAGGCCAATCTGGAAGGCCACGTCGAAGTGGCGGGCTGGAAGGAATCCGCGGCGCGCTATGTGCCGGAAATGAAGGCGGCGGGTGCAGACCTGGTCGTGGCGTTGGCGCACGGCGGCATCGACCTGGCGACGGCCTACAGCCCCGACATGGAGAACGGCGCGGGCTACCTGAGCCAGGTGCCCGGCATCGACGCGCTGATCACCGGCCACCAGCACCTCCTGTTCCCCGACACGAACGCCAAGTCGCAATTCGTGGGACAGCCGGGGATCGAACTTGAAAAAGGCCTGATCAATGGCGTGCCCGCGGTGCAAGCCGGTCAGTGGGGCAACAATCTGGGGCAGATCACGCTGAAGCTGGCGTACGACCAGGGCTGGCAGGTGCGCAAGGACGCCACCCAGGTGCAGCGCATCTCAACGCGCCTGACGGCGCAGAGCGGCTCCACGCCGGCTACCTACGTGGAACCGGACGCCGCCGTGCAACAGCTGGTGCAGGCCGAGCACGCCGCCACCATCGACTACGTCAAGACGCCGATCGGCCAGAGCCAGTTCGACATGGCCACCTACTACGCACTGGCGGGCGACGTATCCGCGCTGCAGGTGGTGAACATGGCGCAGATCGACTACCTGACCGACTACATCGCGAAGAACAGCCCGTCCTACGCGGGTCTGCCCATTCTGTCGGCCGCCGCGCCCTTCAAGGGCGGCCGCAACGGTCCCGGCGACTTCACCTACGTGCAGCAGGGCAACATCGCCATCAACAACGCCGCCGATCTTTACCTGTACCCCAACACCCTGCAGGTGGTGCGGGTCAGCGGCGACATTGTGCGCCAATGGCTAGAGAAGACGGCGGAACAGTTCAAGCAGATCGACCCCGCCCAGGTCGCGCCGCAGGACCTGATCGACACCAGCTTCCCGACGTTCAACTTCGACGTGCTCTATGCGGCGGGCAACGCCCTGCAGTATGAGATCGACGTGACCCAGCCCAAGGGCTCGCGGATCACGGCGCTGACATACAACGGCGCGCCGCTGGACCTGACCGCGCAATTCCTGGTCGTGACCAACAACTACCGCGCCAGCGGCGGCGGCGACTTCCCCGGCCTGGCCGGCGGCAAGGGCGACATCGTGCTGCAGGCCCCGGACGCAAGCCGCGACGTGCTGATCAGCTACATCAAGAAGAACCCCACGCTGGACCTGGCGACCTACGGCCTGGACCGGAGCTGGCGCTTCAAGCAGCTGGGCGCGCTGGCGGGCCCGGTGGTGTTCGCGTCGGTTCCAGGCACCCTGGCGATGGCCGCGGCGCATGGCGTGAACAATGTCTCGGTTTACGACGCCACGCCGGACGCCACGACGCAGTTGTCGCGCTACGCGCTCGATCTGAGCCTGTAGGGCGGCCGATCCGGCGGGGGTCCTGCAATGGGGCGCCCGCCTAGCGGTAATACACGCAGATGCGTTTGCCGCCGATCTCATGCACGTCGATCGGCAGCTCGTAAAGCTCGCTCAGCACGTCCGGCCGGATCAGCTCGGCCGGCGTGCCGTGGCGGGCGATGCGCCCCTGCCGCATCGCGACGATGCGGTCCGCGTAGCTGGACGCGAAGTTGATGTCGTGCAGCACCAGCACCACCGTCTTGCCCAGTTCGTCCGCCGCGCGGCGCAGCGTGCCCATCATCGCGACCGCGTGCTTCATGTCCAGGCTGTTCAGCGGTTCGTCCAGCAGGACGTAGCGCGTGTCCTGGCACAGCACCATGGCCACAAAGGCGCGCTGACGCTGGCCGCCGGACATCTCGTCCAGGTAGCGGTCGGCAAGCGGCTCCAGGTTCAGGTAGGCGATGGCCTGGTCGATATGCGCCTTGTCGTCCAGGATCAGGCGTCCCCCCGTGTGCGGATAGCGCCCGAACGCCACCAGGTCCTTCACCGTCAGCCGCAGCGGCAGATGGTTGTCCTGGCGCAGGATGGACAGGCGGCGCGCCAGCTCGCGGCTGTCGGCGCGCGTCACGTCCAGCCCCTCCACCAGAACCCGGCCCGCGCTCATCGGCAACAGCCGGCTGACCATGGACAGCAGCGTGGACTTGCCCGCGCCGTTGGGGCCAATGATGGCGGTGACGCCGCCCGCAGGCAGGTCGAGGCTGACGTCGTCAATCACGACCGCATCGCCGTATTGCTTGCTGACGTTCTGGATTTCTATCATCGGCGCCCCCTGCGCAGGATCAGGACGAGGAACATCACGCCGCCCACGAATTCAATCACCACGCTGACCGTGGTGTTCAGCCCCAGCAGGCGCTCCAGCAGCGTCTGGCCGCCCACCAGGAAGATGACGCTCAGCAGCGTCGCGGCCGGCACCGTGTATCTGTGCCTGTCGGAACCCATGGCGTGATACGCCAGGTTGCTGACCAGCAGGCCGAAGAAGGTGACGGGGCCGACCAGCGCCGTGGATACGGACACCAACACCGCGATAGCGGCCAGGGTCAGCATCAGCGTGCGCCGGTAGTCCACGCCCAGGTTGACGGAGATTTCCCGGCCCAGCGCCAGCACGTCGTAGCGGCGCCGCATCCGCCAAATCAGCAGCGACGCGGCGCACACCGCCGCCAGCGCGATCGGCAGCAGCCCCACGCGCACCGTATTGAAGCTGGCGAACATGCGGTCCTGAAGCACCAGGAACTCGTTCGGGTCGATCAGGCGCACCACGAAATTCGACAGGCTGCGGAACAGCAGGCCGAAGATGATGCCCACCAGCATCATCAGGTGCAGGCTGCGCACGGCGTCGGAAAACAGCCAGCGGAACAAGAGGCAGGCGAACGCCGTCATGGCGCACACCTCCAGCAGGAACGCGGCGACCGGATGGCTGTTGCTGGCCGCCGCCTGCCCGAAGCCAAACACCACCACCGCCTGGATCAGCAGGTACAGCGCGTCGAAACCCATGATGGCGGGCGTCAGGATGCGGTTGTGCGTGATGGTCTGGAACAATACGGACGACACCGCCACTGCGTAGGCCACCAGCAGCATGGCCAGGAGCTTGCCGCCCCGGAACGGAATCACGAACGACCACTGGCCGTTCGCGCCCAGCGTCATGAAGGCGGTCGCGCAGGCCAGCGCGGCAAGCGCCAGCAGGGCCAGGCGCCACGCCTGCGGCGACCGCACGGCCGGCAAGAAAAGCGATTGCTCAGCCAAGGCGGTTCCTCCGCGTGCGCAGCAGCCACAGGAACAGGATGCTGCCCAGCACGCCCACGACGGTGCCGATGGGAATTTCATACGGGTGGATGACCAGCCGGCCGATGATGTCGCAGGCCAGCACGAACACCCCGCCCAGCGCCGCCACCCAGGGAATGGCCCGGCGCATGTTGTCGCCCAGCACCAGGCTGACCGCGTTGGGCACGATCAGCCCCAGGAAGGGAATGCCGCCCGCGGTCACGACGACCACAGCGGAAATGGCGGAGACGATCAGCAGGCCCACCAGCGTCAGCCGCGCGTGGTTCAGGCCCAGGTTGGACGCAAACTCGCGGCCCATGCCGGCCACGGTATAGCGGTCGGCGGCCACATAGGCCGCGCAGGCCAGGCCGAAACCGATCCACAGCAGTTCGTAGCGGCCGCGCAGCACACCGGAAAAGTCGCCGGTGGTCCAGGCGTGCAGCGACTGCAGCAGGTCAAAGCGATACGCAAAAAACGTCGTGACGGCGTGGATCACGCCGCCCAGGATCAGCCCGATCAGCGGCACGATGAACGGCGTGCGCAGCGGCACGCGGCGCAGCAGCGCCAGGAACAGCAAGGTGCCGGCCAGGGCAAAGCCCGTGGCGGTCAGCATCTTGCCGATCACCGGCGTGTCGGGCGCCAGCAGCGTAACGACCAGGATGCCCAGCGTGGCGGATTCGACGGTGCCGGCGGTCGTGGGCTCCACAAAGCGGTTGCGCACCAGCATCTGCATGATCAGGCCCGCCACCGCCAGCGCCATGCCCGCCAGCAGCAAGGCCAGCGTCCGCGGAATGCGGCTCACCATCAGCAGGCGCCAGGCGCGCTCGGCTTCCTCGCCCCCGCTCCAGAGCGCGGACCAGGGCATTTGTCCCGCACCCACGCTGACACTGGCCGCGCACAGCAGCAGCAACAAGGCCAGCACCGCGGCCAGGCCGCCCCAACCACCGATCGTCCGCCGCCAATTCACCGGCGGCCCTTCCACGCAACCCGCATACCGCCTACTTTCCCTGCGCCAGCGCCGCGGCGATCTGATCCACGTTCTGCTGCATGGCCGTCAGCCCGGCGCTGCCCAGCAGATACCAGTTGAAGCCGTTCAGGTAGACCACGCGATTGTTCTTCCACGCCTTGGTCGGGCGCACCAGTTCGTTGTCCAGCATGCGCTGGGCCGACACGCCCTCGCGGCCGATGGCGGCATCGCGGTCGATGACGAACAGCCAGTCCGGGTCGGTCTGGGCGATGAACTCGAACGAGATCGCCTGGCCGTGATTCGACACGTTCAGGCCGGTGGCGGCAGGCTTGACGCCAAACGCGTCATGAATAACACCGAAGCGCGAGCCCGGACCATAGGCGCTCATCTTGCCGCCCGTGGTCAGCACGATCAGCGCATTGCCCGCATTGGCGGCCTTGGCCTTCAGGGACGCGATGGACGCATCCAGCGCGTCCAGCTTTTCCTTGGCCTGCGCCTGCTTGCCATAGATGGCCGCCAGCGTCTCCGTGTTGCGCTTGACGCTGCCCACCAGATCCTTGGCGTTGACGGTCAGGTCAACCGTGGGCGCCAGCTTGGACAGTTCGTCATACTTGGGCGCGGAACGGCCCGCCACGAAAATGAGCTGCGGCGCGGCGGCGTGGATCACTTCGTAGTTGGGCTCGAACATCGTGCCCGCCTTCAGGTAACGCTGATCCGCGTACTGGCTCAGCTGCGGCGGCAGCTTGGCGGCGCTGGGCACGCCCACCGGATCCACGCCCAGGGTGTGCAGCGTGTCCAGTACGGCCAGGTCCAGCACCACCGTCTTGGACGGATTGACCGGCACGGCGGTCTCGCCGCGCGCGTGCTTGACCGGCATCGTGGCCTGCGCGGCGCACACGGCGGACGCCGCGCCCAGGATCAGGGCGGCGCCGGCGCGGACCGCCCAACGACATGCTTGCTTGGAATTCGTCATTCAAATCCTCTCTGTTGCGGGCGCCCGAAGGCGCCCCGTCTTCATCAGAACTTCACGCCCACGCCCAGCCAGTAGCGGCGGCCGTCTTCGACATAGCCGAAGTCGTCGTAGGCGACCTGTTTGTCGAACAGGTTGTAAATGCCGGCATAGACCGACACCGTCTTGTTCACGGCGTACGATCCGCCCAGATCCACGAAGGTATAGGACGGCGCCACCACCGCATCCGACGACGGACCCGTGACGGGCTGGCTTTCGCGGCCGCGGAAATTGACGCGCGCCCACGCCTGCAGCGCGTCGGACGGCTGCCAGTTCACCGTGGTGGTGAACAGGTGCTTGGGCAGCTGGTTCAGCGGCTCGCCCTTGTACTGGCCGGACTTCTGCTCGGACTTGGTGAACGTATAGCTGCTGGTCATGGACCAGTCGGCCGACAGCGGCAGCTTCAGGCTGGCTTCGACGCCGCGCGACACGGCCTTGTCCACGTTCATGTACGTGGTCGGGTTCGAGCCAAATTGGTTGGGGCCGTCCGTGCACTGCGACAGCGGGCAAGCCACGCGCGTGATCTTGTCCTTGAAGTCGTTGTTGAAGAGCGTCAGGCCGGCGTTCAGGCCCGCGCCGTCGTCATAGATCAGCCCGATTTCCTGGGTGACCGACTTTTCGGGCGTCAGGTCCGGGTTGCCGTACATGTTGCCGCCGCGGCTGGTCTGCCCCCAGCCGGCCACCGTCTGGCGCAGGTCGGGCGCGCGAAAGCCCGTGGAGACGCCGCCCTTCAGGGTCCAGCGTTCGGCCATGTGCCACACGCCGTACAGGCGCGGGCTGAAGTGGTTGCCGAAGTTCTCGTCTTCGTCCATGCGCAGGCCGGCCGTGACCGCGAAGCTCTCGGCCAGGCGCCATTCGTCTTCGGCGAACAGCGCCCACTGATACCGCTCCACCTTGTTCGGGCCACCGGCAAGCTGGTTGCCGGTCTGGTCGTTCAGCCGCTGGTTGAGATAGCTGCCGCCCAGCGTCAGCATGTGCGAACCCAGCGGCAGGGACCAGGAGGTCTGCAAGTCCAGGTTCTTGATCTTCATCTGGCGCGAGCGGTTGTCGAACTCTTCCTGCTGTATATAGCTGTCCGACACGCCCCAGCCCCAGCGCCCGGTGTGCGACAGCGCCCATTTGCCGCTGCGGTAGTCGGTCTCGGACGAAGCGGGGCAGCCCGTGCGCGGGCATGACGTGCCCGGAGGCAGCGGCTCGACGGTCTTGCCCAGGGTGTCCTGGAACTTCTGGCGCATCGTCGTCGCTTCCAGCACGATGTCGTGATCGCGGTTGGGCGTCAGCGCCAGCTTGGCGGTCACGCTTTCGGCGTTGCGCTTGCGATAGCCGTTGTAGATGTTGTCTTCGTCGCGCTGCGTGGCCTGGCCGTAGATCTGCAGGCCCAGCAGGTCGTTCTTGATCGGGCCGGCCAGGTAGAAGTTGCCCTGATAGATGTCGCCCGACTTACTGCTTTCCTGGATGGTCGTATCCATGCGGATCTCGCCATGCCACTGGTCCGGGACCTTGCGCGTGATGATGTTGATCACCCCGCCCATGGCGTCCGACCCATACAGCGACGACATCGGGCCGCGCACCACTTCGATGCGCTCGATGGCCGACAGCGGCGGCGTCCAGCCGCCCTCCACGCCCGTCGAATCCGAATTGGTGCGGGTTTCGCGGGAACTCTGGCGCTTGCCGTCGATCAGGATCAGCGTGTATTTCGGGCCCATGCCGCGCAGGCTGATGTCCTGGCGGTCGCCGCCGCCCGTCACGATGACGCCCGGCACTTCCACCAGCGCGTCGTTCAGGTCGCGGTAGAACTTCTTGTCCAGGTCTTCGCGGGTGATAACGCTGATCGACGCGGGCGCATCGCGGATTTGCTGCTCGAACCCGCTTGCCGTCACCACCACGGTGTCCATCGTCCGCGTGGTGTCCGCCTGCTGCGCCCAGACAGCCGCGGGCGCCATGCCCAGACCCGCGGCGCACAAGGCGGCGGCCAATTGCGTGCGCGACGCCACGATGCGCTGGCCAGCGGCCAGATCTTTCCTGCTCATGATTCCGACTACTCCCGTCCCCGGATAGCGCCCCGCCCCACGCGCGGCGCCGCTCCGGCTTCCCATTTATTAATGAAAACTATTCTCATATTAGAATTGGGGCTGGCGGAGGCCGGCAACACGCTTTCCGCAACTTTTATCTTCTTTGCACTTCTTGACACTCCGGCTTGCGGCCTTCCGCCACACTGCCGGATGCACGAAGCCCACGACGCATGCCTTTCAATCCATCAACGGTGGCGCGCCGCATCCTGCTGATCGACGACGACGTCGAGCTGGCGCAGATGTTGCGCGAATACCTCGAACCCAATCATTGCCAGGTCACACTGGCCCATACCGGCGCCCAGGGCCAAACCCTGCTGGCGCAGGAAGATTTCGACCTGGTGCTGCTAGACCTGATGCTGCCCGACGGCAACGGACTGGACTTGCTCAAGCATTACCGGCAGCGCTCGCGCCGCCCGGTCATCATGTTCACCGCCCATGGCGGCGAAACGGATCGCGTGCTCGGGCTGGAATTCGGCGCCGACGACTACCTGGCCAAGCCCTTCAGCCCGCGCGAACTCAAAGCCCGCATCACGGCGGTGCTGCGGCGCTTCGAAGAAACGCCCGGCGCCGCCACGCCCCGGCTGAACCTGGGCGCGCTATCGCTGGACCCGTCCACCGGGCGCGCGCGCCTGGGCGCCGACGAAGTCATCCTGACCGGCGCCGAGCAGCGCATCCTGGAGATCCTGATGCGGACGCCGGGCCAGGTGATCGCGCGCGACCAGATCGGCCTGTATGCGCTGGGCCGCGCACCGGACCGCTACGACCGCAGCATCGACACGCACATCAGCAGCCTGCGCAAGAAGCTGCGCCTGGACCAGGGCGCCGACACCCTGTCCATCCGCAACCTGCGCGGCCTGGGCTACGTGCTTGCCGGCGCCGCATGATGGTCCGCCTGCCCGCCCGTTCGCTGTTCTGGCGCGCCTTCCTGACCTTCTGGGGCGCCATGGCCGTCATCCTGGTGAGCGGCATGATGCTGACCGCCGCGGTCGCCTGGTACCGCTTCAATTCGCTGGACGGCCTGAATCCCGCCAACCTGACGCGCGACGCCGCCCAGGTCGCGCGCACGCAGGGCGAGGAAGGACTGGAGCGCTGGGTCCGCGCCATGGACGACAACTACTCCGCCCTGAAGATCTACATCATGGACGCGCAGGACGCGGATATCCTGGGCCGCCGCCTGCCAACTCGCCTGCACGACTGGCTGGTGGCGTATCGCGCGGCGCCGGACAGGTCTGCGCAGTCGGACTACATACCTGCGGATCCCGCTGTCGAACGCGTATCCTGGTGGGAGCCGCAGTTGCTGACCCTGCCAGACGGATCGGAACGGCTGATGCTGTTCCTGCCCTTCGACTCGTCGCACTGGGAGGTCCTGGCGCTGTCGCCGGTGGCCCTGGCCCTGCTGCTGTTCGCGCTGGCGGTGACCGCGCCATTCTGCTGGGCGCTGACGCGCCACGTCACCGCGCCCCTGGCGCAATTGCGCGAAACCACGCAAGCCCTGGCCGCCGGACGCCTGGATACCCACACGCCCCCCAAGCTCGCGAAGCGCCGCGACGAACTGGGCATGCTGGCGCGGGACTTCGACGCCATGGCGGTGCGCCTGAAGGCCGTGGTGGACACGCGCGAACAGCTTCTGCGCAACATCGCGCACGAACTGCGTTCGCCGCTTGCGCGCTTGCAACTGGCGGCGGAACTGGCGCGACGCAACGACGAACGGCATGACCTGCAGCTCGACCGCATCGAACGCGAGTGCGAGCGTCTGGACGCGCTGGTTGGCAACACCTTGCGACTTGCGCGGGTGGGCGCGCTACCCGTGCCCACCGAACCGCTGGACCTGTCGGAAGTCGTATCCGGCGTGGTGGACGACGCGCGCTACGAAGCCGAAGGCCGCCACGTCGGCATCGCATGGGACACCCCGCCGCCGGTCTACATTGCCGGCGACCGCGACAGCCTGGCCAGCGCCATCGAAAACGTATTGCGCAACGCCTTGCGCTTCGCACCCGGCCACAGCCTGATCCGCGTGCGCCTGCTGATCAGCGCCAGCGAGGCCAGCCTGGAAATCGAAGACCGCGGCCCCGGCGTCGCCGCGCAGGACCTGGCGTCGCTGTTCGAACCCTTCTACCGCACGACGTCCGCCACAGCCGCCCCGGGCAGCGGCGCGGGCCTGGGCCTGTCCATCGCGCAGGCCGCCATCGCCGCGCACAAGGGGTCGATCTCGGCACGCAACGTTTCTCCGCATGGCCTGAGCGTGCGCATGGAGCTGCCGCTGCTGTCGGTCCCGCAGGCGTGAAAAAGCCCCGCGCGCGGCGGGGCCCATGCGAAGCGTGCCCGGCAACCGCCGGGCAGCTTTCCCATCAGAACGTAACGTTCGCCGACACCCACAGGCGGCGGCCTTCCAGGACCTGCCGGTAGGAATTGCTCCAGTTGGCGTTGGCCGCCGGCGCCGATGCGCCGACCTTGGTCGGGCCGTAGTTCACGAAGTTCTTGTCGAACAGGTTGAATACCGACGCCGACAAGGTGACGTTCTTGCTGACCACGTACGAGCCGCCCATGCTGGCCAGCCAGTACGGGTTGTAGAACACCTGCTCCTTCTCCCAGTTCATGTCGTTGAACTGCTTGGCGCGGTACTCGCCGCGGACCCAGGCGTTGAACTGGTCGTTGATGCGCCAGTTCAGGCCCAGGTTCAGCGAGTGCCGCGGCTGCGAACCCAGCGGCTGGCCGCGCTTGGCGCCCGACGTCACCTCGCTGGCGGTCAGCGTGTAATTGCCATTGAACGACAGCCCGCCATACAGCGGGATCCGGCCGCCAAGCTCGAAGCCCTGGATCGTGGCCGAGTCGATGTTCACGCGCTGCGAGAAATTGGCGACCGGAACACCGTTGCGCTCCCACACGCCCAGGTCCAGGCAGCCCGGCACGGGACCGCCGACGGCCAGGCAGTTGGGCACGTTCTGGCTGTCGATCTTGTCCTTGAACTTGGTGTGGAACGCAGTCAGGTTGCCCGACAGGCCTTCGCCGTTGTCGAACAGCACGCCCAGTTCGGACGAGGTGCTGCTTTCCGGCTTGAGCTGCGAGTTGCCCAACAGCGGCATGGTGCCCTGCGCGCCCAGGCCGATAATGCCGTCCGTCATCAGGTTGATGTCCGGCGTCTTGTAGCCCTTGCTCACGCCGCCCTTGAACGTCCACATCGGCGTCGCGTTCCAGACCAGATAGCCGCGCGGGCTCCACTTGCCGCCAAACTGTTCGTTGCGGTCATAGCGTGCGCCGGCCGTCAGCGCCAGGCTATCCACGATGCGCCATTCGTCTTCCAGGAACAGGGCCCATTGGTACTGCCGCTGGTCCAGCGGCGCGGACACCAGCGTGTCCTTGAACTGCTGCTCGCGCCACTGCCCGCCCATGGTCAGGTTGTGGCGCTCGTTGAACAGCGGCATCGTCCACTTCGTGTCGAACACCCAGTTGTCGTATTCCAGGTCGCGCTTGGCGCCGTCGGTGGGTTGGCGCGGCACGCTCATCGGGTTGGTGCGGCCGATGGTCTCGGTGGTGTCGTAGACCAGGCTGGTGTCGGAGCTGATGGAACTGCCGTAGCGGCCCAGATGGGTCAAGGCATAGCGCTGGCGGTTGAACTTCATTTCCGGCTCGTAGCCGCCGCCCTGGCGATTGCGCGCCACGCTGGAATTCAGGGTGCCCAGCTCGCCATTCGAGTTGTCGAAGGTCTGCCAGTTGCTGTCCACGTCGAACAGGATGTCGTGGTTGCGGTTGGGCGTGAGCGACAGCCGCAAGCCCACGTTCTGTTGGGTGCTGTCGCCCAGGCCGCTGAAGCTGGCGATGTCGCCGGAATAGTCGCCGCTGTTGTATTCGGCCTGGTTCAGGGGGTAGCTGCCGTTGGCGCTCAGGCGGCGGTAGTGCCCGCCGCGCAGGCTCAGGCCCAGCTTGTCCGTCTTCAGGGGGCCGCTCAGGTAGAAGGCCGCGCCGTAGGTGTTGCCGAAGCGGTTGTCGCCTTGCGCCGTGCCGTCCAGCGTGAGCTGGCCGGTCCATTCCTGGCCGACCTTGCGCGTGATGATGTTGATCACGCCGCCCATCGCGTCGGACCCGTACAGGGTAGACATGGGGCCGCGCACCACCTCGATGCGCTCGATGGCCGCCATTGGCGGGATGAAGTTGGTGTCGACGTCGCCGAATCCGTTGGCACGCGCGCCCGAGCTGTTCTGGTTCAGGCGCTTGCCGTCCACCAGCACCAGCGTGTAGTCGCTGGGCATGCCGCGGATGCTGATGTTCATGCCGCCGGCCTTGCCGCCCCGCTCCACCGACACGCCTTCCACATCGGCCACGGCGTCGGCCAGGTTATGGAACGGCCGGCTTTCCAGCTGCTCGCGCGTGATGACGGAAATGGACGCCGGCGCGTTGCGGATCTCTTGCTCAAAGCCCGACGCGGTGACCACCACCGTGTCCAGCTGAGCCACGCCCATGGTGTCTTCCAGGCCGGCGGTGCCGGTCTGCGCCTGCGCGCTGCCCGCGGCGGCTATGGCCAGGGCCAGCGGCAGCAGTCGGAAATCCGTGCGGAATGATGCTGAACCGGCTCCCCCGGAGCCGTTGATGCTTTTCTGAGTCGACATTGGGAATCAAATAAAAACCGCCTGAGACCGGCGGCGCGCGCACTGCGCTGGTTGGGTTTTTTAGCGAACGGCAATGATATGTATTCCCATTATTTGATTCAACTTTAAGTCAGCTTTTTTTAAGAAATATGAAAGATTTCAGACTAGTCCGATAAAAATGATGCATCTGCGCGACAACATACGTTATCGCGCAGCGATCAAGCGGGGTCGGATTGTCAGTCGGCGCCGGCCAGAATGGCGGCAGGCAGGCGCGGCAGGACGCGCATGGCGTTGGCGGTGGTGGCGTGCGCCACCTGCTCCGGCGTGATCCCGCGCAATTGCGCCAGCACCTGGGCGATGCGCGCCAGTTCGCCGGGACGGTTGCGGCGCTCAGGCGGGTGCAGCCAGGCGGGAGGGATATCGGGCGCGTCGGTTTCCAGCACCAGGTGCTCCAGGCCCACGTCCACCGCGTGGCGGCGGATCTGGAGCGCGCGCTCGTAGGTCATGGCGCCGCCCATGCCCAGTGCGAAGCCGTGTTCGACGAACGCCTGCGCCTGCTGGGCGCTGCCGTTGAAGGCGTGCGCGATCCCGCCGATGGGGCCATGCCGGCGCAGGTGCTTGAGCAGAATGTCCTGGGATTTGCGCACGTGCAGCAGCACGGGCAGCCGGAACTCGGCAGCCATGGCCAGTTGCGCGGCATAGAACCGTTCCTGGCGCTCGCGCGGTTCTCCGGTGGCAATTTCCGGCACGAAGAAATCCAGGCCGATTTCGCCGATGGCGACAAAGCGGGGATCGCCCAGCGATTCCCGGATCGCCACGCGCAACGCATCCAGGTCCGCGTCGTCCGCGCGCTGCACATACAGGGGATGGATGCCCAGGGCGTACGCGCCCCCGGCGATCTTGCCGGCCAGGTCGCGCACCACCGCGAAATTGGCGCGCTCGACCGCGGGAATGACGATGGATTGGACCCCGGCCTGGACGGCATGGTCCGCCACCTGCTCGCGGTCGGCGTCGAACTCCGGGGCGTCCAGATGGCAGTGGGTGTCGATAAGCATGGGCGCGTCCTCCTGGCCCGGATTATCCGCCCGTCCGGACCAGACGGGAATCAACCCGAAACCAGGCGGCCGTTTTCCATCAGCAATTGGCGGTCCGCGCGGGCAGCCAGTTCGGGATCGTGGGTCACGATGGCAAATGCCGTGCCCGACTCCTGGTTCACCCGGGTGAGCAGTTCGAACATATTGTGCGCGGTGTGCCGGTCCAGGTTGCCCGTGGGTTCGTCGGCCAGCACGCACACCGGCCGCGTGACCAGCGCGCGCGCCAGTGCGACCCGCTGCCGTTCGCCGCCGGACAGTTGCCCGGGGAAATGGCCTTCGCGGGCGGACAGGCCCACCAGCTTCAGGACCTCGTGTGCCGCCTGGCGCGCCTTGTCGCGGTTCTCGCGGCGCACGATCAGCGGCATCGCCACGTTGTCCAGCGCCGAGAACTCGGCCAGCAGGTGGTGGAACTGGTAGACGAAGCCCAGGCTGCGGTTGCGCACCGCGCTTTTCCTGGCCTCGGACAGGCCGACGGCCAGTTGTCCGTCGACGGACACCGAACCGCTGGTGGGTACGTCCAGCAGGCCCAGGATGTGCAGCAGCGTGCTCTTGCCCGAGCCCGACGCGCCCACGATGGCGACCATCTCGCCGCGCGCCACGGACAGGCTGACGTTGCTCAGGACTTCGATGCGGGCCGGACCCTCATCGTAGACCTTGATGATGTTTTCGGCCTGCAGGGCTGGCGTCAGGGTATCAGTCATGGCGCAGCACCTGTGCGGGTTGCAGGCGCGAAGCGCGCCAGCTGGGATACAAGGTCGCCAGCAGCGACAGCACCAGCGACGTCACGCCGATCGTGACGATGTCGCCCACCTGGGGATCGGACGGCAGCGCGCTGATGAAATAGATTTCGCGCGGCAGGAAATGCACGCCCAGCATGCGTTCGATGAAAGGCACGATCACGTCGACGTTGTAGGCGATGGCGATGCCGCCGGCCACGCCCAGCAGGGTGCCGATCACGCCGATCAACGCGCCTTGCACCAGGAAGATGCGCGCCACTTCGCCCGGCCCCGCACCCAGCGTGCGCAGGATGGCGATATCCGATTGCTTGTCCTTCACGGCCATGACCAGCGACGACAGCAGATTGAACGCCGCCACCGCGACGATCAGCGCCAGGATCAGGAACATCATGCGCTTTTCGGTCTGCACCGCCGCGAACCACGTGCGGTTGTTGCGCGACCAGTCGCTGGCCATCACGTACGGCGGCAGGACGTTGCGCAGTTCGGCCGCCACTTCGGGGGCCTTCTGCATGTCGGCGATCCGCAGGCGCACGCCAGCCGTGCCGCTTTCGCGGAACACGCGGGCCGCGTCTTCGTTGTCGACGAACGCCAGCGACGAATCGTATTCATAGTGGCCGGACGAAAACACGCCCACCACGGTGAACTGGCGCATGCGCGGCGCAAAGCCCGCCGGGCTGATCGAGCCCTGCGGCGCCATCATCAGCAGCGTGTCGCCCACCTTGACGCCCATGCCGTCAGCCAGTTCGTTGCCCAGCACCACGCCGAAGCCGCCGGGCTTGAGGTCGGTCAGCTTGCCCGCCACCATCTGCCGGGGCAGATCGGACACGTTGCCCTCGGTGGCCGGGTCGATGCCGCGCACCTGGGCGCCCCGCAGGGACTGTCCCCGCACCAGCATGCCCTGGGCCGCCACGAAGGGCGCGCCCGCCTTGACCTCGGGGTTGCGTTCGGCGGCGGTGGCGAACTGCTGCCACTGCTCCAGCACCCGCTCCGGCAAGGCGCCGGGTATATAGAGTTCAATGTGCGGCAGCACCGACAGCATGCGGTCGCGCACTTCCTTCTGAAACCCGTTCATGACGGACAGCACCACGATCAGGGCAGCGACGCCCAACGCGATGCCGGCCATGGAACTGGCGGCGATGAAGGAGATGAAGCGATCGCGGCGCCCGCGTCGCTGGCGGATTCGGGCCAACCCGGCATAGCGGGCGCCTATCCATAGTTCGTAGGGTATTTTCAGCACGTGCGCATTATTGCATTAACCGCCCGAAAATCTTCCCGCGGATGTGCGGTTGGAAGACCAGGCGTGACAACGTATGGCAGTCGGCCGCGCCGCTAAGTTCCCCATCTCGCCGCGGTCTACAATCGCGGCCATGCTGATCGTCATTCCGGGCGCCCTGCCCGACCTTCCCGTCGCCGCCGAACTGGCCAAGCTGCTGCCTGAGCGCGCACCCACCCTGCACGGCTGGCTACAGGCCGCCGCCGCGCGGCCCCAGGCCTACGACCTGCGCGCGCACGGCTGCACGGCGTTCGAATCCTGGCAGCTCGAACGCGCCGGTTACGTTCCCGAACCGGGCCTGCTGCAAGGCGCGGGGCTGGGTCCGCTGCTAGCCGGCGGCCCGGATGACGGACAGGCCGTGTGGCTGGCCGAGCTGGTCCATCTGGCGCTGGGCACGGACCAGGCCACCCTGCTCGATCCCGGCGCGATGGACTTGCTCGCACAGGAAACCGCCGCCCTGCTGGAAACGGCCCGCCCGCTGTTCGAAGATACCGGCTTCGCGGTCGAAGCCCTGTCGCCCGAGCGCTGGCGCCTGCGGCTGCCGGAGGGCCTGCGCCCGCAGACCGCCAGCCCGATGGCCGTGGCCGGACAGCGCCTGAACGAATGGTGGCGCCAGGATGCGGAAACACGCCCGTGGCGCCGCCTGCTCAACGAAATACAGATGGCGTGGCACAACCACCCCGTCAACGACGACCGCGCGGCGCGCGGCCTGCCCCCGGTCAACGCGCTGTGGCTGTATGGCGGCGGCACGCCCTGGAACGCCGCGCCCGCCGGGTCCGCGCAACTGCTGACCAGCCTGGACGCGCCCCAGCGCGCCGGCGACTGGGCCGCCTGGCTGGACGCCCTGGCCGAACTCGACGCGCAGCACCTGCGCCCGCTGGCCGGCGCCAAGGGCCTGCCCGCCACGCCTATGGAATTGCTGCTGCTGGGCAATGACCGCAAGGTCGCCCTGGACCTGAAACCGCGCGGGGGCCTGCTCGGCTTGCTGCCCGCGCCCAAGAAAAACTGGAGCGCCTGGTGGTCTCACCCCGCTTAACGATCCGTCCGGCCGACCTGGCCGCCTGTCACGTCCTGGAAGCCTCGGGCATCCATCCCCTGCTGGCGCGCCTGTGGGCCGCGCGCGGCGTCACGCATCCTGACCAGACCCGGCTGGCCTGGCCGTCGCTGCTGCCGCCCGCCGGCCTCACGCATTCGGCGCACGCCGCCGGCGTACTGGCCGACGCCATTCAGGCCGGCAAGAAGCTGCTGATCGTGGCCGACTACGACTGCGACGGCGCCACAGCCTGCGCCGTCGGCCTGCGCGCGCTGTCCGCCATGGGCGCCGACGTCGACTTCCTGGTGCCCAACCGCTTCGAGACCGGCTACGGCCTGTCGCCGGCCGTGGTGGACCTGGCCTGCCGGCACCGCGCCGGCAAGCCCGACATCATCATCACCGTCGACAACGGCATCGCCAGCGTCGACGGCGTGGCCGCGGCCAATGCGGCCGGCATCGGCGTGGTCATCACCGACCACCACCTGCCGGGCGACATCCTGCCCGACGCCCTCGCCATCGTGAACCCCAACCAGCCGGGCTGCGGATTCCCGTCCAAGAACCTGGCCGGCGTGGGCGTCATCTTCTACATGATGCTGGCCCTGCGCGCCGAACTGCGCCGGCGCGGGGTCTATGCCCCGGACGGCGGCCCGCGCCTGGACGCGCTGTCCGACCTGGTCGCGCTGGGCACGGTGGCCGACGTGGTCAAGCTCGACGCCAACAACCGCCTGCTCGTCACGCAGGGCCTGCAGCGCATGCGCGCCGGCCGGCTGCAGCCGGGGCTGCGCGCGCTGTTCGCCGTCGCCGGGCGCGAACCGCGCAGCGCCAACGGCTTCGACCTGGGCTTTGCGCTGGGACCGCGCATCAACGCGGCCGGCCGGCTGGCCGACATGAGCCTGGGCATCGCCTGCCTGACCACCGACGACGAGGCGCAGGCGCTTGAAATGGCGCGCGAACTCGACAACATCAACCGCGAACGCCGCACGATCGAAGCCGAAATGCGCGAACAGGCGCTGGCCGCGATGGAAGAGCCCAACGCCGCCGCGGGCGCCACCGTCTGCGTGTTCGACCCGGGCTGGCACCAGGGCGTCGTGGGTCTGGTGGCCTCGCGCCTGAAGGAAAAATTCTGGCGCCCCACCCTGGCCTTCGCGCCCGCCGGCGACGACGAGATCCGCGGATCGGGCCGCTCGATTCCCGACGTGCACCTGCGCGACGCGCTGGATCTGGTGTCCAAGCGCCATCCCAACCTGATCCGCAAGTTCGGCGGCCACGCCATGGCGGCGGGCCTGACGCTGGGCAAGGCCGACTTCGCCGCGTTCGCGCCCGCCTTCGACGCCGCCGTGCGCGAACTCACCGGCCGCGACACCTTCGAGCCCGTGATCGAAACCGACGGTTCGCTGGAATCGGGCTACGCCAACGCCGACGTGGCCGGCATGCTGCAGCAGCAGGTCTGGGGCGCGGGCTTCGCCGCGCCGCTGTTCCTGGACGAGTTCGTCGTGCGCAACCAGCGCCTGGTCGGCGAAAAACACCTGAAGCTGTCGCTGGAACGCGGCCACCAGCGCTTCGACGCCATCTGGTTCGGCCACGACCAATCCCTGCCGGAACACATCCAGGCCGCCTACCGGCTGGAACAGAACGTCTGGAACGGCATGGTGTCGGTGCAGCTGGTCATCGAACACGCCGGCTGATCGCAACCTGCAGAGGCGCCCCCTCGGGCCGCCTCTGCAGCCCGCCACAAGGCGCCTGCCCCCCTTTACTATCCCCCGGCGTTGCCTGCAACCTGAACAGGCTCTCCCCCTCTACGCGTCTACCCCAAAAAGCGATCCGTCCCCCCTCTCTTGCCATGCGCCCGCCAACTTGGCCCATCCACGGTAAAATGCCAGGTTTCGCACAAAAGTCATCAGGACAGGATCATCATGGAAGCCGAACGTCAGAACCAGCTCGCAGCCCGCCTCGCCGACTACGCGGAGCGCGAACAGGCTCTACGGAGGTATCTTTGACTACGATGCCAAAGCCGAACGCCTGCACGTTGTAAACGCCGAACTCGAAGACCCGGCCGTCTGGAACGACCCCAAGCACGCCCAGGACCTGGGCCGTGAAAAGAAGTCGCTCGAAGACGTGGTCGAAACGCTCACGAGCCTGAACGCGGGCCTTGCCGACTCGAACGAACTGTTCGAACTGGCCGCCTCCGACGACGACAGCGCCACCCTCGAATCCATCGAGCAGGACGCCGACGCCTTCCAGCAAACGCTCGAAGGCCTTGAGTTCCGCCGCATGTTCTCCAATCCGGCCGATCCCCTGAACTGCTTCCTGGACATCCAGGCCGGCGCGGGCGGCACGGAAGCGCAGGACTGGGCCTCGATGCTGCTGCGCCAGTACCTGAAGTACGCCGAGCGCAAGGGCTTCAAGGCCGAAGTCCTTGAAGAGTCCGACGGCGAAGTCGCGGGCATCAAGTCGGCCACGATCAAGATCGAAGGCGAATACGCCTTCGGTTACCTGCGCACCGAAACCGGCGTGCACCGCCTGGTCCGCAAGAGCCCCTTCGACTCCTCGGGCGGCCGCCACACGTCGTTCGCCAGCGTGTTCGTGTATCCGGAAGTCGACGACTCGTTCGAAGTCGATGTGAACCCCGCCGACCTGCGCGTGGACACCTACCGCGCATCCGGCGCGGGCGGCCAGCACATCAACAAGACCGACTCGGCGGTTCGCCTGACCCACATCCCCACCGGCATCGTCGTGCAGTGCCAGAACGACCGTTCGCAGCACCGCAACCGCGCCGAAGCCATGCAGATGCTGAAGTCCAAGCTCTACGAACTGGAAATGCGCAACCGCATGGCCGAACAGCAGAAGCTGGAAGACTCCAAGACCGATGTGGGCTGGGGCCACCAGATCCGTTCCTACGTGCTGGACCAGAGCCGCATCAAGGACCTGCGCACGAACGTCGAAATCTCAAATACGCAGAAAGTGCTGGACGGCGACCTGGATCCCTTCATCCAGGCCAGCCTGAAGCAAGGCGTCTAAGTTCCGCGATTCTTCCCCGCTCACGCACCCCGAGGTCCACGAATGTCTGACACCATCGCAATCCTGACCGGCGCATCCCGCGGCATCGGCGCCGCCATGGCGCGCGGCCTGGCCAAGCCCGGCACCCGCCTGATCACCCTGGCGCGCCGCGAAGACCCCGAGCTCGCCGCCTACGCGCGCTCGCAGGACGCGCAGCTGGAACAGCTGTCCGTGGACCTCTCGGACCTGAGCGCGGCCGAATCCGCCGCCGAACGCATCTGCGCTGCGCTCCCGCGCGACGCCAAGCGCTATCTGCTGATCAACAACGCGGGCACGGTGCACCCCGTGGCGCGCACCGACGCGCTCACCGACGCCGCGGCCATCACCGCCGCCTTCAACCTGAACGTCACCGCCGTCATGCTGCTCACCGCGCGCTTCCTGGCCGCCGTGGCGGACATCAAGGCCGACCGCCGCGTGCTGAACATCTCCTCCGGCGCGGGCCGCAACCCGAACGCCGGCTGGGGCGTGTACTGCGCCACCAAGGCCGCGCTGGACATGCATGCGCGCGTGGTCAAGCAGGAACAAGGCGAAGACGGCGCCCGCATCGTCGCGCTGGCCCCCGGCATCGTCGACACCGACATGCAGGTGGCCATCCGCGCCAGCGATCCCGCCAGCTTCCCGGCGCTGGCCAAGTTCCAGGACTTCCACGCGACCGGCAAGCTGTCCTCGCCCGCCAACGTCGCCTCCCGCATCCTCGCCTACCTGGATCGCGAAGATTTCGGCACGACCGAAATCGACGACATCCGCAATTACGACTGATCCTTCCCCACCATGACCGACCACTCGACCACTCCGGCTCCCGCCCAGGACGAAAACCGCTTGATCGCCGAACGGCGCGCCAAGCTGGCCAAACTGCGCGAAGCCGGGGTCGCGTACCCCAACGATTTCGTTCCGGACGCCCGCGCCGCCGCCCTGCATGACAAGTACGACGGCGAGGAGCAGGAAGCCCTGGCCGCCGCCGCCGTTACCGTCAAGGTCGCCGGCCGCATGATGCTCAAGCGCGTCATGGGCAAGGCCAGCTTCGCCACGCTGCAGGACAGCACCGGCCGCATCCAGATCTACCTGGACCGCGGCACGCTGGGCGAAGACAACTACGCCGCGTTCAAGCAATGGGACATCGGCGACATCATCGCGGTCGAAGGGTCGGTCTTCAAGACCAACAAGGGCGAACTGTCGGTGCACGCCGCCACGGCGCGCCTGCTGTCCAAGTCCCTGCGCCCCCTGCCGGACAAGTTCCACGGCGTGGCCGACCAGGAACTGCGCTACCGCCAGCGCTACGTCGACCTCATTATGACGGACGCCACGCGCCGCACATTCGAGGCGCGCAGCAAGGCCGTGGGCAGCATCCGCCAGTTCATGCTGAACGCGGGCTTTCTTGAAGTCGAAACCCCGATGCTCCACCCGATCCCGGGCGGCGCGGCGGCCAAGCCCTTCGTCACGCACCACAATGCGCTGGACATGGAAATGTTCCTGCGCATCGCGCCCGAGCTCTACCTCAAGCGCCTGATCGTGGGCGGCTTCGAACGCGTCTTCGAAGTCAACCGCAACTTCCGCAACGAGGGCGTCAGCCCGCGCCACAACCCCGAATTCACGATGATGGAGTTCTACGCAGCCTTCGCGGACTACCGCTGGCTCATGGACTTCACCGAAGAGCTGATCCGCCAGGCCGCCATCTCGGCCACCGGCAGCGCCGTCCTGACCTACCAGGAACGCGAGCTGGACCTGTCCAAGCCCTTCGACCGCCTGACCATCTGCGAAGCCATCCTCAAGTACACCGACGGCTACACCCAGGCGCAGCTCGACGACGCGGCCTTCGTGCGCGCCGAACTGAAGAAGCTGGGCGCGGACGCCGACGGCCCCGTGCTGTCGCGCGCCGGCCTGGGCGCGCTGCAGCTGGCGCTCTTCGAAGAGACCGCCGAAGCCAAGCTCTGGAACCCCACCTACATCATCGACTATCCGGTGGAAGTCTCGCCCCTGGCGCGCGCCTCGGATACCCGCGAAGGCATCACCGAGCGCTTCGAGCTCTTCATGACCGGCCGCGAAATCGCCAACGGCTTCTCGGAACTGAACGACCCCGAAGACCAGGCGGAACGCTTCCGCTCGCAGGTCGAAGCCAAGGACGCCGGCGACGAAGAAGCCATGTTCTATGACGCCGACTACATCCGCGCGCTGGAATACGGCATGCCCCCGACGGGCGGCTGCGGCATCGGCATCGACCGCCTGGTCATGCTGCTGACCGACAGCCCCAGCATCCGCGACGTCATCCTCTTCCCGCACCTGCGCCGTGAAGACTAAACCGCGGACGGCGTCATGATCTTCAAGATCCTGATGCTCCTGCTGGTCGTGGCGGGGCTGGTCTACTGGATCAAGCAGCCCCGCCGCATCCAGGCTGGCGCGCCCTACGCGTCCGCGCCGGCCCGCCGGCCGGCCTTCATCGCGCTGTGCGTCGCCACGGCGATCTCGCTGGTCGCCGCCATCCTGACCGCCCTGCTCTGGATGGGCAGTGTCGCCGGCGGCGTCACCGGCGGCGGCTATCACGGCGAAGCCGACTATCTCCTGCCCGTCTCCGGCTCGCTGCTGGCGCTGGCGGTCGCCTGCGCGGTGGGCGCGTTCATCAAGCGGCGCGGCTAAGATCTCGCTAACGCTCCAGCGGCCACGTCCCCACCCC
Organism: Achromobacter arsenitoxydans SY8; assembly: GCF_000236785.1. GTDB lineage: Bacteria > Pseudomonadota > Gammaproteobacteria > Burkholderiales > Burkholderiaceae_B > Achromobacter > Achromobacter arsenitoxydans. The sequence continues at coordinate 33,183 of NZ_AGUF01000021.1, read as the reverse complement.
CGGCGGCAGCGTGGGCAGCGACGCCTGCAGCATCGCGTCGATGAACGGGCCGGGCGCCAGCCGCCCGCCCGGCTTGTACCACTGCACCGTCAGGTTCATCGCGCCCAACACGCAGCGCTTGATGACGCGCGCGTCGCCCTGGATCAGCCCCGCATCCACAGCGGCCGCCACCACCGACTGCCACATCGCCTCGTAGCGGTCGCTAAGCACCTTCACGGCCGCCTGGCTGGGCGCGGACAGGCTGCGCCATTCGTACACCAGCGCATTCATGGCGTCGCCGCCTGCCCCATGCAGCATGCTCCACATATGGACGCGGAACAGCGCCGCCAGCCGGTCCGCCGGCGCCTGGTAGCAGGCCAGCGCCCTTTCGCCGTGGTCGATCACTTCCTGGATGCCGTTGTTCATCACCGCCACCAGGATCTCTTCCTTGCTGCGGAAATGGTGGAACAGGCTGCCCGATTGGAGCCCCACGGCCTTGGCCAGTTCGCGCACGGTCGCGCGTTCGTAGCCGTGCTTGCTGAAGAGCCTGCCGGCGGCCAGGACCAGTTCGCGGCGCCGCTCCGATTCCGCGCCGTCGTCGCGCGATGCCTCGATCCCGGTCTTGGCCATGTGGCTCACAGCCTCTGGATGATCGTCGCGGTCGCCATGCCATGGCCGATGCACATCAGCTGCATGCCCAGTTCGCCTTCGGTAGCCTCCAGCCCGGCCAGCATCTTGCCCATCAGTCCCGCCCCCGTCGCGCCCAGCGGATGGCCATGCGCGATCGCGCCGCCCCACGGATTCACGCGCGACAGATTCGCGCCCAGTTCGCGCTGCCAGGCCAGCACCACGCTGGCGAAGGCTTCGTTGATCTCGATCCAGTCGATGTCGTCCATCGCCAGCCCCGCCCGCGCGAGCGCCTGACGCGCGGCGGGGATAACGCCGGTCAATTGCATCACCGGATCGGAACCCGCCACCACGCGCGCCAGGAACCGCGCCCGCGGCCGCAGGCCGTCGGCCAGCGCCGTGTCCTTGTCTGCAAGCAGCACCGCCGCCGCGCCGTCCGCAAGCTGGCTGGCATTGGCTGCCGTCACGCCGCCCTGCCCGGGCGGCCGCATGGCCGGGGCCATGGCGGCCATGCGGGCCGCGTCCGTGGTTTCGCGGATGCCTTCGTCACGAACCGCGGCCGCCGTCGGCCCCGGCAACAGCTCCGCATGCAGCCCGGCGCTGGCCGCGGCCCAGGCGCGGGCGTGGCTCTCGCGCGCCCATTGGTCCATCTCGGCCTGCGACAGGCCCCAATGGCTGGCGATGCGTTCCGCGCTCTCGATCTGGTGGATTAGCGGATAGCGCTCCAACAGCGCGGGATTCAGGGACTCGAAGCCCCGGAACTCGCCCTGCCCCAGCGTCACGTCCAGGAACATCGGCACGCGGCTCATGCTTTCGACGCCACCCGCCACCACGTAGCGCATGTCGCCCGCGGCGATCGCCTGGGCGCCGAAATGCACCGCCTGCTGACTGGACCCGCACATGCGGTTAAGCGCCACGCCGGGCACGCTTTCCGGCAGGCCAGCCAGCATGGCGGATAGGCGGCCGATGTTGGCGCCCTGCTCTCCCGCCTGGCTGACGCAGCCGGCGATCAGGTCCTCGACCTTGTCCCCCGGCAGGCCGGCGCGCGCCAGCAGCCCCTGCACGGTTTCGGCCAGCAGCGTATCCGGGCGCGTCTGCGCCCACCAGCCGCCACGCCGGCCGAATGGCGTGCGCACGGCTTCCAGGATCACGGCTTGGTTCATGCCGTCGTCTCCTCTACGTAGAGCGTTTCGATTTCCTGCGCGTAGGTGCGATAGATGCTGGCGCGCCGGACCTTCATCGTCGCCGTCACTTCGCCGTCGTCATGGTCCAGCTCTTTGGTCAGCAGATGGAAGCGTTTGATCTGCGCCACAGGCGCCAGCCCGGCATTGGCGCGCGCGACCTCCTGCTGCACCAGTTCGCGCACCTGCGGGCATTCGGCCAGGGACCGGAAATGCGTGAACGCGATGCGGCGGGACTCCGCCCACTTGCCGACCGTGTCGAACTCAAGCTGGATCAGAGCCGACACAAACTTGCGCCCATCCGCGATCACGATGCACTCCTTCACGTAAGGGCTGCCCTTGACCGCGTTCTCGATTTCGGAGGGCGTCAGGTTCTTGCCGCCCGCAGTGATCATGATGTCCTTCAGGCGGTCCACGATGCGCACGCGGCCGGCTTCCTCGGCCACCACGTCGCCGGTGTGCAGCCAGCCCTCGCGCACGGTGTCGGCCGTGGCGTCCGGATTCTTGTAGTAGCCCTGGAAAACCATGTCGCCGCGAATCAGCAGTTCGCCCGCTTCGCCCATCCGCCATTCCACGCCCAGGATCGGCTCGCCCACGGTGCCGACCTTCACGCGGTCGGGATGCTGTCCGAAGATCATGCCGGTGGATTCCGTCAGCCCGTAGACCTCGACCAGCGGCACGCCCAGCGTGCGGAAGTAGCGCACCACGTCAGGCGGAATCGGCGCTGCGCCCGTCATCGCCACCCGCACCCGCCGCAGACCGATGAAATTCTGCAGCGCGCGCAGAACCAGCCAGTACCACAGCCAATGCGTCAGCCGCTCGCCGGGCCCGTATTGCCGGGAAGACTTTTCAAGGAACGGCGCGCACTGCGCCAGCGCCTTGCGGTACAGCCACTGCTGCAACGGTCTGGCCTCTTGCATCTTGATCGAGATCGCGGCGTGCAGCTTTTCCCAGATCCGCGGCACGCCCAGGAAAATCGTTGGAGCCACCTCGCGCAGGTCTTCCTGCACGGTACGGAGCGATTCGCCGAAATTCACCTGCGAGCCCAGGTAAATGGGCACGAAGGTGGACAGCATCTGCTCGGCCACGTGGCACAGCGGCAGATAAGACAGGTGCACGGTGGATGCATCCATGGACAGCCGTTCGGCAATGCCGGGCGCCACCCCGCGCATATTGCCGTAGCTCAGCATCGCGCCCTTGGGCTTGCCCGTGGACCCGGACGTATAGATCATGAGTCCGGTGTCGTCCAGGCGCTGGGCGTCCAGCGACGCGTTCAAGGCGGCCAGTTCCGCGGCCTCGCGCCCAAGGCCGTCGGCCTCGATTTCCGCGAACGTCGCGATGCGCGCGCGGTCCTGCGCCGCATACGAGCGCAGCCCCTTGGTCTCTATCATCACGATGCGCCGCAGCAGCGGCAGCCGGGCGGCCACCTGCAGCACTTTGTCCGTCTGCTCCTGGTCCTCGCACACCACCAGCTCGACATCGGCGTGCTCCAGCACATAGCCCATTTCCTCGGCCGGGCTGGTGGAATAGACGCCTACCGCTACGCCACCGGCCGCGCCGGCGCCCATCTGGGTCAGCAGCCATTCCACGCGGTTGTCCGAGACGATCGCCACCCGCCCGCCGGGGCTCAGGCCCAGTGCGCGCAGGCCCAGCCCGACGCGGCAGGCGCGCTGCCAGTATTCGGCCCATGTCAGGGGCTTCCAGATGCCGAAATCCTTTTGCCGGATGGCGATCGCCGACGGCTGGCGGCGCGCCTGTTCACGCAGCATCTGCGGCAGCGTCAGCGCCGGCCAGGCGCCCGGGTCGGTGTGCGCGTCCATCATGACAGCCAGCGCTTGCGGCGCTTGTAATGTTTGATATCGCGAAATCCGCGCGCCTCGCCCGATCCGCCCACGCCCAGGTAGAACTCGCGAACGTCCGGATCCGCCGCCAGCCTGTCGGCCGTGCCGTCGATCACCACCTTTCCCGTCTCCATGATGTAGCCGTAGTGCGCCACCGCCAGCGCCACCGACGCGTTCTGTTCCACCAGCAGCATCGACACGCCCTGTTCGGCGTTGATGCGCGCAATGATGGAAAAAATGTTCTCGACCAGCATCGGCGACAGCCCCAGCGACGGCTCGTCCAGCAGCATCAGCTTGGGCTGCGCGATCAGCGCCCGCCCGATGGCCAGCATCTGCTGCTCGCCGCCCGACAGGTAGCCGGCCAGGCCGCGGCGCCGTTCGAACAGGCGCGGAAAATAGCCGTAGACCAGATCGAAATCCACCCGCGCCCCGGACCTGCCTGTCAGCGCGTAGGTCGCGGCCACCAGGTTTTCCTCGACCGTCAGGTCCTCGAACACGCGGCGCCCTTCCATCACGTGGGCGAGACCCGAGCGCACCAGATTCTGGGGCTTGGCGCCCGCAGTGTCGCCGCCATCGAAAACGATGTGCCCGCGCACCAGCGCGCCGTCCTCCAGGTCCAGCAGGCCCGACACCGCCTTCAAGGTGGTGGACTTGCCAGCCCCGTTGCTGCCCAGCAGCGCTACGATGCTGCCCGCCGGCACCGACAGCGACAGGCCGCGCAACACCTGCACCGCCTTGTTGTAGACGACCTCGATATTGTTGATATCGAGCACCGCCGGCGGCGCTCCGCCGGCGGATTCTGTGCGCGTGTCATGTACCGGGTTCACGGCTGCCTCACTTGAGCACGATCCAGTCCGACGCCGGCACCATCTGCTTCTGCTTCGTGTCGGCGCGGTAAATCCGGCCCACCGGAATGGAATTGCCCTTGATGGAGATCGGCACGCCGATCAGGCCGCCCGTGTCAAAGTCCTTGATACCGTCGAGCGATGCCTTCATATTTGCGGCGGTCAGCTCCTTGCCGGCATCCAGCGTGCGCTTGGCCACTTCCGAGAACAGCATGGCGGCCAGGAAACCCTGCATGTAGCCGGTGCTCTGGTATTGCGGGCGCATTTCGCGGATCTTCTTGAGCATCGGCGCGTCCGCGGCCGTGTCGTAGTAGTAGCGGTAAGGCATCACGCCCATGAAGCCCTCGGCGTCCTCGCCCATCTGCATCACGGTGGAATTGTCCATGGTCCAGAACGTGCCCATGTAGCGCGTCTTCAGGCCCATGCGCTTGCCCTGCCCCACGAACTCGGGAATGGGCGCCAGCACGTAACCGTGGAAGATCGTGAAGTCCGGATCGGCGCGGCGCAGCTTGATGACTTCGGTGGACACGTCCACGCTGCCGGGCGGCGTCATGATTTCCGTGGCGACCTTCAACCCCAGCTTCTCGGCCACCGCGCGCGAGCTTGCAATCGGGTCGCGGCCGAATTCAGTGTCCGAATACACAAACGCCACCTTGGCGCCCGGCTGCTCCTTCGCGATGTAGCGCAGCAGGATCCCGAACATCTCGGTGTAATCGGGCCCCAGCATGAACTGGGCGGGATACTTGGCCGGATCGTTCAGCTCGGTCGCGAACGACGCGCCGGTCATCAGAATGTCGCCCGTGCGGTTCAGCTCGGCGTTGATGGTCTTAGAAAAGCCCGTCGAATCACCGTAGTAGAAGTTCACTTTGTTCTGGCTGGTGATCTTCTTGAATGCCGCCACCGACGCATCCACCTTGTAGGCCGTGTCTTCCGGCACGTAGCGCAGCTTGCGGCCCTTGATGCCGCCCTGGTCGTTGATGATCTTCACGTAGTCCGTAATGCCGGCGTGAATGCCCTGGCCGGCAAACGCGAACACCCCGCTCAGCGGGATCGACCCGCCCAGGACCAGGTCCTCGGCCGCCTGGGCCGCGGGGGCCGCCGCCAATGCCGCCGCCAGGCCCAACGGGGCCAACAACCTCGATAAACCGCTGCCTATCCGGATGCGCTTCATGGTTTGTCTCCTGGGTCTTATGGGTGGCCGCCGTCACGCCGCGCGCGGGGCGCTATGTGCGAAACGGCCATAGGTGAAAGAAACGGCGCACGCGCCGCCAGATTTCCGCGAGTCCATGCGGCTCGAAGATCAGAAAGCCCACGATCAGCAGGCCGAACACAATGGTGCGCACGGGCGAGATCAGCCGCAGCGCATCGCCGCCCACGGGCAGCCAGCCGACGAACAGCTTGAGGAACTCGGGCACCATCGTCATGAAAATGGCGCCCAGGATGGAGCCCAGTATCGAGCCCATGCCGCCCACGATGATGGCGGCCAGGAAGAAGATGGACATGATCAGCGGAAAGCTCTCGGGCGTGACCACGCGGAAGAAGTACGCCCACAGCCCGCCCGCCACGCCCGCATAGAACGACGACAGCCCGAACGACAGCAGCTTGTAGCGCAGCAGCCGAATGCCCAGCACCTCGGCGGAGATGTCGCGGTCGCGGATGGCGATGAAAGCCCGTCCGATGCGCGTGCGGAACAGGTTCGCCGCCCCAAGCACCATCAGCGCCGTCACCGGCACGATCAGCCAGTAGATCTTGAACGAAGTGTCCAGGTCCATGCCCAGCACGCGGGCCGGCGGCACCTGCAGGCCGGTGGTGCCGCCCGTAAACTGCCAGTTCGCAAAAATGAAGTGTGCGATGAAAGACGCCGCGATCGTGGAGATCGCCAGATACAGCCCCTTCACCCGCAGCGAAGGGATGCCGACCAGCAGTCCGCCCACCATTGCGACCACGCCGCCGCCCAGCAGGTTGAGCAGCACTGGCGTGCCCAAGTGCAGTTCCATGACCGCCACCGTGTACGCGCCCAGGCCCATGAACGCCGCCTGCCCCAGGCTGACCAGTCCGGTATAGCCCGTCAGGATGTTCAGCCCCGTGGCGCTGGCGACGTTGATCGCCACCAGGCAGGCCAGGTACAGCCAATAGGCGTTCGCCATGAAGGGGAAGAGAATCAGCGACGCCGCCAGCAACGCCAGCCACACATGCTGGGTGCGGGTGTCGAACAGCGCCTCGTCGGCCAGGTAGGTCTGCTTGGCGGTCGCGATACGCATGGATCAGAGCCTCTCGATTTCACGGGTGCCGAACAGGCCGTAGGGCCTGGCCATCAGCACCACGACCAGCACGACGAAGGTGGCCAGCAGCTTGTATTCGCCGCCCAGGTAGGCCCCCGCCCAGGCTTCCAGCAGACCGATGAAGATGCCGCCGACCAGCGCGCCGGCCACACTGTCCAGGCCGCCCACAATCACCACTACCAGCACCGACAGGCCAAACACGCCCATCGACGAAGAAATTCCCCCGATGGCGCCCACGATCACACCCGACACCGCGGCGATGGCGCCGGCCGTCACCCAGGCCAGCGAGAACACCCGCGGCACGTTGATGCCCATGGCATAGGCCGCGCCCTGATCGGAAGCCGTAGCGCGCAGGGCCACCCCGCCGCGCCAGTAGCGGAACACCACCAGCACCAGCAGGGCCAGCACCACCGCCACCCAGAAGCCGTAGAAGACCTTCGGCGCCACGAAGGCCTCGCCCACCATGACGGGCGCGCGCGGCATGAACTCCGGCAGGCGCCGCTGGTCGGCCGTCCAGATGAGTTCGACCGCGCCCACCAGGATCGACGCCAGCCCCACGGTAATCATGAAGACGGAGATCGGCGATTCGCCGAGCATCGGCCGTATCGTCAGCCGCTCGACCACCGCGCCCAGCGCGCCGGACACCACGACGGCGCCCACGATGGCCAGCCAGATCGGCCACGCCATGCCGGTCGCGAACGCGTAGAACACATAGGCGCCCAGCATCAGGAATTCACCGATGGCGATGTTGACCACCCGCGTCGCCTTGTAGACGATGACGAAGGCCAGCGCGGCCAGCGCATACAGGCCGCCGCTGCCCAGCCCCGCCAGGGAGACCTCCAGGAAGAACAGCCAGTCCATCACGCCGCCTCCCGCAGGCGCCGCCGCAGGTCGCCCACATCGCCCGCACCCAGGTAGGCCTTGATGACCTCCGGATTGGCCTGCACTTCGGACGGCGTGCCGTCGGCAATGACCTGCCCGAAGTTCAGCACCACGACGTGGTCGGACAGGTCCATCACCATGCCCATGTCGTGCTCCACCATCAGCACCGTCAGGCCCCACTCCGACCGCGCATCCAGGATGAAGCGCGCCATGTCGTCGGTCTCTTCGCGGTTCATGCCCGCGACCGGCTCGTCCAGCATCAGCACCTTGGGGTTCATGGCCAGCGCCCGCGCCAGCTCCACGCGCTTTTGCAGCCCATAGGACAGCGCCGCCACTGGCGCGTGGCGAATGTGGTCGATCTCCAGGAAGTCGATGATGCGCTCTTCGATGTCGGCCCGCAGCGCCATTTCCTCGCGGCGCGCGCGCCCCAAGTAAAACAGCGCTTCCAGCACATTGGTGCGCAGGTGCGCATGGCGGCCAAGCTTGATGTTGTCCAGCACGGTCATGCCGCGGAACAGCGCGATGTTCTGGAAGCTGCGCGCCAGCCCCAGCCTGGCGCGCTCCGGCGCCGGCACACGCGTGATGTCGCGGCCTTCGAAGCGGATCTGCCCGGACGCGGGCTTGTAGAAGCCAGAGATGGTGTTGAACAGCGAGGTCTTGCCAGCGCCGTTCGGGCCGATGACCGTGGTGATGGACCCGGGCGCCACGCGAAAGCCCACGCTGGTCAGCGCCTTGACCCCGCCGAACGCCAGCGTCACTCCATCCGCCTCAAGCAAGGCAGGCCTGTCGGACTGATCCACCATTTGTCTCCCCGCTTTTTATGCGAAGTTTTTTTGCCGCCTTGGGCGGACATTTTTTACGACGGTGAACCTGGCGAACCCGCTAGGCAGGAGATGCAACGAACCTGTCTTTACCTACGCCAGTACAGCGCCGGAAAATCGTTCTATGCGTTACGCTAAGCGTGCTCAAAACAAAACCAAGCAAGCGCTCGGTTCAGACCATAGCATCGCGGTTTTTGGATCGACAGTTGGTATTTACCCGAAAACGGAGACAAACCATGACCCAGGATCTTCCGGTGTTCCAGACCCTGCTGCTGCAGACAGATGGTGCGCTCGCGACCGTCACGCTGAACCGCGCGGATACGCTGAACGCCATCGACGTCGCCATGGCCCAGGACCTCCTGCGGGCCGCGCAATGGCTGGAAACGCGCGACGCCGTGCGCGTCGTTGTGCTGCGCGCGGCGGGCAAGGCGTTCTGCGCGGGCGGAGACATCGGCATGTTCACCGGCGAGCCCGCCACCGTGCGCGCCACGCTATCGGACCTGTTCACACCGCTCAACGATTTCATCGCGCGGATCGCGCGCATGGACAAGCTCTGGCTGGCGCAGGCGCACGGCGTCGCCGCGGGCGCCGGCCTGTCGCTGGTGCTGGCGTGCGACCTGGCCATCGCCGACGCAGGCACGCGCTTCATGACGGCCTACCTGAAACTCGGCGCTACGCCCGACGCCGGCATGACGCATGGACTCATGCGCACTGTCGGCCCCAAGCGCGCACTTGACCTGCTGCTGCGTCACGACGCGTTCACCGCCGCCGACGCGCTGGCATGGGGCATCATCGCGCGGACAGCGCCGGCTGGCGAACTCGCCGACGCGGCGCAGGCCTATGCGCAGGACCTCGCTCGCCACGCGCCGCACGGCATCGCGGGCGCGAAGGCCCTGCTGCGCTCGGCCGCGCACGCCTCGCTGGAGACGCAGCTCGCCGAGGAAACGGCGCAGTTCCTGCGATCCGCCGCGCGCGCGGATTTCGCCGAAGGCGTTACGGCCTTCCGCGAAAAGCGCGCGCCGCAGTTTACGGGCCGATAGCGCTAACGCGCCGCGCCGGACCAGTCCGGCGCCCGCTTCTGCACGAAGGCGCTCAGGCCTTCACGGGCCTCGGGCGTCGCGGCGGCATTGCAGAAAACCTCTACCGCCGTCGCGATCCTGCGCCGGTACTCGTTGTCGTTGCCAAACACGAATGCACGCCGCCCCAGCGCCATAACCTGCGGCGGCTTATCCGCCAGGGACCTCGCCAGGCTGCGCGCCTGCTCCAGCAGTTCGGCAGCGGGCGCCACGCGCGTCACCAGTCCCATCCCGTGCGCTTCCTGCGCGCTGAAGGTCCTGCCCGTGAACAACAGGTCGAACGCCCGATGCTTGCCGACGATGCCCGGCAGATGCACATAGTGGATAGCCGGCAGCACGCCAACGTCGATCTCGGGATACCCGAATGTGGCCGTGTCCGCGGCAATGATCATGTCGCTGGAAATGGCCACTGTCATGCCGCCGCCGCGCACCGCGCCGGACACCACCGAAATCGACGGCTTGGTCAGGTTGAATTGCGCGTCGTACAGCTTGATGTACAGCTTCGTGAGCAGCTCGTGAATTTCCCCTGGCGCGCTCTGCAGCAGCTTCTTCATGTCCAGCCCCGCGCAGAACCGCCCAGGCAAGCCGCTGGCCAGCAGCACGGCGCGCACGCCAGGATCCGCATTGGCCTGCTCGAGCGCGGCAATCAGCTCGTTCAGCACGTCCACGTCCAGCGCATTCACCGGGGCGTGGCACAACTCGATTTCCGCGATGCGGTCACGGACTTCATAACGCAGATGCTTCATGCCGCGACTCCGTTGCGGGTGTTTTCCTGGACGCTGCCATTGGCGAGCATCGCCTCGATTTCCGACGCCGAGTAGCCCAGTCCGGCCAGAACTTCGCGGCTGTGCTCGCCCAGCATCGGCGCCGGCAGCGCGGCGTGGCGCGGCTGGCGTCCGAAGCGGATCGGCAGTCCCACGTTGCGCACTTCTCCCAGCACGGGATGCTGGCTGGTCACGATGAGTTCGCGCGCCGCCACTTGCGGGTGGTCCAACGCCTGGTCCAGCGTGTGAATGGCGGAACAGGCGATGCCGGCCGGCTTGAGCGCGTCCAGCCACTGCGCCACCGTGCGCGTGGCGATACGCGACTGCACCAGGGCGACGGTCGCATCGAAATTGCGCACGCGGTCGGCGTTGGTCGCGAAATCCGGCGCATCCACGTGCTCCTGCAGGCCCGCCACCGCGCAGAAGCGCTGCCATTGCGCGTCGTTGCCGACGCCCAGCATAAGATCCCCGTCGGCGGCGCGAAACGCCTGATACGGGCACATCGCGGGATGGCCGGTCCCCATGCGGCGCGGCACCTTGCCCGTGCGCCAATAGTTCTGCGCCATGTACGACATCAGCCCCAGCGACGTATCCAGCAGCGACACATCCAGGTACTGGCCCTTGCCCGTCTGGCCGCGTTCCAGCAAGGCGGCAAGAATGCCGCTCAGCGCGAAAGAGCCCGTCCCCAGGTCCACCGGCGAAAAGCTGGCGCGCGCGAAGTTGCCGTCCGGATCGCCCATCGTGCTGATCATCCCGCTGAAGGCCTGCAGCATGACGTCGTAGCCCGGCTCCTCGCCCATGGGGCCTTCCCGGCCATAACCAGAGATCTCGCAGTAGACCAGCTTGGGATTGATGCCGCTCAGCGTCTCGTAATCCACGCCCAGGCGCGCCGCAGTCCTGCCGCCAAAGCCTTGCAGGACGACATCGGCCTGCGCCGCCAGACGGTGCACGACGGCGCGGCCCTCCTCCGTCTTCAGGTCCACCGCCAGGCTGCGCTTATTGTGGTTCACGGCAAGAAAGGTCGCGGACTGGCCGGCGTCCTGCGGCAGCCAGGCGCGCGTGTCGTCACCCGTGCCCACGGGCTCGACCTTGATCACGCGCGCGCCCAGTTCGCCCAGATACTGCCCGCAGAGCGGCCCGGCCAGGACCTTGCTCAGGTCCAGGACGGTAATGTTCTTCAAGGGGGTCATGCGATTCGCTGCCGGCATGTTCACTGTTCCGCCTTCAGGCCGATGGTGTTCGCCGCCTGCGTCCACTGCGCCGTTTCATGCTTGAAGAACTCATCAAGCTTTGCGGGCGACACCTGGAAAGCCTCGGCGCCCCGTTCCTGCATCGCCTTGCGGTAGGCATCGCTGGCCACGACCTTCGCGACGGCGGCGCGCAGTTTCTGCACCACGTCGTCCGGCGTGCCAGCCGGCGTCTGCAGGGAGAACCAAAACTTGAGATCCAGGCTCGGATAGCCCGCCTCCTTCAAGGTCGGCACGTCCGGCAGCAAGGGGGAACGCTCGGCCGACGTAATCGCCAGGGCCTTGAGCCTGCCGCCCTGCACCTGGCCAATGCTGGTGGACATGCTGTCGAACAGGAAGTCGACCTGGCCGCCGATCACATCGGTCACCGCGTTCGCGCTGCCCTTGTACGCCACGCCCACCGCCTGGAAGTTGGCAAGCTTCTGCAGCGACGCGCCATATACGTGCGGCGAGCTGCCGGGCCCGAACGTGGCGTAGCTCAGCCCGTTCGGCGCGCCGCGCCCGCGCTCGACCAGCTCGGCCAGCGTCTTGACGGGCGTGCGCTCGGGATTGACGACCAGCAGGTTGGGCATCGCGCCAGTGGTGCCGACCGGCACATAGTCCTTCAGCGGATGCATCTTCGCGCTGGGATACATCAGCGGATTGATAGCCTGCATCGCCACCGTGTTGTGCATCAGCGTGTAGCCGTCGGCCGGCCCGTTCAGCACGCTCTGGTAACCCACATTGCCGCTGGCGCCGGGCTTGTTCTGCACGATGACCTGCTGCCCCAGTTCGCGCGCAAGGGGCTCGGCCACCAGGCGGGCGATGAAGTCGGTCGGCCCGCCCGCCGAAAATGGCACGACCAGCGTGATCGGCTTGGCGGGCCAGGCGTCGGCGAACGCCGGGGTGGAAAGGGTTGCCAGGGCCAGGCACGCGGCCTGGATTCTGTTGAGCGCCATGTTGTCTCCGATGTTTTCTTTGAGGTGACGCTCATTATCGGAAGCCGCTTGATATATTAGAAATACCGTTTAAATATGCAGGTCATAATAATTTTGTTATGGCCTAAATAGCAGGAGCGCCGTCCATGACTATGTCCATTCGCGCGATGCAGTGCTTTGTCGCCGTGGTTTCCACGGGCTCGATCAGCCGCGCAGCCGCGGCGCTGCACGTTGCGCAACCCGCGCTGAGCCTGCTGATCCGGAACCTGGAAGAAGACCTGGGCGTGGTGCTGCTGCACCGCAGCGCCCGCGGCGTCGCACCCACCGCCGCCGGTACGCGCTTGCTTGCGCACGCGCGCGAGATCCTGGGCCGCATCGACGCGGCGCGCGCCGATGTGCGCGAAGACATCACCGCGCCGCGCGGCACGGTTTCGCTGGCGATGTCGATGTCCATGGCCAAGCTGCTGACCGTGCCCCTGCTGCGATTCAGCCTGGAACACTGGCCCGGCGTCTATCTGAAGATCATCGAGTCCAGCACCGGGTACATTCCCGGCTTCGTCAGTTCAGGACACGCCGACCTGGGCCTGACGTTCAGCGACGACGCTTCCGTCGACCTGCGCTTCCAGCATCTGATTGATGAAGAACTGGTGGTCGTATCGCCGCCTGCAGCAAAGGCCGCCAGAAAGGCGGCCCCAGCCCTGCACGCACTGCCGGCCATGAGCCTGCGCGCCCTGGCGGAGCTGCCGCTGGTGCTTCCCGGCAATCCGCATAGCCTGCGCCGCCTGCTGGACGAATACCAGCAGCGCCAGCGCGTTGAATTCCGCGTCATTGCCGAGGCCAATGCCATTCCGCAGCTCATCGAGCTGGCGCAGGCGGGCGTCGCGCACACCATCCTGTCGTACGAAGCCGTGCGTCAGGAAGCCAGCCGCGGCCAGGTAGTCCTGCGCCGCATCGGCAAGCCCAGATTGACGCGCCCGGTTTTTCTTTGCCGTTCGGACGTGCTCCCGCTGTCGATGGCGGCGTCAGCAGTCGCCGACCGCGCCGCCCGCATCATCGCGGACTCGCGTCCGGCCGCAACGCCCGCCTAGCAGAACGTTCAGATAGTCCGTTTTTCCACCGCCTGCGCCCAGCGCCGCGCCACCGTGGGCGACGTCGCGCATGTGGCGGACGCCGTCACAACGCGCACCGCGCGCTCCAGCAGCTGGATGTCGGCTTCGTGCTGGCGGGCCACGTGCGGGTCTTCAAAGAAGATGACGCGCTGGCATTGATGCTCAAGCACCAGTTCCGCGATCTGCGCGTCGCCGCCCAGCGGCCCGCTCAGGTAACGATGCACCCAGGGCGTGTCCTTGGGCCAGCCGCGCGACCAGGCCAGCTCGTTCAGGCGGCCGCCCGTGGTGCCCGTAGCTACGCGCCGCGCGAAGCGCGACAGGACGTCGAAGTGCTCGCTGGCGAAGGCGACCATCTCGTCTTTGAGCGCATCGTGGGCGATCAGCGCCAACGTCTGGCCGGTGAAGTTGAAGTGACGCGATACCGACGCGTCGGGCGCCAGCCCCGCATGGATACGTTCTACTTCCATCCATTCGATCGCGCCGGCCAGCGTCGAGATGAACGGGCGGCCGTGCGTGATGCACTGGCGCTTGAGCGCCAGCGCCTCGGGGAAGATCGACGACGGATCCACCGGGTCTATCAGGTAGATCGCACCGTCGAAAGGCGCCTGTCCGTCGCGCCCTTCGGTCACACGCGCCACCAGCTTCATCAGGCCGCCTTCGCGGCCATAGGGATAGCGGATCAGTCCGCCATAGCCCTGCAGCATGCCCTCGCGCACGATAGCGTCATGGGTGCGCCCCACCGTGTGCAGTTGCACGCCCAGCTCGCGTATCGTGGAAGAGCACGCGCGCAGCCAGGTGAACAGAGCGGCATCGGGGGTTTCGTGGTGCAGTCGATTGGCGGCCAGGCCAAAACGCAATTGGGCAGCGGGCATCGGTAGACTCGGGCTGATAAGGACAACGTACGGATCCCCGATGATACCGTGGCCGTCGCAACCGCGGCATGACAGCGGCGGATTCCCTGCCTGTCCGCGCCCGGCCTGCCCCAGCTCGCGCAGCGGAAATGAAAAACGCTCCACAAGGGAGCGTTCCGGGCTTCGCGTTCAGTCGGCCTCGTCGATCCAGGCCATCTGGATGGCCTCCAGGATCTTCTCGCCGCAGTGGGCGGGGTCATCGCTGAACCCCGGCAGGGCCATGACCCATTCGCGCAACTGTGTGAACCGCAAGGTCTTGGGGTCCACGTCAGGGTGCGCGTCCACCAGCGCGGCGGCGATATCGTAGGTGTCGGTCCACTTCATCAATGGCCCTCTTTCGCGTGGTTGATCGTGTACTTGGGGATCTCGACCGTCAGGTCGGCATCGGTCACCAGGGCTTGGCACGACAGGCGCGACGTCGGGGTCAGGCCCCAGGCCTTGTCCAGCAGGTCCTCTTCATCGTCCGTCGCGTCTTCCAGGGAAGAATACCCCTGCTTCACCACCACATGACAGGTCGTGCACGCGCACGAGAGCTCGCAGGCGTGCTCGATGTCGATATGGTTGTCCAGCAGCACCCGGCAGATCGACACGCCCTTGGGCGCATCTTCGATCACCGCGCCGTCCGGACAATAATCGGGATGAGGCAATACAGTCAGTTTCGGCATAGCTTTTTATCAGGCGATTTCGTCAAGTTTGCGGCCGGCCAGCGCGGCGCGGATGCTGCGGTCCATGCGGCGCGCGGCAAATTCGTCGGTGGCGGCCGACAAGGCCTGCACGGCCTCGGTGACCGTATCCACGTCCCGGGCCTCCTGGGCCGCGATCGCGGCCTGAAGGCACTCGTCGACGCGCTTGCGCTCGTCCGCATCGAGCAGGTCGCCGTCGACGGCCAGCGCCGCCTGTACGGACTCCACGAGCTGGCGCGCATCCACCTGCTGTTCCCGCAGCATGCGGGCCTTGGCGTCGGAATCGGCCTGGGCCACGCTGTCGGCCAGCATCTGCGCGATTTCATCGTCCGACAGGCCATAGGACGGCTTGACGGACACCATGGCTTCCACGCCCTGGCTTTGCTCACGCGCGGTCACGCTGAGCAAGCCGTCCGCGTCCACCTGGAAGGTCACGCGGATGCGGGCCGCCCCCGCCACCATGGGCGGGATGCCGCGCAGCTCGAAGCGCGCCAGCGAACGGGAATCCGCCACCAGGTCGCGCTCGCCCTGCACCACGTGGATGCTCATGGCCGTCTGGCCATCCTTGAATGTCGTGAATTCCTGGGCGCGCGCCACGGGAATCGTGCTGTTGCGCGGGATGATGCGCTCGACCAGCCCACCCATGGTTTCCAGGCCCAGCGACAGCGGAATCACATCCAGCAGCAGCCAGTCTTCGCCGGGAGCCCGATTGCCCGCAAGCAGGTTGGCCTGCAGGGCCGCGCCCAGCGCCACCACCTGGTCAGGGTCCAGGTCGGTCAATGGTTCGGTGCCAAACGCTTTGGCCACGGCGGCGCGTACGACAGGCATGCGCGTCGCGCCGCCCACCATGACCACGCCGCGCACGTCGGCCGCTTTCAGCGACGCGTCGCGCAATGCGCTGCGGGCGCAGACGAGCGTGCGCTCGACCAGCGGCTGGGCCAGGGTTTCGAATTCGTTGCGAGTCAGGACCAGATCGACTTCGCGGCCGCCCGAGAGGGTGAGCTTGAGCGAGGCGGTATCGGCGTCCGACAAAGCCTCGCGCGCAGCGCGCGCCGCCATCAGCAAGGCGCGGCGGTCCGCGGGCGGCAGGTCGCCGGCGCTCAGCGTGGCCACGGCGCGATCCGCGATCAAGGCGTCGAAGTCGTCGCCGCCCAGCGCGGTGTCGCCACCGGTGGAGATCACTTCGAACACGCCTTGCGTCAGCCGCAGGATGGAAATATCGAACGTGCCGCCACCCAGGTCGTACACGGCATAGACGCCTTCGGCGGCGTTATCCAGGCCGTAGGCGATTGCCGCCGCGGTCGGCTCGTTCAGCAGGCGCAGCACGTTCAGCCCGGCCAGCCGGGCCGCGTCGCGCGTCGCCTGGCGCTGGGCATCGTCGAAATAGGCGGGCACAGTGATGACCGCGCCCACCAGGTCGTCGCCCAGCACGTCTTCGGCGCGCTGGCGCAATACCGCCAGGATCTGCGCCGACACCTCGACCGGACTCAGGTCGCCCTGCGCGGTGCGAATACGCACCATGCCCGGCGCGTCCACGAATTCATACGGCGCGCGCGAGGCTCGGGCCTCTTCCAGCGAACGCCCCATGAAACGCTTGACCGACACGACGGTGTTCAGCGGATCTTCGGCCTGCTGGGCCAGCGGCTCGCGGCCGGTGGTGACCTTTCCGTCCGGGAAATAGCGCACCGCCGACGGCAGCAAGGCATGGCCTTGGGCGTCGGGCAACACTTCGGCAACGCTGCTGCGCACAGCCGCGACCAGCGAATTGGTGGTGCCCAGGTCGATCCCGACCGCCAGCTTGCGCTGGTGCGGCGCGGGCGACTCGCCGGGCTCGGATATCTGCAATAAGGCCATGATTCTATTTTTCTGGTCAATAGGCCGCGCCGTGCCGGCGTCCGCATTGCGGCCGCCCCAGCGCGCCGTTGGCTATCCAGCGGGCTGCACGTGCGCCAGCTCTTGCGCCAGCTTGTCCACGAACATCCATTCCCGCACCTTGAGCCCGGCCGCCGCGTAGTCCCGCTCTTCGTCCAGCAAGCGGGTCAACGTAGCGCGCATCTCGGTGCGCGCGTCGTCCAGTTCGGATTGCAGCGCCTGCAGGGCTCCATTGTCCTCGCGCGCATCGTCCAGCATTTCGCGCCAGGTCATCTGCTGCATGAGGAAGGCCGTGTCCATGGACGTGTTGCTTTCGGTCTGAAGATCGACGCCGGCCTGCTCACACAGGTAGCGCGCGCGCAGCAGCGGATCCTTCAACTGGCGATAAGCTTCGTTGGCGCGAGCCGCCCACTGCATGGCCACGCGGCGTTCCGCGGGGCTGGCCGTGGCAAAGCGGTCGGGATGCACCTGCGCGGCGACGGTGCGCCAAGCGCCTTCAAGCGCCTGGGCGTCCAGGTCGAAGCGCGCCGGCAAGCCGAACAGGCTGAAGTGGTCGTCACCTGCCAAGAGTTACACCGTGAACGACTCGCCGCAGCCGCAGGTCGCCTTTTCGTTGGGGTTGCGGAACTTGAAGCCTTCGTTCAGGCCCTCGCGGGCGTAGTCAAGCTCCGTGCCATCAAGATAGGCCAGGCTCTTGGGGTCGATGAAGACCTTCACGCCGAAGCTCTCGAACACGACGTCTTCCGACTCAACCTCGTCGACGTACTCCAGCTTGTAGGCCATGCCGGAGCAGCCCGTCGTCCTAACGCCGAGCCGCAAGCCGATACCCTTTCCGCGCTTCTGCAAGTAGCGGCCGATATGGGTGGCAGCCTGTTGGGTCAGGGTAACGGACATGGTCAGCCCGCCACAGCTTCGGCCGGGGCCGAGTGCTTTTCTTTGTAGTTCTGCACAGCGGCCTTGATCGCGTCTTCGGCCAGGATGGAGCAGTGAACCTTCACGGGCGGCAGGGCCAGTTCTTCGGCGATCTGCGTGTTGCGGATATTCATTGCCTGATCCAGCGTCTTGCCCTTGACCCATTCGGTCACGAGCGAGCTGGACGCGATGGCCGAGCCACAGCCGTAGGTCTTGAAACGCGCGTCTTCGATAACGCCGGCTTCATTGACCTTGATCTGCAGCTTCATGACGTCGCCACAGGCCGGCGCGCCAACCATGCCGGTGCCCACCGACTCGTCCGACTTGTCGAACGAACCAACGTTGCGCGGGTTTTCGTAGTGATCCAGGACTTTGGTGCTGTAAGACATGTTAATTCTCCACGTATTTCGAGGCGCGGGCGCTTAGTGCGCGGCCCACTGCACGGTGTTCAGGTCGATGCCTTCCTTGGCCATTTCCCAAAGCGGCGACATATCGCGCAGCTTGCCGACCCGGCTCTTGATCAGTTCAACCGCGAAATCCACTTCCTGTTCGGTCGTGAAACGACCCAGCGTGAAACGGATCGAGCTGTGCGCCAATTCGTCGTTGCGGCCCAGGGCGCGCAGCACATAGGAAGGCTCCAGGCTGGCCGAGGTGCAGGCCGAACCGCTGGAAACGGCCAGTTCCTTGATCGCCATGATCAGGGACTCGCCTTCGACGTAGTTGAAGCTCACGTTCAGGTTGTGCGGCACGCGCTGGTCCATGTCGCCGTTCAGGTAGACCTCTTCGATCTCCGACAGGCCGTTCCAGAGGCGGTCGCGCAGCATGCGGATGCGCTCGTTCTCGGTGCCCATTTCCTCGCGCGCCAGGCGGAAGGCTTCGCCCATGCCAACGATCTGGTGGGTGGCCAGGGTGCCCGAGCGGAAGCCGCGCTCATGGCCGCCGCCGTGCATCTGCGCTTCGATGCGGATGCGCGGCTTGCGGCGCACGTACAGCGCGCCGATGCCCTTGGGGCCGTAGGTCTTGTGGGCCGAGAACGACATCAGGTCGACCTTGAGCTTTTGCAGGTCGATCTCTACCTTGCCGGTCGCCTGTGCGGCGTCCACGTGGAAGATGATGCCCTTCTCGCGGCAGATCTCGCCCAGCGTTTCCACGTCCTGGATCACGCCGATTTCGTTGTTCACCATCATCACGGACACCAGCACGGTATCCGGACGCAGCGCGGCCTTGAAGACATCCAGGTCGATCAGGCCGTTGTCCTTGACGTTCAGGTAGGTGACTTCGAAGCCCTGGCGCTCCAGTTCGCGACAGGTGTCCAGGACGGCCTTGTGCTCGGTCTTGACGGTAATGATGTGCTTGCCGCGCTCGGCGTAAAAGTTCGCGGCGCCCTTGATGGCAAGGTTGTCGGACTCGGTTGCGCCGGAGGTCCAGACGATTTCGCGCGGGTCGGCGTTGACCAGCTTGGCGACTTCCTCGCGGGCGCGCTCAACGGCCTCTTCCGACTCCCAGCCGAACGCATGACTGCGCGAAGCCGGGTTGCCGAAGTTGTCATACAGCCAGGGCACCATCTTGTCCACGACGCGGGGGTCGACGGGCGTCGTGGCCGAATAATCCAGATAGATCGGGCGGGTGGTCATTTCTACAACTCCTGATACTTCTTATACGGTGGCATTGGCTGCGACGGTGGTGGTCGGGGCGTTGGCGGCATTGGCGCCTCCCACCCGGTTCACTCGCACCGCGCAAGCCTGCGCTTGATTGCTGGCTTCCTGCAATTGGCGTACGCGCTGCTGATCCACCAGATCTTGCAGGGACACCGAATCCAGGTAATCCACCATCTTGCGATTCAACGTGGCCCAGAGCTCGTGCGTCATGCACTTGCCCGGCTTGCCGTCGTTGCCGCTCGTACAGTCCCGCTTGCCGCCACAGCTGGTGGCGTCCAGGGGTTCGTCGACGGCGAAAATGATGTCGGCGACAGTCACGTTGCGCGCCAGGCGGGCAAGAGAATAACCGCCACCCGGACCGCGCACGCTGTCCACGAGTTCGTGGCGGCGCAGTTTTCCGAATAGCTGTTCCAGGTAGGAAAGCGAGATGTTCTGACGCTGGCTGATGGCCGCAAGAGTGACCGGACCGCTATGCTGCCGCATAGCCAGGTCGATCATGGCAGTCACGGCGAAACGCCCTTTGGTAGTTAGCCGCATGGTGGGTTCCCTGTGATTCGGCAATGGCCGCCGGCGAATCCAGCGCACCAATACCCGAGTAATTGGCTCAAGTATAGCCTATTCCCGACTAATTTGGTATGGCTCCTGGCTAGAAAAAACCGCGCATCTGCGCGGTTTTTCACTGCCATGTGCCCTGGGAGCCGCGCCGCGCGCGGTTCCGAACCGTGCAATCAAGCAGCCTGGTACTGGGTAGCGCGCTTACGGACCAATTCGAGCACACCCTGACAGGCGTCTTCCAGGTAGTCCAGGACCTTGCCGAAGCCATCTGCGCCGCCGTAGTACGGATCGGGCACGGTTGCCTCTTCGAACTCGTTGGCGAAGCGCATCAGCAGCATCAGCTTGTGCTGGTAGGCCTTGGGGCACTGCTGCTGCATGGCAGACAGGTTGTCCCAGTCCATGGCGAGGATCAAGTCGAAGTCGCGGAAATCTTCCGCGGTGACCTGACGCGCCTCACAGTGGGTGATCTCGTAGCCGCGCTTACGTGCTGCAGCCTGCGCCCGGGCATCAGGCGCCTCGCCAATATGAAACGCGTGCGTGCCCGCGGAGTCGATGCGCACAACATCGCCCAAACCCGCGTCATTCACCAAATGGCGAAACACGCCCTCTGCGCTCGGCGAGCGACAGATATTGCCCATGCAAACGAAAAGTACCTTGGTCATCATGAGAGCAAGTGTGCGGGAAAACCCGAGATAAGGCAAGCTTTTTTTGCGGCTGCGCAATTGATCAAAAGCAAATCTGTCCCTGCTATTTTGTCAAGTAAATCATAGACTTGGAAGGCACTTTTCAGGTAGATACTGACAGCTTCCCGACAGCAAATCCCGCGATTGCGACAGCATGATTGCAACGCAGCAGATTTGCACTAAATTCAGGAAGCCGTCAGCGAAAAGACACGTTTTGATACTTTCGCTCCGTTTACACGGCGCCATCCAGCAGCACTCTTTGCTTCAGGGCGTTCAGGGAATCGCGAGCGGCCGCGGCCTGTTCGAATTCGAGGTTCCTGGCGTGGTCCATCATCAGCTTTTCCAGGCGCTTGATCTCGCGCGCCAGGGCCTTTTCGTCCTTCAGCAATTCAGCGGGAACCGCGGCTTCCAGCGCATCGTGCTGAGCAGGCGCGACGATACCGTCGATCAGCTCGCGCACCGCCTTTTGCACGCCGCGCGCCGTAATGCCGTGATCAGCATTGAACTGAAGCTGCTTGGCGCGGCGCCGGCTGGTTTCCTCCATGGCGCGCTGCATCGAATCCGTGATGCGGTCCGCATAAAGAATGGCGTGGCCATTCAGATTGCGCGCCGCGCGTCCGATCGTCTGAATCAGACTGCGCTCGGAACGCAGGAAACCTTCCTTGTCGGCATCCAGGATCGCCACCAGGGAAACTTCGGGGATATCCAGGCCTTCGCGCAGCAGGTTGATCCCGACCAGCACGTCGAACGTGCCCAGACGCAGGTCGCGCAGGATCTCGACGCGCTCGACCGTGTCGATGTCGGAGTGCAGGTAGCGCACCTTGACGCCGTGCTCGCTCAGAAAGTCGGTCAGGTCTTCGGCCATGCGCTTGGTCAAGGTGGTGACCAGCACGCGCTCGCCCTGGGCGACGCGGACCTTGATCTGCCCAAGCAGGTCGTCTACCTGCGTGCGGGCGGGCAGCACCTCGACCACGGGATCGACCAGGCCCGTCGGACGGACCACCTGCTCCACCACATTATCGGCATGCTCTTTTTCGTAGGCGGCGGGCGTGGCCGACACAAAGACGCACTGGCGCATCCGTGCTTCGAACTCTTCAAGCTTGAGCGGGCGGTTATCCAGCGCCGACGGCAGGCGGAAGCCGTACTGGACCAGCGTTTCCTTGCGGGACCGGTCACCGCGATACATAGCGCTGAGCTGGCCGATGGTGACGTGGCTTTCGTCGATGAACATCAGCGCATCGGACGGCAGGTAGTCGATCAGCGTGGGAGGCGGATCCCCCGGCGCGGCGCCGGACAAATGGCGGGAGTAGTTTTCAATGCCCTTGCAGAAGCCGAGCTCCTGCAGCATTTCCAGGTCGAAACGGGTGCGCTGCTCCAGACGCTGGGCCTCGACCAGATGGCCGTCGTCGACGAACCGCTTGACGCGTTCGCGCAGCTCTTCCTTGATGGTTTCAATGGCCCGCAGCACGGTGTCGCGCGGCGTCACATAATGGGAGCCCGGGTACACCGTGAAACGCGGCAGCTTCTGGCGGATTCGCCCCGTCAACGGGTCGAACAGTTCCAGGGTTTCGATTTCGTCGTCGAACAGTGTCACCCGCAGCGCAAGTTCGGCGCTTTCCGCGGGGAAGATGTCGATCGTTTCGCCGCGCACGCGGAACACGCCGCGCGTGAACTCGGCGTCATTGCGCGTGTATTGCATGGCCACCAGGCGGGCAAGGATCTCGCGCCGGGCGATCTGGTCGCCCGCGCGCAGGATCAGCACCATCGCGTGATAATCGCCGGGGTTGCCGATGCCGTAGATACACGACACCGTACCCACGATGATCGTGTCGCGGCGCTCGAGCAGGCTTTTCGTGGCCGACAGCCGCATCTGCTCGATGTGCTCATTGATGGACGAGTCCTTTTCGATGAACAGGTCGCGCGTCGGCACGTAGGCCTCGGGCTGGTAGTAATCGTAGTAGGAAACGAAATACTCCACCGCGTTCTTCGGGAAGAATTCGCGCATCTCGGCGTAGAGCTGCGCCGCCAGCGTCTTATTGGGCGCCAGCACCAGCGCCGGACGCCCCATCCGCGCTATGACGTTGGCCATGGTGTAGGTCTTGCCCGACCCCGTCACACCCAGCAGCGTCTGGAACATCAGGCCGTCTTCAACACCCTGCGTCAGCCCTTCGATGGCCGTGGGCTGGTCTCCCGCGGGCGGATAGGGCTGATAAAGATGAAACGGGCTGTCTGGAAAATCGACGAATCCCGGACCTGCGGCGGGTGCCCCCGCGCTCGGGTCTATTGCGCTCTTAGGCATGCTAGACTGTTCCAGGGTAAACCCCCCATTATCCACAGCACCTCGTACTGCGTCCACCCACCTCATCAGAGTCCCATGAGCACCCTTTTCGATTCCGTCGAGCTCGCGCCGCGCGACCCCATTCTTGGTCTGAACGAACAATACAACGCGGACACCCGCCCCGGTAAAGTGAACCTGGGCGTGGGCGTGTATTACGATGATCAGGGACGGATCCCCCTGCTAGGCGCAGTACGCAAGGCTGAAACCGCCCGTATCGAAGCCGCGGCTGCCCGTGGCTACCTGCCGATCGAAGGCATCGCCGGCTACAACAGCGGCGCGCAAGCCCTGTTGCTGGGCAAGGATTCCGCACTGGCCGCCGCCGGCCGCGTGCTCACCACCCAGGCTTTGGGCGGCACCGGCGCGCTCAAGATCGGCGCCGACTTCCTGCACCAGCTGCTGCCGGGGTCCAAGGTCCTGATCAGCAACCCCAGCTGGGAAAACCACCGCGCGCTGTTCGAACGCGCCGGCTTTGAAGTCGGCACCTACGCCTACTACGACGCCAGCACCCGCGGCCTGAACTTCGAAGCCATGCTGGCCGACCTGAAGGCCGCGCCCGCCAAGACCATCGTGGTGCTGCACGCGTGCTGCCACAACCCCACGGGCGCCGATCCCACCGCTGAACAGTGGAAGCAGATCGCTGCCGTCGTGAAAGAAAACAACCTGGTCCCGTTCCTGGACATCGCCTACCAAGGGTTCGGCGACGGCCTGACGGAAGACGCGTCGGTCGTGCGCATGTTCGCCGACCTGGACATGACCATGTTCATCAGCTCGTCCTTCTCGAAGTCGTTCTCGCTGTACGGCGAGCGCGTCGGCGCGCTGACGGTCGTGGCCGGCAGCAAGGACGAAGCCACCCGCGTGCTGAGCCAGCTCAAGCGCGTCATCCGCACCAACTACTCCAACCCGCCCACGCACGGCGGCACGGTGGTATCGACGGTGCTGAACACGCCCGAGCTCTTCGCCCTCTGGGAAGAAGAACTCGCCGGCATGCGCGAGCGCATCCGTCTGATGCGCAAGCAACTGGTCGACAAGATCAAGGAACACGGCGGCAAGCAGGATTTCAGCTTCGTGCTGAAGCAGCGCGGCATGTTCTCGTACTCAGGCCTGTCCGCCGCGCAAGTGGATCGCCTGCGTGAAGAACACGGCGTCTATGCCGTTTCCAGCGGCCGCATCTGCGTGGCTGCGCTGAACAGCGGCAATATCGACAAGGTGGCTGCCGCCATCGCGGCGGTACTGTAAAGCCGCCTGCAGACGGGCCGGCATCGCCCGCCCTTCGCGCAAAACGGGACCCTCGGGTCCCGTTTTCATTTGCCGCCCCGCCGGCTTGCTTTTTTACGCTGCGTCCCCCAGAATGGCGCTGTATATATGTACAGTCCGCTCGCACCGGATCACCGCCATGGCCAGCAAACTCACTGATCGCCAACAACAAATCCTGGATCTCATCAGGCAAACCGTCACGCGCACCGGCTTTCCGCCAACGCGCGCCGAAATTGCCCAGGCGCTGGGCTTTCGTTCCCCCAACGCCGCAGAAGACCACTTGAAGGCGCTGGCCCGCAAAGGGGCCATCGAACTCACCGCCGGCGCCTCGCGCGGCATCCGCCTCAAGGACTCCGCGGCCGCCCCCGTGCAGGCCTCGCTTCCCATGCCAGCGCTGGCGCAGCTGCTGCTGCCGCTGGTGGGTCGCGTCGCTGCAGGCAGCCCCATCCTTGCGGCCGAGCACGTCGAACGCGAAGTCGGCGTCGATCCCAACCTCTTCACGCAGGCGCCCGACTACCTGCTCAAGGTGCGCGGCATGAGCATGCGCGACGCCGGCATCCTTGAAGGCGACCTCCTCGCCGTCAAGAAAGCCTCGGAAGCCCGCAATGGCCAGATCGTCGTGGCCCGCCTGGGCGACGACGTCACCGTCAAGCGCCTGCAGCGCCAGAACGGCCATATCGAGCTTCTACCCGAGAATCCGGACTTCCAGCCCATCGTGGTCGAGGCCGACCAGGATTTCGCGCTTGAAGGCATTGCGGTCGGCCTGATCCGCACCCAGCCGCTGCACTGATCTTCCGGCAATCCACAAAAAGAAAACCCCGCGCATGCGGGGTTTTCTGCTTTGGAAGCCCTCTTCCGAAGGCTTCCCTGGATTCAACACGCCATCAGTGCTTCAGGACGGGGTCAGTGGAACCCGGTTCGGCCGGCTTGGCCACCAGGGGCTCCTTGACCGCCTCTTCCTCAGCCAGCGGCTCGGGCAGGCGCTCCAGCGCCAGCTCAAGCACCTTGTCGATCCAGCGCACCGGCACGATCTCAAGATGGTTCTTGACGTTGTCCGGGATCTCCGCCAAATCCTTGACGTTTTCTTCCGGGATCAAGACCGTCTTGATGCCGCCACGGTGGGCCGCCAGCAGTTTTTCCTTCAGGCCGCCGATGGGCAGCACTTCACCACGCAGCGTAATCTCGCCGGTCATGGCGACATCGGCGCGCACCGGGATGCGCGACAAGGCCGACACCATGGCCGTGGTGATCGCGATACCCGCGGACGGACCGTCCTTGGGCGTGGCGCCTTCCGGCACGTGGACGTGCATGTCGTGCTTTTCGAACACGCTGTCGGCAAAGCCCAGACGGCGCGCACGCGAACGCACAACCGTACGCGCAGCTTCGACGGACTCCTTCATCACGTCGCCGAGCGAACCCGTGCGCTGGATGACGCCCTTGCCGGGCATGTCCGCGACTTCGATCGTCAGCAGGTCGCCGCCGACTTCCGTCCACGCCAGACCCGTCACCTGGCCGATCTGGTTTTCCTTTTCGGCCATGCCGAACGCATAGCGGCGCACGCCCAGGTAGTCGCTGAGGTTGTCGCCCGTGACATTGACCGGCTTGGCCTCGACGGTCTTGCCTTCGGCCTTGGCGCGGTCGTTCTGGGTCAGCAACTGCTTGATGACCTTGCGGCAGATCTTGCCCACTTCGCGTTCGAGCGCACGCACACCGGCTTCGCGGGTGTAGTAGCGCACGATATCGCGCAGCGCGCTGTCGTCCACGGTCAGCTCGGCATCCTTCACGCCGTTGTTCTTCATCAGCTTAGGCAGCAGATGGTCACGGGCGATGTGGATCTTTTCTTCCTCGGTGTAACCCGACAGGCGGATCACTTCCATGCGGTCGAGCAGCGCCGGCGGAATATTCAGCGTGTTGCTGGTGGCCACGAACATGACGTCGGACAAGTCGAAGTCGACTTCGATGTAGTGGTCCTGGAACGTGTGGTTTTGTTCCGGGTCCAGCACTTCGAGCAGGGCCGACGAGGGATCGCCGCGGAAATCCATACCCAGCTTGTCGATTTCATCAAGCAGGAACAGCGGATTGCGCACGCCGACCTTGGACATGTTCTGGACGATCTTGCCCGGCATGGAGCCAATGTACGTACGACGATGGCCGCGGATTTCGGCTTCGTCGCGCACGCCGCCCAGCGCCATGCGCACGAACTTGCGGTTCGTCGCTTTGGCGATCGACTGCCCCAGCGACGTCTTGCCAACGCCCGGAGGGCCGACCAGGCACAGGATCGGGGCCTTCACCTTGTCCACGCGCTGCTGCACGGCAAGATATTCAAGGATCCGTTCCTTGACCTTTTCAAGGCCATAGTGGTCGTTGTCCAGCACCGTCTCGGCGTTGCTGATGGAGTTGTTGATCTTGCTCTTTTTTCTCCAGGGGAGATTGATGAGCGTATCAATGTAATTGCGCACCACGGTGGCTTCGGCCGACATGGGCGACATGAGCTTGAGCTTCTTGAGCTCGGCATCGGCCTTCTTGCGCGCCTCTTTGGGCATGTGGGCAGCGATGATCTTCTTTTCGAGCTCTTCGATGTCGGCGCCCTCTTCGCCTTCGCCCAGCTCTTTCTGAATGGCCTTGACCTGCTCATTCAGGTAGTAGTCGCGCTGGCTCTTTTCCATCTGCTTCTTCACGCGGCCGCGAATCCGCTTCTCGACCTGGAGGATGTCGATTTCGGTTTCGAGCTGGGTGAGCAGGCCTTCGAGGCGTTCGGAGGTGCCGACGATCTCGAGCATCTTCTGCTTCTGCTCGAGCTTCAGGGGAAGATGCGCGGCGATCGTGTCGGCCAGGCGCCCGGCATCGTCGATGCCAGCCAGCGAGGTCAGGATTTCCGGGGGAATCTTCTTGTTGAGCTTTACGTATTGCTCGAATTGAGCAACGATCGCGCGGCGCAGGGCTTCTGTTTCGGAGCCCTGGATGGCGTCCGGTTCGATCGGCGACACCTGGCAGGTGAAGTGCGAATCGGCGTCTTCAATGGTGTTGATGCGGGCGCGCTGGGTACCTTCGACCAGCACCTTGACGGTGCCGTCGGGCAGCTTGAGCATCTGCAGGATGCCGGCGACGCAGCCGATTTCATAGACGTCTTCGGGCGTGGGGTCATCCTTGCCGGCGGACTTCTGGGCCACCAGCATGATGCTTTTACCCGCTTCCATCGCAACCTCGAGCGCGCGGATGGAGCGCGGACGGCCGACGAACAGCGGGATGACCATGTGCGGGAACACGACGACGTCGCGCAGCGGCAGCAGGGGAAGGTCGATCGGGTCGGAAGGCAGGGTCTGGCTGGCAGACATATGGGGTTCCTCTGTATGACTCGGCGTATCGGGGACGGGGTACCCGGGAATACCCGAGCAAACTCGTCAATTACGTCTGTTATGGGAACAATAGCCGAAAATTCAAGATCTCGGCGCCTGGATAACCAAAAGGCCAAAAAAAGCCCTGAATGCGCTTTCAGTATGCGGCCGCAGCCGCCGCGAGAAAAGCGCGTTTTGGTGGATGCAGCGCCCTAAGGCAAAAAAACCCGTTACGAGAACGGGCTTTTTTGAAATATCAGGCTGCCGCGTCGCGGACTTCGCCGCGATCCGGCTTTTCCGGTGTCGCGTTTTCGTCGGCGTAGATCAGCAAGGGCTTGCCCTCGCCTTCGATGGCGCCCTCGTCGAGCACCACGCGCTTGACGTTGCCTTGGGAAGGCAGGTCATACATGGTGTCGAGCAGCGCCTGCTCGATGATGGACCGCAGGCCGCGGGCCCCCGTCTTGCGCTTGAGCGCCTTGCGGGCGATGGCCTTCAGGGCGGCGGGCCGCACGTCGAGCTCGGCGCCTTCCATGGCGAACAGCTTCTGGAACTGCTTGAGCAAGGCGTTCTTGGGCTCGGTCAGGATCTGGACCAGGGCGGCTTCGTCGAGCTCGTCCAGGGTGGCGACCACCGGCAGGCGGCCGACGAGCTCGGGGATGAGGCCGAACTTGATCAGGTCTTCCGGTTCAACTTCCGAGAACAGCTCGCCCACGCCGCGTTCCGACTTGGCGCGCACCGAGGCCGAGAAGCCGATGCCGGATTTTTCGGTGCGGTCGCGGATGACCTTTTCCAGTCCGTCGAAGGCGCCGCCGACGATGAAGAGGATGTTGGTCGTGTCCACCTGGACGAAGTCCTGGTTGGGATGCTTGCGGCCGCCCTGCGGGGGCACCGACGCGACCGTGCCTTCGATCAGCTTGAGCAAGGCCTGCTGCACGCCCTCGCCCGACACGTCGCGGGTGATGGACGGGTTGTCGGACTTGCGGGAAATCTTGTCGATTTCGTCGATGTAGATAATGGCGCGCTGCGCCTTCTCCACTTCGTAGTTGCAGTTCTGCAGCAACTTCTGAATGATGTTTTCGACGTCTTCGCCCACGTAGCCCGCTTCGGTCAGCGTGGTGGCGTCGGCCATGACGAAGGGCACGTTCAGCATGCGAGCCAGCGTCTGGGCCAGGAGCGTCTTGCCGGAGCCGGTGGGGCCGATCAGCATGATGTTGCTCTTGGAGAGCTCGACTTCGTCGCCCTTGATCTCGCCGTGGCGGATGCGCTTGTAGTGGTTGTAGACGGCCACGGCCAGCATGCGCTTGGGCGAGGTCTGCCCAATGACGTACTGGTCGAGGAAAGTCTTGATTTCAGCCGGAGTGGGCAGCTCGGAACGAATCGCCGCGCGCGCGGTTGCCTGCGCTTCCTCGCGGATGATGTCGTTGCACAGATCTATGCATTCATCGCAGATGAATACCGACGGACCCGCGATCAGCTTGCGGACTTCATGCTGGCTTTTATTGCAAAACGAGCAATGCAGCACTTTTGCGTCTGCCGATCCCTTTTTTTCAGGCATATTTCTTTCGTATCTCAGGTAAAGATGCGCCAGACCGGGTAAAGGGCCTAGCGCATGCGCTTACTCAAACATGATGGCAGCGAGTCTGGATCAACCGGGAAGTCAGCCTTCAGACCGGGAGGCCATGACCTTGTCCACCAGTCCATACGATACCGCATCTTCGGCCGACATGAAGTTGTCACGTTCCGTGTCCAGCTCGATGCGCTCCATGCTCTGCCCGGTGTTCTGGGACAGGATGCGGTTGAGACGCTCGCGCAGGTCCAGGATTTCGCGGGCCTGGATCTGGATGTCGGAGGCCTGCCCTTGGGCGCCGCCCGACGGCTGGTGGATCATGATGCGCGAGTTGGGCAGCGTGAAGCGCTTGCCCTTCTTGCCTGCCGCCAGCAGGAATGCGCCCATGCTGGCCGCGAGGCCCGTGCACAGGGTGGAAACGTCCGGCTTGACGAACTGCATGGTGTCAAAGATGGCCATTCCCGCGTACACCGACCCGCCGGGCGAGTTGATGTACAGGGAAATGTCCTTGTCAGGATTCTCCGATTCCAGGAACAGCAACTGAGCCACAACCAGGTTGGCCGTGGCGTCGTTGACCGGCCCAACCAGGAAAATGAGCCGTTCGCGGAGCAGGCGCGAATAGATGTCGTAGGCGCGTTCGCCGCGCCCCGACTGCTCGATCACCATGGGAATGTAGCCCAGGCCGGTGGGGGTCACCGAAGACCCGCCATTCATTGCCGCATAGAAATCGGTGAATCTCTGCATAGTGTTACGCCATCCCCATCAACTGATCGAAAGGCACCTTCTCGTCGGTGACCTTGGCCTTTTCCAACACGTGCGCGACGACGTTGTCTTCCAGCACGATAGCCTCGATTTCAGCACGACGCTGGCGGTCTGCCAGGTAATAGCTGACAACCTGGGCGGGTTGTTCGTAGTTCTGGGCGAATTCTTCGATACGCGCGCGGACCTGCTCGGGCTTGGCCTGGAGCTGGGCTTGCTTGACCAGTTCGGACACCAGCAGGCCCAGGCGGACGCGGCGCTCGGATTCGGTCGAGAAGGCTTCAGCCGGGATCGGCACGGATTCGGCGTTCGGCACGCCGCGCTGCTTGAGTTCTTCGCGGGCAGCGGCGATGCGGCTTTGCACGTCGTTGTCGATCAAGGCCTTCGGCACGTCGAACTTGCCGGCTTCGACCAGGGCGTCCATCACGCTGGACTTGGTGCGGCCTTGCGAGCGCACCTTGACTTCGCGTTCGATGTTGCTGCGGATGTCGGCCTTCAGCTTTTCGACGTCGCCTTCGGCCTGGCCGAGGGACTTGGCGAATTCGCTGTTCAGTTCGGGCAGGACGCCTTCGGCGACTTCCTTGATCGTGATGGTGAATTCGGCGGTCTTGCCGGCGACTTCAACACCTTGGTAGTCATCCGGGAACTTGAGCTGGAAAACCTTGGTTTCGCCAGCCTTCAGGCCGCGGGCGGCTTCTTCGAATTCCGGCAGCATGCGGCCTTGGCCGAGCACGAACGGGAAGTCTTCGGCCTTGCCGCCTTCGAAGGGCACGCCGTCGATGGTGCCGGCGAAGTCCAGGGTCACGCGGTCGCCGTCGGCGCTGGCACGGCCTTCGCGGGCTTCAAACGTGGCGCGCTGCTTGCGCAGCACGTCCAGGGTCTGCTGCACTTCGGCGTCGGTGACGGCGGTGTCGAAGCGGGTGACGGCCAGGGCCGACAGATCCGGCACGGCGACTTCAGGGTAGACCTCGAACGTGGCGGTGAACGCCAGCGTATCGTCGGAAACGCCTTCAGTCTTGGGTTCGAGGTTCGGGGCGCCAGCGACGCGCAGCTTGGCGCCGTCGATGGCTTGTTCGAAGGCACGGCCAACTTGGCTATTGATCACGTCGTAGCGGATGCTCGGGCCATGGCTGCGCTCGAGCATGGCGAGCGGCGCCTTGCCCGGACGGAAGCCGGGCACCTTGGCGGTGCGGGCCACGCGCTTCAATTGCGCCTGGACTTCCTTTTCGACGTCGGCCACCGAGACGGCCAGATCAACACGGCGCTCCAGGCCGGAGAGGGTTTCAACCACAGGCTGCATTAAAAGACCTATTTTCCGAGAGATGAGATTACGGGCGGATAAACGCGGCATTTTACCGGAAACTTCCGGATCCCTGACGCAAAGGGGCGCGAGCCCCGGATTTGCCCGGATGCTCGCGCCCCATTTATCGCCCCAAAAGAGGAGCGAAGACGCCTGCCAATGGCTTTATTTGGCCTTGGCGATGCGGTCTTCGATGTGCTGGGCGCGTTTGGCCGAAGACGGGTGAGAGCTCATCATATCGCTCTTGCCGCCGTCCAGCTCCGCCAGCTTCTGGAATGCCGTCACCAGGCCGCGGGTATTGAGCTTCTTGGCCTGCAGTTGATCGAACGAATAATCGTCCGCGGCGGTCTCCTGCGATTGCGAGAATTGCGCGTTGATGAATTTTTCGGTCAGGTCGCCCAGTTGGGACGCGTTCAGGGCCGCGACGGTCGCACCGCCCGCCGCGCCGGCGGCGTCGCGCGCGGCCGATACGGTGTAGGCAGTCTGCATCGCCTTCTTGGAATGACCCAGCGCCACGTGGCCGATTTCGTGGCCGACGACGCCCAGCACTTCGTCATCCGTCATCATGTCCATCAGGCCGCTGTAGACGCGAATGCAGCCGTTGGCCATGGCCCAGGCGTTGACGTCCTTCGTGAGGTAGACCTTGTAGCTCGCTTTCTGGCCATTGACCGTGCCGCCCAACGACTTGGCGATCTTCTGCAGGCGGGCGTCGTACTTGCTGCCCGGCGCAGCAATCTTTTCCTGCGAGTCGCTTTGCGCGCAGGCCTTGTCGGAGAGCGTCTTGATCTCGGCATCGCTCAGCGTGGCGGCCTGGACCACCTTGGCGCCGGCGCCCACGAGCCCACCGATGTCCAGGGCGTGTGCAGCCGAGTAAGGCGCGAGCGCAACGGTCAAGGCGGCGACGGTATAGCGAACTTTCATGGGAACAAACTCCTATTGACTTGTTCTATGCAAACGAGGCGGCAATTCTATATACGGCAGCAGCTTTGGAAGTATTTCGGCACAGAGTCTCGCAATTGCGCGTTTCTCTTACATAAAAGCCGAGCAAATAAAAACCCGCCGTGCTAGGCACCTGGCTTCAGCTAACCAATTCGTGTCATCAAAAACAGCTGCCGCCCGTCGCATGGCATTGATAGAATTGCCGCCGCGCTTTTTTTTCGCAAACAACATCGGCTCGCACCCAACATGAATTCGACCCCTCCTCCCCGCCTAGGCTTGCTGCCCAGCCTGATCTTCAGTTCCCGCTGGCTGCAGTTGCCGCTCTACCTGGGCCTGATCGTGGCGCAGGGCGTATACGTCATGCTCTTCTTGAAAGAGCTCTGGCACCTGCTCACGCACGCCAACAGCTTCGGCGAAATGGAGATCATGCTTCTGGTCCTGGGCCTGATCGACGTGGTCATGATTTCGAACCTGCTGGTCATGGTGATCGTGGGCGGCTACGAGACGTTCGTGTCCCGCCTGCGCCTGCAGAACCACCCGGACCAACCGGAGTGGCTGAGCCACGTAAACGCCAGCGTGCTGAAGGTGAAGCTTGCGATGGCCATCATCGGCATCTCGTCGATCCACCTGCTGCGCACTTTCATCGAGGCGGGCACCATCGGTACGCCCAATGCACGCTTCACTGAAGCCGGCGTCATGTGGCAGACCATCATCCACGCTCTGTTCATCCTGTCGGCGCTGGGGATCGCCCTCGTGGACAAGCTGTCGACCAACGCTCCCAACAAGCACTGATACGGCGCAGCGACAAAAAAAAGCCCACCGCGTTCGTCGCGTCGGGCGGTTTTA
>NZ_AGUF01000022.1 GCF_000236785.1 Achromobacter arsenitoxydans SY8 | reverse complement strand
GGGGGCTTTTTTTATAGGTAGAACGCCGAGGAGACTCGGAGCGCGCTACCCAATGGACTCAGGTCGCCACCTTGATGTTCTTGGCGCTGGGACCTTTGGGGCCGGTTCCAACCTCGAACGTGACCCGTTGATTTTCCTGTAGAGACTTATAGCCTTCGCTACGGATCTCGGAGTAGTGAGCGAAAAGATCCTTGCTGCCGTCGTCGGGCATGATGAAGCCATACCCCTTTTCGGCGTTGAACCACTTGACGATGCCGGTTGCCATGGAATGTCCTTGAACCTAGATAAGCGATTGCTCGCGGGGCGCCAGATCATCAAGGATGGGAGAGGATAGCAACCGCAGCACTACTGACGGCGACCAAGAGAAACGCAGACCGCGTCGCTTGAGAATCTCGCTGAAACCAGTGTATTGGCGAACCCGGAAAAACGTCAATTATCCCGAGACCTTTGCGGGCCAGACTAGCCGCGACATACGCGCTAAGCAGCGGAAATCAAGGAGCTTCAATCCGCATATTTTCAACTTGCCACGCGCCGATACAGGTGGATACCGGTAGGCGTTCAAGACAGCCACGCGGATGGCGTCCGCCTAACCCGCGAACCCGCCTGACTCCAGGAACTCGCGCTCGGCCTGCGAAGTCTGCCGGCCCAAGGCGGCATTGCGATGCGGAAATCGTCCGAAGCGCTTGATGATGTCGCGGTGCAGGACGGCCCAGCGCAACGATTCGGCGCCCAGAGGCTCCATCAGCGCGATGCATCTATTCTGCGCGGCCAGGTTCTCTGCGTGCTCGAACGGCAGATAGAAAAACTGCCGCAACCCGGTGTCGACTTCCAGGTCGAGTCCTGCCGCGATGGCGCGCTCGGCAAAATGCTGGGCCAGCGGGTCCGTAGCAAACATGTGGGCAGTATCCCGATAGGCATTGCGGGGGAACTGGTCCAACAGGATCATCAACGCCAGCGCTCCCGGCGCGACATCCAGCCAGCCATCCAGCCGGCGCGCCGCCGCAGCCATGTGCGCGGCTTCGAAACGCGCGCGGAAGGCGGCATCGAAGTCTGCGCTTTTGCTGAACCACTGCTGGGGGCCTGCTTCGACCCAGAACGCGACCACGTCCTGCGGCTGCGTGGAAAGGGTATTCGTCGAACGGGTAGTCATGGCGGCGGGGGTGGAATGCTGAAGGGAGCGCTCGCTCCGAGCGCGCGGCGGCGGCCGACACCAGCCGGACGAATGCCGCGCCCAAAACAAAAAAAGCCCCGCAAGGGGGCTTTTTTGGC
This sequence comes from Achromobacter arsenitoxydans SY8, assembly GCF_000236785.1. Taxonomy (GTDB): domain Bacteria; phylum Pseudomonadota; class Gammaproteobacteria; order Burkholderiales; family Burkholderiaceae_B; genus Achromobacter; species Achromobacter arsenitoxydans. Next base: position 25,592 of record NZ_AGUF01000022.1, on the reverse strand, counting down.
GAAAAATCAGTACCTTACAGGACCTGAATCTTCGTGGCTTGCGGGCCCTTGGGGCCATTTGCCGTCACAAAGCTGACGCGCTGGTTCTCTTCCAGGGACTTGAAGCCCGAACCCTGAATTTCGGAGAAGTGAGCGAACAGATCCTTGCCACCCGCTTCCGGGGTGATGAAGCCATAACCCTTTTCCGAATTGAACCACTTAACGACGCCGGTTTCCATACTGTATTTCCTAGAGATAATGGGCAAATGCCCGGAGGTCACGAATCAATCAAGGAGGGGACAGTAGAACAATAACGCTGAGCCGGAAAAGGCACGGCACTGAACGAAAATCGCAACGCTTGTGATCGTGTGCCGACACTATCGTTATGTTCCCCTCACAAGTCAACATAATCCTAAAAAATACGTGCCAATAATGCAACAAAGAGAAACTGCACAGAAAATTCGCACGTTTTCATAGGCAAAACGAAGTCCTGCATAGGTGTTTACACCCACACATCATAAAAAAACAAACAAGGCTTATATAAATGCCATCAAAAGCGCGTACAACCTTCAATACGCCATTTGGATGACACCATGGTTTGCCGCCAGGCTTACTCGTCGATAGGTAAACCCAACAAGTCGAGTGCCGCGCCGAAAGCATCGGGACCCGAGCAAAGGAAAACCGCCACGTCGCCGGGGTTCATATTTTCCAGGACTTGGTCGATCTGTTCTTGCGCATTATCAACATTGTCGACATTGGAGGCGTGTATGTCCGCCCCGGCTTCGACTTTTTCGCGCGGCACGATGTCAGCGATGGCATTGAGATCGGTAACGCCCATGACAACATAGACGCTGATGCTCTCGCCATCCAGCGTGGTGTGCAGCTCAACGCCGCCCGCGACGTCGGCAACGTGCCGACTGAGTATTTCCATGATCCATCTTCCTTGATTTGCGGGCTGGGCCCGCCAGGGCACGCACCGTGTAGGTGCACACGCACGCCCAGGCGCGACTATAACAGCCTTGGGCTAATGCTTCTTGACAATCGGACCAAGTGCCTGGCGCGCCGCGCCGGACGTGGCGGCGACGCTACGGCAGCGCACCCCCGCAGCGGTCAGGACGCTGATGAGGGGCTTCTGGGCGCCCAGGAAGGCTTCTTTGTCGTCCCCAGCGAGCTTGCAGATGAACATCTGGGCCTGGAGCTGCGTGCGCCGGGCCTTGCGGTTGTCGGCTTCTTTGGCAAGCCACTCCCCGATCCAGGCCGCGGCGGCCTGGGCATCGCCCTGCAGCTTGATGTGGCCCAGCAGGTCGAACACGGTGACGCCGTCGATCCGTTCGTCTTCGCCGCGCGATAGATAGAGCTTGGCGGCCTGGCCCGTATAGCCGGGGATGACCGCGAGGCAATCCCGTTCTGCGGGTTTCTTCATAGTGTTTATCGTGTATCGGTTATCAAGAACCCTGGACTGTAACCCGGTAGCGGCAGCTGTCCCATCCCCGTAGCGGAACTCTGCTATCGTCGGCGTGTTCTATCCCTATCCCTACATGGTGGACATCATGCAACGCGATTTCGATCTGGTCGTCACGATCCTGGGCGCCCTGCGCGACGCGCCGGGCCCCAACCTGAGCACTCACGATATCAAGAACGTCGCACTGGCGCCTCATCCCGAGGAGCAAGGCCTGCAGTTGATCGCGCATCACCTGGACTTGCTGGAAGACGCGGGTTTGGTCAAGCAGATCAGCGAAACCGCGGCGACGGCCGGCGCGACGCGCTGGCGCATTACCTGGAAGGGCTACGACGCTCTTGAGCAGGATGAGGACGACGAAGAGGACGAGGAGTTCGACGCCGAAGAATGAGGCGGCCCGGACCGGGCGGCTCAGCGGCGCAGCAGGACGCGCCGCGTGAGCAGTGACGCCGCCGTGCCGATCACCAGGCTGAACATGAAGGCGGCGATCGACAGCATCGCCGCCAGATCGCTGAATCCCCCGTGGCGCGCCAGCATGAAGACCGCCACGAATTCCGCTACCGCCAGCGCGGCGACGCCCATCAGCGTGCCCTTGAGCGAGCGCAAGCGGCCGCACAGCGAGCCGCCCGCCAGCGCGGCCGCCACGACAGCGGCCATGGACCAGAACAGATACTCGTATTGCATGTGAACGGTCTCCGCCGTGGGCATTGAGGCGACCGCATTATAGGCGGTGCCTGAGCCCTCCCCCGGCCCCGGCAGCGGCCCCGCGCCGCTCAGGCCAGCGCGACGACGCTGATCTCCACCTGCGCGCCGAAGTGCAGGTCCCGGGTGGGCACGATCGCGCGGGCCGGACGATGCGCGCCAAAGCACTGCTCGTAGACGCCGTTGACCTCGTCCCAAAGGCGTACATCGGGAATGTAGACCGTGACGCTGACCACTGCGGACAGCGACGAACCGGCGGCGTCGAGGATCGCCTGCACGCTGCGCAGCGACTCGCGCGTCTGCTCGGCGGCGCCCTGAGCCAGCACCGGCTTTGCACCAGGCTCCACAGGCGGCAGAAACCCCAATTGGCCGGAAACGAAGACGAAACCATTGGCGCGCACGGCCTGCGAATAATGGCCGGCGGGCGGGGTTGCGTCGGGGGTATGAATGATATCCATGCCAGGATCTCCTTATGGCGGACGGCTTGCGGTTTACCAGCCGCGAAAGCGTTCCCAGTGCGCAACCACTTCCGTGGCGCCCGGACGCACGACCTCATAGGCATCGTGCTGCGCGCAGGTGGCGCACGCATGATTGGGGACGATCCGCAGTTTCGCCCCGATCGGCAGGTCGGGCAGAACGGCGTCGCTGCCGGGCCGCAACTTGATGATGCCCTGCTCCTGATTCGTTTCGGCAAGCAGCACGTCCGGATAGACCTTGCCGTCGACGTCGCACACCAGTCCGTAGAGCTGATCCACCGGCTGCCTGGCGGTGCCCCGGTCGCGCGACATGGCCATCCATCCGGCATCGACCAGAATCCAGCCTTTGTCAGCCTGATGGCCGATCACGGTCGTCAATACGGTGGCGGCGATGTCATCCACGCGGCACACGCCCAGGCCGGCCATCACGAGATCGAAAAAGACGTACACGCCCGCGCGGACTTCGGTCACGCCTTCCAGGCTGCGCGCAAAATGAGCCGTGGGCGTGGAACCGACGCTGACGACCGGGCACGGCAGGCCCGCCGCGCGGATGGCCTGCGCGCAGCTCACCGCGGCTGAACGCTCTTGCTCGGCCATGTCCGCAATCGCCTCCACGCTGCGGCACCCATAGGATTCGCCCGCGTGCGTCATGACGCCGCGCAGGCAGGCCCCCTCTTCGTGCAGCGCCCTGGCGATACCCAGCAGTTGCGCGGTGTCGCCTGGCTGCACGCCGGCGCGATGGCCGTCGCAGTCGATCTCGATGAGGGCTGGAATGGCGTCGCCCGCCTGCCGGGCGCGCGCCGATACGGCCCTGGCGGCCTCGATGCTGTCGACCACTACGGTCAGGTCGATGCCGCGCCGGCGCAACGCCAGCACGCGGTCCAGCTTGGACGGAGACACGCCGACCGCGTAGAGCAGGTCCGTGACGCCTGCCGCAGCAAACTGCTCGGCCTCCTGCAGCGTCGACACGGCAGCGGGGCCCTGGGGCGTCGACATGACCCGGCGGGCCACCTCGACGGATTTAGGCGTCTTCAGATGCGGGCGCAGTTGCACGCCGTGGGCGGCCATTAGCCCGTTCAGGCGCTCGATATTGCGCGTCATGCGCGCTTCGTCAAGCAGCAGGCAAGGTGTTTCCAGGGTGTCCAGGGTGGGCGCGGCGGCGGCGAGGGTCATGAAAGCCTCTGTGGAAAGGTTGCGGCGGACGCGGAACTGCCGCGAGCCGGGATGGACGCAGTATGGCGCGGGCGAGCGGCCGCGTGTTTAATTTGAAATTAATTCTCCATTAATCCAAAACTGAATGATCACCACCGACGACCTGCGCTTTTTCCTGACCCTTGCGGGGACCAGCTCGCTGGCGCAGGCTGCGCGGGCCCTGGACGTCACGCCTCCCGCCGTCACACAGCGGCTGCACGCGATGGAAAAGCGGCTGGGCGTCAGGCTGGTCAACCGGTCCGGACGCGGCACCGCGCTGACCGACGAAGGCCGGCTGCTGACCTTGCGAGCCGGGCAGATCTGCGGCCAATTGAACGACCTGGCCGACGAGCTTGCAGGCCGGCGCGGCGTGGTGGCAGGCCATCTGCGCGTGGTTGCGCCGCTGGGATTCGGCCAGCGCTACATCGCCGGGCTGGTGGCGGAATTCCGCCAGCGCAGCGAAAACGTCACCGCCAGCCTGACGCTGTCGGACGGCCCTCCCCGGCTGTCGTCCGACAACTGGGATGTCATGGTGCATATCGGCGAACTGCGCGACTCCACGCTGGTCGCCTACCCGCTGGCGCCCAATCGCCGGATCCTGTGCGCATCGCCCGCTTATCTGGCCCGCCGTGGCGCGCCCGCCAAGCCGGAGGACCTGCGCGACCATGACTGCATCGCCCTGCGCGAAAACGACGAGGACGTAACCCTGTGGCGGTTCAAACGCGGCCGCGGTCCAGCCCTGGGCGTGCGCATCGCGCCCGTGCTGTCCAGCAATACGGGCGCGACCGCGCTGGAGTGGGCACTGGCGGGACATGGCATCGTCGTGCGTTCGGAATGGGATGCCGCAGCACACCTGCGCACGCGCGCGCTCGTCCCCTTGCTGCCAGGCTGGAACCTGCCAGAGGCCAATGTGGTGGCGCTGGTGAAATCGCGCCAGGAACTGTCCGCCCGCACGGCGGGTTTTCTGTCGACCCTGCGCGCCGCGTTCGAGGCTCCGCCCTGGCGCGACGCCTTGCCCTAGCGTCCCCAGGGCGGATCAATCCAGCATTGCTTCCGCTTCGATCTCGACCAGCCATTCCGGCAGGGACAGGCCGCTGACGATGATCCACGAAGAAGGTGGCGGGTCGACCTTGAAGCGGTCCCGCAATGCCTGCGCGATGACTTCCTGTTCGCCCTTGACGGTGTCGCAGATGTAGATGCGCAGCATAATGACCTGCGCCAGCGTCGCGCCGGCAGCCGCCAGCACGCGTTCGACATTGTCCAGCGCGGCCTCGGTCTGCACCTGGAGGCCGGGCCCGACCGTCTTCTCATGCGCGTCGATGCCCACCTGACCAGACAGCAGCATGCGGCGCTGTCCGGTCACGATGACGGCCTGGCTGAAGCCGTATTGCACGGAGTTGAATACAGTGTCGGGATTGACGACGGTTCTGGACATGTTTTCTCCTGGAGGCCGCTGCGCCCCGCGCCGGCCATTCTAGCAACCCGCCTCTTGCGCCTGGGCATCGCCTGCCGTGCGGCGGCGCGCGCCAGGCAGGGCGACAAGCAGCACGATCGCGCCCGCGCCGGCGGCCGTCCAAAAACCCGCGCCGACGCCGTAATGATCGACTACCCAACCGGCCATCGCCGCGCCCGCCGCCACACCGGCGCCCAGACCGGTCACCAGCCAGGTCAGCCCTTCCGTCAGCCGGCTTGCCGGCACGCTGCTTTCCACCAACGCCATCGCAATGATCATGGTGGGCGCGAACGACAACCCGGCCACCAGCACGCCCAGCGACAGGCCCAGCAGATCGTTCACCAACAACAGAGGCAAGGTCGTGAACGCCGTCACCGCGGCCGCCAGAACCAGCAGCCGCGCAAGCGGCATCTGGAACTTCAGCACGCCGAACACCAGGCCCGCGACGCAGGAGCCAAGCGCGTAGGCGGACAACACCAGGCTGGCCCCGGCGGGAAAGCCCTGCTGCCTGGCGAACGCGACGCTCAGCACGTCGATGGTGCCTACGATTACTCCCATCGCAGACATCATGGCCAGCAGGGGAAGCATCCCGGGCAGGCGCAGGACTGAAGCCTGGCGACCGGACTCGTGAAACCGCACTGCAGGCGCCGTGGCGCGCTGCATGACGAACGCCGTGACGCCGACCGCCAGCAGCAGGGCCGCCGCAAGCGGCCCCGCCTGCGGAAACAGGCCCACGCACAGGCCCACCGCCAAAGGCGGCCCGACGATGAAGCTGAGCTCATCCGCCACCGATTCCAGCGCATAGGCGGTGCGCAGTTCAGGCCGGTCGCGGTAGATCTCTGTCCAGCGGGCGCGGATCATGGCCGGCATGCTGGGCAGGCTGCCCGCCAGCGCCGCGAAGACGAACAGGACCCAGTCCGGCGCGCCCCAATGCACGCTGGCGGACAGGCCCGCCAGCGCCAGGACGCAGATGCAGGCGGCAACGGGAAGCACCTTGCCCTGCCCGTAGCGGTCCACCAGGCGCGAAATGCGAGGCGCCAGCAGCGCGGTCGCCAGCGCGAACGTGGCCGCCACCGCGCCCGCCAGGGTATACGCGCCACGCACCTGAGACAGCATGGTGATGATGCCGATGCCGATCATCGGCAACGGCAGGCGGGCGACCGCGCCGGCCAGCACGAATCCAGCGGCGCCGGGCGCCTTGAACAGTTCACGATAGGGATTCGGCACTGCGGTCCTTTGAGAAGGGAGTAGACGGCGGGATCGTATTCACATACATTGCGTATGTCAATTCACGTACGTTGCGTATGTCCAAAGGAACCGAATGCCCCCAACCCGCGCCGAAATGATCGAAACCACCCGCGCAAAGCTCATCGCCGCCGCGCGCCGGGCGTTCCGGCAATCGGGGTATGCGGGCACGTCCATGGACGATTTCACCGCGCAAGCCGGCCTGACGCGCGGCGCCCTGTATCACCACTTCGGCGACAAAAAGGGACTGCTTGCCGCCGTGGCCGGACAGATCGACGGCGAAATGGACGTGCGGCTGCAAGCCATTTCCCGGCAGGCGCCGGACACCTGGAGCGCCTTTCGCGGACGCTGCCGCGCCTATCTGGAAATGGCGGGCGAGCCGGAGATCCGACGCATCGTTTTGCAGGATGCGCGCGCGGTGCTGGGGCCCGTCCCGGCCGCCGCACAACAGCAATGCCTGGGCTCGCTGAGCGCGCTGCTGCAGCGGCTGATGGACGAAGGCGTGGTGGAACCCGCCGAACCGCTGGTCCTTGCCCGATTGATCAACGGCGCCCTAGTGGACGCCGCTTTCTGGATCGCCGAGGAAGGCGAACCCGGGCCGCGGGTCGCGCAGGCCTTGGAGGCGCTGGACCTGCTGTTGCGGGGTCTGCTGCGCCGATAACCCTGTGCCGACGCGCCGCCCGAATCGACCAAACGCGGTATGGATCGGGGCGCCGCGCCCTGCTACGCTGGTGCAAACCTGAATAGGCAGGGTTATGACCATGAGCAACAAGATCCGAGTCCTGTGCATCCAGCCTTCGACGGTGTCCGCGCGCTTCGCGTTCCTGGCGATTGCCCTGAAATGGTCGATAGGAGCAACGCCCCGCCCTTCCCGCCTGCGCATCGGGCCGCATGACCTGGAACCCGAGGGGTCGGAAGCGGCCTTCTGGCAATTTGCCCTGCGCCATGCCTTCTCCAGCCAGTCCATCCTGGTCACCCGCGGGGACCACTGGGACGTCTCGGCCAGCGTGGACGGCGACGAGGTCCACGCGTTCGGCAGGAAGTTCGCGCTGAGGCAGTGCCTTTTCTGAGCTGCCCTAGGCGCCGAACTGCCCCTTGCGGTGATAGGCCGCCAGTTCCTCGGCCGTCCAGCGCTGCCGCGCCTCATCCTGGCAACAGGTTCGATACACCAGGGCGCCCACATCCAGGAATCGCTTCACGTCGGCTTCCGACAGCTTGCCCTGCACCTGCAAGAGGCAATCCGCAAAAGCGGAAAGCACGCCATCCCATCCGTCAAATTTACCTGGCGTGACGGGTTGCGTGATCATGCGCGCCATCATTTCGCTGTGGTCCATGCTGAATCCCCTCTCAGATGCGGCCCCGCCCCGCACTGCGAGCGGGACGCCGCCAGACCGGTCAGCAAACCGCGTGCCCGGGGCCGGCGGCACGATCAGCGCGGCTGCCCGCGCACCGGGGCGGTATCCGCGGCGCGTCCGCGCAGCAGCGACTCGGGATGGGTCTGGAGGTAATCCGAGAGTTCACGCAGCGACCTGGCCGTGCGGGAAAGTTCCTGCAACAGCATTCCCGTATTCACCGGCAGGCCCGCGTCGGAGTTGAGCAATACGCCAACGGCGCCCAGGGATTTGCCTGCCTGGCGCAGCAAGGCTGTCGCCTCCGGCGCGACCTGCGCATCCAGGCGCCTCACCAGGCTGGAGGCGCCGCGCAGCACGTTGCCCAGTTCGGCGCCCAGCGCATCGAACGGCATGCGCTCAAGCTTGGTGAGAATGCTGTTGAGCTGCAACTGGAGCTGGTCGAGGTTGTTCGGGACCGTGGGGATGAACGGGACGTCTTCCATCGTAAACGGCGCCGGCTTGGCGTCCGGGAATACGACCATCGCCACATACAGTTGGCCGGTCAGCAGGTTCCCGACGCGCAGTTGCGCCCGCAGGCCGCGGTCGATCATGGCGGCGATCAGCTTGCCCGAGGGGTGCTCGATGGACGACCCGGAGAATTCCTTGATTTCTCCAACGGCCTTGGCGCCCAGCCGCTCGGGATAGAGCGTTGCGCTCACCACCGCGTAGAACTGGTTGGTCGTCTTGTCCAACTCTAGCGCAATGGAATCGACCTGCCCGATCGCGACGCCAAAGGCGTCGATGGGCGCGCCCACCGCGAGGCCCCTGACCGACTGGTCGAACCGCATGCGGATGCGCATGGCCGTGCCATCGGGCTGGGCGCGGGCGGCCCCTTCCGAAGGAAAAATGACGAACGCCGTATTCGCCTTGGCCGCCGCCTGGCCGTGGGATCCGATCGAATCGAACGCCACCCCCCCGATGACGACCGAAAGCAGTGACTGGGAGCGCACCTCGAGGCCGCGCGCATCCACGGAAAAGTCCACGCCGCTGGCGTTCCAGAAGCGCGTGCCTTCGTTGACGTAGGCGTCATTGGGCGCGTCCACGAACACCTGTACATCGACGCCTTCGCCGCGGCTGTCCAGTTGATAGCCGACCACCTGGCCCACGGCGATGCGCCGGTAGTACACCGGAGACCCGATGTCCAGCGAACCGAGATCCCTGGCCTTAAGGGTAAAGCGCTTGCCAGGACGGTCCTGCGTCACCTCGGGCGGCACTTCCAGGCCGGTAAACGAAAATTTGCTGGCTGGCGCCTGGGCTTTGCCGCCAGCCGGGTCCAGGCCGATATAGGATCCGGACAACAAGGTGCTCAGGCCGGACACGCCGCTCAGCGTCAGCCTGGGCCGCACCACCCAGAACATCGTGCCCTCCTGCAGCAGGCCGCTCGCCTCTTTGTCGAGCCGGACCGTGGCCACGACGCCGGTGCGCTCCGGATTCAGGGCCACGCGCTGGACGATGCCGACGTTCACTTCCTTGTAGCGGACCTGCGTCTTGCCGGCCTCCAGGCCTTCGGCGGTCTGAAAACTGATCGTGGCGACGGGACCCGCCTCCATCCAGACCCGGACCACCAGCAGCAATCCCCCCAGCGCCGCGACGATCGGCACCAGCCATATCCAGGAGAACCGGCGGCCGCGCCGGCCGGGCGGGGTCGTTTTACCAGCGGCAGGACCAGTCTCGGGCATTGAGAACATCCTTTTGGAACGCGCGTCCGGTTGCTAGGCACAATCCCTTCAAAGGGTCGCGCCGGGCCGGCTGCCGCGCAACAAGGGAATTCCCGATGTCGCCGCCTGCCCGACGCCTCAAGACAAGGTAGGATAGCCATCCCAAGAAACAGGAAACATCCGTGAACATCGAAATCCGTCCCGCCGCCCCGTCGGATGCGGCCCAGATCCATGCCTTCATCACCGAGCTGGCGGTCTATGAGCGCGCCGCCCACGAAGTGATCGCCAGCGCCGAAGACGTCGAGCGCACCCTTTTCGCCGAAGGCGCGCCGGCAAAGGCGCTGATGTGCCTGCTAGATGGCAAGGCGATCGGCTACGCCGTCTATTTCTACAGCTATTCCACCTGGCTGGGCAAGAACGGCATCTATCTGGAAGATTTGTACATCACGCCCGAACAGCGCGGCATAGGCGCCGGCAGGGACCTGCTGCGGCGCCTGGCGCAGGAAGCCGTGGCGAACGGCTGCGGACGCCTGGAATGGAGTGTGCTGGACTGGAACCAGCCCGCCATCGACTTCTACCAGTCCATCGGCGCGCTGCCGCAGGACGAATGGGTGCGCTACCGCATGGCCGGCGACGCACTGCGCAATTTCGCGGAAGGCCGCCGCTAGGGATGGCCAGAATCAAGAGCGGCTAGAACTCGGGCAGATCGAACAGCGTATGCTGAGTTGAGCTGGGCACGGGCGCCGAGGCAAGATGCTCGCGCCCGTCATCGTCCACCAAGACGCGCACCGCGCGCGATGCGACGGTCAGGCCGTCGACGCTGATCGCGGTCTCGACTTCGGCGCCGCCCTTGATGAGTTCAACGACCTCGGAGGCGGCCGCCGTCATGGGCTCGGAGATCCAGCCCGGCACGCCGCGCACGGCCTGCCCCAGGCGCACGTAGGCGATATGCCCGCTGACGGATTCCTTGCGGACGGCGACGATCACATACAACGACATCCAGGCCTCCCTAATGTGTGGCCTGGATCGTATAACAACTTGGCGTCGTCCGGATGACCACCAGCGTCAGGGTTCGATATCAATAGGCGCAAAGGACTTCACCAGATCGTCCAGCATCTTCAGCTGGGTCAGGAAGGGTTCAAGCTTATCCAGCGGCAAGGCGCTGGGGCCGTCGCATTTGGCATTCTTGGGGTCCGGGTGGGCTTCCAGGAACAAGCCGGCCAAGCCGACAGCCATGCCCGCCCGGGCCAGGTCCGCCACCTGTTCCCGGCGGCCGCCCGACGCCGCATCCAGGGCTGAGCGCTGCTGCAGCGCGTGCGTCACGTCGAAGATCAGCGGACGATTGCCCGTCACTTTCTTCATTACGCCGAAACCCAGCATGTCCACGACCAGATTGTCGTAGCCGAAGCTGGTGCCGCGGTCGCAGAGAATCAGCTTGTCGTTGCCGGCTTCCGTGAATTTCTCGACGATGTTGAGCATCTGGGTCGGGCTGAGAAACTGCGGCTTCTTGATGTTGACCACGCGCTGCGTCCGGGCCAATGCGACGACCAGATCGGTCTGCCGCGCCAGGAACGCCGGCAGTTGCAGGATATCGGCCACTTCCGCGACCGGGGCGGCCTGCCAGGGCTCATGCACGTCCGTGATGACGGGCACGCCGAATTCCTTCTTCACGGCCTCGAAGATCTTCATTCCTTCTTCCAGGCCGGGTCCGCGATAGGAATGGATGGACGAACGGTTGGCCTTGTCGAACGAGGCCTTGAACACGTAGGGAATGCCGAGCTTGCGCGTCACGCGCTGGTATTCCTCGCAGGTGCGCAGCGCAAGGTCCTGGGATTCGAGCACATTGATGCCGCCGAACAGCACAAAGGGCCGATCGTTCGCGCAGGCGATCGAGGAGGAAATTACGACTTCAGGGGCGGTCATGATGGGTGAATCCTGTGGAAATAAGGCAGGTGATAGAGCGTAATGTACAACCTGCCCGCCCCTGCCTTTATCCCGGCGCCCCTTTCCGGCCTTTAACTGCGGCGAGCCGGGCGGGCGGGCGCCTAGATGGTGCTATCGCCCGCCGCGCGCCAGGTTCATTCCGACTCGGACTCGCTGACCAGCCGGTAGGCGATGGCCCCGATGATCGCCCCGGCGATGGGCGCCACCCAGAACAGCCACAGCTGCTCCACAGCCCAACCGCCCACAAACAGCGCGGGTCCTGTCGAGCGGGCCGGGTTGACCGACGTATTGGTGACCGGAATGCTGATCAAGTGGATGAGCGTCAGCGCCAGGCCGATGGGAATGGCCGCGAATCCGGCCGGCGCGCGCTTGCTTGTGGCGCCCAGGATCACGAACAGGAAACCGGCGGTGAGCACCACTTCGGTGACCAGCGCGGACAGCATCGAGTACTTGCCGGGCGAATAGGCGCCGTAGCCGTTCGCCGCGAAGTGGCTGGCCTTCAGGTCGAAACCCAGCTTGCCACTGGCGATGACCGCCAGCACCGCGGCCGCCGCGATGGCGCCCAGCACCTGCGCAATGACATAGGGAAGGATTTCCCGGGCGGGGAACCGCCCTCCCGCCACCAAGCCGACGGTCACGGCGGGATTGAAGTGCCCGCCCGATATATGGCCCACCGCGAACGCCATGGTCAGGACGGTCAAGCCGAAAGCCAGCGCCACGCCCGCAAAGCCGATGCCCATTTCGGGAAAACCGGCCGCCAGCACCGCCGCACCGCATCCCCCCAGAACCAGCCAGAACGTGCCAAAGAACTCCGCACCGCAACGCTTGGATAGCGAGTACATTTCCACTCCTTGAAAATGAAACCCCAACGGTATCGCCAAGCGCGTATTACAAGGTTAAAGAAATGACAATCTTGACCATTCTTGTATGCGCTGGAGGCGGGCATGGCTGCCTCGGACAAGATAGCCGGGCCGGCGGCGACGCGCAAGCATGCCGACGGGCGACGACCAAGGGCGCATACCGGCAGCGTCAAGCCCGCGGACGCTGCCGGCTCGGCATGCCTCGAATGATCTATTGATTAGCCTCGGTCCTGGCGCTCAAACCCAGCCATTCGCCGTGCCTGGCAACAGCAGTACGGCCAGCACGCCCACGATGGCGGCAAACAGGATCGACGCCATCCATCCGTGCTTCTTGTAGATGGCGATCAGCACCACGGCGCCGCCGGATATGCAAAGGACGAAGAGCAGAAACGCCGAACTGGGGAACGAAGAGAAATGGCGTATGAGATCCATGGCCACACCTCCAGCTCAATGCCGAACAACTTCAGCATTTCACAATCGAGCGCGGTTTTCAATTTGGCAAGAGGGGGACCGAGGGTGGTCCGATGGGGATAAAAAATGGGGCAAGCCACTGCGAATTCTTGCTTGAATTCTTTGTATTTCGCAGTCGGCCGGCTCGTTACCCTGCCGCTAAGCCATTGATTTGAAAGATTTACCCTATGCCAATCAACGGTGTGAGAATTTTGGTGCGAAGGAGGGGACTCGAACCCCTACACCTGTTACGGCGTCAGGACCTAAACCTGGTGCGTCTACCAATTTCGCCACCTTCGCAATAGGCCAAGCCCGCTATTGTAGCTTGCTTGTTAAAATCTTGCGTCATGAATCCGCGCCTCGATGCCCTACACCCCTATCCGTTCGAAAAACTGCGGGCTTTGCTGGCCTCCGCCAGCTCGCAGCCGGACGGCCTTGCGCCCATCAATCTGTCGATCGGCGAGCCCAAGCATGCCGCGCCGGAACGCGTGGCGCAAGCCATCCGCGACAGTCTGGGCGGGCTGTCCGTCTACCCGTCGACCAAAGGAGATCCCGCCCTGCGCCGGGCAATCTCGGAGTGGCTGGCGCGGCGCTACAGCATTCCCGCACCCGACGCCGACACGCAGGTGCTGCCGGCGCTAGGCTCGCGCGAGGCGCTGTTCGCATTCACGCAGACCGTCATCGACCCGTCGGCCGGCTCGGTGGTGATCTGCCCCAATCCCTTTTATCAGATCTACGAAGGCGCCACGCTGCTGGCGGGCGCCACGCCCTACTTCGTCAACGCCGACCCGGTGCGCAATTTCGCGCCCGACTGGAGCCAGGTGCCGGACGAGGTCTGGAAGAAGACGCGCCTAGTGTTCGTGTGCTCTCCGGGCAATCCGGCCGGCAACGTCATGTCGCTGGACGAGTGGAAGACGCTGTTCGAACTGTCCGACCGCCACGGTTTCGTGATCGCTTCGGACGAGTGCTATTCCGAAATCTACCTGGACGAGGGCGATCCTCCACTGGGCGGGCTGCAAGCGGCGCGCCGCCTGGGCCGCGACGACTACCGCAACCTGGTGGCGTTTTCCAGCCTGTCCAAGCGCTCCAACGTGCCGGGCCTGCGTTCGGGCTTCGTGGCAGGCGACGCCGCGCTGATTGGCCGTTTCTTGCTGTATCGCACGTATCATGGCAGTGCGATGAGCCCGCTGGTGTCCGCCGCCAGCGTCGCCGCCTGGACGGACGAGGAGCACGTAAAGGAAAACCGCCGCCAGTACCGCGAGAAATTCGACGCGGTCGTGCCCATCCTGCAAAAGGTGCTGGATGTGTCGCGTCCGCAGGCTTCGTTCTATCTGTGGGCGGCCACGCCAGGCGCCGACACGGCCTTCGTCCGCGATCTTTACGGCCGCACCGGTGTTACCGTGCTGCCGGGCAGTTTTCTGGCGCGGGAAGCGCATGGCGCCAATCCGGGCCATGGCCGCATCCGCATCGCCCTGGTGGCGCCTTTGGCTGACTGCGTGCAGGCAGCCGAACGCATCGCCCATTTTGTACATACTTCTGTTTGATCAACCTTTAAAAGCTGAGCCGCTATGACTCTCGACCTGCAGACCACCATCGAAAAAGCCTGGGACGACCGGGCCAACCTGTCGCCTACCGACGCCAGCGCCGAAGTGCGCGAAGCGGTCGAGCACACCATCGACGGCCTGGATCTGGGCCGCCTGCGCGTGGCCGAGAAAATCAATGACGACTGGGTCGTGCACCAGTGGATCAAGAAGGCCGTGCTGCTGTCGTTCCGCCTGAACGACAACGCCATCATGGGCCAGGCTCCCCTGCAGTTCTACGACAAGGTGCCGCTCAAGTTCTCGGAATTCGGCGACAACGCCTTCAAGCAAGGCGGCTACCGCGTGGTGCCGCCGGCCGTGGCCCGCCGCGGCTCCTACATCGCCCGCAACGTGGTCCTGATGCCCTCCTACGTGAACATCGGCGCGTATGTGGACGAAGGCACCATGGTCGACACCTGGGCCACCGTGGGTTCGTGCGCCCAGATCGGCAAGAACGTTCACCTGTCGGGCGGCGTGGGCATCGGCGGCGTGCTGGAGCCCCTGCAGGCCAACCCCACCATCATCGAAGACAACTGCTTCATCGGCGCCCGCTCGGAAGTCGTGGAAGGCGTGGTCGTCGAAGAGAACTCTGTCCTGGCCATGGGCGTGTTCCTGTCGCAAAGCACCAAGATCTATGACCGCGCCACCGGCAAGATCACCTACGGCCGCGTGCCGTCGGGTTCGGTCGTGGTCCCCGGCTCGCTGCCGTCGGCCGACGGCACGCACAGCCTGGCCTGCGCCGTGATCGTCAAGCGTGTCGACGCGCAAACCCGCGCCAAGACCAGCATCAATGATCTGCTGAGGGCTTGATGAGCAACACGGCCGTACTGGATCTGGTCAAGGACCTGATCGCCCGCCCGTCGGTCACGCCGGCGGACGAGGACTGCCAGGCGGCGCTTGCCGCCCGCCTGGAACGCATCGGCTTCACCTGCGAGACCATCGCGCAGGGTGGCGTCACCAACCTGTGGGCGCGGCGCGGCAGTGCCGCCCCGCTGACGGTCTTTGCGGGCCACACCGATGTGGTCCCCCCGGGCCCGCGCGAAAAGTGGAACAGCGATCCTTTCGTTCCCACCGAACGCGAAGGCTGGCTGTACGGCCGCGGCGCGGCCGACATGAAAAGCTCGATCGCCGCCTTCGTGGTGGCGGCCGAGGAATTCGTGGCGGCCCATCCGCAGCACGGCGGCTCGATTGCCTTGCTGATCACGTCCGACGAAGAAGGTCCGTCCATCGACGGCACCGCCATCGTCTGCGACGCGCTCAAGGCGCGGGGCGAACAGCTGGATTACTGCATCGTTGGCGAGCCGACCTCGGGCGACGTCCTGGGCGACACTTGCAAGAACGGCCGTCGCGGCTCCCTGTCGGGCAAGCTCACAGTCAAGGGCATCCAGGGCCACGTGGCCTACCCGCACCTGGCGCGTAACCCGGTGCACCAGTTGGCCCCGGCGCTGGCCGAGATCGTCGGCATCGAATGGGACCAGGGCAACGAGTACTTCCCGCCCACGACGTTCCAGGTGTCGAACCTGAACTCCGGCACGGGCGCCACCAACGTGGTGCCGGGCGAGGCGGTCGCGCTGTTCAATTTCCGCTTCGCGACGGCCAGCACGCCCGAGAGCCTGAAGCAGCGGGTGCATGCGGTGCTGGACAAGCATGGCCTGGAATACGAGCTGGACTGGGAACTGGGAGGCGAACCCTTCCTGACCCCGCGCGGCTCGCTGACCGACGCGCTGGTGCAGGCGATCCACGCCGAAACCGGCGTCACGGCTGAGCTGTCGACCACTGGCGGCACGTCCGACGGCCGCTTCATCGCCAAGATCTGCCCGCAGGTCATCGAGTTCGGTCCCGGCAACGCCACGATCCACAAGGTGAACGAGCGGATCGAAATCGCCTCGCTGGAACCGCTCAAGAACATCTATCGGCGCACGCTGGAAAACCTGCTGCTGCCGAAGTGATGTCCGCCGGCGGGGGAATGGCTCCCCCGCGATTTGCCCGCTGGCTGGGCCCTGCCCCCTCTCGAGGGGGCGTTTTTCCCCTCGGGCGGTGAACCGAATGACTACTATGAATCAAACCTCCCGCGAAGAACTGCAGACCGTGCGCGACCTGATCCGCTACGGCGTGTCGCGCCTGAACGGCGCCCAGGTTGCGCTGGGCCACGGCAGCGACAACGCCTGGGACGAAGCGGTCTACCTGACGCTGCACGCCCTGCACCTGCCGCTGGACACGCTGGACCCGTTCCTGGACGCCCGCGTGATCCGCGAAGAACGCGAGCGCGTGCTGGACCTGCTGGACCGGCGCGTGAATGAACGCGTGCCCGCCGCCTACCTGACCAACGAAGCGTGGCTGCGCGGCCACCGCTTCTATGTCGACAAGCGGGTGATCGTGCCGCGCTCGCCCATCGCCGAATTGCTGGACGAAGGACTGTCGCCCTGGGTCCAGGACGCGCTGGCCGTGGAAAACGTGCTGGACATGTGCACGGGGTCCGGCTGCCTGGCCATTCTGTCGGCGCTGGCCTTCCCCTATGCGCACGTGGACGCCGTGGATGTCTCGGCGGACGCCCTGGAAGTGGCGCGCCGCAATGTCGACGATTATGGGCTGGCCGACCGCCTGGACCTGCACCAAAGCAACCTCTTCGACAATCTGCCGGCGCGTCAGTACGACGTGATCGTCTGCAATCCGCCCTACGTGAACAGCGGCTCGATGAGCGTGCTGCCCCAGGAATACCTGCATGAGCCGCAACTGGCGCTTGCCGGCGGCGACGACGGCATGGACCTGGTGCGCCGCATCCTGGCCGCGGCCCCGCAGCACCTGACGCAGGACGGCGTGCTGGTGCTGGAGATCGGCCATGAACGCGACTTCTTCGAGGCCGCCTTCCCGCAATTGACCCCCGTCTGGCTGGACACCGAGGAAGCTTCGGACCAGCTTTTGCTGCTTACCCGCGAGCAACTGACCCTGTGATACGCGCAACTGGATTGACCCTGCGCCGCGGCACGAAAGTGCTGCTGGACGGCGCTGAATTCGTCGTAAACCCGGGAGAACGGGTCGGCATCGTCGGCAAGAACGGCGCGGGCAAATCCTCGCTGTTCGCGCTGCTGACCGGCGCGCTCGACCTGGACGCCGGCACGCTGTCCGTGCCGGCGGGCTGGCGTATCGCCAGCGTCGAACAGGAACTGCACGCGGACGACCGCCCTGCCCGCGAGTTCGTCATCGACGGCGATACCCACCTGCGCGCGCTGCAGGCGCAGCGCGCCGGCCTCAGGGACGACCAGGGCACGGAGATCGCGGAAGTGGAAGCCGCGCTGGTGGAAGCCGGCGCCTGGAGCGCGCCTTCGCGCGCCGAACAGCTGCTGGCCGGCCTGGGCTTCAAGCCGGCCGAATGGATGCAGCCGGTCGAGAGCTTTTCTGGCGGCTGGCGCATGCGCCTGGCGCTTGCCCGCGCGCTGATGGCGCCGTCCGAACTGCTGCTGCTGGACGAGCCCACCAACCACCTGGACCTGGACGCCATGCTGTGGCTGGAGAAATGGCTTGGGGCCTACGAAGGCACCGTCATGCTGATCTCCCACGACACGGAATTCCTGGACGCGGTCGCCAAGTCGATCCTGCATTTCGACCACGCCAAGCTGATCCGCTACCGCGGCGGCTATGGCGACTTCCTGACTCAGCGGGCCGAACGCCTGCGCCAGTCCAACATCGCCTACGAGCGCCAAACCCGCGAGACGGCCCGCCTGCAGGGCTTCATCGACCGCTTCAAGGCCAAGGCATCCAAGGCCAAGCAGGCGCAAAGCCGCGTAAAAGCGCTGGCCCGCATGCAGGTGCTGGCGCCGCTGCAGGCCGAAGCTGGCATCGACATCCGCATTCCCTCGCCCGAACAGGTGCCGGACCCGCTGCTCACGCTGGAAGGCCTGTCGGCGGGCTACACGGACGCCGCCGGCAACGCCGTGCCCATCCTGCGCGACGTGACGCTGATGGTGCGCGCGGGCAGCCGCGTGGGCGTGCTGGGCGCAAACGGCGCGGGCAAGAGTACGCTGATCAAGACGCTGGCCGAGGAAATCCCCGTGCAGGCGGGCGAGCGCCGCGCCTCCCGCGGCCTGGCCATCGGTTACTTCCACCAGCACCAGCTCGACATGCTGGACGTGGACAGCACGCCGATCGCGCATCTGGCCCGCCTGGCGCCCGAAGCTCGCGAGCAGGAACTGCGCAACTACCTGGGCGGATTCGGATTCTCCGGCGACACCGTGACCAGCAAGGTCGGTCCCATGTCGGGTGGCGAAAAGGCGCGCCTGGCGCTGTCGCTGATCGTCTGGCAAAAGCCCAACCTGCTGCTGCTGGACGAACCCAGCAACCACCTGGACGTGGAAACGCGCGAGGCCCTGGCCACGGCGCTGGCGGACTTTGGCGGCAGCATGCTGCTGGTGTCCCACGACCGGCACCTGCTGCGGACCACCGTGGACAGCTTCTGGATCGTGGCTGACGGCGCAGTGCGCGAATTCGACGGCGACCTGGAGGACTACCGGGACTGGCTGGCGGCGCGCAATGCGGGCGAGCGCGCCGAGGCGCGCGAAAACGCCGCCGAAAGCGGCGACGCCGTCGTCGACCGCAAGGCGCAGCGACGCGCCGACGCCGAATTGCGCCAGCGCCTGTCGGCCCTGCGCAAACCGCTGGAATCCAAGCTGGCGAAGGTCGAAACCGAGATGGAAAAGCTGCGTGCGAAGCTGCAGGCGCTGGACGCGGTCATTGCCGATCCGGACCTATATTCCGACGCGCGCCGCGCCGAACGCCAGAAAGTCATGGCGGAACACGGCGAACATGGCAAGCGCATGGGCGAACTGGAAGAGCAGTGGCTGGAACTGCAGGGGTCGCTGGAAGAGATAGACCAGAGCGTGGCCTGATCCGCGGGGCGGCGCAGGCCGCCACCGAAGCGGCGCCCGACGGCTTGCACAGGCAGGCCTCGCGCGCCGCTTTTTTCTGCGTTACGAGTACGGACGCTCGCGCAGACGGGTGTGGTGGTCGATGACGGTATCAATCACTTCGCGCAGGATGGTTTCGGCCAGGGCGGGGGGTACGCCCGCTTCCAGGGCCAGCCGGCGGATGCGCTCGACCTGTTGGGCCTCGCGCTTGGGATCCACCAGATCCATACCGTGGTTGGTCTTGAGTTCGCCGATCATGTCCGTGCAACGGAACCGCACGCCAAGCAGCAGCATGATCTGTTGGTCGATTTCATCGACCTCGGCGCGCAGCGACGCCAGCTCGGCTTTGGGAGAATCGTTGTTGGCCATGTATGTCAACCCTGAACAATGTCAAGCTTGGCGATGCCCAGCGCCAAGGTCTTGGCGCCGACGTCGCGGAAATGGATTTCCGCCTGTGCGTCCTGCCCCGCGCCGCTCAGGCCGATGATCGTGCCATCGCCAAACCGCGCGTGACGCACGCCCTGCCCCACACGATACTGCTTGTCGCCGACCGTGACGCCAGTAGCGATGCCGCGCGGTTGACGCGGCGCAATGGTATTGGTCGGCTTGCGTCCAAACGCGTCGCCGCGGTTGCCGCCGCCCCACCCTGCGCCCGTCGCGCTGACCGGCGCCAGCCCTGCTTTGGGCGTCAGCCATTTCAGATGCTGCTCGGGGATCTCGTCCAGGAAGCGCGAGCGCATTGCGTAGCGCGTCTGGCCATGCAACATCCGGCTCTGCGCCAGGCTGATGTAAAGCCGCTGGCGCGCGCGCGTGATCGCCACGTACATGAGGCGGCGTTCCTCTTCCAGCCCGGACGGCTCCAGGATGCTGTTTTCGTGCGGAAACAGCCCTTCTTCCAGGCCGGTGATGAACACCGCGTCGAATTCCAGGCCCTTGGCGGCATGCACCGTCATGAGCTGGACGGCATCCTGGCCCTGCTGGGCCTGGTTGTCGCCGGCCTCGAGCGCGGCGTGGGACAGGAATGCCGCCAGCGGCGTCAGGCCCGTGCCCGCCACGGCGGGCGCGTCCACCACGCCCGGCATGAGCGTGGACGAGGTGTCCTGGTCGGGCACCACGCCGGCGGGCAGGCCGTCGTAGTTTTCCTCCGAAGCGAACACCGCCGCGGCCGTGATCAGTTCGTTCAGGTTTTCGAGACGTTCCGCGCCCTCGCGCTCGGCCTTGTAGTGGGCGTTCAGCCCGCTGGCCTCAAGCATGTGCTCGACCATTTCGGGCAGCGGCAGATCGCGCGTTTCCTCGATCAGGCGATGGATCAGCTGGGCGAACTGGGCCAGGTTGGACCCGCCCTTGCCGCCGACCAGCGCCACCGCGGCGTACAGGCTGGTGTCGTGCGCCCGGGCGGCGTCCGCAAGCTGCTCCAGCGTGCGTGCGCCAATGCCGCGCGTGGGGAAATTGACGACCCGCATCCACGAAGTGTCGTCGTGCGGGTTGGCCATCAGGCGCAGGTAGGCCAGTGCGTGCTTGATTTCCTGGCGCTCGAAAAAGCGCAATCCGCCATAGACCTTGTACGGAATGCCGGCCGAAAAAATGGCGTGCTCCAGCACGCGAGACTGCGCGTTGCTGCGGTACAGGACGGCGATTTCGCGCCGGTCGCTGCCTTCGTGGATCAGGGAACGGATTTCGTCCACGATCCACTGCGCTTCCATGCCGTCGGAAGGCTGTTCGATGACGCGCACCGGTTCGCCTTCCCCCTGGTCCGTCCAGAGATTCTTGCCCAAACGGCCCGTGTTGTGACCGATCAGCGCATTGGCCGAATCCAGGATGTGGCCGAAGGAACGGTAGTTCTGTTCCAGGCGGATCACGGTGCCATGCGCGTAGTCGCGCTCGAAGTCGGCCATGTTGCCGACGTTCGCGCCGCGGAACGCGTAGATGGACTGGTCATCGTCGCCCACGGCGAAGATGGACGCGCCGCCGCCCGCCAGCAGGCGCAGCCACTTGTACTGCAACGTGTTCGTGTCCTGGAACTCGTCGACCAGGATATGGCGGAACCGGCGCTGGTAGTGCTCGCGCACAGGCGCGTTGCGCGACAGCAATTCGTACGCGCGCAACAGCAGTTCGGCAAAGTCCACCACGCCTTCGCGCTGGCACTGGGCCTCGTAAAGCTGGTAGATCTCGATCAGGCGGCGGCGATGCGCGTCGTAGGCTTCGACGTCCGACGGACGCAGGCCTTCTTCTTTGGCGCCGTTGATGAAGCGCTGCACATCGCGGGGAGGATACTTTTCATCGTCGACGCCGTTGGCCTTCATGAGGCGCTTGATCGCCGCAAGCTGGTCGGTGACGTCGAGGATCTGGAAGCTTTGCGGCAGGCCGGCGTCGCGGTGATGCGCGCGCAGCATGCGGTTGCAGAGGCCGTGGAAGGTGCCGATCCAGAGGCCGCGCGTATCAATCGGCAGGATGGCCGACATGCGCGCCAGCATTTCGCGGGCGGCCTTGTTGGTGAACGTGACCGCCAGAAGCCCAAAAGGCGAAGCCTGGCCGGTTTGAATCAGCCAGGCCATGCGGGTGGTGAGCACCCGGGTCTTCCCGCTGCCCGCCCCGGCCAGGACCAGGGCGTGCTGCGGTTCTAACGTTACTGCGGCGCGTTGTTCAGGGTTGAGCTTCTCTAGCATCATGCCGCGTAGCGGCGCAGATGTTGAGCAAATTGCTCGAGCCCGGCGATGCCGCTTTGCTGGGCGCGCTGGCACCAGGCCTGCAGGTCGTGAAGGAGCTGTTCGCTGCTGGCGCTGGAGCTTTCCCAGATGCGGCCGAGTTCGCGGCGCATCTGCACCAGCGTCGACAGCGACTTGTTCTGGGCGATGGCGTTGTCCACGGCGGCCAGCTGTTCAGGCTGCAGGATGTCCTCGTTGCGGTGGATGGCGCGGCGAACCTGATGCAGCTTGGTCCAGCCGCAGTCAGCGTTGCCTTCCTGGCGCGAGGCCTTCAGCTTGGCCAGCTCTTCGCGGGCGGCGCCCTTGATCACGTCCGCGTAGCGGGCCATGACTTCATAGCGGTGGGTGATCACGCCTTGCAGCGTGCGCAGGTCGATGCCAGTGCGCGTGTCGTCCAGCTTGAGCTTGGGCGCAACCTTCTTGATCTTGGCCAGGCCGAAGAACTTCAGGATGTTGATGTAGCACCAGCCGATGTCGAATTCGTACCACTTGGCCGAGAACTTGGCCGACGTGCCGTGGGCGTGGTGGTTGTTGTGCAGCTCTTCGCCGCCGATCACGATGCCCCAGGGGAACACGTTGGTGCTGGTGTCCGGGCTGTTGTAGTTGCGGTAGCCCCAGTAGTGGCCGATGCCATTGACGACGCCAGCCGCCCAGAAGGGAATCCAGGCCATCTGAACAGCCCAAACCGTGACACCGATGGCGCCGAACAGGGCCACGTCGATGGCGAGCATGGTCAGCACGCCCCACAGGCTGTGCTTGCTGTAGACGTTGCGCTCGAGCCAGTCGTCAGGCGTGCCGTGGCCGAACTTGGCCATGGTTTCCTTGTTGTTCGATTCCTCGCGGTACAGTTCCGCGCCGCGGAACAGGACCTTCCAGATGCCGAACAGAATGGGCGAATGCGGGTCACCTTCCTTTTCGCATTTGGCGTGATGCTTGCGGTGAATGGCCACCCATTCCTTGGTGACCATGCCGGTCGTCATCCAGAGCCAGAAGCGGAAGAAGTGCATGACAGCCGGATGCAAGTCCAGACCGCGGTGCGCTTGGCTGCGATGGAGGAAAACCGTGACCGAAACAATCGTGATGTGCGTCACGACCAAAGTGAAAACGACGACCTGCCACCAAGTGGCTTGGGTCAGACCGCCGGCAATGAAGGAGAGGATGTAATCCATAAAGCTGTTATGAGCCTCGCTTGAGAAGTGGCTGAAGTTTAGCGTACCTTAGCCATCTGATGACAATCTAGTTTCAAAATAGTTATTGAGAGAAATCAAGGACTAAGCGGCGAATCTGAGCAAAAAACACCCGTCTCGCGGCAGCTGCGCGGTCGCAAGACCCGGACATGGCCAGCATGCGGCCCGGGGGGCCGCCCCTGCCGCAGGCGCGCAGGGGATTTGCCATGAAGACGTTTTGGCCACAATTCCCGATTAAAGTTCCAGTCAGGTCCGCCGGCAGACTTGTGGGCGTCGCCTGACGGGCGCACACTGCACGCCCAACTGCCACCAAAATGTCTCTTTTGTCCCACTGATGCTGCTCGAATTAATGCGTCCCTGTTTTTATTCCGGCTTGGCTGCCCTCGGCATTGCGCTCTCGGCGCCCGTCAGCGC
Source organism: Achromobacter arsenitoxydans SY8 (assembly GCF_000236785.1). Classification (GTDB taxonomy): domain Bacteria; phylum Pseudomonadota; class Gammaproteobacteria; order Burkholderiales; family Burkholderiaceae_B; genus Achromobacter; species Achromobacter arsenitoxydans. Next base: position 1,997 of record NZ_AGUF01000022.1, on the reverse strand, counting down.
TCAAACGTTGACGTCCGGAGACGTCGCCGTCCTGGCTTCCTACTACGAGATACGGGGATCGGATTGCCTGGCGCTGCGGGCGCCGCGGGTGGCGATCACCCAGATGCCGACCCTGGGCAAGGCCAGCATCCTGCAGACCCGCGGTCAATCCAGCAACTCCGGCCGCTGCGCCTACAAGTCCGTGCCGGTGGCGCAGGTGGTCTACCAGGCCGACCGGCCGGGTTCCGACACCCTGTCCTGGGAAGTGAAATACCAGAACAAGACCATCGGAACCCGCCGCTACAGCGCCACCGTGGGCGTCAAACCGGGTCCTTGACCCCGATTTCCTCTTCCACGGCCTCGTCCGCCGGGGCGGCTGCGTCCTGGGCGGCGGCAGCTTCAGCCGCAATGCCCTCGCTCGGCTCCGTGGCGGCGCTCTTCTTCTTGCGCTCGAAGACCGCGGCGAAGAAGCCGTCGGTGCCATGCACGTCCGGGCGCAATTGCACGTACGGGCCTTCCAGCTTCAGCGTTTCGCAACGTGCCGCCAGGATCTCCGCCGCGTCCACGCGTTCGAAATCCGGATGGCTGGCCAGGAAGCGGTCGGCCTGCGCCTCGTTTTCCTCCGCCAGCAGGCTGCAGGTGGCGTAGACCAGGCGGCCGCCCGGCGCGACGCACCGGGCGGCGCTGTTCAGGATGCGTTCCTGGAGCTGGGCCAGTTCGGCCAGCGCCTCGGGGTGCTGGCGCCATTTCAGGTCGGGATTGCGGCGCAAAGTGCCAATGCCGCTGCAAGGCGCGTCGACCAGGACGCGCTGGGCCTTGCCAGCCAGGCGCTTGACGCGGGCGTCGTTTTCGCTGTCGATGGCGACTGGCACCACGTTCGACAGTCCGCTGCGCGCGAAGCGCGGCTTGGCGCGCGCAAGGCGGGCCGCCGACACGTCAAAAGCGTACAGCCGGCCGGTTGAGCGCATCAGGGCGCCCAGCAACAGGGTCTTGCCGCCCGCGCCAGCGCAGAAATCAATGACCATTTCACCGCGGCGCGGGGCGACCAGCAGCGCCAGAAGCTGGCTGCCTTCGTCCTGGACCTCGATGCTGCCGCTCTCGAACTGCGGCCAGCGGTTGACCGCGGGACGGCCTTCCATGCGGATGCCCCACGGCGAATACGGCATGGCGACCGGTTCGTAGCGGCCGGCGCTTTGCTGCAGTTCCGCCAGCATCTCGTCGCGTTCGGCTTTCAGGGGATTCACGCGCAGATCCAGGCTGGCCTGGCGGTTCAGCGCTTCAATCAGCGTTTCGGGGCTGTCCATGGCGCCCAGGCGCTCGTCCAGCCAGTCGGGGATACTGCCGCGCACGGCCCGCGGCAAGGTGGCCAGGTCAATGCGCGACACGCGCTTGAGCCACTCGGCTTCCGCCGCGTCCATGCCTTCCTGCAGGGCTTCCGCACCCAGGGTCGCGTTCAGGCCCAGGATGGCCAGGCGGCGCGAGGCGGGGCCGACGCCGCTTTCACCGTACTGGCGGTAGCGGCGCAGGTGGCGCAGAACGTCGTAGACGGCCTCGGCGACTTCGGAGCGGTCGCGCGCGCCCAGGTTGGGATGCTGGCGCATCCAGTGCGACAGCGAGGCGTCGGCCGGATAGGTCCACTGCAGGATCTCGCCCAGGACGCGCTGCACCTGGTCGATGCGCATGGCGCCATGGGACTGGCGCGGGCGATTGAATTGCGGCTTTTGCGGCGCTTGTTCGCGGTCGCCGCCACGGTGTTCGCTACGCGGGCCGCCGAAGGCGGGACGCGAATCGGGGCGACCCTGGCCTTCGCGGCGCTCGGAACCGTAGGAACCACGGTCGCCGCCGCGGTAGTCGCCACGGCCTTCGCCGCGCTGACCGCCGCCGCCGAAGGACGAGCGCGAATCCGGACGGCCCTGGCCTTCGCGGCGCTCGGAACCATACGGAACCACGGTCGCCGCCGCGGTAGTCGCCACGGCCTTCGCCGCGCTGGCCGCCGCCAAAGGACGAGCGCGAATCCG
>NZ_AGUF01000023.1 GCF_000236785.1 Achromobacter arsenitoxydans SY8 | reverse complement strand
GGCGGGCTCGGGCAGCGATCCGCCGGACTTGTTGGCCATGTAGACCACGGCGCGCGCGACTTCGAAGTCGGACAGCGTGGGGTTGCCGCCCTTGGCGGGCATGCCGCCCTTGCCGTGCAGCGCGACATTCAGCATGGCGTCGTAGCCCGCCTTGATGAAGGGCGCCCAGGCTGCGTTGTCGCCCATCTTGGGCGCGCCAGCGACGCCGGCGGTGTGACAGGCCGTACAGACCGCGGCAAAGACCTGTTCACCGGTCTTGAAGACCTTGGGGGCGTTGGCGTCGACGAGTTCGAATCCGGCAACCGGGGCGATCCGCCGGGCGATGGCTTCGCCGGACAGGGCATCCGAGCCCGCTCCGGTCTTGGTGCCCGTGACCACCATGTTCACCAGAAGAATGATGATGGCGATGGGAACCACGAAGGCCAGGACGACCGTGACGATCAGTTGCTTCGGGGTCTTGATGGGGGAGGAGTGCTCTTCTATGTGTTCCTGCTCGTTGCTCATGACCAAATCCTGCTAACGGGTGGGGCGCCTGGGCGGCGGCAACAGAAAATCAGTACTGCACAAGTCGGCGGCAAACCATGCCCGCCTGCAAGCAAACGCTGGATTATATAACGGTGTCATGGACGCGGGTCCAATGCAACTGAGCGGGTTTTCGATGAGATTGGCTGAGGATTTGATCCACTTCATGCAGATCGCGGAAAACTAGGTACAATACCGCCTCCTTGCGCTGCGCCCGTAGTTCAATGGATAGAATGAGAGTTTCCGAAGCTCTTGATACAGGTTCGATTCCTGTCGGGCGCGCCAAAAGATCAATGACTTAGGCGTGGTTTGGGTCCGCCCTGGACCAAAGCGGCCACGCCGGCGCCGATTCAGGCGCCATGACAGTCCCCGGAAGCCGATGCGGTACAACAAGCAGCCGCTTGGACACACGCCCGGATTCATCGCCGCACGCAGACCTTCTTGAGCCATACATGTGGCGCATCTGCCGCGCGCATTGCATTTCCCCAGAACCCCAATTGCTCCAATTTGCACGGCGCTGATCGCCAGGCCGCCGCCGTCCGCACGATCGGCTATGAAAGAGGGCAACTCAAAGGCGTGCATTTGCACTATTGCGCAATTGCGCGGTTGGCTATGAAATGGAAACCCCCAAGGTTGCATGACCGTAGACGCGAATGGTCATGGCCGCGCAAGGCTTTCCGCCGGATTCGCTTGGGAAATTAGCTCGTGGCAAAGAATTATGTGATTTCTCCCGCTGTATTCAGAAGGAGTAATGAACATGAAGCTCTTGATCGGCAAGGCGGCGATTATTTTGCTGGTGCTTTTGACCGGAATCGCCGGACGAGTCCAAGCGCAGGGGTACACGCTTGAGCAGGTGCGTCAGATTTACCTTGATGGTTTGGCCAATGATGGATACCGGCCGGAAGTGACAAAAGGCGGGAACATACAGTTCCGCCGGGAAGGCCAGAGCTTCTATGTGGTCATAAATGCCGACGACCTGAAGTACTTCAATCTGCGGACGGCTTATCTGGTCGAAGACAAATCCGAGCCGGCACGGATCAAGCGCCTGGAAGCCATCAATTACGCGAACACGCAGACCAAGGTATCGCAGGCGTCCATCGACAGCGATGGCGATCTGGTGTGCGCCATAGAGCTATACCTTGCCGACCCGAACGATATGGCCAAGCATTTGAATCGCATGCTTGCCTCGCTCGGCCTGCTCTATAAGAACTACCAGAAAAAAATGAGCGAATGATTGCCGGCTGCGCCCGGTATGACCGAATGCGCCAAGCCCCCCCGTTCGAATAAGGGGGGCTTATCTCTGCTTTGCCGGATTCAATCGTCCAGCGAAGGCACGGTGCCGATCTGCATGAGGATGCGTGGCGATTCCATGTCGCCGGTTTCCTTGTCGATCAGAACTTCATAGGCCGCGACGCCGGCGAACTTGGAGGCCATGGAATTCGCGATGCGGATGGCTCCGAATTCGCTGCTGGCCGGACGGATTTCCCCGGGGGCGACGCCATTGGCGGCGGCGCGGTAGGGAACGACGATGTACTGAACGAGATGAGCAGCTTCTGACACAGGAATTCTCCCCTGGACGACAGTTTTTCGGGCGAGCGAAATGTATCACGTAGCACTGTGTTTTTGTACAGTATTTCTTGCGGATTCGCCAACAGAATTTTCCCGCTGCATCTTCCCTCCAGGAAAACCCCTAGCGCTGCGGCATTGCCAGTCCTGTGTTTCGTCCATTAGTATTTTCGAAAATCTACTGTGTTTTATAAAACCGGGAGACAAGGATGGAGGCGAACCGCTACGACACTTACTCCGAAAACACCGCGGGCCGAGCCAATGTGGCCGACTCGCCGGAGCGAGTGGCCTATTACGAGGAACTTGCGCGGCTGGAAACGGGCGCGCTGTGGACGGTGGCGAACAAGATCGAGCCCTGGGCGCCGCGATCCGCGTCGGTGCCCGTGGTTTGGCGCTACCAGGACCTGCGCGGCCATGTGCTGCGCTCCGCCGAACTGGTGTCGCCCGAAGAGGCGGGCCGCCGCGTGATCTACCTGAACAATCCCGGGCGGCGCGACGTGGCCGCGGCGGTGGGCTGGCTGTATTCCGGTCTGCAGGTGATGAAGCCGGGCGAACTGGCGTCGGCGCACGCGCACTCCCATTCGGCGCTGCGTTTCATCATGGAAGGCCGGGGCGCGTATACGGTGGTCGACGGCCACAAGATGACGCTGGGCGCGAACGACTTCGTACTCACGCCCAACGGCACCTGGCACGAGCACGGCGTGGCGCAAGACGGCACCACCTGTATCTGGCAGGACGGCCTGGACATCCCGCTGGTCAACGCGCTGGAGGCGGGCTTCTATGCCGTGCACCCGGACCTGAACCAGACGGTCACGCACCCGGTGGACGACACCAGCGGCGCGTGGGGCGGCGTGGCGCTGCGGCCGCAGGTGTCGGGCTGGACCAAGCCGTACTCGCCGCTGTTCAAGTACGAATGGGAACCCACCTACGAGGCCCTGCGCCGCTACGCGCGCACGACCGCCGGCAGTCCCTACGACGGCGTCCTGCTCGAATATGTCAATCCGGCCACGGGCGGCGCAGTCATGCCCACCATCGGCGCCAGCATGCAGCTGCTGCGTCCCGGCGAACACACCAAGGCGCATCGGCACACCGGCAGCTTCATCTATCAGGTTGCCAAGGGCAGCGGTTTTTCCATCATCGACGGCCAGCGCTTTGACTGGACCGAGCGCGACATCTTCTGTGTGCCGTCCTGGGCCATCCACGAGCACGCCAACCTGTCTTCGAACGACGACGCCTGCCTGTTCTGTTTCAACGACCTGCCCGTGATGCGGTCGCTGTCGCTTTACCGCGAGGAAGTGGTGAAGGACAACGACGGGCATCAGATTCCATCCAAACCCTTGACTACCTGGAGTTCCTAATGCGCCTGGTGACCTTTCGCGCACATCCCACTGCCGCCGCCCGCCTGGGCGCGCTGGTCGACGGCTACGTGGTCGATCTTTTCCTGCTGGGGCAGGAGGGCGGGGTGGACCTGCCCGGCGACATGCTGGAATTCATCGACCTGGGGCCCGTCGCGGTCGCGCAGGCCTCGCGGCTGATCGACACTTTCCGCGGCAATTGGCCGGTGGGCACGGCCGTGCCGCAGGAAAATGTGAAGCTCCTGGCGCCGATCCCGCGCCCGCGCAAAAACATTTTCGGCATCGGCCTGAACTACGTGGAGCACGTCGCGGAATCCAGCCGCACGCTGGACACGTCGGCCGACCTGCCCAAGCAGCCGGTGATCTTCTCCAAGCCGCCCACCACCGTGATCGGACCGGGCGACGCCATCGAGCACAATGCGAAGATCACGCAGCAGCTCGATTGGGAAGTTGAGCTGGCCGTCATCATGGGGCGCCGCGCCTCGCGCGTGGCCGAGGCCGATGCGCTGTCTTACGTGTTCGGCTACAGCGTGATGCTGGACATGAGCGCGCGCGATTGCCGCCGCGCGGGCCAATGGATCTATTCCAAGGGCCAGGACACGTATGCGCCTTTCGGCCCTTGCATCGTGACGGCCGACGAGATCCCCGATCCGCAGGTGCTGGACTTGTGGCTGACGGTCAACGGCGAAAAGAAGCAGGGCTCGAACACGCGCCACATGCTGTTCAAGGTGCCGTTCCTGATCTCCGACATCAGCGCGGGCATCACGCTGGAACCGGGCGACATCATTGCCACCGGCACGCCGGAAGGCGTGGGCGCCGGCCGCAAGCCGCAGGAGTTCCTGTGGCCGGGCGATGTGGTCGTAGCCTGCGTCGAAGGCATCGGCACGCTGCGTCATCCCGTGGTGGCGGTGTAGGAGGGCGGCGCTTGAAACCCAGGATCAAGGCCCCGCGCGAGGACGCTGCCGCGAACGGCGCCCCGGAAGTCGAAGACATCACGCTGTCCGAGCAGATCTACCGGCAGCTGCGCCGCGACATCATGCAGGGCGCCTTTGCGCCGGGGCAGTCGCTGCGCCTGGAGCTGCTCAAGCAGCGCTATGGCGGCAGTTTTTCGCCCATCCGCGAGGCGCTGAACCGGCTGCGCAGCGAGCGCATGGTGCTGACCACCACGTCGCGCGGCTTCCGGATCGCGCCGCTGTCCGTGGAGGAAATGCGCGATGCCTGCGAGACCCGCATCCTGATTGATTGCGATGCGCTGCGGCGGTCGCTGGCCAACGCCGACGACGCCTGGGAGGCGCGCGTGGTCGGGGCGTTCCACGCGCTGGCGCTGGCCGCCAAGCGCGCGGACGATGCGCCCGTGCCGGACGAGGACAGCGAAGACGTGCTTGAGGCCCGCCACCAGGACTTCCATCAGGCGCTGATCGGCGCCTGCCGTTCGCCCTGGTTGCTGGACCTTTCCGCGCAGCTCTACGCCCAGACGGAACGCTACCGCCGGCCCGCGCGCAGCCGCGCCTTGGCCTACGGACCCGAACGCAACGTCGATGACGAGCACCGTCTGCTGCTGGACGCCGCGATCTCGCGCGACGCCGAACGCGCCGCCGCGCTGCTGGCCGAGCACTATCGCAGGACGGCGCAGGTGATCGAGCGGATCCTTGCCGCGTCCGGGGAGCAGGCAAAGACCTGAACCGCGCGGCGCGCCCGATGTCGTAAGCTTGTCGTCCATGGCTGACCTGAAACTCCTTGAAGACCTGATCGCGCTGGCGCAGACCGGCAGCTTCGTGCGCGCCGCCGAACTGCGCCATGTGACGCATCCCGCCTTCGGACGACGCATCCGCGCGCTGGAAACGTGGGCCGGCGTGCCGCTGGTGGACCGCCAGCGCCTGCCGGTGACGCTGACCCCCGAGGGCGAGGCCCTGCTCAAGACGGCGACGCAGGTGATCGAGCAGATGGGCCTGGTGCGTCATCGCATCCGAAGTTCCGGCGCGGGAGGCGAAGCCGTGCTGCGCATCGCCACGGGCCGCAGCCTGGCGCGCACGCTGGTGGCCGACTGGATCGCCCGGCTGCGGCACCGCACGCCCAAGGTGCTGACCGAGGGCACGCAGGTGGAACTGTCCACCGGCAAGGCGCAGGACCTGGTGATCCGGCTGGAACAGGGCAAGGTCGACCTGCTGTGCTGCTACGAGCATCCGGCGCTGTCCGTGCCCCTCAGCCCGTCGCGCTACCGCTACATGACGCTGGCGACCGACAAGCTGGTGCCCGTCAGCCAGGTGGATGCCCGCGGCCGTCCGCGCTATCTGCTGGACGAGGGCGGCGCGGCGGTGCCGCTGATCACGTATACGGGCGGCCTGGCGATGGAGCGCATCGTTGGCGACCGGCTCGAAGCCACCCCCTATCCTCTGACGCCCTTCGTGCGCAGCGATTCGCTGGACGCGGCGCATGGCGCGGTCGCCAAGGGCGTGGGCGTTGCGTGGCTGCCCTGGTCCATGGTTGCCGCGGACTGCCGGCGCGGGGCGCTGGCCGCGCTGGGCGGGCGCAGCGACGAGATCGCGTTCGAGGTCCGCCTGTACCGGCCGCGCGCCCGGCTGACCGATCTGGCGGAAGCCGCCTGGGAAGCCACCGCCAGCCGCAAGGCCTGATTTCAAGGCCTGAGGCCCGATTAGCACAAAGATGTGCCGTTTCGGCACGGTCTGCGCGCGGGCGGCGCTCGAAAATACTTCCCGAAATTCAAACGAGACGGCCACGCCGTCCATCCACAGCACCCCAAGGAAGAAAACCATGAAGTCCATCCTGCACCCGATGCGCGCAGCGCTCGTCTCGCTCTGTGCCGCGTCGACCCTTGCCGCCGCGCCCGCCGCCAGCGCGGCCGACTATCCCTCCCGCAGCATTTCGCTGATCGTGGGCTACCCGGCCGGCGGCAGCCTGGACCTGACCGCCCGCCTGCTGGGCGAGGAACTGGGCAAGCGCCTGGGCCAGACCGTCGTGGTCGAGAACGTCGGCGGCGCCGGCGGCACGATCGGCGCACAGCGCGTGGCGCGCGCCACGCCGGATGGCTACACGATTTTCCTGGGCTCCACCAATGAAATGGTGATCGCCCGCATGATCAACACCGCGGTGAAGTACGACAGCGCCAAGGACTTCACGGCGCTGGGCATCGTGGCCTCGCAGCCGATGCTGCTGGCGGCCAGCAAGAACTCGGGCGTGAAGACCGCCGCCGACTACCTGCAGAAGCTCAAGGGCGCGGCGCCGGGCACGTTCAACTATGGCTCGTCGGGCGTGGGCACGACGCTGCACCTGGCCGGTGAAATGATCAATCAGGCCACGGGCACGCGCGCTGAGCACGTGCCTTACCGCGGCGTGTCGCCGCTGGTCACCGACCTGATGAGCGGCCAGCTGGACTTCGGCATGCTGGTCCTGTCCTCGGGCTTGCCGCAGGTGCGCAGCGGCAACATCGTGGCGCTGGGCCTGACCGAGAACAAGCGCTCGCCCGCCGCGCCCGAAATCGCGCCGCTGGCGGCGACCCCGGGCTTCGAGTCCGTCGACATCAACCTGTGGTTTGCGCTCTACGGCCCGGCGGGCCTGCCCGAGCCGGTGATGGCCAAGCTGCGCGGCGCGCTGGACGAAACGCTGAAGTCGGAACAGTTCCGCGCCAAGATGCAGGATGCCGGCGGCGAAGTGGCCAAGCCGGGCGTCGACCCCGTGGCCTTCCAGGCCGAAGAGACCAAGAAGTACGGCGCGCTGGTCAAGGCCGCCAAAATCGAAGCGCAGTAAGCCGGCGCCTCCAATAATCCCATCGTAAGACCACGCATCTAGCGGATACCACCATGCAATTCAAGCTTCCCGTCCCCGACCTCGCCGCCGAGCGCGTTGGCAATACCGATACGCCCGGGGTGTGGCACTTTGATTCGGGCGTGCCGGGACGGGCGCTCATGGTGTCCGCGCTGGTGCATGGCAACGAGCTGTGCGGCGCATGGGCGCTGAAGGACCTGCTCGCGTCGGGGCTGCGCCCGCGCCGCGGCAGCCTGACGCTGGCGTTCTGCAACCTGGATGCGTTCGACCGCTTCGACCTTTCCAGCCACGACGCCTCGCGCTTCGTGCAGGAAGACATGAACCGCGTCTGGAGCGCCGAGCGCCTGGACAACCCGACCACGCCGGACCGCCAGCGCGGCGCCGCGCTGCGCCCCTGGGTGCGGCGCGCCGACTGGCTGCTGGACCTGCATTCCATGCACGAGCCGGGCGCGCCCCTGCTGCTGACCGGTGTGCTGCCGCGCAATATCGCGCTGGCGCGCCGCCTGAAGGCGCCGCAGCATGTGATCGTAGACGCGGGCCACAAGGACGGTGTGCGCATGCGCGACTTCGAGCATTTTGGCGATCCCGCCCGCGAAGACGCTTGCGCCCTGCTGATCGAATGCGGCTTCCATGGCGACCTGTCCTCGCGCGACGTGGCGCGCGACATGGCGGCTCGGATGCTGGTGGAGTCGGGCGTGGTGGACGCGGCGGACGTACCCGCGGGCTGGCTGCTGCCGGATCCGGCCGAGCAGCGCGTGCTGGAAGTGACGGACGCCGTGGTGGCGCCGTCCATGAACGTGCGTTTTGCCGGGGAATGGACGGGACTGGAGACGTTCGAGAAAGCGGGCTCGGCGATCGGCTGGGCCGACGATCAGCCCGTGGTGACGCCGTACGACAACTGCACGCTGATCATGCCGTCGTTGCGGCAGTTAAAGCCTGGCGTGACGGTGGTGAGGCTGGCCCGCGACTACGCGGGCTGAAGACGGGGGGCGCTGCGCGCTGCGCGGCCTTACTTCTGCGGCGTGTAGCGCAATTCGTCGAGCTGGTAGCCCTGCCCCGTAGCGGCGGCCAGCGCCTTGTCCAGTTCTTCCTTGGGCAGTTGCGGCGAGCGCGACAGGATCCACAAGTACTTGCGGTCGGGCGTGCCCACGACGGCCCAACGGTACTCCGGGTCCAGGCCGATCACCCAGTAATCGCCCTTGAAAGGCTTGGCGAACGAGACTTCGAGCTTGGCATTGTTGCTGCCCTCGACCACCGTGGCGGTGCCCGACGCCGAATCTATATCCCCATCCTTCGTGCGGCAGCGGTTGTTCACACCGATCGTGCCGTCCGCGTGCGCCGTGTACTCGGCGGTGGTGTCTCCCACGCAGTTGCGCTGGAAGAACATGGGGAAATTCGCGATTTCGTACCACTTACCCGCATAGCGTTTCAGATCGACGGATTCGACGGTTTGCATGGGTGGCGGCGCGGCATGGGCTAGGCCCGTCATGCTGGCCGCCAGGGCCAGCAGGAATGTTGCGGTGCGGCGCATGGAAAAACCTCCTTGTGACTGGTAAGGTCCGCGCCGCCCGGCTGACGGGGCGCGCGGACCGAACCTCAACGATACGCCTTATTTGCTCGGGGCTTTCAGCGCCGCGTGGTAGCGGGTCACGTAGGTGTCGAAATCCTCGGTGTCGGATTGTTCCAGGCGCAGCTGTTCGGCGGCGGATTGCCGGGCCGCTTCCTGGTAGGACGCGGCGACCGCGGCGGGCAGCGGCTGCGCGCGCAGGGTATCCGCGTGCCGGCGGCTCAGGTCCAGCGAGTAGTCATGGAACGACAAGCCGCTGTCCTTCAGCGAGGCCAGCAGGCGGGCCGATGGCGTGGAGTCCGGCTGGTCAAGCTTGGCGCGCTGCGCGGCCAGCGCCTCGGCGTACGCGCTGCCGCCAAGGGCGGCGTCGTACAGGGCGGCGTAGGGCGCGATCTGGTCCAGCAGTTCATGACCCCACTGCGCAAGTCCGATGGACTGGCCATCGCGGTCGAGCATCAGGCCTGGCTTGCGGCCTTCTTTTACGACGATCGAGAAGTTGTCGGCGCTGCGCTGACAGTAACCGTTGGCGGGGAAGAACGGGCTGTCGGACGCGGTGCAGAACAGCAGGAAGGCGTCGACGAAGCGCGAGGTGACGGCGTCGATGCCCACGGGCGAAAACGGATCAATATCCAGGCAGCGCACTTCCACGTACTGCACGCCGCGTTCGGCCAGCGCCGTGATGGGGCGTTCGCAGCGGCCGGTGGCCCGCTTGGGGCGGATGCTGGAGTAGTACTCGTTTTCGATCTGCAGCACGTTGGTGTTGAGCTGGATCCATTCGCCGTTGCGATGCGTGCCGATCTTCTGGTATTCGGGCCAGGGTTGCGTCACGGCGCCGTACAGGCGGCCAAGGAAAGTGTCCAGGTCGTTGTAGCAGAGCTTGAGCTGCGACTGCGCTTTGTTCTGGTAACCCAGGTCGCTCATGCGCAGGCTGGTGGCGTAGGGCAGGTACAGCGTGTGGTCGCCCAGTTTGTCCAGGGCGTGCTCCTGGCCGCGCAGGAAATCGCTGGCCAGGGCCGGGGCCGCACCGAACAGGTACATCAGCAGCCAGGAATAGCGCGTGAAGTTGCGGATCAGGCCGATGTAGCCGCGCGAACGGCGGTCCTGCACGGTGCCGGGCTGCGTATCCAGCACGGACCAGAGGTCTTCGGCCAGCGAGAAGTTGTAGTGCACGCCGGCGATGCATTGCATCGTCTTGCCATAGCGCTCGGCCAGGCCGCGGCGGTACACGTGCTTGAGCATGCCCGTATTGGACGTGCCGTACCAGGCGATGGGAATGTCCGCCTCGGACGGCAGCGTCGCGGGCATGGACTGGTTCCAGATCAGCTCGTGGTCCAGCACGCCGTAGACATGGCGGTGGGTGTCGGTAAGCTCGGCCAGCAGCGCGTCCGCGTTGGTGTGCGTGCCCGTGATGAGTTCGAGCAGGGATTCGGAGTAGTCGGTGGTGACGTGTTCGTTCGTCAGCGCCGAGCCGAGCCCGACGGGGTGCGGCGTGCGGGACAGGACGCCTTGTTCGTCCACGCGCAAGCCTTCTTTTTCGATGCCGCGCAAGGTCTGGGCGAGCAGCGAGCGGTTGGCCTCCAGGCGGGAGAGGCGGTTGGCGGCGGTATCAGTCACGGATTCTTCTCGTTTGGGGCTGTCGCCGGATTTTACGGGGTGCTGGCCTCCTGTGCTGAGGGAACCAGTACTGGGGACAGGGACAATGCCTGAGCCGTCCGCGCCAGCCATTCGTCCAGGTCAGCATAGACCGGATCGGCGATGGGCGCGGTTTCGTTGAAAATCTCGTGCCAGGCGGTGTCGTACCAGCGCAGGGTAAGCAATTCGGCGGGGGCCCTTTGGGCGAACTGGCGGCTGCCTTCGGCCGCCACGATGGAGTCGTCGCCGGCCACCATCAGCAGGGTGCGGCAGGGCAGCAGACAGGCTTCCCGCAGTGCCTGCCGGCCATTTTCGTCTACGAAGCGGGCCAGCCGTCCTGTCATGCGGCGCCGCACCAGGGGATCGGCCCGGTAGGCCTTCACGACCGCCCGGTCGTGGGAGATCCGGGCTGGCGCCAGCCCGTGCGGCACCTGCAGATCGGGCGCGTGCAGCGACATCCAGGACAGGGTGCGGCGCACCCACAGTGGCACGTTGACAACAAAGGGCGGGGAGCTGAGCACCAGTCCGTCCAGGTCGGCCAGCCGGCGCTGGGCGATGCGCACCGCGACCAGGGCGCCCAGGCTGTGCCCCAGCAGGATGGGCGGCCGGCCCTGGGCCTGTGTCCAGTCGCGCAGCCGGTCCACGGCGTCGGTCACCAGATCTTCCTGGTGCCGCAGGGTGGCGGGCCGTCCAGAGGAGCGGCCATGGCCCCGGTGATCGTGCGCGCCGACGGTCCAGCCGCGCGCGGTCAGCCAGCGCGCCAGGCGGTCATAGCGCCCGGCATGCTCGCTAAGCCCGTGCAGGAGGTAGATATTGGGGCGGCCCGTGCCGGGGCGGCCCATGCCGGGGCGGCCCGTGCCGGCATCGGCCGCATCGGCGATGGGCGGAGGCACGTTGGGCGCCGCGGGCCAGCAATAATTGGCCAGCGGCGTGCCGTCGGGCGCGGGGGTCATCGAAATCGGCGACAATTTCTGCATTCCTCGAATTGACTAGACCCTGCGGGTCCTCGGGTAATGACGATTTCATCGCTGTTTCGTTTCATGTTCAAGAAAGCCGGCCTTCTTTTAGGGCTGACGCTGGCGTTGGCCGCATGCTCGCCCAGTTACAACTGGCGCGAGATGGACGTGGCGGACGGCCACGTGCGCGCGGCGTTTCCCGCCCGCGTGTCCACGGAAACCCGCGACTTGAAGCTGGACACCCACACCCTGCACTTCACACTGGCCAGCGCCACCGTGGGCGAGGCGGTCTTTGCGGTGGGATCGGCGCCGCTGCCGCCGGAGATCGCGGCCAGCCCGGTGGCCCGGCAGGCGCTGGGTGTCGCGTTGATGCGGTCGCTCTATGCCAACATGCAGTCCCCGCCGCCGACGGAATGGCCGCCTTATGGCCAGGACATCGAAGTGCGCGGCAAGGCGATGGGCAAGCCCGGCTGGCTGCAGGCCAAGGTCTGGGTTACCGACACCATGATGATTCAGGCCGTGGCGGCCGGCACGGAAGAGAGCCTGCCGGCCGAACGCGCGCGGGAATTCCTGCGGTCGGTTGTCGTCAAGCCTTGACGGGGCCCAGCAGCCCCAGCCGCAGGGCCGCGATTACCGCGGCGCGCCGGCCGCGCACGCCCAGTTTGGCGCACGCGTTGCGCAGGTGGAAGTTCACGGTGCTTTCGCTTACGCCCAGGATGCGCGAGGTTTCCCAACTGGTCTTGCCGGCGGCAGACCAATGGAGGCAGGCGGCCTGGCGGTCGGACAGGGGCTTGGCGGACGGCAGCGTCGCGCCGTCCGTGGACGATGGGATTGGCGGAACGGGCTTCGGCGTTGCGGGCATGGAGGACATGGCGGCGGAGCGGTGGGGCGGTGCGCCCATGGGTGGACAATGGCCCGCATGCTGCGGTCCACGGCGTCCGCCGGGCAAGCAATGATGCCGCAAGGCATCAATCTTTTTATCTCGTACGGAATTACCTGATGTTGGCCATCGCGCAGTTTTACTTTTCAGCCATCGTGCTGATGTTGCCCCTGCTTTCCTGCGTGGGAATCGGGCTGTACTGGGGCAAGCGCGATCTCCCCTTCGGCGGCAGTTTCATCACGACGCTGGTGACGTCGGTGACCACGCCCGCCCTGGTGTTCCATACGTTTGTCACGACCCACCTCGACGACCGCGCGCTGGCCGACGTGGCCGCAGCCACCCTCATCGCCCTGCTGCTTTGCGCGCTGCTATGCGCGGCGCTGCTCAAGGCCTGGAAGCTGCCAGTGCGCAGCATGCTGCCTACGGCCTTCCTGCCCAACGCGGGCAATCTCGGGCTGCCGATCTCGCAGCTCGCCTTTGGCGACGCCGGCCTGTCGGTCGCGGTGGCGTTCTTTGCCGTCAACTCCTTCGTCATGCACACCATCGCGGTGCGGCTGCTGCCGGGCGTAAACACCAAGGGAAGCTGGAAAAGCCCGATTCTGCTGGCGTCGGTGGTGGCCGTGGCGATGCGCATGCTGCACATCCCGGTCCCCGACTGGGTCATCGAGACCGCACGCATGCTGGGCGCGGTCACGGTGCCGCTGATGCTGCTGAGCCTGGGCCACGCCCTGGCGCTGATTCCTTCCAATGGCGTGCGCGATGGCGCGAAAGTCGGGGCAATTCGCCTGGTCGTGGGCCTGCTCACGGGGCTGGCCGTGGTGTGGGCGCTGGACCTGGAGCCGGTGCTGGCGGGCGCGCTGACCCTGCAGATGGCCATGCCCTGCGCCGTGGTCAGCTACATGTACACCCGGCGCTATACGCCGCTGGGAGACACCGCGGCGGGCGCCGTGCTGGTGTCCACCGTGGTGTTTCTGTTGCTGGCGCCCCTGGCGCTGTGGTTCACCCACGGGCAGTAGGGCGCGCGGGGCCTGTCAGCTCGCGCCTGCCATGGCGCGCAGTTGCGTCATCAGGGCGTCGGGCAGGTCCAGGCCGTGCTTGATGGCTTCGTCGCGCAGTTTGCGGCGGCGCTCGCCGGGCAGGCGCACACCCTCGTCCTGGAGCATGGCGTCGACCAGCGTGTCGACGCGTTCCAGGTAAGCGTCGTTGCCGGCCAGCGCGCCCGGGTCGATCGCCATGAATGCCTGCCCCAGGCGCGCCGGGCCGCCTTCGTCCACGAAGAACGATTCCGTTTCGAAGCCGAAACGCGCGCCGGTCAGCGCGCAAACCATCAATTCGACGACGAGCGCCAGCATGGCGCCCTTGACGCCGCCCGCCGGCAGCATGCTGCCCGCCAGCCCGGCCTTTGGGTCGGTGGTGGGCTGCCCGTCCGCGTCCAGCGCCCAGCCCAGCGGGATGGGCTGATTGTCGCGGGCCGCGATCATGAGCTTGCCGCGCGCTACCTGCGATAGCGACAGGTCGATCACCAGGCGGGCGCCGCCCCGGCGCGGAAAGACCGCCGCGATGGGATTGGTGCCGAACAGCGGGCGCTTGCCGCCCCAGGCGGGCATGGCGGCGGGCGAATTGCTGAGCGCAAGCGCCACCATTCCGGCGTCGGCCAGGGCCTCCAGGTGATAGGCCGCCACGCCGAAGTGATGGCTGTTCGAAATGCCGACGAACGCCACCCCGTGTTCGCGGGCGCGCGCCGCAGCCTCGCCCACGGCCATGGCGCAGGCGGGAAAGGCCAGGCCGGAGCCAGCGTCGATCAGCGCTGCGCCGCCGCGCTGATGCACGATGCGGGGCACGGCCGTGCCGATGGCGCGGCCCGTGCGCAGGTGCCCGGCGTAGAACGGCACGCGCGACAGGCCGTGGGAGCTGAGCCCCTGGCTTTCCGCGTAGACCAGCGCGCGGGCGGTGCTGTCGGCCATGTCGGGGTTGGCGCCGGCGGCGGCCAGGCCGGCCGCGGCCAGGTGTTGGAGTTCGTCCAGATAGATGTGAGCCATATCCTTCCTGTCGTGGGACGCGCGCCGCGCGCCGTCAGCGGGCGCGGCCGTCAAGCGCTATTGTCACCCCGGCGGCCACCATGTCGGAAACGCGCGTGTTGGCCTCTTGCGTCAGACCGGCGATGTGCGGGGTGAGGATCAGATTGGGGACGTCGTCCAGCGCGCTGCCGGCGCGCAGGGGTTCCTCTTCGAACACGTCCAGCGCCGCGCCGCGCAGGTGGCCGGCGCGCAAGGCGGCCGCCAGGGCCGCCTCGTCCACGATGCCGCCGCGCGAGGTGTTGATGAGGATGGCGCCCGGGCGCATGCGTCCGATGCGGCCGGCGTCCAGCAGATGCCGGGTGTCGGCGGTGAGCGGCACGTGCAGCGTCACGACGTCTGCCTGTGCAAGCAGCTCGTCCAGCGTCAGCGGCGCGGCCCCCGCTACCTGCCAGGCCGGGTGCCCGGGCGGCAGCGCCGCATCGCTGCCCACGACCCGCATGCCCAGTCCGCGGGCAAGCTGCGCCGCCAGCCGGCCGATGCCGCCGAATCCCACCACGCCCAGCGTCCGACCGTGCGCCTCCAGACCCTGAGACAGCGCGGGGCGCGGCCACCTGCCCGCCGCGACGTCGGGCGTGGCCGCGTACGCGCCGCGCAAGAGCGCCAGCATTGTGCCGATGACGTACTCGGCCACCGCACGGGCGTTGGCGCCGGTCGCGGGGATGACCTGGATGCCGCGCGCCTCGCAGCCGGGCAGGTCGATGTTGTCCAGCCCCACGCCCAGCCGGCCCACGACCAGCAGGCGCGGCGCGGCCGCCAGCAGTTCGGCGTTCACCTGGCTGCGGTTGCGCACGATCAGGGCGTCGGCCTGCGCGGCCGCGTCGAGCAAGGCGCCGCGCTGCTCGACCAGGTCGGGGGCGTAGCGCACGTCGAACCGCTGCCGCAAGGCATCGACGGCGGGCGCGTCCATGAACTCCGAAATCAGTACTCGCATCTGCCGGACTCCTCTTCGTGATGGGCAGGTTGGCCGCGTGTCAGGCGACCTGGATGTTGGCGTCGCGGATGATCTTGGCCCAGCGCTCGACCTCGGACTTCAGGTAGGCGCCGAACTCCTGCGGGCCGCGCGGCTGGGGCACGAAGCCCAGTTGCAGCAGGGCCTGCTGCATGGCGGGCTGCGACACCTGTTTGACGATGGCGCCGCCGATGCGCTGGATCAGTTCCGGCGGCGTTCCGGCGGGCGCCAGCACGCCGGTGAAGTTCTCGACGATCAGGTCCGGCAGGCCCGCTTCGGCCGTGGTGGGCAGATCCGGCAGGTCCTTGCTGCGCTTGCGCGTGGTGATGGCCAGCGCGCGCAGCGATCCGTTCTTCACGTGCGCCAGCGATTCGGGATAGTTGGAGAACACCACGTCCAGGTGGCCGCCGATCAGGTCCGTCAGCGACGGCGCGCCGCCCTTGTAGGGCACGTGCGTCAGCGGCGTGCCGGTGAGCTTCTGGTACAGCGCCAGCGTCAGGTGCGGCGGGGTGCCGTTGCCGCTGGAACCCGCCGACAGCGGCTTGGCCCGGGCCGCGCGAGCCAGGTCGTCCATGTTCTTGATGGAGCTCTTGGCGTTGACCACCACCATGATGGGCGAAGACGCGAGCCCCGCCAGCGGCGTCAGGTCGCGAGTCAGGTCGTAGCCCGCCTTGCCCGCGAACAGCGTGGCGTTGGCGGCGTGCGACAGGGTGATGGCCAGCCAGGTGTAGCCGTCGGGCGCGGCGTGCGAGACATGGGCGGCGCCGATGTTCGCGCTGCCGCCGGGTTTGTTTTCCACCACCACGTTCCAGCGTTCGGCGTCGCTGAGCGCCTTGCCCACCTGCCGCGCGGCGACGTCGGTCAGGCCGCCAGGGGGAAAGGGTACGACGTAATTGATGGGGCGTTCGGGCCAGGCGCCTTTCTGCGCCAGCGCGCGCTCCCATGGCGTCAGCGCACAGAGGCCGGCGGCGCCCAGGGCGCCGAGCAGGCGCCTGCGCTGTGCGTCGTGCAGGGGGTATTGCGGTTCGCTACTCATCTGTCTTCCTCCTTGGGGGTGGCGCCCGGGTAGGAATGCACACGCCTTTGCTGCCTCGGTCTGCGCCCGGGTCTGCTGGTTCTAGTCGGTGATGCGCGATGGTGCTGCGAGGGGGGCGGCGGCGCGGTCTCCTGGCCGCGCCGCCGGGCGCTTACGCGCTTTCGAAGATCCGCGTCAGGACGAATTCGCGGTGGCCCAGGGCCTCGGCCGCGGTCCAGCGGCCGTTGGCGGTGGCCAGCATGCATTCCAGCAGCTTGTCGCCGGCCTGGTTCAGGTCGATCTCGCGCTGCAGCAGGCCGCTGGTGTCCACGTCAATGTGCTCGGACATGGTGCGGACCGTGCGCGGATTGGCGCAGATCTTGATGACCGGCAGGATGGGATTGCCGATGACGTTGCCCTGGCCGGTGGGGAAAAAGTGCACGGCGTAGCCCGATGCCGCGCACAGGGTCACCATTTCTGCCGCGGCCGAAGACGAGTCCATGAACCACAGGCCGGGGCCGTCGGGGATTTCGGCTTTGTCGATGACGCCGTCCACGCGGCATTTCTTGCCGATCTTCTGGATGTTGCCCAGCGCCTTTTCCTCGATGGTGGTCAGCCCGCCCGCGATGTTGCCCTTGGTGGGCTGGGACTCGGACAGGTCGCTGGTCTTCCAGCGGTCGATCATGGCCTGGTAGCGGTCGAACATGAACATGAACTTCTCGCGCACGGCGTCGTTGGCGCAGCGCTCGGCCACGATGTGTTCGCCGCCCGTCAGTTCCGACGTTTCGCCGAACACCAGGGTGGAACCCAGCGCATAGAGCTTGTCGAAGGCGTTGCCGACGGTGGGGTTGGCGCCGCAGCCGGACGTGGTGTCGGATTCGCCGCACTTGGTGGAGACCCACAGATCGGCGATGGGGCATTCGCTGCGCGTGAGCGCGGTGGCGTAGTGCACGAATTCCTTCGCGCAGCGCGATGCGCGCATGATGGTGTCGTGGTCGCCGTGCAGTTCAATGGAAAAGCCCATGACCGGCTTGCCGGTGGCGGCGATGCCGTCCACGACGCGCTTGGTCCAGCCTTCTTCGATGCCGATCACCACCACGGCTGCGACGTTGGGGTTACAGCCCGTGCCGATCAGGGTGCGGAAGTGCAGTTCCAGGTCTTCGCCGAACTGCAGGCGGCCGTAGGGGTGGGGCAGGGCCATCGTGCCCTTGATGTTGTTGGCGACAGCTTCGGCAGCCGCGTTGGAGATGTCGTCCACGGGCAGGACGATGACGTGGTTGCGCACGCCGACGCGGCCATTGTCGCGGCGATAGCCTTGGAAGGTGGTCTGGGCGGTGATGATGGACATGGTGGATTCCTGTGCGATGGGGGGACGCTTACCAGCGCTTGGTCTTGATGTTGTGCACATGGGCGTGCTGGCCGGCCTTGATGGGGGCCACCACGCGGCCGATGTCGACGCCGTACTTGAAGACCGTGTCGCCCACTTCCATGTCCTTCATCGCCACCTTGTGGCCGATGGGGATGTCCTGGGAGGCGCGCACATGGATGATCTTGTCTTCATCCATGATCCAGGCGTTCAGCTCCGTTCCGGCGGTCAGCCCTTCCACCACGGCGACCGCCACCGTGTCCTTCGCATCGTGCAATACGGCGTGAATCATTGTCTTCCTCTCTTGGTCAGAAGCGCCGCCGGGGTGTTGCACGCGGCGCGGATCACAACGGCCAGGAAATCTTATGGCGGCCTTTTTTCAAAGTCAACTACATCATATATATGAATTGGATGACTTGAGGAAAAAGCGCGGCCGCCGCTACACTGGGGGTCCGTGAATATTGCGATGCACCCATGAACACCAGCCTGTCACCGACTGTGCCTCTGGGCAGTCCCTTGTATGAACAGGTCAAGCAGGCCGTGCTTGCCGCGCTGGCGCAAGGCGAATGGAAGCAGGGCGAGGCGATCCCCCCGGAAAAGAACCTGGCCGAGCGTTTCGGCGTATCAATCGGCACCTTGCGCAAGGCCATCGACGACCTGGCCGCCGAGAACATCCTGGTGCGCCACCAGGGGCGCGGCACCTACGTCGCGGTGCATACGCGCAACCACCACTTCTTCAAGTTCTTCCGCATCGTCGGGCAGGATGGCGGCAAGTCGTATCCCACCACCGAGCTGCAGCGCTTCCGGCGCGTCAAGGCGTCTGCGGTGGCGCGCGAGAAGCTGGCCCTGCCAGCGGGCGCCTACGTGTATGAATTCCTGAACGTGCTGTCGCTCAACGGCGACGTGGTCATGGCGGACGATGTCTGCCTGCCGGAGTCGCGCTTTCCGGGGCTGACCGAAGCGCATCTGCGCGATCGCGCCAGCACGCTGTACGCGCTGTACCAGGACCTGTTCGGCGTGAACGTCATCGCCACCGACGAGCGCCTGCGGACCTGCCTGGCCGAGCGCACGCATGCGCGCTGCCTGGGCGTCCCCGAGGGCAGCGCCCTGCTCGAGATCCGCCGCATCGCGTTTTCATACAACCGCCAGCCGGTGGAATGGCGCGTGTCGCGGGTGAACACCGAGCGCTACGAGTACCTGGGGCAGGAACCCTGGGAGGCCGGCGCCTGAGTCGCCGCGCACGGTTCCGCAGGGAGGGCGGCCCGCCCGCCTTGCGGAACACGGCGGCAAGCAGTGCTAGAATTCCTGCCGCACTACCCAATTTTCGGCGCCGATTTGCCTGATCCGCTTGCGGGCGCCTTCCAATAAATCCAGCTAAAGAGGTCCGTATGACCACTCCTGCCCAGAATTTGGCCGGTGATTCGGCCAGCGGGTTCGTCCCCGCAACCGTCACGACTTCCGCAACCGTTGATCCCGGTTCGGTCGGCCTCGTCGCTCCCACCTTCATCCGTTTCGATGAGCCGCTGCCCTTGCTCAGCGGCCAGTCGCTGGCGTCGTACGAGCTCGCCGTCGAAACCTACGGCACGCTCAATGCCCAGCGCACCAACGCGGTCCTGATCTGCCACGCGCTCAACGCCTCGCATCACGTGGCGGGCCAGGCGGCGGACAACCCCACCGACGTGGGCTGGTGGGACAACATGGTTGGCCCCGGCAAGCCGGTGGACACCAATCTCTTCTTCGTGATCGGCGTCAATAACCTGGGCTCGTGCTTCGGCTCGACCGGACCGGCCAGCCTCAATCCCGAGACCGGCAAGCCCTGGGGCGCGGCGTTCCCGGTGCTGACGGTCGAAGATTGGGTGCGCGCGCAGGCGCGGGTGGCGGACCACTTCGGCATCGAGCGCTTCGCCGCAGTGATGGGCGGATCCCTGGGCGGCATGCAGGCCCTGAGCTGGTCCATCACCTTGCCCGAGCGCGTCGCCAACTGCATCGTGATCGCCAGCACGCCGCGCCTGTCGGCGCAGAACATCGGCTTTAACGAAGTCGCGCGCCGCGCCATCATCACCGATCCGGATTTCCACGGCGGCGACTACTACGCGCAGGACACCGTGCCGCGGCGCGGGCTGTCGGTGGCGCGCATGATCGGCCACATTACCTACCTGTCCGACGACGACATGGCCGAGAAATTCGGCCGCGCGCAGCGCGCGCCGGCCGAGAACGGCGCCTACCACTACGGCTACGACGTCGAATTCGAAGTCGAGTCCTACCTGCGCTACCAGGGTGAAAAGTTCACCCGCTATTTCGACGCCAACACGTACCTGCTGATCACGCGCGCGCTGGACTACTTCGATCCGGCCCGCATGACCGGCGGCGACCTGGCCCGTGCGCTGGCGCCGGCCAAGTCCAATTTCCTGCTGGTGTCGTTCTCGACCGACTGGCGTTTCCCGCCGGAGCGTTCGCGCGAGATCGTGCGCGCCCTGCTCAAGAACGCCAGCCCCGTCACCTACGCCGAAATTGATGCGCCGCACGGCCACGACGCCTTCCTGCTGGAAGACGCGCGCTACCACGCCGTGGTGCGGGGCTACTACGAGCGCATCGCCCGCGAACTGGGCCTGGGCGCCGCCTTGACCGAAGGATCCTGAGAATGACCCCCGTGACTCCCCGCTATGCCCACGGCGCGCTGCGGCCCGACCTGGCGCGCATCGCCAGCTGGATCGAGCCCGGCAGCCGCGTCCTGGACCTGGGCTGCGGCGACGGCGCCTTGCTCGCCCACCTGCGCGATCATCGCCAGGTAAAGGGAGCCGGCGTGGAACTCGACGACACCTGCGTGATCGCCTGCGTGCGCCGCGGGGTCGAGGTCATCCAGCAGAACCTGGAAGACGGCCTGGCGCTGTTCGACGACAAGCAGTTCGACACGGTAGTGCTGTCGCAAACGCTGCAGTCCATGCACCGCACCGAACACATCCTGCGCGAGATGGCGCGCGTGGCGCGCCATGGCGTGGTGTCGTTTCCCAATTTCGGCTACTGGCCGCACGGCTGGTCCATCCTGCGCGGCCGCATGCCGGTGACGGGCCAGATGCCATACCAGTGGTACAACACGCCCAACATTCACTTGTGTACGCTGCGCGACTTCGAACAGCTGGCGGACGACGTGAACGTGAACATCCTGGAACGCGCCACCTTCAACGAAGGCAAGGAAGTGCGGCTGTTCCCCAGCTGGCGCAGCACGCTGGCGGTGTACCGTTTCGCTTCGCCCTGACATTCCGACACGCATCCTCCTGACGGGACGGGCCGACAGGCCCTAAAATGCCCAAGCCCGCGGCCGGCGCCTGCCGCGCCGCCGGCCACGTTTCAGGAGACCGTCATCACCGCTGCACCCAACGTCTACACCAGCCCCCGCGTCGCGCCCCTGCTGGTCCTGGGGTTTGCCAGCGGGCTGCCGCTGGCGCTAACCAGCGGCACCTTGCAGGCCTGGGCCACCGTCGAAGACGTTTCGCTTCAGGACATCGGTTACCTCACCCTGGTAGGCACGGCCTACACCATCAAATTCCTCTGGGCCCCCCTGGTCGACCGCTACGCGCCGCCGCTCCTGGGCCGGCGCCGCGGCTGGATGCTCGTGACCCAACTGCTGCTGGCAGTGGCCATCCTGGCGATGGGCGCGCTGTCGCCGTCGTCGGCGCTGATGCCCCTGGCCCTGCTGGCGGTGCTGGTGGCCTTCCTGTCGGCCACGCAGGACATCGCGTTCGACGCCTATTGCACGGACGTGCTGCGCAAAGAAGAGCGGGGTGCGGGCGCGGCCATCAAGGTCATGGGCTACCGGCTGGCCATGATTGTCTCGGGCGGCCTGGCGCTGATCATGGCCGATCAGTGGATCGGCTGGGGCAATACGTACATGCTGATGGGCGGGCTGATGCTGCTGTGCGCGCTTGCCACGCTATGGGCGCCCGAGCCCGAGCACGTCGCGCGCCCGCCCCGCACGTTGCGCGAAGCGGTGGCCGAGCCCCTGCACGAATTCTTCACCCGCCGCGGCGCGCTGGCGGTTGTGCTCCTGATCGTGCTGTACAAGCTGGGCGACGCGTTCGCGGGGGCCCTGTCCACCACTTTCCTTATCCGCGGCGCGGGCTTCACGCCCACCGAGGTCGGCACCGTGAACAAGGTGCTGGGGCTGGCGGCCACGATCATCGGCGCGCTGGCCGGCGGATCGCTCATGGCGCGCTGGGGGCTGTATCGGTCGCTGATGGCGTTCGGGCTGCTGCAGGCCGTGTCCAACCTGGCGTACTGGCTGATCGCGGTCAGTCCCAAGAACATCTGGCTGATGGCCACGGGGGTCGGCATCGAGAACCTGTGCGGCGGGCTGGGCACGGCGTCGTTTGTCGGTCTGCTGATGGCGCTGTGCCGCCAGCGGTTTTCGGCCACGCAGTTCGCGCTGCTGTCGGCGCTGTCGGCCGTGGGGCGCACCTATCTGGCGGGGCCGCTGACGCCGCCGCTGGTGAACTGGATGGGCTGGCCCGGCTTTTTCCTGCTGACGGTCGTGATTGCGCTGCCGGGACTGGTGCTGCTGAAGATCCTGCGCGGCACGATCGACGACATGGAAAAACAGGGCGAGGCGTAGCCCGGCCCTGTTGTGCGCAGGCGTAAGGCTACGCCCTGCGCAAGCGCGGCGCCCGGGGACTCGGACGCCGGCGCATGGCGCGGCTATTCCTCGCCGGAGAGGCGGACGATCAGCACGTCGCTGGGCAGGGATTCCAGCAGCCGCTCGGCCACGCTGCCGATGGCGGTGCGCAGGATGCCCGTGCGGCCGTGGGTGCCGGTGACGACCAGGTCGGAACGGTGGTTGAACGAGTATTCGGACAGCACGGTCTCGGGCTGGCCGGCTTCGAGCACCACCTTGGTCGGCATGCCCTTGGGCAGTTCCGGCGTTTCGGCGATGAAGCGCGCAGCGGCCTGTTCCGAAGTTTTGTAGAAGCTGCTGACGACGGCATCGTCGGGGGTGTTCACGCCCTGGAAGGGCACATCGTATGCGTGGAACAGGGTCAGGTCGGCGTTGGGCACCAGCTGCAGCGCGGCGCGCAGGGCCTGGCGCGAGCCGTCGGAGAAGTCGGTGGCGACCAGTACGTCGTGGTAGGGCTTGCGCGGACGAGTCTTCACGACCAGCACCGGCTGGCGGGCCTGGCGGGCCAGCTTTTCCACGGTGGTGCCCAGCAGCAGGCGGCCCAGGGTTTCGTCGCGGGCGGTGCCGGTGACGATCAGCGAGCACCCGTAAGCGTCTGCGGTTTCCATGATGCGGGCCAGGGGATCGCCGTTGACGACCACCACTTCCGTCGGCACTTCGGCGGCCGCCAGGTCTTCGGCCAGTTCGCGTTCAGCCAGGCTCTTGTGGTCGGACGACAGGCGCCGCCACACCGGCGTGGTCAGGCGGGCGGGCGTGGCATGGGACTCCATGACATGCAGCACGATCAGCTTGGTGTTCAGTTCCTTGGTCAGTTGCAGGGCGCGATCCAGGGCGCGGTCGCCGCGTGCACTCAGGTCGGTCGCCAGAAGGATGGGGCCAATTTGCTGTGTCATACGTTTTCTCCCGGTTGTGGCCAGAGGGCGGCTCCCGCGTCCGCACTGCCGGCTCATTAGCGCCCGGTCGGGCACGTCTCTATTGTCTCGCCGCGAAACGAGACGGTGCTTGATTGATATCAACGCAAGAACGAGGGTACGGGATGATGCGCCGGCAGGCAATGCCGCCGGCGCCGCGCAAGGCTCAATACAATGTGGCCTCTTTCTGCCCTTGTTCGAGCCATGTTCACCGATATCTCGCCTGTCCTGCTGCACACGCTGTACCTGGTAGCCATCGTGGCCGAAGCGATGACCGCGGCGCTGTCGGCGGGCCGCCGGGACATGGACTGGATGGGCGTCTGCATCATCGCCTGCGTGACCGCCCTGGGCGGCGGATCGCTGCGCGACATGCTGCTGGGGCACTATCCGCTGACCTGGGTCGCGCATCCGGAATACCTGTGGATGACCGGCGGCGCGGCGATTCTGACCGCGCTGATCGCGCCGGTCATGCGGCGGCTGCGCAGTGTGTTCCTGCTGGCCGACGCCCTGGGCCTGGTGGCGTTCACGGTCATCGGCTGCCAGGTGGCGCAAATGATGCAGCTGCCGCTTACCGTGGTGCTGATCAGTGGCGTGATCACCGGCTGCGCTGGCGGGGTGCTGCGCGATGTGCTCTGCAACGAGGTGCCGCTGCTGTTCCGCAAGGAGCTGTACGCCAGCGTGTCGCTTGTGACGGGGGGCCTGTACCTGGGATCCCAGGCCCTGGGCCTGTCCGCCAATGCGTCCGTGCCCATCGCGCTGGCCGCGGGGCTGGCGATGCGCCTGCTGGCGCTGCGGTTCAACTGGCAAATGCCCAAATTCGTCTATCGGGACGACTGGGACTGAGGCCGTCCCGCACCAAGGGGAAAAGCCGGCTTTTTACTGAATGAAATAGTAATACTATTTATGTTTCAAGAGATTTCTAGTATCTTGTCGGTGTCTCATACCATGCATTGCGCAGTAAAAGGGGAGCCGATTGGACGTCAAAGCGCCCGCCACGATTCCATATTTCCTACAGGAACAGATTCGTGAGTTGATAGTGGACGGCACTATCCGGCCCGGGCAGCCGTTGCGGGAACAGGAACTGGAGCAACGATTCGGCACCAGCCGCAGCCCTATCCGGGAAGCCCTGCGCCTGCTGGAGCTGAGCGGTCTGGTTACGCACATCCAGCGCAAGGGTTTCAGGGTCACGCTCTATACCGAAACCCAGATCCGCCACCTGTACATGCTGCGCGCAGAGCTGGATGCCTATTGCATCCGGCAGGTTGCCGAAATGCCCGACGTGGGCCCGCTCGTGGCCGAGCTGGGCGGTTTGCATGAAGAGATTGTCGCGGCGACGGGCCGGGGCGATGCGCGCGAGTTCATCGCGGCCTCGCGCGATTTCTACCTGGCGGCGGCGCGCTTTACAGGCAATGCGCCGCTGACCACCATGCTCAGCAAGCTGTATGAGCAGATCGAGCCGCTGGGCTATCTGCTGGCCCGGCAGTCGCTGGAGGCCAATACGATCGCGGCCTACACCGAAGGCATCATCCAGGCGTTGGGCGACCGCGCCTTCGAGCGCGCGGCGGACCTGACGCGCCGCTACGTGCTGGAAGTGCTGCCGGAAATCCTGGGGGCCTACCGCGAGGCGGCGCTGCAGGACGCCTGAAATCCGGGCGCCGCGCCAAGCCGTTACGCGCGGGGCGGCGTGCGAACTTCGATGCCGGCCTGTTCCAGGGCCTGGCGGATGCCGTTGGCGAAAATCAGCGCGTTGGGCTGATCGCCATGGATGCAGAGCGTGTCGGCCTGCACCGGCACATCCTTGCCGTCCACCGAACGCACCAGGCCTTCGCGCACCATGCGCACCACCTGCGCCACAGCCTGATCCACATCTTCGATCATGGCGCCGGCGCGCGTGCGCGGCGTGAGCGAGCCGTCGTCCTGGTAGGAGCGGTCGGCGAAGACTTCGTTGGCGGCCGTCAGGCCGATGGCGCGCGCGGCGTCGATCAGCTTGCTGCCGGCCAGGCCGTACAGGATCAGCGAGGCGTCCACGTCCTTGACCGCCTGGCAGATGGCCCGCGCCAGGTTTTCGTCCTTGGCGGCCATGTTGTAGAGCGCGCCGTGCGCCTTCACATGATGCAGGCGCGCGCCTTGCGAGGCCGCCACCCCGGCCAGAGCGCCGATCTGGTAGACGACGATGTCGTAGGCTTCGTCGGGGCTGATCTGGATGACGCGGCGCCCGAATCCGGCCAGGTCCTGCAGGCTGGGGTGGGCGCCTATCGCCACGCCCTGCTTGAGCGCCGCCGCCACGGTCTTGCGCATGGTGGCGGGGTCGCCGCCGTGGAAGCCGCAGGCAATGTTGGCGGAGCTGACGTACTGCAGCACCGCCGCGTCGTTGCCCATGGTCCAGGCGCCATAGCTTTCGCCCATGTCGCAGTTCATATCAATGCGGGTGGTCATCGCGGTTTCCTTTCTAGGCCAGAAGCGCGCGCAGCGGCGCCAGCGCTTCCTGCAATTGGGCGAAGGCGCGCTCGCGCTCGCCGTCCAGGCGCTGGGCGTCTTCGAGTTCGATCTGCTGGAAGCGCAGGACCTCGCCGGGCGCGCACTGCGCCAGGAGCGGCAGGTCCACAGTGGCGATCTGCGCGATCTTGGGATAGCCGCCGGTGGTCTGCCGGTCGGCCATGAGGATGATGGCCTCGCCGCCCGACGGCACCTGCACGGTGCCGAAGCAGGCGGCCTCGGACAGCATCTGCCGCGGCTGGTGCATGGTCAGCGGCCGGCCGAGCAGGCGGTAGCCCATGCGGTCCGACTGGGGGCTGATGCGGAATTCGGCGGCGCCGAAGGCCCGGCGGCTGGACTGCGAGAATTCCGGCCAGTGCACGCCGGGCAGGAAGCGGATGTATTCGCGCCGCTTGTTGCCCAGCACAGCGGGCAGATAGACGCGCATGTTCCAGAGGTCTTTCTGCAAGGCGTCCGCGTCGCGGTCCTGCGCAAGCGGCTGGCGCAGGGCGACGACGTCGCCCTTGAGCAGCGCGCGGCCGTGGAAGCCGCCGAAGCCGCTGCGCAGGTAGGTGGTTTCGCTGCCCATGACGGGTGTGATTGCAAAGCCCCCGTGCACGGCCAGATAGGCGCGCACGCCTGCCGCCGGCCGGGCGCCGAATGCCAGAACGTCGCCGGCGCGTGCGACCAGCGGGCGCAGCAGGGGAATGTCCTGATCGTTGAGGGTGGCGCCCAGGTCGGCGCCGGCCAGGGCGAAACAGGCCGGGACGTCAAAGCGCAGCGAGGGGCCCGTCAGGGTGATTTCCAGCGTGGCGGGGTCGCCGTCGTTGCCGGCCAGCGCATTGGCCAGCCGGTGGGCGCGTTCGTCCATGGCGCCCGCCGCGGGGATGCCCTGGTGCTGGTAGCCTTCGCGCCCGCAGTTCTGGAAGCTGGACAGCATGCCGGGCTTGATCACGGTGATGCTCATGGCCGGGCTCCGCGGATGCGGTCGAACTCGTCGGGACTGATCGGCACGAAACGGACCGCGTCCCCGGGCTGGAGCAGGGCTGCGGGTTCGCGGGCAGGATCGAACATCACCAGGGGCGTGGCGCCGATGATGTTCCAGCCGCCCGGCAGCCGGTTCGGATAGATGACGGTCTGCCGGTTGGCGATGGCCACGGAGCCCTGGGGCACCGCGGTGCGCGGCGAGGAGCGCCGCGGAATGTTCAGTTTTTCGTCGTGCACGCCCAGATAGGCGTGGCCTGGCGCGAAACCCAGCATGAACACCATGCTGCGGCGCTCGCTGTGCAGCTGGATGACGCCGTCGGGCGTCAGGCGGGCCGCGCGCGCCACGTCGTCCAGGTCGGGGCCGTGTTCGCCGCCGTAGCAGACGGGGATGTCGATTTCTCGTCCGCCGGCCGCGTCGGTGGGGATGCCGTCGGCCAGCAAGGCGTGGATGTGTTCGGAAAGCGTGGAGTAGGTGGGGCCTTCGCCGTGTCCGCCGGGCCGGTAATGCACCGCCACCGCGACAAAAGAAGGCACCACGTCGGTTACCCCGGGCAGCTGCGCATCGCGCAGCTTGCGGGCCGCGGCCAAACAGGTCCGGCCGATCGCCGCGTCGATCTGCTCGCCAAACGAAATGATCAGGCAGCGGTCACCCTGGGGCAGGATGCGCCAGCGGGTTTCGGCCGGAGAATGAGTGTTGGATATAGCGTTCAACGGCACGAAACCTGTAGGGACGGATTACTTGGCGAACAACGAATCCATGTTCTTGAACGCCTTGAATTCAAGCGCATTGCCCGACGGATCCAGGAAGAACATCGTGGCTTGTTCGCCCACTTCGCCCTTGAAGCGGATGTAGGGCTCGATCACGAACTCGGTCCCGGCGTCGGTCAGGCGCTTGGCCATGGTTTCCCATTGTTCCATGGAAAGCACGGCGCCGAAATGGCGTACGGGCACATTGTGCGAATCCACGGCGCTGGTGGCCTTGTGGCCGCATTCGCTGGGCGCCAGGTGAGCCACGATCTGGTGGCCGTAGAAGTTGAAGTCGATCCATTCGGGCGAGCTGCGGCCCTCCGGACAGCCCAGTTTTTCGCCGTAGAAGGCGCGGGCTTCGGCCAGGTCGCGAACGGGGAAGGCCAGGTGGAACGGCGGCAGGTTGGTTTGAGCGGACATGCAAGGCTCCGGGTCAGGCAAAGAAAAAATAATGATCGGTCAGAATGCCGGCCTGCCGCAATTCGGGTAGGCCTTAGCACCTGACGCTAGTTTAGGTATTGTTTTTTTTATTGAAAAACGATATTTTTTGTGCCTTACCATCGAAATTATTGATAGTGATCAAGGAATTCAAGACCTTTCTCGCGGTGGCGCGTGACGGCACGTTCACAGGGGCGGGAGCCCAGCTGGGCCTGACCCAATCCGCGGTCAGCGCGCAGATCAAGCGCCTGGAGGAATACCTGGGGGTTGAACTGTTCGACCGCGGCCCGCGCGCCGCGGTGCTGAACGCCCATGGCCGAGAGATGCTGCCGCAGGCCGAGGAACTGGTTTCCATGGCCGAGCGCATGGCCGCGTCGGCGGGCGCGGGCCATGTCAGCGGGTCGCTGCGCATCGGCGCCATTGCTTCCGTGCAGCAGGACCTGCTGGTGCATGCGGTGGGCGAGTTCCGGGCGGCGTATCCGGACGTCCGGGTGCGGATCGTGCCCGGCGTTTCGCTGTCGCTATTGGGCCAGGTGGACGCCGGCGAGGTGGATCTGGCCGTGCTGATCCGGCCGCCGTTCGCCCTGCCGCCCGAACTGGGCTGGCAGCCGCTGATGAGCGAGCCGGTGATGCTGGCCATGCCCGAGTCGATGCCGCCCGCGCCCTGGCGCGAGCTGCTGGCGACCCAGCCGTTCATCCGCTACGACCGCGCCTCGTTCGGCGGGCGCGTGGTGGACGTCTTCCTGAAGAAGCACCGCATTAATGTGCACGAGGCCGTGGAGCTGGACGAGATCGAGGCGATCGCGGGCATGGTGCGGCATGGCCTGGGCGTGGCGTTGCTGCCCAGGCTGCGGCGGCTGGACATGACGGGACTGCGTCTGCTGCAGTTGGACGGGCTGGCCTTTCATCGCGAGATCGGCATCATCGGGCGCCTGCCCTTCGATGCCGGCAGCGTGCGCGAGAAGATCGCGGAGTGTCTGGTGAGGGCGGCGGCGGATTCGGCCGGTGTCTGACACCCTCGGGACGTCGGGGCACGGCGGAGGGCGGCTCTTGAGGGTGTCAGACACCTGGTGCATTTTGCGCGTGTCTGACAACTGTCGAGGGAGTCTCCAGCGGGTGTCAGACACATGCCGCCAGGGCGTGACGCCTGTTGCCCCATAACAGAAGAGCCCCCGAAGGGGCTCTTGTCTTTAGCGGCGCTTGTTCTTACAGCCGGTCGCAGCGCACGGTGATCGGATGGTTGCGCAAGTCGGCCATCACGATGTCGTCGACTTCGCCCTCGACGTCGGTGATCACGTAGCCGATCTGTCCGCGGGTCTGCAGGGTCTGGCTGACGATGTTCAGGCCGTGCTGCGCCATCAGGTTGTCCAGCGCGCCCAGCGCGCCTGGCGCGTTGCGGTGGACGTGCAGGATGCGCGTGCCGCCGGCTTGTTCCAGGAACGGCAGCTCGGGGAAGTTGACCGCGCCCTTGGTGGTGCCGGCCTGCAGGAAGCGCACCAGCTTTTCGGCCACTTCGCGGCCGATGTTCTCTTGCGATTCCTGCGTGCTGCCGCCGATGTGCGGGGTCAGGATGACGTTGGGCATGCCGATCAGCGGGCTGGCCAGCGGTTCGTCCGGACCCTTGGGCTCGGTGGGGAACACGTCCAGCGCGGCGCCGGCAAGGTGTCCGGACTTCAGCGCCGCGTGCAGCGCGGCGATATCCACGACCGTGCCGCGCGACGCGTTGATCAGGATGGAGCCGCGGCGCATGCGTCCGATGGTCTCGGCGTTCATGATGTTTTCGGTGGACTTGCCGCCGGGAACGTGCAGCGTCACCACGTCGGCCTGCTCCAGCAGGTCGTTCAGCGTGCCGGCGGGGCGCGCGTTGCCCAGCGGCAGCTTGGCTTCGACGTCGTGGTAGATAACGCGCATGCCCAGGCTTTCGGCCAGGGTGCTGATCTGCGAGCCGATATTGCCGTAGCCCACGATGCCCAGCGTCTTGCCGCGGGTTTCAAAGGCGCCCGCCGCGCTCTTGTCCCAGTGGCCAAGGTGGACGCGGGCGTTCTTTTCGGGGATCCGGCGCAGCAGCAGGATGGCTTCGCCCAGCACCAGTTCGGCGACCGAGCGGGTGTTGGAGAAGGGCGCGTTGAAGACCGGAATGCCGCGCTGCATGGCGGTATCGAGGTCCACCTGGTTGGTGCCGATGCAGAAGCAGCCGACGACGCGCAGGTCGGGGTTGCCGGACAGCAAAGCGGCATCCAGGTGCGTGCGAGAACGTATCCCCGCCACTTGCACGCCGCGCAGGGCGTCGTGCAATTGCGCCGGCGGCAGGGCCGCGGCATGCGTGACGATGTCGGTGTAGCCGGCAGCCTCGAAGACGGCGCGGGCGCTCGGGTGGATGTTCTCGAACAGGACGATTTGTGCCATGACAGCCAAGGGGGTGGGTGAGAAACGCGTTTTATTTATTGTGGACCATTTTTGCTGCAGTGCAAGGAGTAGCCATTGAGCCGGTGTGGATGAATTGTTTCAGGGCGCGGCCGCGGCCGCGCCGCCAGTGCGCCGCTTAGCGGTAGGCCTGGAAGACCTTGGCCTTGCCCTGCTTGTCCACCAGCACCACGTCGTGCGGCGTCTTGCGGCCGCCGTATTCGGGGCCGTCCATGCCGGGCGATCCCAGCGGCATGCCCGGGGCGGCAAGGCCCGCCGCGTCAGGCTTTTCCAGCAGCAGCCGGCGCACGTCGCTGGCCGGCACGTGGCCTTCTACGGCGTAGCCTTCCACCATGGCGGTGTGGCAGGACCCGTAGTCCGCCATGCCGGCGTTGCGGCGGATCGGGCCGGTGTCCTGGACGTCGTGCGTGGAGACTTCGAAGCCGTTGTCGCGCATGTGCTTGACCCAGTCCTCGCAGCAGCCGCAGGTGGGCGTCTTCCAGACCTGCACCTTGACGGGCGTCTGCGCGGCGACGATGACGGGGGCGGACAGGGCCGCGGCGAGAACCAGGCGGCGCGTAAGGCGGGAAACGTTCATGATGCTCCGTGCAGAAAATTGAAGGGCTTCTCGGATGGTCGGGCGCCGGCGGTCAGAACCAGAAGCGCACGCCCGCGATGATGGCGGCCTGCGACCGGCTTTCGCCCGCATCGGCCGCGTAGCTCGCGGTCTGCCCGAACTTGCGTTCAAAGGATACGCCAACATAGGGCGCGAATTCGCGGGTGACCTCGTAGCGCAGGCGCAGCGAAAAGGCGCCCTGCGACAGGCCCGAGCCGATGCCGCGCGCCGCGTCGTCCTTGCCGTAGAGGCTGGCCTCCAGTTCGGGCGTGAGGATCAGCCGCTGCGTCAGGAGCAGGTCGTATTCGGCCTTCAGCGCCAGCGCGGTGCGCCCGGACGAACCCGCGTAGGCGGTGGTCTCCAGTTCGATGTTGTAGGGCAGAACGCCTTCGATGCCGATCGCGGCCCAGTTGCGCTTGGGGCCCGTGCCGATGTCGCGGCGCGCGCCCAGCTGCAGGTCCCAGAACGGCGATATGGCGTGGCTCCAGAAGGCTTCGACCTTACCGTCCGATCCGCCGCCGCTTTCGCGTTCGCCCTCGCTCTTGATCAGCAGGCGGTTTGTGGCGGTGCCGGCCCAGAAGCGGCCGTCCCACTCCAGCGCATTCTGGCCGTCCCGATTGCGCGCGAAGCCGAACTTGTCGAACAGCACCTGCCACGTGGGCGCGTTGTCCATCATGTGCGGATGGATGCCGTAGCTGTCGTAGCCGCGCTCGCCCGCGCCGTCGCTGGCGGGCAGGCTGCCGACGGGCGGCGCGGCGGCCGGGGCCGCGGGCGCGTGGCTCATCGACCCGTGATCCATTCCGGGCATAGTGGAATGGTCCATGCCGCCCGATTGCGCCCAGGCCGCGGGGCCCGCCAGCGCAAAGGCGATCGCGCTGGCGCGCAGCGGGAGGCGCCGGAGTTTGCTTGTTTTCATCGTTTACTCCACCACGACCGCCCTGAACATGCCGGCCTCCATGTGATACAGCAGATGGCAGTGATAGGCCCAGTGCCCGCGCGCATCGGCGCTGACGCGGTAGCTGAGGCGCTGCGCCGGATTGAGGGTGATCGTGTGCTTGCGCACCTGGAACGCGCCGTCGGGCGATTCCAGGTCGCTCCACAGCCCATGCAGGTGGATCGGATGCGTCATCATCGTGTCGTTGACCAGCACGAAGCGCACGCGCTCGCCGTAGCGCAGCACGATGGGCTTGGCGTCCGAGAACTTCACGCCATTGAACGACCACATGTAGCGTTCCATGTTGCCCGTCAGGTGCAGCTCGATCTCGCGCGAGGGCGGCCGGTTGTCGTCCGGTTCGCGCATGGAGTGCAGGTCCGCGTAGGTCAGCACGCGGCGGCCGTTGTCGCGCAGGCCGACACCGGGATCGTCCAGGCGCGTCGACACCACGTCGGGCAGCATGGAATTGCCCACGCCGCGTTCGGCGGGATATGGGTGCCTGACCTCCACCATGCCGCCCTGATTCGCGCCGGACCCGTGCATGCCGGCGTGATCCATGCCCGGCATGGCCGCATGGTTCATCCCCGCGTGGTCCGCCCCGCCGGCCGGGCCGCTGTCCTGCATGCCGGCCATGTCGTGCCCGGCCGCGCCTTGTCCGCCCATGTCATGAGCCATGCCCATGTCCATCATGCCCAGCAACTGCACGCGGTCCAGTGCCGGCACCTCGGCCTGCATGCCGGCGCGCGGCGCCAGCGTCGCGCGCGCGTAGCCGGAGCGGTCCATGGCCTGCGAAAAGATCGTGTAGGCGCGGTCTTCCCGGGGTTCGACGATCACGTCATAGGTTTCGGCTACGCCAATGCGGAATTCCTCGATTTCCACGGGGCGCACGTCCTGCCCGTCCGCCGCCACGACCGTCATCTTCAGGCCCGGGATGCGCACGTCGAAGTACGTCATCGCGGAACCGTTGATGAAGCGCAGTCGCACGCGCTCGCCCGGCGTGAATAGTCCCGTCCAGTTGCCGGCCGGCGTGGCGCCGTTGGTAAGGAAGGTGTAGGTCGAACCGGATACGTCCGCCAGGTCCGAGGGGTTCATGCGCATCTGTTCCCACATCAGGCGTTCGGCCAGCGCACCGCGCCAGCCTTTGTCCCGCGCGTCGGCCGCCAGGCTTTGAACGCTGGGCTGGATGCGGTTGTAGTAGTCGGGCATCACCTTCAGCTTGTTGAACAGGCGCATCGGGTCTTCGTCGGTCCAGTCCGACAGCAGCACCGTGTAGTCGCGGTCGGACGCGATGGGATCGCGGCGGCGCGGGTCGATGACGATGGCGCCGTACAGGCCGGTCTGTTCCTGGAAGCCCGAGTGGCTGTGGTACCAGTAGGTGCCGCTCTGGCGCACCTGGAAGCGGTACGTGAAGGTCTGCCCGGGATCTATGCCGGGAAAGCTCAGGCCCGGCACGCCGTCCATTTCAGTGGGAAGGAGGATGCCGTGCCAATGGATGGACGTCTGTTCGCGCAGGCGGTTGGCGACGTGCAGCGTGACGGTGTCGCCCTCGCGCCAGCGCAGCAGCGGCGCGGGCAGTTGACCGTTCACCGTGGTGGCGATGCGTGCGGCGCCGGTGAAGTTCACGGGGGTTTCGCCGATCTCCAGGTGGAATTCGGTGCCGCGCAACTCGGCTGCTGGCGCGGCCGCCTGCTGCGCCAGCGCGGCGCGCCAGCCGCCCAGCGCGGCCAGCGCGCCGCCTGCGGCCAGGCCTTGTACGAAGCGCCGGCGGGAAGGGGGAAGTAGCGCTTTCATGTCACAGCACCGAGACCGAACCCTTCATGCCCGCGGCATAGTGGCCGGGTTCGAGACAGCCGAACGACACCGTGCCCGCCTTGTCGAAGCGCCACACGATCTGGCCGCGCTTGCCGGCCTCAAGCGACACGGCGTTGGGTTCTTCGTGCCGCATGCCGGGGTCCTTCATCATCATGTCGTAATGCGATTTCAGATCGGCATCGGTGCCCAGCACCAGTTCGTGCCGGATCATGCCGCTGTTGCGCACGTTCAGGCGCACGGTTTCGCCGGCCTTGACGTCAATGCTGGCGGGCGTGAAGCGCATGGCGTCGGTCATGTCGATCTCGATGGTGCGCGTCACGCGGGCGGGATCGCCCGGCTTGCCGATGGGGGCCGAAGCTGCCGGCGTACCGTGGCCGGCATGCGTGCCGGCAGCGTAAGCGGCGCCGGCGAAGAGCGACAGGGCCAGGGCGGCGGCCTGGGTGGTGCGGAGCAGGGTGCCTTTCACGTGGATCCTTTTAGGAGTGACCGTGCTGGCACTTTAGGCAAACCGGGGTGACCCGATCCTGTCGCGCAGATTACGTTTTTGTAATGTTGGCGGGGCCGGAAGGCGTCTCGGCCCCTCTCAGGGTGATGCCGACCACGGTGCCAGCCGCATCCGATGCGGCATCCACGTCGCCGCCATGCATGCGCGCAATCGCGCGCACGATGGCCAGTCCCAGTCCGTGGCCCTCGCTGCGCGGGGCGCGCGCCTGGCCCGACCGGAAAAAACGGTCGAAGATGCGGGGCAGGTCGGCGGGCGGGATCGGCGGGCCGGGGTTGCGGACCTCGATCCGCGCGCCGGCGGCGGACGACGAACAGGCCAGCACGATCTCGCCGCCGCGCGGCGTGGCCTTGATTGCGTTGGAAATCAGGTTGGCCAGCGCGCGGCGCACCAGCCCTGCGTTGGCGGCTACGGTGGCGTCCCCGACGCAGCGCAGCCGCACGGCGTGCTCTTCCAGCGTGGCTTCATAGTATTCGGCCACTCGCCGGGCTTCGGCGGCCAGCGACACCGCGGCCAGGTCGGCGGCGCGTTCACCGCGGTCGGCGCGGGCCAGGAACAGCATGTCGTTGACCAGGGTCTTCAGGTCTTCCAGCTCTTCCAGGTTGGACTCCAGCGCGTCGCGCAGCTCCTGCGCGTCGCGCGGCGAGGACAGCATGACCTGCGTGCCGTTGATCAGCGTCGCCAGCGGGGTGCGCAGCTCGTGCGCCACGTCGGCGTTGAAGCCTTCCATCTGCTGGTAGGCGGACTGCAGACGGTCGAGCGTGCGGTTGAAGGAGCGCACCAGTTCGTGGAGTTCGCGGTCGGTGTCTTCCAGCGGCAGGCGCCGCGCCAGGTTGTCGGGCTGGATGCTTGCGGCCTGCCCGGACAGCCTGCGCGCCGGCGCCATGCTGCGCCGCACGGCCCACGCCGCCAGCACGACGGTGGCGCCCACCCACAGCGCGCAGATCAGCAGCAGCGCGGTGCCATAGGCGTACAGGAACTGCGAGCTGGTGCGCGTGCTGACCGCCACGGTCAGCTGTGCGCCCGGCAGGATGCGGTCGTTCATGGCGACCCGCAGGCCGCGCATGCGCCCGCCGTCCGGGGTCTGCAGCACGACCTGCCGGCCGCCTATCGTTTCCAGGGTCTCGGGGGCGGCGCCGCCGTAGACGACCTTGCCCTGCGCGTCCACGATCCAGATGCCCAGCTGCCCCTGTCCCGCGCGCATATCGTCGAAGGTGGCGGCCAGGTCGTGCAGACCGCTGGCGCTGTTCTGCATGTCGATCAGGTGGTCGATGAGTTCGAGCTTGCCGCTGACCTCGGTGATCTCCTGGCGTTCAACCTCGCGCTTGAGCGCCCAGAACAGCGTGGCGCCGGCCAGGCTGGACACCAGCAGGGCGATGGCGCCCAGCAGCAGCGTCAGCCGCGCCTGCATCGAACGTATGCGGGGGCGCTTCACGTGGGGCGGCCATCCGTGGGGCGGCCATCCGCGGGGCGGCCATCCGTGGGGCGGTCCCCCGCCGGACGCGATTCCAGCACGTAGCCCATGCCGCGCACGGTGTGCAGCAGTTTCGTGTCGTAGGGGTCGTCCAGTTTGCCGCGCAGCCGCCGCACCGCTACGTCGATGACGTTGGTGTCGCTGTCGAAGTTCATGTCCCAGACTTGTTCGGCCAGGGTGGTGCGCGACAGCACCTGGCCCTGGCGGCGCAGCAGCAGCGCCAGCAGGCTGAATTCCTTGGCGGTCAGGTCCAGGCGCTGGCCGCCGCGCTGGGCGCGGCGTCGCGCCAGGTCCAGTTCCAGGTCGGCCAGCCGCAGCAGCGTGGGCTCCTGTGAGCGCCCACGGCGCAGCAGCGCCTGGACTCGCGCCAGCAGCTCCGAGAATGCGAAGGGCTTGACCAGGTAGTCGTCGGCGCCGCCCTCCAGGCCGCGCACGCGGTCTTCCACGGCATCGCGCGCCGTCAGCATCAGGATGGGGGTGTCCTTGCGGGCGCGCACCGACGCCAGGACTTCGAAGCCGTCGATTCCCGGCAGCATGACGTCCAGCACGATCAGGTCGTAGGCGCCTTCCAATGCCAGGTGGCGGCCGTCCAGGCCGTCGCGCGCCACGTCCACCACATGGCTTTGCTCCGACAGCCCCTTTTTGAGGTAGTCGGCCAGTTTGGGTTCGTCTTCGATGACCAGGATGCGCATGGCCGAAAATTTACCATCCGCGCCGCGGCTGCGGCTGCGGCTGCGGCTCGGATGCGGCTCGGATGCGGCTCGGATGCGGCTCGGATGCGGATGCGGCCGTGGCCGGCCAGTTCAGGCCGGTTCGGCTAGGGCGATGCGGTCCGCAGGGAATCGCAGTGCGAAGACGCTGCCCTTGCCGGGCTCGCTGGTGATGAGCAGTTCGGCGTCGTGGCGCATCGCGATGTGCTTGGTGATCGCCAGTCCCAGGCCGGTGCCGCCCACGGCGCGCGACCGGCCGCGGTCCACGCGGTAGAAGCGTTCGGTCAGCCGCGGCAGGTGCCGGGCGGGGATGCCGATGCCGGTGTCCTGGACGCTATAGCGCGCGCCGCCGTCCGGCTCGCGTTCCCAGCGCACGGTGATCGTGCCGCCGTCGGGCGTGTAGCGCACGGCGTTGGTCAGCAGGTTGGACAGGGCGGACGTCAGTTCGGTCTCGGCGCCCAGCACGTCCAGGCTTTCGTCGATGTGCCATTCCAGCACGTGCCGGCCGCCCGACAGAGCCTCGATCTGCTGGCGCGCCTTCTGCAGCAGGGCGCCCATGTTGACGGCGCGCGGGTCGCTGCCCGGCGACGATTCCAGCGTGGACAGGGTCAGCAGGTCTTCCACGAT
The DNA here is from genome assembly GCF_000236785.1 of Achromobacter arsenitoxydans SY8. GTDB lineage: Bacteria > Pseudomonadota > Gammaproteobacteria > Burkholderiales > Burkholderiaceae_B > Achromobacter > Achromobacter arsenitoxydans. Next base: position 2,801 of record NZ_AGUF01000023.1, on the reverse strand, counting down.
GGCCTGCATGCGGTGGGCCTGCTCGTGCATCATGTCGATGTACTGGGCGCGCTGCTCCTGCGGCAGCATGTCCTCGGGCATGTCCCGCAGTGTTTCCAGGAAGCCCGCCAGCACCGTCAGGGGCGTGCGCAGTTCATGGGATACGTTGGCGACGAAGTCGCGGCGGGTGGTCTCCAGCCGTTCGATCTGCGTGACGTCGCGGGTGATGAGCAGGCGCTGGTTGCTGGCGTAGGCCGTCAGTTGCATCATCATCAGCCGTTCCTGGCCTTGCTGGCCCAGTCGCACCAGAATGGGCTCGGGCCACGCGGCGCGATGCGCGTATTCCACGAATTCGGGCGCCCGCAGCAGGTTCAGCAGGTTGTGGCCGCGGTCGGCCGGCAGGCGCAGGCCCAGGTGCTGGCGCGCCATGCGGTTGCACCAGTCGATCTGGAAATCCTCGTTCAGGGTGACCGCGCCGTCAGGCAGCGCCTGGGCGGCCGCCAGCATGCCCTGCATGGTGTCGCGGGTTTCGGAAAGTTCGCGGGCGCGGGCCCGGGTGTAGCGGTAGAGAGGGGCGAGGATGTCGTCCCAGGGGCCGACGGAGGCTGGCGGGGCGGAGTCGGGCTGGTTGGCCCAGCGAGACACCAGGGTCAGCCGCCAGCTGCGCCAGAGCAGCATGGCGGTCAGCGCCGCGGAAAACACCAGCCAGCCCGCGGGGTCGCCAAGCAGCCATTGCGCGAGCAGGGCCAGCACCGCCCACAGGGCGACCAGGAAAAGTGTGCGCAGCCAGATCATCGTGCGGGAGTTTTACCGCGTCGGGAGCTGTGCAGTAAACCGGTAGCCGCTGCCGCGGACAGTTTCCACGTGCGCGTCGTGCCCGCTGGGTTCCAGCGCTTTGCGCAGGCGGCGGATGTGGACGTCGACGGTGCGCTCTTCCACGAAGACGTGGTCGCCCCAGACCTGGTCCAGCAACTGCGAACGGGAAAAGACCCGCTCGGGATGCGTCATGAAGAAGTGGAGCAGGCGGAATTCGGTCGGGCCGATCTGCAGCGACTGGCTGTTGCCCGACAGGCGGTGCGTCACGGGGTCGAGCTTCAGGCCGCCCACGTCGATCACGTCGTCGGTCAGCTGGGGCGCGCGGCGGCGCAGCACGGCCTTGATGCGGGCCATCAGCTCTTTCGGCGAGAAGGGCTTGGTGATGTAGTCGTCGGCGCCGGCTTCCAGGCCGTCCACCTTGTCCTGCTCGGAACCCTTGGCGGTCAGCATGATGACGGGGACGGCTCGGGTGCGCTCGTCGTTGCGCAGCTTGCGCGCCATGGCCAGGCCGGACGTGCCGGGCAGCATCCAATCCAGCAGGATCAGATCGGGAAGCTCGGCGCGGATCAGGGTCTGGGCCTGGTCGGCGTCGAAGGCGCGCAGCACCTTGTGCCCGGCGAAGGACAGGTTGACGGCGATCAGTTCCTGGATGGCGGGTTCGTCTTCGACGACGAGGATGGTGCTGGACATGTGGAATTTGGCACACTTCGGAGCGCCGGCGCGGCGCGAACATTGCGATAGTATGGCCGCAATATTTCAGGTATGTGACCGCGGCGCACCATCTGGCGGGTCCGTCCGCCGCAGCCGCGCGCCCGATAGGCTACCATTGAACGATATATCGGGAATTCACCATGCAAAACCCCTCCGAAACGCAACAATCCGCGGATTCCGCTTCCAGTTCCACGCACTTCGGCTTCCAGTCGGTGCCGGAAAGCGAAAAAGCCCGCAAGGTCGCCGAGGTCTTCCACTCGGTCGCGCAGCGCTACGACGTCATGAACGACTTCATGTCCGCCGGCCTGCACCGCGTCTGGAAGGCCTTCACCATCGGCCGCGCGGCCATCCGCCCTGGCATGAAGGTGCTGGACATCGCCGGCGGCACGGGCGACCTGGCCCGCGCCTTCGCCAAGCGCGCCGGCCCCACGGGCGAAGTCTGGCTGACCGACATCAATGATTCCATGCTGCGCGTGGGCCGCGACCGCCTGACGGATGCCGGCCTGCTGGTGCCCACCGCGGTGTGCGACGCCGAGCGCCTGCCGTTCCCGTCGGGCTACTTCGACCGCGTCAGCGTGGCCTTTGGCCTGCGCAACATGACCCACAAGGACCGCGCGCTGGCCGAGATGACCCGGGTGCTCAAGCCGGGCGGCAAGCTGCTGGTGCTGGAATTCTCGCGCGTGGCCAAGCCGCTGTCGCCGGCCTACGACTGGTATTCCTTCAATGTGCTGCCCTGGCTGGGCAAGAAGATCGCCAACGACGAGGCCAGCTACCGCTACCTGGCGGAATCCATCCGCATGCATCCCGACCAGGAGACCCTGGCCGACATGCTGCGGACCGCCGGCCTGGAGCGGGTGCAGTATTTCAACCTGACCGCCGGCATCGCCGCCCTGCACGAAGGGGTGCGCCTGGCCTGATCGGGCAATCAACGGCAAGTTTTGCGCTTCCACGGGGAACTTGTGGGGCAGCGCCTTGTCCGTTATTCTTACGCCATTCAGATTACTGTAAGAAAAGTCGCGCAGATGGTCCCGCGTTTCGCGGGGCCCTTCCGTTGCTCGGGGCAGCGGAAGCGCGAGTACGAGGGAGCAAACCTATGTCCAAATTCTGTCTTTCGCGGTTTGTCGCCGCGGCGCTCATCGCCGTTTCCGGCGCGGCGCTGGTGACGGCGTCGTTTGACGCCGAAGCCCGCCGCGCGGGTGGCGGCTCGAGCGTCGGGCGTCAATCCTCCAATGTGACGCAGCAGCGCCAGGCCACCACGCCGCCCGCCGCCGCCAACAACACGGCAGGCGCCACCG
>NZ_AGUF01000024.1 GCF_000236785.1 Achromobacter arsenitoxydans SY8 | reverse complement strand
CGCGCCGGTCCCGGGCCCGTCATTTGCCGCCCCTGAGCCGGCCGCGCCACGGCCCATCCCGGCCACGCCTGAGCCGGCCGCACCTGAGCCGGCCGCACCGCCCGTCGTGACGGCGCCGTCGATTCCCCCCTGGGAAGACGAGCCCGCCGCATCGCCGGCCGTGGCTGTCCCGCCCGCGGTGCTGCGCGGCCGCGGCGACATCCGCCGGCGCGCCGAACCGGATGCGGCGCCCGTGGACGAAGACGCCGCCGATGACGACGACCTCTACGATCCCTATGACCGCGAAGTGGAGCCGCCCCGCGCGCCCTACGTCGGGCAGCCTGCCGGTTATCGCGGCGAGCCCGTCGTCGCCGGCAGGTCCGGCGAACCGACGATAGCCTGGAACCCGGGCCGCCAGCGCGACGATGTCCGCGACGCCGAGCGCGACGACGAATACGAAGCCGAAGACGAACTTGACCAAGACAGCGGCCGGGAGCCGGTGCTTGGCGAAACGCGCACGCGCTATTCCAGCGCCACGGATGTCGGGCGCGCGCCGCCGGAATTCCTGGATCAGGACCGGCAGGAGCGTCACGGCCTGTGGCGCAAGCTTTGGGGTTACGCCTGCCTGATCGGCCTGATCGCGCTGGGCTTGCAGTTGCTGTACGTGTACCGCACCGATATCGCCAATTCCGTGCCCGCGGTGCGGCCGGCGCTGGAAGCCGTCTGCAAGCCGTTGGGCTGCACGGTCGGCTATGCCCGGCGCCTGGAGCGCATCGGGATTTCCTCGTCGTCGCTGCAGCCGCCAACGGGCGCTGCGGCCATCGACGACGGGCGCAGCCGCCTTGTGCTGAACGTTATGATGCACAACCGCTATGACAAGCCCCAACATTGGCCGGCGCTGGTGCTGGACCTGACGGACCTGTCGGACACGGTGGTCGTGCGCAAGGTGCTGATGCCCGAAAACTACCTCACGCCGCAGCAGTTGAGCGGCCCGTTCGGCCCCAACGGCGAACTGAAGATTTCAGTGCCCATTGAAGTGACTGGCGTTCAGGTCAACGGCTATCAACTCGACAAGTTTTTTCCGTAAAGGATGACAAGTATGGCAACCCCTGTTCTGGTCTGCGGTTCGATGGCGTTCGACACCATTGCGGTGTTCGAAGGTCGCTTCAAGGAACACATCCTTGCCGACCGCATCCAATCCCTGAGCGTTTCGTTCCTGGTGCCCAGCATGCGCAAAGAGTACGGCGGCTGCTCGGGCAACATCGCGTACAACATGAATCTGCTGGGCGGCAAGCCCGTGCCGGTCGCCACCGTCGGCGAAGACGCCGGCGAATACATGGATCGCCTGTCGGGCCTGGGTATCGACGTCAGCCGCGTCAAGGTCATTCCCGAGACCTTCACCGCGCAGTGCTTCATCACCACCGACCTGGACGACAACCAGATCACCGCCTTCCACCCGGGCGCCATGTCGTTCGCGGCGCAAAACGACCTGAGCGACGCCGATGCGGCCTGGGGCATCGTGGCGCCGGACGCCAAAGAAGGCATGTTCGCGCACGCGGAACGCCTGCACAAACGCGGCATTCCCTTCATCTTCGACCTCGGCCAGGCCATGCCGCTGTTTGACGGCGCAGACCTCGAACGCATGCTCAAGCTGGCGCAGGCCCTGACGGTCAACGACTACGAAGCGGGCGTGGTTGAACAGCGCACCGGCCGCAGCGTTGCCGATATCGCCAGCACCCTGCAGGCCGTGGTGGTCACGCGCGGCGCCGAAGGCGCCACCTTGCTCACCGGCGGCAAGACGATCCAGATCGCGCCGGTGCGCGCCGCGCAGGTCGTGGACCCGACCGGCTGCGGCGATGCGCAGCGCGGCGGCCTGCTGTATGGCCTGACCAGCGGCTGGAACTGGGAAGACAGCTGCCGCCTGGGCAACGTGATGGGCGCGATCAAGATCGCTTCGCGCGGCCCGCAAAATCATGCGCCGACGCGCGCCGAGATCGACGCGGTGCTGCACGCAACCTACGGCATTCATCTGCCTGCCTGAGGGTTGGAATTCCTTGGGAACCGCCGCGTATTGGCAGGGTCCAAACGGGTAGTGCATATGCAAGAGGCAACGGGCTGTAGCCCGTTGTTTCGTACCGCGGGTTTGCAGCTTCTGGCGGAGCGTTTCAGTCTGTTGCTGGCGCGCTTGCCGGGTTTTTTGCGCGGAGTATGATCAATTACCGTCGGCAGTACCCGAACGAGGAGTCCAAATGAATCATATAAAGTCTTTTTCCCTGGTAACGCCGCGCGTTGGCCGCTTGATGGCGGCAGCGGCCGTCGTGACGTCGTTGGCCGTGCTTGGCGGATGCGCCAATCCCAGCGCCTCGAGCGGCGTGTACAGCTATGACCAGGCGCAGCGCGAGCAGATCGTTCGCACGGGCACGGTCACCGGGGTACGCCCGATCGTCATTCAGAATGACAGGTCCAGCGGCGTCGGCATGGTGGCCGGCGGTGCGCTCGGCGGTGTGGCAGGCAATGCAATCGGTGGCGGCACGGGCCGCACCATCGCCACGGTCGGCGGGGTAATCCTTGGCGCATTGGCCGGCAACGCCGTCGAAAACCGCGCACAGAAGAACTCCGGCCTGGAGATCACGGTGCGCCTGGACAACGGCGAAACCCGCGTGGTCGCCCAGGAAGCGGACGTGCCTGTCAGCGTAGGCCAGCGCGTCCAGGTGATCAGTGGCGCGGGTCCGACGCGCGTCACGCCGATGTGATTCGGCGGCGCCGCAATGAAAGCCCGCGCAAGCGGGCTTTTTTTCGTCCGCTGAAAGCGGGGCGGAAATAGGGGCCGTGGAGAACCGCAAGTGCAGAGGTAGAAATCTGTCGCTCAGCAGCAACGCGGCACCCGGGATTTACCCTCGAACGTTACGTTTCCCAGCGTTTTCTCGCTATTTCCTCCATAAGTTTCATGGCGATTCGACGGCCGAAGTGCAATGATTGCGGCGGCGCGAGGCCTTGAATTTGATGTAACCAGGTAATTCTTGGCGCCGTATTGATGGCTGGAATTTTTCAGTTTGGTTTCAGCTTTTTTCTGTATCCTCGACGTCCTGAATCCCGGGGCGGGGGATGGAATGCCGACACGGCATCGTTACGCTGCACTACCTCTATGCATACCGAGCAAGAACTCCACACCAAGATCGGCGAGATCGTCGAGTCGATCGTCATGAAGAAAGTCACCCCCGACACGCAACTGATTGCCACCGGCCTGGTCGATTCGCTCGCCGCCGTCGACATCACGCTGGCGGTCGAGTCCGAGTACGGCTGCAGCATCCCGGCTCCCGAAATTGCTGAGCACCTTCAGTCGGTCCGCGTGCTTGCCGGCTATGTCGCTGCCCATACTTCGTAATACCCGCTTGCTGTCCCATGCCGCGGCGGCCGCGACGGCGGTGGCTCTGGCGGTGGGCACGTATTGCGGTGCGGACGACCTGCTCAGCCGCGTCGTCAGCCCCGCATCGTCGCCCTCGGCGGTTGCCGCCGACAAGAGCAACTACCTGCCCAACCTCGGGCCGGACTGGGGCACGCAGCACGTCAACCTGAACCGGCTTGGCAACGCCCTGAGCGACGGCACCCTCGTCGTGCTCGGTTCGTCGGAACTGTCCAGCCATGACCTGCGCTTCGTTCCCTACCGCTTTTTCCCGGAAGAGCTGAAGGTGCCGACGCTGGCCTATGGCCATGCGATGTTCCAGTCCTACGGCATCGTCAGCGTGCTGGAGTCGGTGGCCGATTCCCTCACGCCGAACACGCGGCTGGTGATCATGGTGTCGCCCGCGTGGTTCGCATCCGGCGGACAACTGCCGCGCAGCGCATTTGCCGAGCACGTCACGGGACCGGTCTGGGACCGGCTCTGGGATCAGCCCAGCACGCGCGAGCAGATGCAGAACTGGATCACCGACAACGCCAATTGGGGCCTGCTGTGGCTCATCGCCAATGGCCAGGTGTCCGAACTGAAGGACAAGCTGGGGCTCTGGTGGAACGCGCGCAAGGAGCCCGCGCCCGACAAGCCGCGCAGCAAGCTTTCGGTGCCCGCCCACCGCTTTGTGTCGTGGCCGATGTCCGCCCGCCTGAATTCCGGGCAGTGGAGCCGGCTGACCCATGAGGCGCGCGTGGTCGAGCACGGCCTAGGCGGCAACAATCCCTACGACGTGCGCGACGACTACTACAAGCAATACCTGGCGCCGCTGTATTCGCCCGCGCGCAACGAGTTCGCCGACGTCGATCCGATCACCCGTACCGAACTGGGCGATCTGTCGCGCGTGATGGCCCTGCTGCAGAAGCGCAAGGTCAAGGCCTACTTCGTCATCCAGCCCTTCAATCCCAAGCTCATCCTGGACGTCGAGCGATTCGACCCGGTCGTGGACGCCATCACCGGCATGTGCACGCGCTACCAGATGGGTTGCCTGGATCTCTATAGCATCCCCTTCGAGCCGGGCATGGTCCGCGACGACATGCACCTGGCCGAACTTGGCTGGGCCATGGCTGACCAAGGCATTGCGGAGTACTTTTCCCGATGAAATTCTTTCTCAAAGGCGAAGCCCGCCAAGCGGGCGCGTCCTGGGCGCGCCGGTTCTTCTGGCACCTGTGCCTGTACGTGGGCGTGATCCTGGTGTTCGTTCTGCAGGCGCAGCCCACCACGGGCAGCGGCGGGCCGATCAAGGTCGAATTCCAATACCAGCAGTTCTGAGCGCGCCATGGAATTGTTTGCTAGCTTGAGCTTTTTTGGCGGCGCCCTGTTTGGCGGCCTTGGCCTGGTGGCGTACCGGTCGTCCGGCATGCCCCTGCGCATCGGCTACCGGCACATCATCGGCGTCATTTGCCTGGGCGTATGGATGGCGGTGTTCTGGGCGCGCCCCTACCAGCCGATCGCGCTCTTGGCCATCTCGGGCGGCGCCTTGTGGGCGATGCGCCGCAATTACATCCCCACGTGGCTGGCGGTGATCATCACGATGACGCCGCTGCTCCTGGTCAAGACGGGCGTGTCCCACCTTGGGGCCATGCTGGGCCTGTCGTTCGCGACGTTCCGCGCGATCGACGTGCTGCTGTTCGCGCCGCGCAACGAGCGGGTGTCGCCGCTTGATTACTTCATCTATCTCTTCTTCCCGCTGACGCTGCTGGCCGGCCCCATGTACCGCTGGCGCGCGTTCCAGGCCGACCTGAAGCGCGGCTACGAAGGCGTCAACCTGAACACCTGGCTGACCGGGCTGGAGCTCATCATGCTGGGCGTCATCCAGAAGTTCGGCCTGGCCGAGCTGATCTGGCGCTACGGCCTGGCCACGCTGGATGCGCACGACTATTCATTTACCGGCGTGGCGCTGAACGCTTCGTTGTACAGCGCCTACCTTTTCTTCGACTTCGCGGGCTATTCCACCATGGCGATCGGAATCGGCATGCTGTTCGGCTTCACGCTGCCGATCAACTTCCGCAATCCCCTGGCCACACTGAATCCACAGGACTTCTGGCGCCGCTGGCACATCAGCCTGTCGGAGTGGCTGCGCGACGTGGTGTTCATGCCCATCTACAAGGCGCTGAGCAAGACCAAGTTCTTCGGCCGTCACCGGATGGCGGCGCAGAACATCGGCATCTTCGCGACGCTGCTCGCCATGGGTGTGTGGAACGGCCTGTCGCTGCACTACATCGTCAGCGGCCTGATGTTCGGCGCGTACTCGGTGGGCCACAACCTGCTGATCAACGCGGCGCGCACCCGGCCGGCTTTGCAGGCCTTGCTCGCACGGCCCGTCATGCGCTTTCTCGGGCGCGTGCTCACCCTGATCCTGGCTGCGCTGGCGCTTTACGTCTTCAGCGGCCGCAGTCCCATCTGACGCCGGGAGCTTCGGCATGCGTTTTGATTTGAAGTCCTTCCAGTTCGTGGACAACGAACGCGATCCCGATGCGCTGGCCGTCGCCGCCGCCGACCGCAGCCTCACCTGGGCGCAACTGCGCGCAGAGGCCGGCGCGTGGGCCGACGCAGCGCGCAGGCAGGGTGTCGCGCCCGACGTGCCAGTGGCCATCTATGGCCACAAGGAAGCGTCCTTTTTCGTCGCCATGGTCGGCGCGCTGCTGATCGGGGCTCCGTTCGTCCCCGTGGACACCATTTATCCGCCCGAACGCCTGCGCCGCATTGTGGAAATCGTCCGCGCAGCCGCCATCTACGACGCCGCGGCCGGCAGCTTCACGCCGGCAGAGGGCGCCATGCTGGACGAGCGCGGCCTGGCCTATGTCATGTTCACGTCTGGCAGCACGGGGGATCCGAAGGGCGTGCAGATCGGCCGCGAAAGCGTCGGGCTGCTCGGCGACTGGATGCTGGGCAGCTTTCGATTGGGCGATGCGCCCGTGTTCATGAACCAGGCGCCGTTCAGCTTCGACCTGTCCATGTACGAAGTATTCGCCACGCTGGGGTCCGGCGGCAGCTGCGTGCTCAATGCGCGCGAGCAGATCGCGGCGCCCGGGCCCTGGATGGCGAGGCTGGCGGAGCACGGCATCACGGTGTGGGTATCGACGCCTTCGTTCGCGCACCAGCAGCTCGCCAACCGCGATTTCTCGCCCGCAACATTGCCCTCGCTGCGCACTTTCCTTTTCTGCGGCGAGCCCCTGCCGGCGGCGCTGGCCAGGAAACTGCGCCAGCGCTTCCCCGATGCGGTCATCCTGAATACTTACGGTCCGACCGAGGCGACCGTGGCCACGACCTGGATCGAGGTCACCGACGCCGTGCTGGCGGCGCACGATCCGCTGCCGGTCGGCCACGCCAAGCCCGATAGCGTGCTGTTGGTGGATGAGGGTGAAATCTGCATCGTGGGCGACCACGTGATGCGCGGCTATCTGAACCGAGCGGACTTGAACCAGGCCAAGCTCTACACCTATGCCGACGGCCGGCGCGCATTCCGCACGGGGGACCTGGGGCAGATGGAGGAGGGCGGCCTGCTGTTCTGCCGTGGCCGAATGGATGACCAGATCAAGCTCAATGGCTATCGCATCGAACTGGCCGAAATCGACGAGGCCCTGCACGGCCTGCCGGGCGTGGAAGGCAGCGCCTGCGCGGTGCTGCGCCGTCCCGACGGCACGGCAGTGCGCCTGATCGGTTTCGTGACGGGGCTGGGCGGCGCGGCCGAGGACGCGTCCTTGCTGGCCGCCGACGCGCTGTCGGGCTGGAAGGAGCGGCTGGCCGAACGCCTGCCGCCGTACATGGTGCCGTCGGAACTGGTCGCCTGCCAGGCGCTGCCGATGTCGAACAACCACAAGATTGATCGCAAGAAGCTGATCGAGATCTACAGCGCCATTCCGGTGTAAGGGCGGGCTCGCGGCCCGCCCCGGCCTGTCTTACACGCCCATCATGCCGTAGCTCAGGCGAGCCAGGATCATCAGGACGATCTGGGCGGCGATCAGCAGCACCAGCGGCGAGAAGTCGATGGACGTGCGCGGCAGCACGCGGCGGATGGGATCCAGCAGCGGGGCGGTCAGCGATTGCAGCAGCGGCATCATGGGCGCCATCGGGTTGACCCACGACAGCACGGCCTGGATCAGCGTCAGCCACACCACCAGGTTGAGCGCCCATTTTGCGGTCATGATGAGGGCCGAGCCCATGGCGGCGGGCAGGAGCGCGGCGGGGATCAGCGCGCCGATCGCCACCAGCCAGAGCAGCACCAGATAGACCAGCGCGGCAAGCCATGCCGAAACCAGGCTGGTCCAGTCGATCTTGTTGCCGGCGGGAATGATCTTGCGCAGCGGCAGCACCAGCCAGTTGGTGGCCCCGTAGATCGCACGCGCCAACGGGTTGAAGGGGTGCAGCCGTATCGCGTGCATCCAGGCGCGCGCAATCAGCGCCGCCCCGAACAGCGTGAACACGATTTCGAGAAGGAAGCGGAAGATTTCACCGAGCATGGACGCGATCACCCCAAAAAAGAGGAGTCAATTGTCGCACGCCCGGAAGTAAAAATTGCGCACGGTCCTAGTGCTTGCTGCCCGGTGCAGGGATCAGCCATTTGGATGGGATTGCTGCTTCCGTGGGGCGCTTTAGCCCTAGGGTCCGCCGGCAAACAAAAAAGCCGCCCGGCCAAGGCCAGGCGGCTCTAGTGAAGCTAGCGCTTCGGCGTGTCCTGATTAAGGACGGCCGCCCGTCGGGAACGGCCACGACGCGGCAGGATTCAGCGCAGTCTTCGCGCCCGGGGCGGCAGCCGTGGTGGGCGGCGTTGCGGGCTTCTTCGGAGCGGCCTTCTTGGCAGCGGGCTTCTTGGCGGCAGCCGGCTTCTTGGCGGCAACAGCCGGCTTGGCGGCAGGAGCCTTCTTGGCGGCGGGCGCCTTCTTGGCAGCCGGGGCCTTCTTGGCTACGGCCTTCTTGGCAACCGCTTTCTTGGCGGCCGGGGCCTTCTTGGCGACAGCTTTCTTGGCAACTGCCTTCTTGGCGACGGCCTTCTTGGCGACAGCCTTCTTGGCTACGGCCTTCTTGGCGACGGCCTTCTTGGCAAC
>NZ_AGUF01000025.1 GCF_000236785.1 Achromobacter arsenitoxydans SY8 | reverse complement strand
AGCCCGCGCCGCCGCGCGTCCGGCGGCCGCTGCCGCCGCTCATGTGGACAAGGAATCGACCTCGATCCGCGTCGGCGTGGAAAAAGTCGACCAGGTGATCAACCTGGTGGGCGAACTGGTCATCACGCAAGCCATGCTGGCGCAGACGGCCTCGACGCTGGACCCGGTGCTGCACGACCGCCTGCTGAACGGCATGGAGCAGTTGGAGCGCAACGCCCGCGACCTGCAGGAAGCGGTCATGTCCATCCGCATGATGCCGATGGACTACGTGTTCAGCCGCTTCCCGCGCCTGGTGCGCGACATCGCCGGCAAGATGGGCAAGCAGATCGAACTGCAGACCTACGGCCGCGCGACGGAACTGGACAAGAGCCTGATCGAACGCATCATTGATCCGCTGACCCACTTGGTGCGCAACAGCCTGGATCACGGCATCGAGACGCCCGAAAAGCGTATCGCCGCAGGCAAGGATCCGGTCGGCCAGCTGGTGCTGTCCGCGCAGCACAACGGCGGCAACATCGTGATCGAGGTCAGCGATGACGGCGGCGGCCTGAACCGGGAAAAGATCCTGAAGAAGGCCATGGCCCAGGGCCTGGCCGTCAACGAGAATTCGCCCGACGACGAGATCTGGCAGCTGATTTTCGCGCCGGGCTTCTCCACGGCCGAAAAGGTCACGGACATTTCCGGCCGCGGCGTCGGCATGGACGTGGTGCGCCGGAACATCCAGGACATGGGCGGCCACGTGCAGCTGTCGTGCGAGCCGGGCAACGGTACGACGACCCGCATTGTGTTGCCGTTGACGCTGGCGATCCTGGACGGCATGTCGGTGCGCGTGGGCGAGGAAACCTTCATCCTGCCGCTGAACCACGTTACCGAATCGCTGCAGCCCACCAACGACCAGATTTATTCCGTGGCCGGCAACGAGCGGGTCATGCACGTGCGCGGCGAATACCTGCCGCTGGTCGAGATGCACCGCGTGTTCTCGGTGGGCAATGCCCAGACCGATCCCACGCAGGCGATCGCCGTCATCATGCAGGCCGAGGACCGCCGCTTCGCGTTGCTGGTGGATCACTTGATCGGCCAACACCAGGTCGTGGTGAAGAACCTGGAATCGAACTATCGCAAGGTCCCGGGCATTTCCGCCGCCACCATCCTGGGCGACGGCAGCGTGGCCCTGATCGTCGACGTATTTGCGCTCGCGCGCGCCAACCGGGAACGCTGGTCGCAGCCCGAAGCCGTTCTGAATTGATGGAGCACTAAAAAATCATGGCAGCCAAACCGCAAGCGCAAGCCGCGCGCAATGAAGATGTCGGCAGCGAATTCCTGGTCTTCACGCTGGGCGACGAGGAATACGGCATTGACATCCTGAAGGTGCAGGAGATCCGCGGCTACGACGCCGACACGGTCACCCGCATCGCGAATGTCCCGCCCTTCATCAAGGGCGTGACGAACCTGCGCGGCATCATCGTGCCGATCGTCGACCTGCGCATCAAGTTCAACCTGGGCCGCGTCGAATACAACGAGCAGACCGTCGTCATCATCCTGAACCTCGACCGCCGCGTCGTGGGTATCGTGGTGGATGGCGTGTCGGACGTGCTGATGCTCAATTCCGGCCAGATCCGCCCGGCGCCCGAGTTCGGCGCCACCCTGTCGACCGAGTACCTGACGGGCCTGGGCACGGTGGACGAGCGGATGCTGATCCTGGTGGACATTGAAAAAATGATGACCAGCGACGAAATGGCGCTGGTGGAGAAGGTCGCCTCCTGATCGGAGTCTGACCGTAGTGCGGGGTAAAGGCGCCATATTGATTGCGATGTGGCGCTTTCCTTTAACGATTGCAATCAAGGGGTGGTTCTTGTGATGCGCAAGTTTTTCGCGAACATGACGATACGCAGCAGCCTTTTGTGGGTGCTGGCGTTTTTCTCATTCATGTTGGTGATCGGAGCGGCGCTGGGCGTGCTGTCTCTGCGCATCAGCAATGGGACGTTGGCCGAAATCAAGCAATCGCAGGAATTGGACGACGCCGTTGGCCGCGTCGTGTCGAGCTACAAGGACACCCTGAACGGCCTGGGCCGCGCGGCCTCGGCGAATTACGCCGACATCGTCCGCAGCGTAGGCCAGCCGACCTTGATCGCTTCGGGGCTGTCGCGTGAAGCGGCCGGCCTGCTCGAACGCGCCAAGGCGTCGCTCAATAAGGGCCAGGCCGAGTTCGACTACTTCAAGACCTTGCCCCGGCCGCCCGAGGCGGCCGAAGCGCTCAAGGAAATCGAGGAGTCGTACGCCACCCTGGCGCAGCAGGGCGTGGCCCCGCTGGTGGCCGCCCTGGAAAAGGCGGACATGCCGGGCTACCAGACACATATCCAGATGGTGCAGGACGCGCTCGAGGGCCGTTTTGCGCGCGCCGTCGACGCCTTTGACTTCTGGCGCGCCGCCAGGATGCAGGATGGGCACGAAGTCGCCAAGGTGCGCTATCAGTTCGTGCTGATGGCGGTCAGCGCCGGCGGCGTGATCACCGCGCTGTTGGTGTTCGCCACCTATCTGTTCCTGCGCCGCCGCGTGCTGCAGCCGCTGAAGGAAGCCGGCCATCACTTTGACCGTATCGCCGGCGGCGACCTGACCGCCCGCGTGGAAGTCGCCAACACCAACGAAATCGGCCAATTGTTCGCGGCGCTCAAGCGCATGCAGGAAAGCCTGACCCGCACGGTGTCGTCGGTGCGTCGCGGCGTGGACGAAATCAACGTCGGTTCGCACGAAATCGCGGCCGGCAACACGGACCTGTCCAGCCGTACGGAGCAGCAGGCGGCCTCGCTCGAGGAAACCGCGGCGTCGATGGAAGAGCTGGCCTCGACGGTGAAGCAGAACGCGGACAACGCGCGCCAGGCCAATCAGCTGGCGGCCAGCGCGTCGGACGTGGCCGAACGGGGCGGCGCGGCGGTGTCGGAAGTGGTGAACACCATGCAAGGCATCTCGGCCAGCTCGCGCAAGATTTCCGAGATCGTGTCGGTGATTGACGGCATTGCGTTCCAGACCAACATCCTGGCGCTGAACGCGGCGGTGGAAGCCGCGCGCGCCGGCGAACAGGGCAAGGGTTTCGCGGTGGTGGCGGGCGAAGTGCGCTCGCTGGCCCAGCGCAGCGCGCAGGCGGCCAAGGAAATCAAGGGCCTGATCGAGGACTCGGTGACCAAGGTGGGCGCCGGTTCGCAGCAGGTTGAACGCGCGGGCGCGACGATGCAAGAGATCGTGGCGTCGGTAAAGCGCGTGACGGACATCATGGGCGAGATCTCGGCGGCGTCCGAGGAGCAGTCCAGCGGTATCGACCAGGTGAACCGCGCCGTGTCGCAGATGGACGAAGTGACGCAGCAGAATGCGGCGCTGGTGGAAGAGGCCGCGGCCGCGGCCGGTTCGCTGCAGGAGCAGGCGCAGCGCCTGGCCGAAGCGGTGGCAGTGTTCAAGATCAACGCGGGCGAAGTCATCGAAGTGCCGGCTCACCGGCTGTCTTCGGTGCACGCCTCCTATGACGATGCAAGGCTGCATGCGCCCGACGCGCCTGCACTGGGACGCTGAGGATACAAGTGGCAACTGCGCCGAATACGGCCCCGTCCATTGCGGTGGACCGCCAGTTTGATTTCCGGGACGCGGATTTTTCCCGCGTCCGGAAGATGATTCATGCGCGCGCCGGCATCTCGCTGGGCACGCACAAGCGCGAGATGGTCTACAGCCGTCTGGCGCGGCGCTTGCGCGCCCTGGGCGGGCATGATTTCGGCAGCTATCTTGACCAGCTGGAGAACGAGCCCGGCGCGGCGGAGTGGGAAGACTTCGTCAACGCGCTCACGACCAACCTGACGGCGTTCTTCCGCGAATCGCACCACTTTCCGATCCTGGCCGACTTCGCCAGGAAGCGCGGGCCGCTGTCGGTGTGGTGCTGCGCCGCGTCCACGGGCGAAGAGCCGTATTCCATCGCGATCACGCTGACCGAAGCGCTGGGTGCGCGCGCGTCGTCCTGCTCGGTGCTGGCGACCGACATCGACACTAACGTGCTGAACCGCGCGCGCACCGGCGTTTACCCGGACGAGCGCGTCTCGAAGATGGAGCCGGAGCGCCTGCGCCGCTTTTTCCTCAAAGGCCGCGGCGCCAACGAGGGGCAGGTGAGGGTGCGCCCGGAAATCGCTGAGATGGTGCGCTACGAGACGCTGAACCTGCTGTCGCCTTCGTGGGGGATCAACGAGAAATTCGATGTGATCTTCTGCCGCAACATCATGATCTATTTCGACAAGCCGACGCAGTCGAAGATTCTGGAACGGTTTGTGCCGCTGATGAAGCCGGGCGGCCTGCTGTTCGCGGGCCATTCCGAGAACTTCACCTATATCAGCCGGGATTTTCGTCTGCGCGGGCAGACAGTCTACGAATGCGCAAATAAGGCCTGAACGGGCCAGGGCATCAAATCAAGATGAAGAAAATTAGCGTTTTGTGTGTGGACGACTCCGCGCTCGTGCGGGGCTTGATGACGGAGATCATCAACAGCCAGCCGGACATGGAAGTGGTGGCGACCGCCCCGGATCCGCTGGTGGCGCGCGAACTGATCAAGCGCCACAACCCGGACGTGTTGACGCTGGACGTGGAAATGCCCCGCATGGACGGGCTGGATTTCCTGGAAAAGCTGATGCGCCTGCGCCCCATGCCGGTGGTGATGGTGTCGTCGCTGACCGAGCGCGGTGGTGAAATCACCCTGCGCGCCCTCGAACTGGGCGCGATTGATTTCGTGACCAAGCCCAAGCTGGGCATTCGCGACGGTCTGCTCGAATACACGGAGCTCATCGCCGACAAGATCCGCGCGGCCTCGCGCGCCAAGTTGCGCGCGCCGACGCCGCATTCCGCGCCCGCCGCGCCCGCGCCCATGCTGCGCCGGCCGCTGGCGAGCTCGGAAAAGCTGGTCATCGTGGGCGCGTCCACGGGCGGCACCGAGGCGATCCGCGAGGTCCTGCAGCCGCTGCCGCCGGACAGCCCCGCGATCCTGATCACGCAGCACATGCCCGCCGGGTTCACGCGGTCGTTCGCCCAGCGCCTGGACGCGCTATGCGCCGTGACCGTGCGCGAAGCCGTGCACGGCGACCGTGTCCTGCCGGGTCACGTGTACCTGGCCCCGGGCGGCGATACGCACATGCGCCTGGGCCGCAGCGGCGCCAACTACGTGATCGAACTGGAAGCCAGCGAACCCGTCAATCGTCACCGCCCGTCGGTGGACGTGCTGTTCAACTCCGCAGCCGTCGCGGCGGGCAAGAACGCCATCGGCGTCATTCTCACGGGGATGGGTAAGGATGGGGCCGCCGGCATGCTCGCCATGCACAGGGCAGGCGCGCACACTATTGCGCAGGACGAGGCCAGCTGCGTGGTCTTTGGCATGCCCCGCGAGGCCATCGCCATCGGGGCCGCGTCTGAAGTGGTGCCGTTGTCGGCGATGAGCGAACGCATTCTGACTCGCCTGGGCGACCGTGGACACCGCGTCTGACGCGGACAAGCCCCACGATCGGTCTCAAGCAAATTTTTTCTGGAGTGAAAGATGGTAGACAAGGGCCTGAAGATTCTGGTGGTGGATGACTTCCCCACCATGCGGCGGATCATCCGCAACCTGCTCAAAGAGCTGGGTTTCGAGAACGTGGATGAGGCCGAGGACGGCGCCATTGGCCTGGAGAAGCTGCGCAACGGCGGCTTCCAGTTCGTGGTGTCCGACTGGAACATGCCCAACCTGGATGGCCTGGAGATGCTCAAGCAGATCCGCGCCGACGCTTCGCTGGCCTCGCTGCCGGTGCTGATGGTGACGGCCGAAGCCAAGAAGGAAAACATCGTTGCCGCCGCCCAGGCCGGCGCCAACGGTTACGTGGTCAAGCCCTTCACGGCGGCAACGCTGGAAGAAAAGCTGACCAAGATCTTCGAGAAAATTGCTGGCTGAGGTGCGCGATGAGTTCCACGGAAACTGTTGATCCGGCGGATTCGCCCGACCTGATCCACCGCATCGCGTCGCTGACCCGCATGCTGCGCGACAGCATGCGCGAGCTGGGCCTGGACCAGGCAATCAAGGACGCGGCCAATGCCATCCCCGATGCCCGCGACCGCCTGCGTTACGTGGCGCAGATGACGGAGCAGGCCGCCAACCGCGTTCTCAACGCGACCGAACAGGCCGGTCCCATCCAGGACGGCATGGCGCGTTCGGCCCAGGCGCTGGATAGCCGCTGGCAGCAGTGGTACGACCAGCCGTTGGAAATGCCCGAGGCGCGCGAACTGGTTAAGGACACGCGCGCGTTCCTGGCCGACGTGCCGAAGCAGACGCAGCAGACCCAGTCCAAGCTGATGGAAATCATCATGGCGCAGGATTTCCAGGACCTGACGGGCCAGGTCATCATGCGCATGATGGACGTGGTGGGCGCAATCGAGCGCGAACTGCTGCAGGTGCTGCTGGACAACGTGCCGCAAGAGCGCCGCGACGAAGCCAACAGCCTGCTCAACGGGCCGCAGATCAGCCCGCAGGGCAAGACCGACGTGGTCACCAGCCAGGACCAGGTCGACGACCTGCTGGCCAGCCTGGGCTTCTAAGACCCCGAGCAACCGGCGCCGCCATTGCGCGCGGCCGCCGGGATCCCGGGTGTCCCCAGGTGTCTGACACCAACCGAACGCCAACTGCCCCGCATCCGCAGCTCCGCGCGGCCTCATGAGGTATTCCCTAAGGGCGCAAACACTGCCCGGCCGATAGACTTCCTGCCAATAAGAATCGGGGCCTCGCAGCACGAGACAAGGCGCGCCCTGCGCGCAGGCCACGGATGCCCGAAGAAGGCGGTCCGGGTCAGGGAAAGGAGGTTCATCTTGGCCAGATCCGTATTCCGCCTGGGCGGCATGTGGGGCTTGTTGCGGCGGCTCAATCGCGGCGACGCGATGCTGTCGGAGCGCGCCCTGTCCTTCAGTCCGGCCGCCTGGCCGCTGTACCGTTTCCTCGGACAGATCCGCACGCGCGTCATGACCGTGCGGCAATCCAGCATCGAAATCGCGCTCAACGCGGCGCGCACGCAATTCCAGGTCGGACGCTGTTCGCTGCTGGCGCGTGAACAGGCGCGCGCGGCCGAAGCGCTGGCGGCCAGCGGCGCGCAGATCGCGGACCTGTCCGCCTCCACCTCCACCCATGCGCGCGAAATCGCCGACGTGTCGGGCCAGAATCTGCATGCGGCGCAGCGCGCGCTGACCGAGCTGTCCGAGGTCAAGGAGCGCGTCGACCGCATGACGCGCGAGATGGCGGCGTTCACCGAGGTCGTCGGGCAATTGGCGACGCGCGCGCGCTCGGTGGGCGACATCAGCAAGGTGATCAAGGACATCGCGCTGCAGACCCAGCTGCTGGCGCTGAATGCGGGTGTCGAGGCGGCCAGGGCAGGGGACGCGGGGCGCGGCTTCGCCGTGGTCGCCAGCGAGGTCGGGCGGCTTGCCGACCGCGTCAACACCGCCACCGGCGACATCGGCCGCCACACCACCGAGATGCTGGGACTGGTGGAAACCACCCAGCGCCAGACCGGCGTGCTGCGCGAGGACGTCGACGCGTCGGGCGCCGTGCTTGACCGGACCTGTGGCGGCTTTGAACGATTTGTGCGCGATTTCGACAGCATGAACCGCCAGGTGGGCGACGTGGTGCAGGCGATCGGCGAGGTCGACGCAACCAACCATGGCATGAGCCAGGAGGTCGGCCGCATCGCGGCGCTGAGCGCCGACGTGCTTGAGCGGGTCGGCAGCATGTCTGGCGAAATCGACCGCATCCGCCGCCAGACCGAAAGCGTGCAGGAGGTGCTGGCGGACATGCGCACCGGCGACACGGCGTTCGACAGCCTGTCCGACGCGCTGGAGGCCTTCGGCGACGCGGCCCTGGGCGTGCTGCAGGACGCCAGGCGACGCGGGCTGGACGTGTTTGACCGCCACTACCAGCGCATTCCCGGCAGCGAACCGCCGCGCTACCACACCGCCTACGACCGCGGCATCGAGGAATCCCTGACGCGTCTGCTCGACAGCGTGCTCGATGGCGTGCCGGGCGCCATCTACACGATTCTGGTGGACAACCGCGGCTACGCGCCGGCCCACAACAGCCGGTTTTCGCATGCGCCCACCGGCGACCCGAAACAGGACATCGTTCGGGTACGGAACAAGCGCATTTTCGACGACCCCGTGGGCGCAAGGCTGGCGGCCAACACCGGGACGGTGCTGTTCCAGACGTATTCCCGCGACACCGGCGAGATCGTCAACGACATCTCCTTGCCCATTTATTTGGGGCCGGAACATTGGGGCGCCGTCCGGATCGGTCTGGACTATGCGCGCTTCCAGGCCGTCCAGGAACAGGAGGGCGCTCGCGACAGGACGGCGCCGGCCGCGGGCTGACAGCGGGTTCCGGGCGGCCCTGGACGGGCGGCGGGGAAGGGGCCCTTGCGGGAGGCGGCCGCGCATCCGGGAATAGCGCCGCTTTCCCCCCTTTTCTTGGCATATCGCCAAAGCCCGGCGCCTCCTAGAATCTCGGCGGGCGGCTTGCAATTCCAATCTCCGCAAGCCGCGAAACCCCGTAGAGCATGTCCGAAGAAAGCGACCTCGAAAAAACCGAAGCCGCCTCTCCCAGGCGCCTGGAAAAGGCGCGCGAGGAGGGGCAGATTGCGCGTTCCCGGGAACTGGGCACGTTCATGATGCTGGCTGTCGGTGTCGCCGCGATCTGGGCGGGCGGCGGATCGCTCTACCAGGGCTTGAGCGGGGTGCTGCGCAGCGGCCTGGCGTTCGACCAGCGCGTCGCTATTGACCCGGGCGTCATGGTCGAGCAGGCGGTCAGCGGCTTCGGCCATGCGCTGATGGTGCTCCTGCCGATCTTCGGCCTGCTGGCGGTGGTGGCGGTGTTCTCCAGCGTGGTGCTGGGCGGCCTGGTCATTTCGGGCAAGCCCCTGCAGCCCAATTTTTCCAAGCTCAGCCCGCTCGCCGGGCTCAAGCGCATGTTTTCTGCGCAGACGGTGGTCGAGCTGATCAAGGCGCTGGCCAAGGCGGCGCTGGTGGGCGGGGTGGCGGTCTGGGTCATCTGGCGCTATCACGACGACATGCTGAGCCTGATGCATGTGGCGCCGTCGGCAGCGCTGACCAAGGCGCTGACGCTGGTGGCGATGTGCTGCGCATTCATCGTGGCCTCGCTGCTGATCATCGTCATGCTGGACGTGCCCTGGCAGATCTGGAGCCACCTGAAGAAGCTGCGCATGTCCAAGGAAGACGTGCGCCAGGAACACAAGGAAAGCGAAGGCGATCCGCACGTGAAGGCGCGCATCCGGCAGCAGCAGCGCCAGGCGGCCCGCCGCCGCATGATGTCCGAGGTGCCGAAGGCCGACGTCGTGGTGACGAACCCGACGCACTATGCGGTGGCGCTGAAGTACGACGAATCGAAGGGCGGCGCACCGGTCGTGCTGGCCAAGGGCACGGGCCTGATCGCCGCCAAGATCCGCGAGCTGGCCGCCGAGAACCGGATTCCCACATTGGAGGCGCCGCCCCTGGCGCGCGCATTGCATCAACACGTCGAGCTGGGACAAGAAATCCCGGCCGAGCTGTACACCGCGGTGGCGGAAGTGCTGGCGTGGGTATTCCAGCTTCGTTCCTGGCGCTCGGGATGGGGGGTCGAACCGACGATGCCCACCAAACTGAACGTGCCAGCCGAACTGGACCCGCAGGCAAAAACCGCAGCACAAGGAGTTTAAGGAATGAGCGCACTGCTCACCATGTTGAAGAGTAACGGCGCCACGCATGCGCGGCTGCTGGCGGGTCCCATCCTGATTGTGATGGTGCTGGGCATGATGGTGCTGCCCCTGCCCACGTTCCTGCTCGACCTGCTGTTCACCTTCAACATCGCGTTGTCGGTGATGATCCTGCTGGTGGCCATGTTCACCCGCAAGCCGCTGGACTTCGCGGCGTTTCCGGCCGTGCTGCTGTTCGCCACGCTGCTGCGCCTGTCGCTGAACGTTGCGTCCACCCGGGTGGTGCTGCTGAACGGGCACACGGGGCCCGATGCGGCGGGGAAGGTGATCGAGGCCTTCGGCCACTTCCTGGTGGGCGGAAACTTCGCTGTCGGGATCATCGTCTTCATCATCCTGACCATCATCAACTTCATCGTCATCACCAAGGGTGCGGGCCGTATCGCGGAAGTCGGGGCGCGCTTCACCCTGGACGCCATGCCCGGCAAGCAGATGGCGATCGACGCCGACCTGAACGCCGGCCTGATCGGCGAAGACGAGGCGCGCAAGCGCCGTGCGGAGGTCTCGCAGGAGTCGGACTTCTTCGGCTCGATGGACGGCGCCAGCAAGTTCGTGCGCGGCGACGCCATTGCCGGCCTGCTGATCATGGCGATCAACATCATCGGCGGCCTGATCGTGGGCGTGGCCCAGCACGACATGTCGATGGGCGATTCGGCCCGCGTCTACACGCTGCTGACCATCGGCGACGGCCTGGTCGCCCAGATCCCCGCGCTGGTGATCTCCACCGCCGCCGGCGTGGTCGTGTCGCGCGTGTCGACCGACCAGGACATCGGCCAGCAGATCATCAGCCAGCTGTTCTCCAACCCGAGCGTGCTGTTCCTGACCGCCGGCATCATCGGCATCATGGGGCTGATCCCCAACATGCCGCACATCGCCTTCCTGACCCTGGCCGGCGCGCTGGCCTGGGGCGGCTGGATGCTGCACAAGCGCAGGCAGGCCGCGGCCGTGGCCGCCGAGGAGATCCCGCCGCAGGCGATCACCCAGGCGCAGGCCGCCGCCGCCGAGGCAAGCTGGGAAGACGTGTCCATGGTGGACCAGCTGGGCCTGGAAGTGGGCTACCGGCTGATTCCGCTGGTGGACCACGCCCAGAACGGGGAACTCCTGCACCGCATCCGCAGCCTGCGCAAGAAGTTCGCGCAGGACGTGGGCTTTCTGCCGCCCGTCGTGCACATCCGCGACAACCTGGAACTCAAGCCGAACGACTACCGCATCCTGCTGTCCGGCGTGGAAGTCGGCAACGGCGTCGCGATGCCGGGCCAGTGGCTGGCCATTGATCCGGGCGGCGTGACGATGCAGATCAAGGGCACGCCCACCACCGACCCGGCCTTCGGCCTGCCGGCGCTGTGGATCGACAGCGCGCTGCGCGACCAGGCGCAGGTGGCGGGCTATACCGTGGTGGACGCAGGCACCGTGGTCGCCACGCACCTGAACCACCTGATGCACCGCCACGGCTCGAACCTGCTGGGACGCCAGGAAGTCCAGCAACTGCTGGACCGCATCGGCCGCGACGCGCCCAAACTGGTCGAAGACCTGGTGCCAAAGACGCTGTCGCTCACCGCGCTGCAGAAGGTGCTGCAGGGCCTGCTGTCGGAAGAAGTGCCGATCCGCGACATGCGCACCATCATCGACACCCTGTCCGAGCATGGCCCGCGCCTGGCGGCGCAGGCTGCCGGCTCGGGCGGCCAGCCCGACATCAACGAACTGATTGCGCTGACCCGCCGTGCGCTGGGCCGCGCCATTACGCAGCAGTGGTTCCCGGGCGACGGCGAGCTGCGCGTCATCGGCCTGGACGTGAAGCTCGAGCGCGTGCTGTCGCAGGCCATGACGACCAGCGGCGGCCTGGAGCCGGGGCTGGCCGATACGCTGCTGCGCGAGGCGCAGGCGGCGGTCGAACGCCAGGAGTCGCAAGGCAACGCGCCGGTGCTGCTGGTGTCGCCGGTCCTGCGCGCGCCGCTGTCGCGCTTCCTGCGGCATCATCTGCCGCAGCTGGGCGTGTTGTCGAATACGGAAATTCCCGATGAGCGCATCGTCCGCGTGACGGCGCTGATCGGCGGGAGCAATGGGCAATGAAGATCAGCCGCTTTTTCGGGGCAAACAGCCGTGACGTAATGCGCCAGGTGCGCCAGGTGCTGGGGCCGGACGCGTTGATCGTGTCGAACCGCAGCGTCGACGGCGGCATCGAGGTGCTGGCGACGGTGGACGGCGCGTTCGACGACGAAACCGCGCAGACGCCGCCGCACGCTGCCGCCCCGGCTGCGCAGCCGGCGCAGCCGCGCCAGCCCTCGGCGTCGCCCTATGCCGCTTCCTCCCATGCCGCGCCGGCCGAACGCCCGCAGCCCGCGCCTGCGGCCATGCCGCAAGGCGGCTACGGCGCGCCGTCGCGGTCCATCGCCGCCTACCAGTCCGCCTATGCGGCGTCGGCGCAGCCCGCGCCCGAGTCCGCGCAGGACGCAGCCGGCTACGATGGCCGGCCGGTCGAACCGCTGGCGCCGATGGCGCCTCAGCTGACTGCAGGTCAGCCGATGACCACCCAGCCGGCAGCGCCTATGCACGTGGCGCCTCAGCCGGCAGCACTTCAGCCGGCCGCACCTCAGCCGGCCGCGCCTCAGCCGGCAGCGCCTCAGCCGGCCGCGCCCATACGCGTCGAGCTGCCGGCGTTGCCTGCGGCGCGTCCGTCGATGGGCGCCGCAATGGGCTCGAACACCCTGGGCGCCGCCTTGCGGGCTGCGCCCGCGCCCACACATGCGGCTCCCCCGGCTTTTGCCGCCCCGGCTGCGGCGCCCGCCGCCGCAATGGCGCCTGCCGCCGCGCCGGCCGCCTACATGGCCGAGGCTCCGGGCGCTGGCTATCGCGCGCCCGACGCCTATGCGCCGCCGCCCCAGCCGCCTGCCGCCGCGCCGGCCCCGGCCGCCCCGTCCATGGCTCGCACGCCGGATGCGCCGGTGCGTCAGCCGCAGGTCCCGTCTTCGGCCGGCCTGCCTGCCGATACGGCGGCGGGTTTGCAGGATGCGATCAGCGCGCTGCGCGGCGCGCTGGAAACCCGCATGGACGGCCTGCTGTGGGGCGGACGCCAGGGGCCTGGGCGCGAACCGGCGGCCGCCGCGCTGTTCCGCAGCCTGCTGGACGCCGGCTTCAGCACGAAGCTGGTGCGCACCTTGGTCGAACGTCTGCCGCAGGGGATGAGCCCCGAGGCTGCGCTGAGCTGGGCGCGCAACGAACTGGTGACGCACCTGCCCGTGGTGCGCTCCGAAGATGAATTCCTGGCCGGCGGGGTCTACGCGCTGGTCGGCCCCACCGGCGTGGGCAAGACCACTACGCTCGCCAAGCTGGCCGCGCGCTGCGTCGCCCGCGAGGGGCGGGAGCAGGTGGCGATGCTGACCACCGACCTTTTCCGGATCGGGGCCCTGGAGCAGTTGCAGATCTACGGCCGCCTGATGGGTGTGCCCGCGCATTCGGTGCGCGATGCCGGCGAGCTGCGCCGCATCCTGGCCGAACTGGGCAACCGCAAGATCGTGCTGATCGACACCACCGGCATCAGCCAGCGCGACCGCCTGGTGGCGGAGCAGGCGGCGATGCTGTGCAACGCGGGCAAGCCCGTGCGCCGGCTGCTGGTGCTGAACGCCGCGAGCCAGGGCGACACGCTGGACGAAGTGGCGCACGCCTACCGCAATGGCGTGGGCGAAGACGTGGCTGGCTGCATTATCACGAAGCTGGACGAGGCTACTCGCCTGGGCGCGGCGCTGGACACCGCCATCCGCCACCGCCTGCCGATCCACTACATGTCGGTTGGGCAGAAGGTGCCCGAGCACATGGAGCTGGCGCGCGCCGACGTGCTGATCGACCGCGCGTTCTCGATGGTGGAGCGCGCCCGCGCGCTGTACACCCCCAGCGAGGCCGACCTGGCGTCGCTGGTGCCGCCGCCGCGCGAGCCCGATGCCGTGGATCCGGTGCGCCGTCGGCAGCTGCTGGCCTCGGCCATCCTGCCGCAGCAGGGCGGCCAGGGCGCGGTTGCGGCCGCCCAGAACCTGGATGACACCATCGCCTGGCTGGACAACGATGCGGCCTGCCTGCAGGCGCGCTCGGCCTGGCGCGAATACGTCAGCGACGGCGCGGGCTCCAGCCTGGCGGCGTTGGGCGAGGACCCGCTGGCCATGGCGCGCCGCGAGTTTTCCACGGCCTGCGGCAAGAACCTGCTCGTCATGCATGGCAAGACCGCCATGAAGGGCGAGGCGCTGCCTGGCGGCACGCTGCTGGGCGCGCTTCTGATGAGCGATCGCGGCGCTGCGATGGCCGCGCCGGCGCAGCAGCTGGTGCTGCCGCACGGCATGCTGAGTTCTTTCGCGCCCGCCGCGCCGGCGCAGCCGGATCCGGTCCAGGCGCTGCAGGCGCGCGTGCGCTGGCTAAGCGAGCGGCTGCAGTCGCTGCCGCACGTCCACATGCTGGAAGCCGGCACCGTCGCGCTGTGGCAGTCCTTCAGCGACCAGGGCGTTTCCTGGGTGGCCCGCTGCCCGGGCGGCCTGCGCGTGATCCAGGACGAATGCCCCACCAATCTGAACGCTGTCGGCAAGAGTGTGGGCTACCTGCCGGTAGGCCAGCCTGGCGACATGCCGGGTCTGCGCCTGGTGCGCGACGGCAAGACGGTGCCCCTGGCGCTGTGGGCGTCGGGCACCGAGATCGCGCTGCCCGGCAAGGGGCAGGGCGCCTCCTTCCGCCTGATCTGCGCGCGCCTGATCGACACGGACAGCGGGGAAGTCGCCGGGCAGCTGTTCGGCGCCACGAATCTGTCCGCGACGCAGGCGGACGCGGCGGCGATCGCGCGCTGGCTGGTGCTGCAGGACGAGGCCAAGGCCGCGTTCCGCTACATGGCCAACGCCTGGCAGGCCTTGCCGGCGGTGGACGGCGCCCATACGCTGGCGCGCCAGTCCCTGATGGCCGGGCAACTGGGCGCGGCGTGCTGGCAGCTGGCGCATTCGCCGGCGGCGGATGTCGTGCGCGGTCCGCTGTCGGGCATCGTGGGCGCCGAGCGCAAGCTGTCGGGGCGCATGCTGCCCGTGGCCTTGCTCAAGATGTTCGCCCTGCTGGAGATGACCGGCGGGGCGTGACCGGCGGTCGAGGAAATGAAAAGAGGCGGCGTGCAATGCACGCCGCCTCTCTTTTATGCGGAAGAGCGGACGATCAGCCCGCGACGATCGGCTTGCGCCCGGGTGCGGCGCTGGCGCCGCGGCCGCGCGCGGTGTAGGTGGACGCGCTGCCGACGCCGACGTTGCGCAGGGCGTCCAGCGACTGCTGGGTATAGCGCAGATGCACGTCGATCAGCGCGCCGTTGCGCATGTTGATTTCATTGGCGGAGGCGGACTTGGACAGCAGCGCCTGCCACACGCCGGACAGTTGCGGGTATTGCACCGAGGCCTGCTCGGTGCCGGCATGGCCCGCGGGCAGGCCGATTTCCGCGAGCAGGTTGTCGCGCGTCTGGCTCAGGTCGACCAGTTGCTGCGCGACGCCGCGCTTGCGCTCGGTGATTTCATGCAGCGCCTCGACGCTGCCCTGTCCGACCAGCACCTCGGTTTCTTCCTCCAGGATGGCGGAGAACTCGGTGATCAGGACATCTTCCTGCTTCATGCAGGTTTGCAGGGATTCGACAAGGCTCATGACAGGCTGCTCTGATGCGGGTGAAAGGACTACTTCAGCAGGTCGCGGGCGCTGGCGATCAGGCTGTCGGCAATGCGGCCGGTGTCGATCTTGAGCTGGCCGGAGGCGATGGCGGCGCGAATGGCGGCGACGCGTTCGACGTTGATGTCGTTCGAGCCGTCCTGCAGGGCGAGCATCTTGCGCGACGCCGAGCTGAGCTCCACTTGCGAGCTGCTGGAGCCGCTGGCGTTGCTGGCGCCGTAGGCCTGGCTGAGCGCAGACTCGGGGCGTGCGCCAACGGCGTCGGCGGACAGGGGCCGGTTGGTGGTCGAATTGATTTTCAAGGTTTTCTCCGCAGGGCGTCCTGGGTCGGTTTGCGACGGATCCGCCTACTTATGTCTCTGTAACGACAAGGGCCGAAGGAACTTTAGGGTATGAAACCCGCCGACGCAACGCGATTTGTAACATTGTCTAGAGCTGTATTTCCACCAGGGTGGCGTTTCGCACGATCCCGCTGACCACCTGTCCGCCCGCGGTGCGGACCTGCACCACCGCGCCGGGCGCGGCATTGTCCATGGCCTGGCCTTCGCTGCTGACCATGAAACCCTTGCCCCGGGCGTTGATCCGGACGTTGGAGCCCCGGACCACCGACTGCGCGTTGCGCAGGGACGAGCTTCTGATCGCTTGGCCGGCGTTGATCCGGAAAGCCGCCGTCATGCCCGCGACCGCCTGCGGATCGGTGATGGCGCCCGGGGGCAGGGCGACCAGGTCGCCTTCCCGGGGCGCCAGGTCCGCCGGGCTCAGGGCTTGGCCAGCCGAGATCATGCGCGCGGCGACGTAATAGTGGCCGGCGACGCTGACGGTGGCCTGCACATAGGAGGTCCAGGCCTGGGGCGCATTGCAGCGCACGCCCACGGTCATGCGGGGACGCAGCTTCATGCCGGACGGCAGAAATGGGGACATTACATCGCAGGGCGCCAGCCGGTCGGTGCGCGGCGGGTCGATGGCGATGGACGGATCACCGGGCAGGGAGGCCAGTTGCTCCTGCAGATAGGTTTGCGCCGCAAGGATGATGGCCTCCGGGGCCTGGGTGGCGGCTTCCTGCGCGCGGACGCCGGCCGCCGGAATCAGCAGGAGGGCGGCCAGGCTGGCGGCGCGCGCGCGGAGAAGTCTTGCGGGGATTTTCATGATGAATGAATTGTAGGAGCGGGCGACTTTCGGCAATACGTGAATTGGATGAGAAATAACGGGTTATTTGGCTGATTGTGTTCAGTCCACGGCCCCTATCATGCCGTCATCCAATGGGATAACGGTGTGCCCGGAGTCCCTCGGCTTTTTGAATTGCAACGCACCAAGGCGCCACGATGCTCGACAGGCTCAACGAAGATTTCCGTTTCTACCAGCAAGCATTGTCCCTGCGCGCGCAGCGCCAGGAAGTGCTGTCGTCGAACATCGCCAACGCCGACACGCCCAATTACAAGGCGCGCGACTTCGACTTCAAGGCGGCGATGCAGAACGCGATGGAAGGCTCCATGCGCCTGCAGGATACGTCGCTCACGCTGACGTCGGCCCGCCACATTCCGGCCAAGGCCGTGTCGCAGGGTCCGACCGATCTGCTGTACCGCCTGCCGTACCAGCCCAGCATGGACGGCAACACGGTCGACATGGACATCGAGCGCGTGCAGTTCGCCGACAACACCCTGCATTACCAAAGCACGATGCAGCTGATCTCCAGCCGCATCCGGGGCATGCAGACCGCCATTCAGGATTGATCCATAAAGGGAGCAACAGGCAATGTCCTTGTTGAGCATTTTCGATATCGCCGGCTCGGCGCTGAGCGCGCAGTCGCAGCGCATGAACGTGGCGGCCAGCAACATGGCCAACGCCGACAGCGTCGTGGGTCCGGACGGCCAGGCCTATCGCGCCCGTCAGGTCGTGTTCCAGGTCAACCCGGCGCCGGGCCAGGCGCTGGGCCAGGAAATCGGCGGCGTGCGCGTCGCCGGCGTGGTCCAGGACCAGTCGCCCCTGAAGCAGGTTTATGACCCCAAACACCCCATGGCGGACGCCCAGGGCTACATCAGCATGCCCAACGTCGACCCGGTGGCTGAAACGGTCAACATGATTGCGGCATCGCGGTCCTACCAGGCCAACGTCGAGGTGCTCAACACCGCGAAGGCGCTGATGCAGAAGACGCTGACCATCGGTCAATCCTAATTTCCAGCCAGAGTGTATCCATGACCACCGTCGATCAAACCACCAGCACCACCGCCATGGGCCTGGCGCAAACCGGCGCCAGCAGCGCCAGCACGGCGCAGGGGCTGCAGGACCAGTTCCTCAAGCTGCTGGTCACGCAGCTGCAGAACCAGGATCCGCTGAACCCGATGCAGAACGCCGAGCTGACCTCGCAGCTTGCGCAGATCTCTACGGTGGAAGGCATTACCAACCTCAAGAACACCATGCTGGCCATCAGCGGCCAGATCGACGTTTCCCAGTCGATGAACGCCGTGTCGATGATCGGCAAGGGCGTGCTCATCCCGGGCTCGAAGGTCAAGGTCGGCGTTGATGCCGACAACCCCGCCGAGCGCGTGGTCACGCCCTACGGTCTGGATCTGCAGGGCGACGCCGCCAAGGTGCAGGTCCGCATTTCGGACGCGAACGGCGCCGTCGTGCGCACCATCGAACTGGGCGAACAGAAGACCGGCGTGTACACGCTGGAGTGGGACGGCAAGAACGACAGCGGCGTGGCGCTGGAAGCGGGCGCGTACAACGTGTCCGTGCTGGCTACCGACGCCGAAGGCACGAAGATCAATTCGGAAGTGCTGAGCTACGGCATGGTCAAGAGCGTGGCGTATTCCACCAACGGCCTGCGGCTGGATCTGGGCCTGGACGGCCAGACCAGCATGCTGGACGTGCGCAAGGTGATCGGCGCCTGAATCGGGCGGATATGAACGGGTGCCGGCGCACGGGCGGCGGCTTTTCCACTAAAGATTAGCGAGAGTAAACATGGGCTTCGGACAAGGATTGAGCGGCTTGAACGCCGCTGCGCAGAACCTGGACGTCATCGGCAACAACATCGCCAACTCCGGCACGGTCGGCTTCAAGTCGTCCACGGCGTCGTTCGCCGACGTGTACGCCAGTTCGCGCGTCGGCCTGGGCGTCAAGGTCGCGGCCATCAGCCAGCGCTTCACGGTGGGCACGGTCAACGGCGGCGGCGGCGAATACGACATCGCCATCGACGGCGCCAAGGGCATGTTCCGCGTGACCGACCAGAGCGGCGCGGTGATGTACACCCGCAACGGCGAATTCCTGGTCGACAAGAACAACTTCATCGTCAACGCGCAGGGCTACCGGATGACCGGCTACCCGGCCGGCGCCATCGGCGCGAACCCGGTGGAACTGCAGCTGCCCACGGCCAACGTGGCCCCGCAGGCGACGTCTACGGCGACCACGGTCGCCAACCTGGACGCCAACGCCAAGGTTATTTACACGACGGACACGGTGACGACTCCGGCCGTCAATGGTTCGGTGACCCTGACTGCGGTGGCGCCGCCGGCGGTTACTGGAACCTATACGTTTACTCGCAATGCCACGGGCGATATCGCCTGGGTGACCACGCCGCCGGACGGCGACTACGGCGCTGCGCCGAATCTGATCACCATTGATGCCGCCTCCGCGAACCCGGGCGGCATTGCTGCCGGCGACATCACCCAGGTGGCTGGCTACACGAATTACACCGCCGCGGTGACGGAGCTGGGCAAGCCCTTCGACCCCAAGCTCTCCGACTCGTACACCAACGCGTCGCCCATGACGGTGTTCGACTCGCTGGGCAACTCGCACCAGGTCATGCAGTACTTCGTCAAGCGCCCGGCCGTCGGCGGCACCAGCGTGTACGACGTGTATTACACGATGGACGGCCAGGCCATGGCGCCGACGACCGAGGCGGGCGGCGTTTGGGGCAATCCCCAGCAGTTCACGTTCAACAATGCCGGTACGCTGACCAGCGCGCCGACCGTCACGCTGAGCTTCGCCCAGCCCGGCGGCACCGCCACGCCGGCCGACCCGCTGAGCATCGCCGTCAACTACACGGGCACGACCCAGTACGGCAGCAACTACAAGCTGGTGGCCAAGCCCGACGGCTACACCTCGGGCGAATTCAGCGGCATCAACATCAGCGGCGACGGCAGCCTGGTCGCCAGCTACACCAACGGCGAAACCCAGGTCGTGGGCACGATCGTGCTGGCCGACTTCGCCAACCTGCAGGGCCTGCAGCCGGTCGGCAACAACGCCTGGAAGGAAACGGCGGCCTCCGGCCAGCCGATCCTGGGCCAGCCTGGCTCGAACGGCATGTCGACCGTGGTCGGCCAGGCCACGGAGTCGTCCAACGTGGACATGAGCAAGGAGCTGGTCAACATGATCATCGCCCAGCGCACCTACCAGGCCAACTCGCAGACCATCAAGACCCAGGACGAAATCATGCAAGTCCTGATGAACCTGAAGTAAAGCCAGGCAGGCAAGCGACGACACCGACGGAATAGGCAATGGATCGAATCATCTACACCGCCATGAATGGCGCGGCGCGCATCACCGAGCACCAGGCCGCGCTATCCAACAACATGGCCAACGTGAACACGGCGGGCTTTCGCGAGCAGATCGCGCTGTACCGCTCGGTTCCGGTGACGGACGGGGTGAGCTTGCCTACGCGTGTTTCGACGGTGGCGTCCACCCCCGGCAACAGCTTCCAGATGGGCACCATGCAGACCACGGGCCGCGACCTGGACGTGGCGCTGTCCAGCGAAAACGGCTGGATCGCGGTGCAGACCCCGCAGGGCGAAGCCTATACCCGCGCGGGCAGCCTGCAGGTCGGCATCAACGGCCTGCTGCAGACGTCGCTGGGCCAGCCGGTCCTGTCGGATCAGGGCGGTCCCATCGACGTGCCCGACCAGGCCGCGCTGACCATCACGTCGGACGGCACCATCACCGCCATCGGCGCGGGCGATGCGCCCAACAACATCCTGAACCTGGGCCGCCTCAAGCTCGTCAACCCTGACAACACGCAACTGGTGCATGGCGACGACGGCGTCTTCCGCATGGCGCCGGTCAACGGCAACCCGGCGCCTCCGCTGCCCGCCGATCCGGGCCTGCGCCTGCTGTCGGGCGTGCTGGAAGGCAGCAACACCAATCCCATGGCGTCGATGGTGGGCATGATCGAAAACGCCCGCCGCTTCGAGCAGCAGATGCAGGTGATTCAGCAGTCGGACCGCAACGCGGAGCGCGCCAACGGCATCTTGTCCGTAAGCGCCTGATTTAAATAAACATTACGCTCGCGGCCGGGCCGCGGCACCTGGAGTACTTCATCATGATGCGTTCGCTGTGGATTGCCAAGACGGGCCTGGAAGGTCAGCAGACCTCCATGGACGTGATTTCCAACAACTTGGCCAACGTTTCCACCAACGGGTTCAAGCGCGGCCGCGCCGTGTTCCAGGACCTGATGTACCAGACGCTGCGCCAACCGGGCGCCCAGGTGGGCGACGCCACGCAGCTGCCGTCCGGCCTGCAGCTGGGCACGGGCGCGCGCGTGGCGGCGACCGAGCGCATCCACACGACCGGCAACCTGAACAACACCGGCAGCGAGATGGATATCGCCATCAACGGCCGCGGCTTCCTGAACGTTGAACTGCCCGACGGCACGCAGGCCTACACCCGCGACGGCGCGCTGCAGCGCGACCAGAACGGCCAGCTGGTCACCGTCAGCGGCTACGTCATCCAGCCGCCGATCAACGTGCCCGACAACGCCTTGTCCATCACGATCGGCAACGACGGCATGGTGTCGGTGACGCAGCCTGGCGCCGCCGGCGTCAACGTGCAGATCGGCCAGCTCCAGATCGCCACCTTCATCAACCCCACCGGCCTGCAGAGCGTCGGCGAGAACCTGTACCTGGAAACGGACTCTTCCGGTCCCGCCAACCTGCTGCAGCCGGGCGTGGATGGCGCGGGTTCCATCATGCAGAACTACGTCGAAACGTCCAACGTGAACGTTGCCGAAGAACTGGTCAACATGATCACGACGCAGCGCGCCTACGAAATGAACAGCAAGGCCGTCAAGACCTCGGACGAAATGCTGGCCCGCCTGACCCAACTGTGATGCCCATGTCTGTCCTGCGCCTGGTATTTGCTGCGGCCCTGGCTATGCTGGCGGCCGGCTGCGCCATGATTCCGCCCGAGCCCATCGTGACCGGGCCGACGACGGCGGCCCCGCCGCCGCCGCCCATGCCCATGGCGCAGCCCACGGGCTCCATCTACCAGCCCACGACCTACGGCAACTATCCCTTGTTCGAAGACCGTCGGCCGCGCAACGTGGGCGACATCGTGACCATCGTCCTGAACGAGCGCACCAACGCTTCGAAGAACGTGGCGACCAACACCAACCGCAGCGGCTCGGCCACCCTGGGCATCGCGGCGGCGCCTTCCTTCATGGACGGCTGGGCCAACGCCAACCTGAATACCGACGCCAAGGGCGGCAATGTCTTGCAGGGCAAGGGCGATAGCACGGCGAACAACGCCTTTACCGGCACCATCACCACGACGGTGGTGGGCGTGATGTCCAACGGCAACCTGCAGGTCGCCGGCGAAAAGCAGATCGCCATCAACCGCGGCAGCGAATATGTGCGCTTCGCGGGCGTGGTGGATCCGCGTTCCATCACGGGCACGAATACGGTGTCGTCCACCCAGGTGGCCGACGCCCGCATCGAATACCGCAGCAAGGGCGTCATGGACGAAGTCCAGACCATGGGCTGGCTGCAACGCTTCTTCTTGATCGCTTCGCCGTTCTAAACCATGAAACAACCGACTCCGATATCCGCCTTGATGTCCTTGTTGGCGCGAGTCTGCGTCGCCGTCGGACTGGCGGCCGGCGCCGGAACGGCGCACGCTGAACGGCTCAAGGATCTTGCCAGCATCCAGGGCGTCCGTGGCAACCAGCTGATCGGGTACGGCCTGGTCGTGGGCCTGGACGGCAGCGGCGACCAGGTGCGCCAGACGCCGTTCACCCAGCAGAGCCTGACCAACATGCTGTCCCAGCTGGGCATCACGGTGCCCTCCGGCAGCAACATGCAGCTCAAGAACGTGGCCGCCGTCATGGTGACGACCACTTTGCCCGCGTTCGCCCGGCCTGGGCAGACGCTGGACGTGGTGGTGTCGTCCATGGGCAACGCCAAGAGCCTGCGCGGCGGCACCCTGCTGATGACGCCCCTGAAGGGCGCCGACAGCCAGGTCTACGCCATTGCGCAGGGCAACATCCTGGTCGGCGGCGCGGGCGCGTCCGCCGGCGGCTCCAGCGTGCAGATCAACCAGCTCAACGGCGGCCGCATCAGCGCGGGCGCCATCGTCGAGCGCGGCGTGCCGACCACGTTCTCGCGCGACGGCTATGTGCATGTCGAGCTGAACAACACCGATTTCGGCACCGCGCAGAACGTGGCGACTGCCCTGAACCGCAGGTTCGGGCAGGGCACGGCGACGGCGCTCGATGGCCGCGTCATCCAGGTGCGCACGCCCATGGAGCAGGGCTCCCAGGCCCGATTCCTGTCGCAGATGGAAGACCTGCAGGTCACCCGCGCGCCCACCGTCGCCAAGGTCATCATCAACGCCCGCACGGGTTCGGTTGTGATGAACCGCACGGTGATGATTGAAGAGGCCGCCGTGGCGCACGGCAACCTGTCCGTCATCATCAACCGCCAGAACGAAGTGTTCCAGCCGGATACGCCCTTCACCCAGGGCCAGACCGTGGTGGTGCCCAATACCCAGATCGAAGTGCGCCAGGACAACGGTTCGCTGCAGCGCGTCAGCACCAGCGCCAATCTGGCTGACGTCGTCAAGGGCCTGAACGCTTTGGGCGCCACGCCCCAGGACCTGCTGGCGATCCTGCAGGCAATGAAGAGCGCGGGCGCGTTGCGCGCCGAGCTGGAAATCATCTGACGGCCATGGCGTACACCAACGAGGCCGCCAGCGGCGGCGCCCGCCAGGATTCGGTGTTCGACATGGGCCGCCTGTCGGACCTGAAGCGCGACGTCAAGAAGGATCCCGCCGGCACCGAACAGCAAAAGCAGGTGGCCAAGCAGTTCGAGGCCCTGTTCCTGCAGATGATGCTCAAGCGCATGCGCGAGGCGACGCCCAAGGAAGGGCTCTTCGATTCGCCGCAGAGCCAGATGATCCAGTCCATGGCCGACGAGCAGCTTGCGCTGCACCTGGCCTCGCCGGGCATCGGACTGTCGCAGGCCATCCTGGCGCAGATGCAGCAGGGCAAGCCCGGCGACATGTCGGACGACGCGATCAAGAGCATCGGGCAGGGCGGCAACCTGGATTTCGCCACCGGCGGCTCGCGGGAGGTGTCCGCGCTGCTCAATGTGATGCGCAACAACCGCGCCAGCGACCGCGCCCTTGCCGCGGCCGAAGGCGCACCCGAGCACGTGGTTGCGTTCGTCTCGAAGATGTCGCGGGCAGCCAATCTGGCATCGCAGCAGAGCGGCGTGCCGGCTCGTCTCATCATGGGCCAGGCGGCGCTGGAGTCCGGCTGGGGCCGGCGCGAGATCAAGCACGAAGACGGCAGCACCAGCTACAACCTGTTCGGCATCAAGGCCGGCGCCAGCTGGAAGGGCAAGGTCGTCAATGTGCTCACGACGGAATACGAAGACGGCGTGGCGAAAAAGGTGACGCAGCCGTTCCGCGCCTACGCGTCCTACGAGGAATCGTTCGCGGACTATGCGCGTCTGATCGGCAACAGCCCGCGCTACGAAGGCGTGACGCAGGCGCGCAACGAGATCGAGGCGGCCCGCCGGATCCAGGACGCCGGCTACGCCACCGACCCGCGATACGCACAGAAGCTGATCGGCATCATGGGGCAGCTGCGCGGCTCGGCGTCCAGCGTCGAAAATTCGCGCCAGTTGCTGGAAGGACTCTAAATTTGGGTGAGCTCCTGCCGTAAATGGAGTATCCAGAGATAACAGCTGCGGTTACATACGGGGCATGTCAGCATGAATTTGTACAAAACGGCATTGGGCGGGTTGAACGCGGCGCAGGCAGGCCTGGCGACCACCGGCCACAACATCAACAATGCCACCACGGTGGGCTACAACCGTCAGCGCGTGATGGTGTCGACGGCGGGCGCGCAAGCTACCTCCAACGGTTACATCGGCCGCGGCGTTCAGGTGGACACCGTTGAGCGCAGCTACGACAGCTTCCTGTACAAGCAGCTCGTCGGCGCGCAGGGCAGCGGCGCCCAGCTCCAGGCGCAGCTGGACCAGGTCTCGCAGATCAACAACCTGTTCTCGGACCGTACCGTGGGCATCGCCCCGGGCCTGACCAATTTCTTCACCAGCATGAACACGGTGGCCAGCAAGCCGGCGGATCCCGCCGCGCGCGCCGACCTGCTCGGCCAGGCCAACAGCCTGACGACGCAGATCCGCTCGGCCTATCAGGAAATGCAGAACCAGCGTGAAGGCCTGAACACGCAGATCACGACGACGGTGGATCAGGTCAACAGCTACCTGACCCGTATCGACGACCTGAACCAGCAGATCTCCCTGGCGGCCGGCAAGGCCGGCGGCAGCCCCCCGAACGACCTGCTCGACCAGCGCGACCAGGCCGTCATGGAACTGAACCAGCTCATCGGCATCACGACCTACGAGCAGGGCGACAAGATCAGCATTTCGCTCACCAAGGGCGGCCAGTCGCTGCTGTCGGGCAACACCATCTATCCGCTGCAGGCCGTATCGTCGGCTGCCGACACCGGCCGCACCGTCCTGGCCTATACGCTGCCGGCCGGTTCGGGCAAGACCATCGCGGTCGAAATGAAGGATACGGACGTCACCGGGGGCAAGCTGGGCGGCCTGCTGCAGTTCCGTGCTTCGTCGCTGGACGTCATGCAGAACCAGCTCGGCCAGATGGCCGTGGGCCTGGCGCTGTCGTTCAACGAACAGCACAAGCAGGGCCTGGACCAGGCTGGCAACCCGGGCACCGATTTCTTCGGCATTGGCTCGCCCCAGGGCGTTCCGAATGCGGCCAACAAGAGCAACGCCCAGATCTCGGGCGAGTTCACCAATCTGGCCAACATCAACGCCAAGGATTACGAGATCTCGTTCGATGGCGCCAACTACCAGGTGGTGCGCGTGCCGGAAGGCACGCAGGTCTATAACGGCCCGGCCACGGGCACGCCGCCCAACGCCACCCTGGACCTCGAAGCCGAAATGGGCGTGACGCTGACCATCAATGCGCCGCCCCAGGCCGGCGACAAGTGGTCGCTGTCGCCGACGCGCGACGCCGCGCGCGACATCAACGTGCTGATCACCGATCCGGAAAAGGTTGCCGCGGCGGATGCCGAGGGCGGCGACGCGAACGGCAAGAACGCGCTGAAGCTCGCGCAGCTGCAAAGCAGCAAGGTGCTGGGCCACGGCACGATGAGCATCAACGACATGTTCGCGCAGGTCGTGAACACGGTGGGCGTGCAGACGCAGCAGGTCAAGACCGCCGCGACGGCGCAGGTCAACCTGATCAAGCAGACCACGGCCGCCCAGCAGGCGGTGTCGGGCGTCAACCTGAACGAAGAATACGTGAGCCTGTCGCTCTACCAGGAGCAATATCAGGCCAGCGCCCGCATCATCGACGTGGCAAGCACCATTTTTGACACGCTGCTGGGCCTGCGCG
This sequence comes from Achromobacter arsenitoxydans SY8, assembly GCF_000236785.1. GTDB lineage: Bacteria > Pseudomonadota > Gammaproteobacteria > Burkholderiales > Burkholderiaceae_B > Achromobacter > Achromobacter arsenitoxydans. The sequence goes on along the minus strand of NZ_AGUF01000025.1, from coordinate 3,059 downwards.
GCTGATCAGAACGTTGAATTGTGAATACTAGAAAGAATTTCGGAGCTGCACCATGCGTCTGAGCACCACGATGATGTACACGAACGGCCTGAGCGGTGTTCTCGCCCAGGAATCCGACATGAATCGCCTGGTCGAGCAAGTTGGCAGCGGCCGCAAGTTCCTGAGCCCGGCGGATGATCCGCTGTCGGCGTCGTTGTCGATCGGCGTCGCGCAGACGCAGAGCATGAACAACACGTATGGCCTGAACCGCAACACGGCGAAGACCAACCTGGGCCAGGAAGCCAACATCCTCGATTCCATCACCACCGCGCTGCAGGACGTGCGCACCCGCGTGGTCCAGGCCGGTAACGGCACCTTTGCCGACAGCGACCGCCAGGCCCTGTCCACCGCGCTCAAGAGCGCCCGCGACGCGCTGCTGGGCCTTGCCAACAGCACCGACGGCAACGGCCAATACCTGTTTTCCGGCTACCAGGGCGGCGTGGTTCCCTACGCCCAGGACGCGACGGGCAAGATCGTCTACAGCGGCGCAACCGGCGAACGCACGGTCCAGGTCGACCAGTCGCGCCAATTGTCCACCAGCGACCTGGGCAGCGACATCTTCAATCGCGCCAACCCGGGTTCGACGGCCTACGTCAGCACCGCGGCATCGACCAACGGCGGCACCGCCGAGTTCGGCACGGTGTCGGTCACCCCGGGCAGCGCCAACATCGGCAAGAATTTCAGCCTGCAGTTCGAATCGGACCCCGCCACGGGCAACATGGGCTACCGCGTCATCACGACCGACCCGAACGCCAACCCGCCCGTGCCTCCCGTGATCTCGCCGGCTCCGCCCGCAGGCCCGACGGCGTATACGCCGGATTCCAGCATCGACTTCGGCGGCATCGCCGTGGTGGTCAAGGGCACGCCGCAGAACGGCGACGTGATCAACGTTGAGAGCATCCAGTCCGCCGATGTGGACATGTTCAATACGCTGGACAACCTGATCAAGGTTCTGGATTCGCCCATCGCCGGCGACGAGCAGGCGCTGGCGCGCCTGAACAACGAGCTGGCTTCGGCGAACAAGAAGCTGCAGACGAATTACGACAACATCCTGACGGTGGCCGCCTCGGTGGGCGCGCGCCTGAACGAGCTGGAGGCGCTGGACGCCACCGGCACGCAGAAGGGCTTGTCCTATTCGAAATCGCTGTCCGATCTGGAAGATCTGGATTACTACGCCGGCGCGAGCCAGCTCGCGCTGCGCCAGGTGGCGCTGCAGGCGGCTTCGGCGGCATTCATGACCATCCAGGGGTCCAGCCTGTTCAGCCGCAAGTAATGCGGTAGGCCCAAAGCCGCGGCCCCGGGGCCGCGGAGAGTAGCGCAATTGCGGACGCTGCTGGCGCCAAGGCCAGGGCGTCCGTGGTCGCGTGCGGGGTAGGTATTGTCGTTTTTCGTTGCTCAACGCTCGGATATTTCATGCTCGGTAATTTGAAAGTTCGCACCTGTATCGTTCTGGTGCTGTTGCTCTTCACGGGCGCCATGTTCATTTCCAATGGCGTGGCGTGGATGGGACTGAATTCCAGCAATGACAAGCTGGAACGGGTCAATAACGCCTATTCCAACCAGGCGACGCAGCTGCATCGCGCCTACAACACGTTCCTGCGCGGCCGGTTGCTGCTCGCGACCTCGCTGATGGACATGCAGCAGGGCAAGACGGAACAATCCACCGCCCAGGCCAAGCGCGCGGAAGCGCTGATGCAGGAAGGCGCCAAGTCGCTCGACGCGTTCCGCAAGGCGCCGCGCATGGCGGGGTCCGAAGACCTGGTGCAGAAGCTGGAAGCGGCCTACAAACAGTTCGACGACGTCTACAAGCGCCAGGCCGCCGCCTTGTCGAACCTGATGATCCAGGAATACCTGGACCTGAACGACGCCGGCAGCGCCGCAAACACCGCGTTCCGCGAGGCCGTGAACAACGTCCTGCAGTTTGTGGATACCCGCACCGACGAATTGGTCGTGCAGGCCGAAGCCGACCACAAGATCTCGCGCACCGTCACCATTGTGCTGCTGGCCATCGCGCTGGCGCTGGCGGTGGGCTGCTGGCTGTTCATCAACCGCACCGTCCTGCGTCCGCTGCACGAAGCGGGCGATCATTTCGAGAAGATCTCGGGCGGCGATTTCACCGGCCGCATCGAAGTGCGCAGCACCAACGAAATCGGCCATCTGTTCGCCGCGATCAAGCGCATGCAGGAAAGCCTGACCCGCACGGTGGCCTCGGTGCGCCGCGGCGTCGAAGAAATCAATGTGGGCGCGCGCGAGATCTCGGCCGGCAACACGGACCTGTCCAGCCGGACCGAGCAGCAGGCGGCCTCGCTCGAGGAAACCGCAGCGTCGATGGAAGAACTGGCCTCGACGGTGAAGCAGAACGCGGACAACGCGCGCCAGGCCAATCAGCTGGCGGCCAGCGCATCGGACGTGGCCGAACGCGGCGGCGCGGCGGTGTCGGAAGTGGTGAGCACCATGGAAGGCATCTCGGCCAGCTCGCGCAAGATCTCCGAGATCGTGTCGGTGATCGACGGCATTGCGTTCCAGACCAACATCCTGGCGCTGAACGCGGCGGTGGAAGCGGCGCGCGCCGGCGAACAGGGCAAGGGTTTCGCGGTGGTGGCGGGCGAAGTGCGCTCGCTGGCCCAGCGCAGCGCGCAGGCGGCCAAGGAAATCAAGGGCCTGATCGAGGACTCGGTGACCAAGGTGGGCGCCGGTTCGCAGCAGGTGGAACGCGCAGGCGCGACGATGCAAGAGATCGTGGCGTCGGTCAAGCGCGTGACGGACATCATGGGCGAGATCTCGGCGGCGTCCGAGGAGCAGTCCAGCGGCATCGACCAGGTGAACCGCGCCGTGTCGCAGATGGACGAAGTGACGCAGCAGAACGCAGCGCTGGTGGAAGAGGCCGCGGCCGCTGCCGGTTCGCTGCAGGAGCAGGCGCAACGCCTGACCGAAGCGGTGGCCGTATTCAAGATCAACGCGGGCGAAGTGATCGAAGTCCCGGCGCGCCAGCTGGCGCAGCAGCATCGCCCGGCGCCGCG
>NZ_AGUF01000026.1 GCF_000236785.1 Achromobacter arsenitoxydans SY8 | reverse complement strand
CCGCGCTCGCTGAACGGGCGGGCGTCGCGCTGGGGGCGGTCGCCATAGCTGGGGCGGTCGCCGAAGCTGGGACGGGAATCACGGTCGCCGCCGCGGAAGCCGCCTTCACGCTGGGGACGGTCGCCGAAGGGACGATTGCCCTGGTAGCCGCCTTCGCGTTGGGGCGATCGCCGAAGCTGGGACGGTCGCCGAAGGAACGCTGGGGGCGGTCGCCGAACGGGCGGTTGCCTTGGTAGCCGCCCTCGCGCGAAGCGCCGTCGCGATTGCCTTGGTAACCGCCTTCACGCGGCTTGAATTCGCCACGCGGGCCGCCGAAAGAACGGCCTTCGCGCGAGCCGCCGTCGCGGTGGCCCTGGTAGCCGCCTTCATGGCGCGAACCGCCAAAACCGCCGGGACGCTTGCCGAAAGGCTTGCCAAAGGGCTTGCCGCCGCCGGTCGCCGGACGCGGGGTGCGCTTGGGCTCCAGGCCGGCAATCACTTCAGGCGTGATCGACTGGCCGATGTAGTGTTCGATGCGGCGGACCTTGTGGCGCTCGGAATGCGTGGCCAGCGTGAACGCCAGGCCGTTGCGGCCGGCGCGGCCGGTACGGCCGATACGGTGCACGTAGTCTTCGGCCTGCATCGGCAGGTCGAAGTTCACGGCGTGGCTGATGCCTTGCACGTCGATACCGCGGGCAGCCACGTCGGTGGCCACCAGGATGCGCAGCTGGCCGCGCTGCAGTTGCGACAGCGTGCGGGTGCGCTGGCGCTGGTTCATGTCGCCGTGCAGGGCGGCGGCGGCAAAGCCCTGATCGGCCAGGCGGTCGGCCAGGTCGTCCGCGCCGCGCTTGGTCGACGTGAAGACGATGGCCTGGTCCAGCGAGGCGTCGCGCAGCACGTGATCCAGCAATTGCATCTTGTGGCTGGCATCGTCCGCGTACAGCAGGCTTTGCGTGATGTTGGAATGCTTTTCCTTGGCGCCGGCGATTTCGATGCGCTGGGGTTCACGCATCATGCGCGCCGCCAGCTTGGCGACGGTGCCGTCCAGCGTGGCCGAGAACAGCAGCGTCTGGCGGCCTTCCGGCAGGCGTTCGACGATGGTTTCGATGTCTTCGATGAAGCCCATGTCCAGCATGCGGTCGGCTTCGTCCAGCACCAGCGTGTGCACGGTGTTCAGCTTGACGCGGCCCGATTGCAGGTGGTCGATCAGGCGGCCGGGGGTGGCGACCAGCACGTCCACGCGGCGCGACAGCGCCTTCAACTGCGCGCCGTAGGGCATGCCGCCCACGACGGTGGCGGTGCGCAGGTCGGCCAGCTTGCGGCCGTAGGTGGCGGTGGCGTCGGTGACTTGCAGGGCCAGTTCGCGCGTCGGGGTCAGCACCAGCACTTGCACGCCGACGCCCTTGTTGGCGGGCATCTGGGCGATGCGATGCAGGGCGGGCAGCATGAAGGCGGCGGTCTTGCCGCTGCCGGTCTGCGAGGACACCATCAGGTCGTGGCCGGCCAGCGCCTGCGGAATGGCGGCGGCTTGGACGGCGGTGGGGGCGGTGAAGCCGGCTTCTTGAACGGCCGACAACAGAGCGGGCGCGAGGCCCAGGTTTTCGAAAGACATTACTTTCCCTTGCCGCAATCAATGCGACGCAGTGCTTGGTCGGGCCAGGGGATTAGGCGGCCGGATCCAGGCGACGGTTGATGGAGCATCGTGCCGACCGGATCAACCATGCGCGTGGCGCGTTCTCTATGCAGACTGGAACGCAGGGCGAAAGGAAAGGGGTCAGGAATCGATGATAGTTCGGCATGGGGCCGGGGTTGGACTTCCCGGCGGACTGCAAAAAATTCCGCTAAATCAAGGCGGTAAATGCCGAACTCGTTTTGTGCAGTGCGGCGATCATAACCCGAATTCGCCTTGCAAGGGAATTGTTTTTTTGTCCAGTCCCCAATCAATAGGGTTTTTCCCTTGGTTCTTCAGCCACGTGTTGGCGGCCAGGAAGTGTCCGCAGCCCAGGAACGGCACCGGCGGCCGTCGGGCCGAAAGCGGGGAAGGATGGTTGGACATCAACACCAGGTGGCCGCTGTCGTTCGGAAGCAACAGGCGCTTGGCTTGCGCATGGGCGCCCCAGAGCATGAAGACCTTGGGCACGGGGTCGCGCGCGACCAGCGAGATCAGCGCATCCGTCACTGTTTCCCAGCCGCGTTTGGCGTGAGAGGCCGGCTGGCCGTCTTCCACCGTCAGCGCCGTGTTCAGCAGCAGGACGCCTTGCCCGGCCCAACTGCCCAGGTCGTTGCCAGCCGGCACGGGCGTGCCGGGAAACTCTTGGGCGATTTCGTTGAAGATATTGCGCAGGCTGGGCGGCCGCTTGCAGTCGTCCGGGACTGAAAACGCCAGGCCCTGGGCCTGGCCTGGCCCGTGGTAGGGGTCCTGTCCCAGGATCACGACCCGGACGTCCGACGGCGCCAGGCCGTGCAGCGCCCGGAAGGGCGTGGCGGGATAGATGACAGCGCCCTCGGCCAGGCGCTTTTCCACATGCGCCGTCGCCCCGGCGAGCGCTGCCGCGACGGCGGCGGGCGCGAAGGCGGCCTGCCAGGCGGCGGGAAGTTGAGCCGTCTGGGCGGCAAGGGCGTTGGGGGTCAGGCGGTTGTCGATGGGCATGGGCGCGATTTTGGCATAGGCGCGCGGCCGACCGGCGGCCTCAGACCGGCCAGCCGGCCTGACGGTGGGCCGAATCCCAGAACATCCATTCAAGCTGGGCCGCGTGCGTGTAGGCCTGGTGCATCGCCTCGACCGTTTGCGCCGATGCGGTTTCCGCCGCGCGGTCCACCGAGGCGATCACGGCGCGCACCAGTGCGTGGAATTCGTCGCCGGCATAGGTGTCGATCCATGCCCCGTAGGGGTTGGGCCGCGTGGCCCGCGCGTGGATGTCGCGGCCGATCTCGGCGTAGATCCAGAAGCAGGGCAGCAGGGCTGCCAGCGCGACCGGATAAGGCGCGCTCCAGGCGGTGGCGACCAGGAAGCTGGTGTAGTGGTGGCTCGCGGGCGTCAGCGGCGTGGCCTCGAAGGTGGCGGCGTCGATGCCGAACTGCTGCATGAAGCCGGCGTGCAGGGTGCGTTCGGCGACGACGGCGCCTTTGGCGGCCTCCGCGAACTGCACCACACCGTCGGCGTCGTCCGCCTTGGCGGCAGCAATGGCCAGCGCGCGGCCAAACGCCACCAGGTAGTGCGCGTCCTGGATCATGTAATGCTTGAATGCGTCCTCGTCGAGCTGGCCGCTGGCCAACTGCTGATTGAATGGCATGTCGCGCGTCTTTTCGTAGAGCGCGGCATTGCGGTTCCAGGCGTCGGAACTGAAAGACATGGGTGGAATCCTTTAAGGCATGGCCATGCGGCGCGCCATTGTGGGCGCGCCTGCGGATTCCAAGGGTATCAAGCCGGCGGGGTTGCGTCAGGGCAGCCGGCGGCAGCAAAGGCTCAGGCTGCGTGCTTGCGGTGCCGGCGGGCGTAGTCGAGCAAAGCGTCGCGCAGCACGATGGCCTGGTTGTGTTCGGTATTGCGCGCCCCGTACAGCAGGGTCAGGGAGCGTTCGCCGGCCGCGTCCAGCAGGGCGGCCATGCGCGCCTGCTGCTCGGGTGCGGCCAGCTCGGCCAGGTATCTGGCGCGGAACTCCGGCCAGCGCTCATCGACATGGCTGAACCATTTGCACAGCTCCGGCGTGGGGGCGATGTCGCGGGCCCATTCGTCCAGCCCCAGGTCCGCGCGCCGCAGGCCGCGCGGCCACATGCGGTCCACCAGGGCCAGGTAGCGGCCCTGCGGGCCTGTGCCTTCATAGATGCGTTGTACGGTGATGCTGGACGATTTCATGGCGGCTCCTCACGAAAAGGCGCCGTCCAGTCTACTGCAGCCCGCGCTGCCGCCAGTTAGGTCTGGTCCGATTTCTCGGGGGCTGGGCCGGCCGCGCGCAGCAACGCGAATCCGACCACCGCGGACGCGAGCGACCCGGTCAGCACGCCGATCTTCGTCGCGTCGATGGCGGCGGCATCGGTAAAGGCCAGCGCGCCGATGAAAAGGCTCATCGTGAAGCCGATCCCGCAGAGCAGCGCAACGCCGTACAACTGCGTGTAGGTGGCGTGGCGCGGCAGGCTGGCGATGCCCGCCTTGATGGCGAGCCAGGCGAAGCCGAACACGCCCAATTGCTTGCCCAGGAACAGCCCCAGCGCCACGCCCATCGGAACAGGCTGCGCCAGGCTCGCCAGACCCATCCCGGCGAACGAGACGCCCGCGTTCGCGAAGCCGAAAATGGGAACGATCAGCAGGGCCACTGGCTTGTGCAGCGCGTGTTCCAGCGCATGCAGGGGCGAATGGGCGTGGGCGCCTCCCTGGTTCTGCGGGCGCAGCGGAATCACGAGCGCCAGCGCCACGCCGGCCAGCGTTGCATGCACGCCGGACTTCAGCACGAAATACCAGAGCACGACGCCGAGCAGCAGATAGGGCGCCAGGCGCAATACGCCGGCGCGGTTCAGGCAGAACAGGCAAGCCAGCAGCGCGCCGGCCATGCCTAGCGCAAACAGGTTGAGGTCCGAGGTGTAGAAGAGCGCGATGATGACGATGGCGCCAAGGTCGTCCAGGATGGCCAGCGCCGTCAGGAATATCTTCAGAGACGTCGGCACGCGGCTGCCGAGCAGCGCCAGAATGCCCAGGGCGAAGGCGATGTCCGTGGCGGCGGGAATGGCCCACCCGCGCAAAGTATCGGGGCTGCCCAGATTGACCAGCACGTAGATGACCGCCGGCACGGCCATGCCGCCAAGCGCCGCAATGCCCGGCAGCACAATGCGGGCCGCTCCGCGGAGCTGGCCGTCCAGCACCTCGCGTTTGATTTCCAGGCCCACCAGCAGGAAGAACACGGCCATCAGGCCGTCATTGATCCAATGGAGCACCGTTTCCTTGAGCAGGACAGGACCGGCCTGGAAGCCGAGCTTGGCGCCCAGGACATCGAAGTACACCGGCGCGGCGGGGCTGTTCGCAACCACAAGGGCGGCGGCGGCGGCCAGCATGAGCACGTAGCCGCCCAGGGCTTCGGACTGCAGGAACGCGTTTAGGAAGGAGGCCGAACGGGGCGGGTGCTGGGGCGCGGAAGTGGCGGAAGTGTCCTTCATTGGCAACATAGCTGTGGCGGATATGCAAAGCTGAATTTTACCTGAACGATATGTATGTTCGGGCGTACTTCGTCCAACTGAGCGCAATCATCGGGAAAGCTGCGGCAACTCCCATATAACGCGCTTGCTGCACTCTGGGCCAGCCTTGTACTGCCCCTATCTTTCGTTTACATTCCAGGCGGCAGTGCGCCTATATGTAATATAAATTTCAACCGACCTGCTTGGCCTTTCTTGAACTCGGCGCGGCCAACTTCCAAGTCCCTTCCCCTGACCATGCCGAACCCTGTTGAACCGCAAGCCAGCGCCGCCGGGACAAGGGGGCGCTTGCGCATCCTTCATACGGAAGCCGCTATGGCGTATGGCGGTCAGGAGTTCTGCGTTTACAAAGAGATGATAGCCATGCGCGAGCGTGGCCATTACCTTGAGGCGGTGTGCCAGCCGAAAGCGGAACTGGCGACGCGCTTGCGGGAGGCCGGCTTTACCGTCCATACCGTGAAAATGTACGGCGCGCTCAATTTCTTCCGGTGCGTGGCCTTTGTGCGCCGCCTGGTGCGGCGCGGGCGCTTCGACGTGGTCAATACGCACAGCCGCTGCGACACCGTGCGCGGGGCGATCGCGGCGCGTCTGGGGGGGGCGCCGCTCATCGTGCGCACACGCCATCTGGCCAAGCCGATCAACTCCCTCTACGCCTACACCTGGCTGCCGCATCGCGTTATCGCCGTCAGCCATTACGTCTATCGGCAATTGATGGATCGCGGCGCGCGGCCCCAATCGGTCGCCACCATCCATTCCCCCGTGGTGTTGCCTCAGGTCAATGAACAGGCGAGTGTCCGCCAGGAACTGGGCCTGTCTTCCGATGCGCTGGTCGTGGGGTGCGTGGCCGTCATGCGGGCTGAAAAGGGACATGGCGATCTGATCGACGCATTCCATCGCATTTCGACGACATTTCCTCAGGCCCACCTGGTGCTGGTGGGAGAGGGCATGCCGGTGTATGCGCTCCTTCGGAAGCAGGTGGCCGAACTGGGCCTGGAATCGCGCGTGCATTTCATGGGCCGGCGCCAGGACATCGGCGACGTGCTGAACGCGTTGGACGTGTTTGCGCTGCCTACGCACCGGGAAGCCCTGGGCACGGCTTTCATCGAAGCGGCAGCCATGGGGCTGCCGGTAGTCGGCACGAACGTGGGCGGCGTGCCCGAGACGATGCAGGCCGATGTGACGGGACTGCTCGTGCCGCCGCGGGATCCCGCGGCGCTGGCGGCCGCGCTGGAAAGGCTGCTGGCCGATCCGGAACTGCGCAAGCGCATGGGCGCTGCCGGCCGCGAGTGGATCTGCGGCCAGGGCCTGTTTTCTGCGGAACGCGCTGCGGGTCTGGTGGAGGACGCCTATTCTCGCTGGCTGGGCGAACTGCGCGGGCCCGCCCGCAATCAGGCCGATCTTGCGTGAGGCTGTGGCCTCAATGCCATAGCAGCGCGTTCATCGCCTCGACCAGCCGGTCGCGGTAGCGGGGCAGCAATGAGCGTACCCGCGCCTGCCTGGCGTGCCATTCCTCGGGTTCCGCGCCCGGCGCGATGCGCGGCGCCGCCCAGATCGGATCGGGAAAATGCCGGTCGCCGCGCCAGCGCGGGATCACATGCCAATGCAGATGCGGCACCATGTTGCCCAGCGATGCCAGGTTGACCTTGTCCGGCGACAGGATCGCCTGCTGCGTTTCCTCCACGACGTATACCGCCCGCATCAGCAGGTCGCGCCCATGGGTGGACAGACTGGTCATTTCCGCCAGATGTCCGTTCCAGATCACGCGGGTAAAGCCGGGATAGTCCGCGTCGTCGACCTCGATGATGCGCAGGTGCGGGCCGCGCCACAGCACGGCGCCGCCGTCTTCCTGGCACAGCGGGCAGTTGGGGTCGCGTGCGCTCAAGCCATCACCTTGCGATACTGGATGAAGCCGGACCGGTCGGCGATGCGGTCGTAGAGCTGCATGGCGGTGGCGTTGGTTTCGTGCGTCAGCCAGTACACGCGCGCGCAGTTGGCGGCGGCGGCTTCGGCATACACATGTTCTATCAGCTTGCGCCCCGCGCCGGTGCCGCGCACTTCCAGGTCCACGTAGAGGTCCTGCAGGTAGCAGTAGTCTCCGGCCGTCCAGGTGGACCGGTGGAAGATCCAGTGCACCAGGCCGATCGCGCGTCCGCTTTCGTAGGCCAGCGCAGCATGCATGGGTTCGGCCGGGTCGAGGAACCGCGCCCACGTATTGCGCGTCACGGCGTCGTCGATGTCGACGCGGTAGAAGTCCTGATAGCCCTTCCACAGCGGCAGCCATGCGTCGAAGTCGGCGGCGACGATGGGACGGATTTCAGCGGTGCTCATGGCGCAAGGCCTCCTGGCGGTGTTCAGAGTTGATCTTCCATGGCTTCGACGATGTGTCTCAGCACTTGCAGCCGAGCGTAACGCTTGTCGTTGGCGGACACCAGATGCCACGGCGCGTGCGGGACGTCGGTGCGGGTCAGCAGTTCGTTGGTGGCGGCGGCATATTCGCGCCACTTGTCGCGGTTGCGCCAATCGTCGGGGGTGATCTTGAAATTCTTGAAGGGAGATTTTTCGCGTTCGCGGAACCGTTCCAGCTGCTCGTCGGGGGTGATGGCCAGCCAGAACTTCAGCACCAGCGCCCCGCTTGCGACGAGCTGCTCTTCGAAGTCGTTGATCTCGGCGTACGACCGGCGCCATTTGGCGGGGGCGATCAGTTTTTCGACGCGTTCGACCAGCACCCGGCCGTACCAGGAGCGGTCGAAGATCGCGATGCGCCCGTGGCGGGGAATACGGCGCCAGAAGCGCCACAGATAAGGCCGGGCCAATTCCTCGCTGCTGGGCGCGGCAATGGGGGTGATGTCGAATTGCCTGGCGTCCAGCGCGTGCGTGACGCGGCGGATGGCGCCGCCTTTTCCGGCGGCGTCCTGGCCTTCGAACACCAGCACCAGCGAACGCTGCTGGAACTTGTCGGACCGGGCAGCGCGGGCCAGCCGCCCCTGCAGCAGGCCAAGTTCGGACTCGTAGTCCTGCTTGTCCACCTTGGCCTCGTAGTCCAGCTGGCCCAGGCGGTCGACGATGCGCGTGGATCCGGAGTGCGCCACGAACGCGGGCGGAATGCGGGGAATGCCCCGCTGGCGCATTGCGGCCAGCACCGCTTCGGCCGTGCGCGCGGCGCGCATGTTCTCGTCGGCGCTGGGTATCACCACCCAGGGCGCATGGCCGCAGTCCGTGTGGTTCAGCACAACGTGCCCGCCCGCGCGGATGCGGTCGAACCGCTTGTTGACCTTGAGGTCGACGGGGCTGACCTGCCAGGCGGTCTCCGGGCTGGCCAGCAGGTGCTGCGCGCGGGTTTTCTGGGCCTTGGCGGACAGGTGGAACCAGAGTTTGATGATCTGGACGCCTTCAGCTGCCAGCATGGCTTCAAAGCGCATGATCGCGGCGGCCTGCGCCTCAATTTTTTCGGCATTCGGCTTCTTGCGCGAGGCTTCGATGATCAGCGGCGCGTACCAGGAGCCGAAGACGATGCCGGTGCTGCCTTTGGGCGGCAGGTCTCTCCAGTAGCGCCAGAGCGGCGGGCGGTCCAGTTCTTCGCCTTCGCGCGGACCATACGCCAGCGTCCGGATATGGCGCGGATCCATCCATTCGTTGAGCAGGTTGACGGTGGCGCCCTTGCCGGCGCCGTCGATGCCGGCCACGACAATCAGCAGCGATTTATCCGCCTTTCGAAGGCGCTCGTATTGCGCGTTAAGCAGGGCGGCCCGCAGCCGTTCTTCCAGCGGCTTGAATTCGTCTTTGGAAAGGATTGGGTCGGCTTCGGCTTCGGCGAACATGGGGATGCGTCGGATCGGGTGTGATTTCGATCGGGCGATCTTGCGGGATATGGCCGTGGCGCGCAAGTGCCGCGCGCCTGCGATTCACAGTGCGTCGACGGGAATCTTGAGATAGCGCACGCCGTTGTCCTCGGCGGGCGGGAAATGGCCGGCCCGGATGTTCACCTGGATCGCGGGCAGGATCAGTGTGGGCATGGATAGCGTGGCGTCCCGGCGCGTGCGCATGGCGACGAATTCGTCCTCGCTCACGCCGTCGCGCACGTGGATGTTGGCGCGGCGCTGTTCCGCGACGGTGGTCTGCCAGGTCGCGTCGCGGCCGGCGGGCGGATAGTCATGGCACATGAACAGCCGCGTGCTGTCCGGCAGGCTCAGGAGGCGCCGGATCGAGCGATACAACAGGTGGGCGTCGCCGCCCGGGAAGTCGCAGCGCGCGGTGCCCACGTCCGGCATGAACAACGTGTCGCCGACGAACGCCGCATCGCCGATCAGGTAAGCCATGTCGGCGGGCGTGTGCCCGGGCACGTGGATGGCGGTGGCGGTGAGCGCCCCGATGCGGAAGGTTTCGCCATCGGCGAAAAGATGGCCGAACTGCGATCCGTCCAGCTGGAATTCCGGCTCCAGGTTCAGAATTTTCTTGAAGACGCCTTGCACGGCGCGGATGCTCTGCCCGATGGCGATGACCCCGCCCAGCAGACGCTGCAGATAGGGCGCAGCCGACAGGTGGTCCGCGTGGGCGTGGGTTTCCAGCAGCCAAACGGTTTTGAGCTCGTGTTCACGCACGTAGTCAGCCACCTTGTCTGCGCTGGCCGTGCTGCTGCGGCCGGACTTGGGGTCGTAATCCAGCACCGAATCAATGATGGCGCAGGCGCCGCCCCGTCCGGCTTCGTGCACGACGTAGGTGATGGTGGCGGTGACGGGGTCGAAAAAGGCCTGGATTTGCGGATTCATGGGAGCTCGCATGGGGCCGCGCTTCGCGGCTCGATCCTGTCAATATACGTAATTAAATAATATTTGCGTATAGTTTATATAAAAATATAATGACTGCGCCATCCCCCAATCGACCGACACCACCCCATGGACACCCAACTTACCGACTGCGAAGTCTCGGCCCTGCGCGAATCCGCTTCCCAGGCCTGCGCGCTGCTGAAGGCGCTGGCCAACGAAGACCGCTTGCTGCTGCTGTGCCAGCTGGTCCAGAATGAACGCAACGTGGGCGAGCTTGAATCACTGACCGGCATACGCCAGCCGACGCTGTCCCAGCAACTGGGCGTGCTGCGCGACGAGGGACTGGTCGCCACGCGGCGCGACGGCAAGTACGTCTACTACCAGATGGCCAGCTTCGAGGTCAGCCAGGTGATGAAAACGCTATCGAGTTTGTACTGCGGACGGGCGCTGGAGTCACTCAAGTGAACGTGGACTGGTCCGCCTTTACTCCGCTGGCCGGCGTAGTCGGCGGCCTGCTGATCGGCGCCGGCACGGTGGTGCTGATGCTGGGCGCAGGACGCATCGCCGGGATCAGCGGCATTTTGGGCGGGCTGCTCGCGCCGGAACGCGGTTCGGGCTGGCGCCTCGCTTTTCTGCTGGGGCTATTTGCAGCGCCCTGGTTGTACCGCGTCTTTTCCGAGCTTCCCGCCATCACCGTCGAGGCAAGCACGCCGCGGCTGATCGTGGCGGGCCTGCTGGTCGGCATCGGCACCCGCTACGCGTCGGGGTGCACCAGCGGCCATGGCGTTTGCGGCCTGTCCCGCGGATCACGCCGGTCGTTCGCGGCCACCGCGATCTTCATGGCGGCGGGCTTTGCCACGGTCTATCTGCTGCGTCACGTGTGGGGAGGCTGACATGGCCGGCATCTACGCATTCGCGGCAGGCCTGATCTTCGGGCTGGGGTTGATCGTGTCGGGCTTGGCCGATCCCGCCCGCGTGCTGGGCTTCCTGGATCTGGCAGGCCTCTGGAATCCAACGCTGGCGTTCGTGATGGGCGGCGCGGTCCTGGCGGCCAGCGCGGGTTTTGCAGTTTTGCGCAGGCGCCGCCTGAGTCTGTCGGGCGAGCCCATGCACTGGCCGCAAGCCACTCGGGTGGACCTGCGGCTGGCCGGCGGCAGCCTGGCGTTCGGCGTGGGTTGGGGGCTGGCGGGATTCTGCCCGGGCCCCGCCCTGGTCGCGGCGGCGGCAGGCATCGGGCAGGCCCTGGTGTTCGCGGGCGCCATGATCGCGGGGATGGCCATCCACGCAATCATCGAACGCGGGAAGCGCGCCTGACGCCCGCCGGACCGCGCCGATTCCGGCGCGTGGATTACTCGTAGGTCCGGATGTCGTCGATGACCTTGCCGTCGTTCGGCAGGCCGCCGGCGTCCACCCATTCGACATCGGCGCGCAGTTTGGTCACGTCGCGCACGGAATCTGCGATCCGCTTGGCCAGGTCCTCGCCGCGCAGCCGCGATTCCACCTTTAGCACCATGCGGTCCGATCCGGTGCTGCCGCTGATAACCAGGCGCGCCCGCAGGATTTCCGGATGCCGGCGCGTCACGTCGGCCACCTGCGACGGATGGACGAACATGCCGCGCACCTTAGTGGTCTGGTCCGCACGGCCCATCCAGCCCTTGATGCGCGTGTTGGTGCGGCCGCAAGGCGAGATGCCGGGCAGCACCGCGGACAGGTCGCCGGTGCCGAAGCGCACCAGCGGGTAATCGGGATTCAGCGTGGTCACGACGACTTCGCCGACTTCGCCCGCGGGAACGGGCTCGCCGGTGCCGGGGCGGACGATCTCGACGATGATGTCCTCGCCCAGCACCAGCCCCTCGCGGGCGGAGGTTTCGAACGCGATCATGCCCAGGTCGGCGCTGCCGTAGGCCTGATAGCCTTCGATGCCGCGCGCCGCCAGCCAATCGCGCAGGGACGGCGGAAAGGCTTCGCCCGACACCAGCGCGCGGCGCAGCGAATCCAGCTTGACGCCCAGTTCGTCGGCCTTCTCAAGAATGATCTTCAGGAAGCTTGGCGTGCCGGTATAGCCGCTGGGCGCCAGGTCCTGAATTGCGCGCACCTGCTGCTCGGTCTGCCCCGTGCCGCCGGGAAAAACAGTGCAGCCCACGGCATGCGCGGCGGTCTCCATCATCGAGCCGGCCGGTGTGAAGTGATAGGAAAAGCAGTTGTAAGCCAGCTCGCCGGCGCGAAAGCCCGCCGCGTACAGTGCGCGGGCAAAGCGCCAGTAGTCCGCGCGGGCGCTTTCGGGTTCGTAGATCGGGCCTGGCGACGCGAATACGCGCATGGCCTCGCCCCAGCCGATGGCGGAAAAGCCGCCAAAGGATTTGCCAGGGCCCGCCGGCGCGGCCGCGTCGTCGCGGCTGAGCTGCTGGCGTTCCAGCAGTTCGTGCTTGCGCAGCACGGGCAGGCGGGCAAGGGCCTCACGCGACGTGACCGTGGCGGGATCAATGCCGCGCAATTGTTCGGCGATGGCGGGCGCCCGGGCAATGGCCCGTGCAATCGCTTCCGGCAGGGCCGCCATCAATTCGCGCTCGCGCTGCTCGGGGGCGCGGGTTTCGAGTACATCGAAAAACTCGGACATGGGATCGCACCTTCTCGTGTGCCGTATTGCGGTGCCGTTGCCGGCGGCATGGGGCAAGCCTGGCTTGCCCGGTTCTGGAATCAGGCCAGCCAGCGTTTGCGGCGGCGATAGAACTTGTTGTCCCGGAAACTCTTGCGCTCGCCGCTGGAGATGCCCAGGTAGAACTCTTTGACGTCCTCGTTCTGCGCCAGATCGGACGCGGCGCCGTCCATCATCACTCGGCCGTTTTCAAGGATGTAGCCATAGTCGGCGTAGCGCAGCGCGATGTTGGTGTTCTGTTCGGCCAGCAGGAAGCTCACGCGTTCGCGCTGGTTCAGGTCGCGCACGATCTCGAAGATCTCCTCGACGATCTGCGGGGCCAGGCCCATGGACGGTTCGTCCAGCAGGATCATGTTCGGATTGGCCATCAGCGCGCGGCCGATCGCCGTCATCTGCTGTTCGCCGCCCGAGGTGTATCCGGACTGGCTGCCCCGGCGTTGTTTGAGCCGGGGGAAATACTGGTAGACCCTTTCCAGCGCGGCCGTGGTGTCGCCGCGGCTCATGCTGCGGGTGTAGGCGCCCGTCAGCAGGTTTTCCTCGATGGTGAGGTGGGCAAAGCAGTGCCGGCCCTCCATCACCTGCACGACGCCGCGCTTGACCAGCTCGGCCGGCGACAGCCTCTCGATGCGCTGGCCGCGATACTGGATGTGGCCCTTCGTGACGTCGCCACGTTCGCCCTTGAGCAGATTGGAGATCGCGCGCAACGTGGTGGTCTTGCCGGCGCCGTTGGCGCCCAGCAATGCCACGATCCTGCCTTCCGGCACCTGCAGGGAAACGCCCTTGAGCACCAGGATGACGTGGTTGTAGATCACTTCGATGCCGTTCACATCGAGCAGCACATTGGGGGCGCCCGTGGATACTTCGGAATTCGTTGCAGCGGTCATGGCTAATCCTGCGCTTGGTGGCGGCCGGCCCCGCGCGGGGCCGGCCGCCGGTTCACATCAGTTCTCGCACTTGCGGGGCGTGATGTTCTTTTCCTTGGCGTACTTGGCCGCCGATTCCTTGACCATGGGGTCCAGGATCGCCTTGTCGGCCTGGTACCAGTCGGAAACGACCTTGAACTTGGCGCCGTCCCACTGCACGATGCGGGCCCAGTCATCGCCCTTGTGATTGCTGCACGAGGTCTTGACCGGCCGCATGATCTGGCCAAAGCCCAGCTTGTCGAGCTTTTCCTGGGTCAGGTCCAGGTTCTCGAAGCCCCAGCGCACCTGTTCCGGCGTCAGCGCCTTGCCCTTGCCGAACTTTTCCTGAGCGGCGCGGATGGCTTCTACCTGCAGCATCGAGATCATCATGCCGCGGGTGTGGGCGATGGTGCCCAGCGTGGTCTTGCCGGTCTTGTCCGAACCCTGGCCCTTGTCGTAGACGTACTTCTTCAGATCGTCATAGACCTTGTCGGTGTCGGCGCCGCTGTTGTGGACGGTGATGGCGTTGTAGCCCTTGGCGACATCGCCCAGGTCCTTGACGTCGCCCTCGGAGCCGGCCCACCAGATGGCGTACATCTTGTCGCGCGGATAGCCGCTGGCCTGCGCTTCGCGGATGGCGGTGGGCGTCATGATGCCTGCGCTCCACAGCAGCACGTAGTTCGGGCGGGCCTGGCGGATCTGCAGCCAGGTGGATTTCTGTTCCACGCCAGGGGCCGTCACGGGGTACAGCACCAGCTCGAAGCCTTCCTTGGCCGCGCGCTTCTGCAGCAGCGGGATCGGTTCCTTGCCGTAGGGCGAGTCGTGATAGACCAGGGCGATCTTCTTGCCCTTGAGCTTGTCCATCCCGCCTTCCTTCTTGGCGATGTCCTGGATCATCACGTCGGCGGCGGTCCAGTACGTGCCCAGCAGCGGGAAGTTCCATTCGAACACGCTGCCGTCGACCGACTGCGACAGGCCGTAGCCCATCGTCTCGACCGGCACCTTGTCGACCATGGCCTTGTCGCTCACCGCAAACGTGATGCCGGTGGATTGGGTGTCGAAGCCGGACGCGCCGGTGCCCTTGCCCTTCAGGCGCTCATAGCACTCCACGCCGCGGTCGGTGGCGTACGCCGTTTCGCACTCTTCGTACGTGATCTTGACGCCGTTAACGCCGCCATCGCGTTCGTTGACGAGCTTCAGGTAGTCCAGCTTGCCGTCGGCCCAGGGAATGCCCAGCGGCGCGAACGAACCCGTGCGATACACCAGCAACGGAACGAACTGCTCTTCGGCCGCCATTGCCGGCGTGGCCACGGCGCCGGCGGCGCCGGCTGCGGCCATCAGGGCTGCCGCCAACTTCAGGTTAAGACGCTTCATCTCCATTTACCTCCTGCGTGGTGCTTGGGTCGGTTAACCCTGGGACACCGGGATTGGCCCGGTCTTGAGCCGGGTATTCGGGGCGGGGGGCCAGTGCGCTTGTGCCGCGCTGGACCCGCGGAAATCAAAACGAAATACGATCAGTGGGGGAAAGGCCAGATCCTCAGCTTCTCCTTGCCGATGCTCCACAGTCTTGCCAGGCCGTGCGGCTCGGCGATCAGGAAGAACACGATCAGCGCGCCGAACACCATGTGTTCAATGTGGGCCGCGGTG
Source organism: Achromobacter arsenitoxydans SY8 (assembly GCF_000236785.1). GTDB lineage: Bacteria > Pseudomonadota > Gammaproteobacteria > Burkholderiales > Burkholderiaceae_B > Achromobacter > Achromobacter arsenitoxydans. The sequence goes on along the minus strand of NZ_AGUF01000026.1, from coordinate 34,705 downwards.
TCGACCGACAGCGGCAGGCCCAGCATGTGCGGAACGTTGGACAGCGCCACCGGAACCAGCACGATGAAGGCCGCGCCGAAGAAGCTGCCGATGATTGAACCCAGCCCGCCGATGATCACCATGAACAGCAGCTGGAATGAACGTCCCAGGTCGAACGCCAGCGGTTCCCACGAGCCCAGGTGGATGTAGCCCCACAGTGCGCCGGCGACGCCGACGATGAATGAGCTGACCGCGAACGCAGTGAGCTTGGCGTACATGGGGCGGATGCCGATGACCGACGCCGCCACGTCCATGTCGCGGATCGCCATCCATTGGCGGCCGATGGCGCCGCGCACCAGATTCTTGGCCAGCAGGCTGAAGACCACAACCAGGATCAGCACGAACAGGTACTTCTCCATGGCGTTCTGCACCGGCAGGCCGAATGCGGTCAGCGGCGGCACCGACACGCTGCCGGACGACGAATAGTTGGTGAAGAAGGGGATGCGCAGGAACGCCCAGTCTACGAAGAACTGCGCGGCCAGCGTGGCCACCGCCAGGTACAGGCCGCGGATGCGCAGGCTGGGTATGCCGAAGATCACGCCCACGATGGTGGCGAAGCAGCCGCCCAGCAGAATCTGGACGACCAGCGGCATGCCGGGAAAGCGCACGCCGAAGTTCCAGGCCGCATAGGCGCCCACCGCCATGAAGGCGCCGGTGCCCAGCGAGATCTGGCCGCAATAGCCGACCAGGATATTCAGGCCCACGGCAGCCAGCGACAGGATCAGGAACGGGATCAGGATGGCGCGCAGCAGGTAGTCGCTGGCGAGCGCCGGGACGGCGATGAACGCCACCGCCAGCAGCAGCCAGATGAAGACGCGATCCTGGCGGATCGGGAAGATCTGCTGGTCAGCGCGATAGCTGGTCTTGAATTGGCCGTTTTCGCGATAGAACATTTTTTTATCCTTGGTGGGCCACAGGCTCAGACGCGGTCGATGATCTTCTCGCCGAACAGCCCTTGCGGACGGAACAGCAGGAACACCAGCGCCAGCACATAGGCGAACCAGATTTCGATGCCGCCTCCCACAAGCGACCCCAGATAGACCTCGGAGAGCTTTTCCCCCACGCCGATGATCAGGCCGCCCAGGATGGCGCCCGGAACCGACGTCAGCCCGCCCAGGATCACAACCGGCAGCGCGCGCAGCGCCGCGGTGGACAGCGTGAACTGCACGCCGAACTTGGACCCCCAGATGATCCCGGCCACCAGCGCCACCAGCCCCGCCACGCTCCACACGATCACCCAGATCCGGTTCAGCGGTATGCCGATAGACTGCGCGGCCTGGTGGTCGTCAGCCACCGCGCGCAGCGCGCGGCCGGTCGAGGTGTATTGGAAGAAGAGGGCCAGCGCCGCCACCAGCAGCGCCGCGATGACGGCGGCGGTCAGGTCTTCAAGATTGATGAGCAGCCCGCCCTCGAAGACGGAATCCAGGATCAACAGCGGATCCTTCGGCATGCCCACATTGATGGAATACACCGAGCTGCCGAACGTGATCTGGCCCAGGCCGTCCAGGAAGTAGCTGATGCCCAGGGTGGCCATCAGCAAGGTCGTGGCTTCCTGGTTGACCAGGTGGCGCAGCACGAAGCGCTCGATCGCCACGGCCAGCAAGAACATCACGATGGCGCTGACGATGAACGCCAGCACGTTGGCCAGGATCATGTTGTCGAAGCCCAGCCAGCGCGGCAGCCATTCGGAAAAGCGGGCCATGGCCAGGGCCGCCACCAGCACCATCGCGCCCTGCGCGAAGTTGAAGACGCCCGACGCCTTGAAGATCAGCACGAAGCCCAGGCCGATCAGCGCGTACAGCATGCCGCTCATCAGGCCGCCGAATAAGGTCTCTAGAAAAAATCCCATGTCTTTCCGCCTTAGTGCGACACGCCGAGATAGGCGCGTATGACGTCTTCGTTGGCACGGACCTCGTCCGGCTTGCCGTCGCCGATCTTCTTGCCGTAGTCCAGCACCACCACACGGTCGGAGATGTCCATGACCACGCCCATGTCGTGCTCGATCAGCACGATGGTCGTGCCGAACTCGTCGTTCACATCCAGGATGAAGCGGCTCATGTCCTGCTTCTCTTCGATGTTCATGCCCGCCATGGGTTCGTCCAGCAGCAGCAGGCGCGGTTCCATCGCCAGCGCGCGGCCCAAGTCGACGCGTTTTTGCAGGCCATAGGGCAGGCGGCCGACGGGCGTCTTGCGGTAGGCCTGGATTTCCAGGAAGTCCACGATGTTCTCGACGAACTCGCGGTGCTGGATTTCCTCGCGCTCGGCGGGCCCCAGGCGGAACGCCTGCGCCAGCAGGCCGCTCTTCATGCGCAGGTTGCGGCCGGTCATGATGTTGTCCAGGACGCTCATGCCCTTGAACAGCGCCAGGTTCTGGAATGTGCGCGCGATGCCCATTTCGGCGGCGCGCCGCGGGTTCATCTTCGAGAAGCGCTCGCCGCGGAACTGGATGCCGCCCTGTTGCGGCGTATACACCCCATTGATGACGTTGAGCATGGAGCTCTTTCCGGCGCCGTTGGGACCGATGATGGCGCGTATCTCGTGTTCGCGCACGTTGAAGGAGATATCCGTCAGCGCTTTGACGCCGCCGAATGACAGGGAGATGTTCTGCATGTCCAGCATGACATCGCCGATGCGCTGGTCGCGGTCAATGTTGCTCATGTTCTCTACGCGGCTCGGGCGGTTATGGCGGGAAACGTCTTGACCGGGCGGATCTTCAGGTCCGCCGCGATCTTGCCGGTGCGCCCGTCCTCGAATTTCACTTCGGTCTCAATGAACTGCGACTGCTTGCCGCTAAAGAGCGCGTCGATCAGCACGCCATACTTCTGCGCGATGAAGGCGCGGCGCACCTTGCGCGTGCGAGTCAGTTCGTCGTCGTCGGGGTCCAGTTCCTTGTGCAGGATGAGGAAGCGGCTGATCTGCGACGCCGACAGCTTGGGATCGGTGGCCAGGTCTGCATTGACCTGTTCCACGCATTCGGCGATGAGCTGATAGACCTCGTCCTTGCCCGCCAGGTCGGTGTAGCCCGCATAGGGCAGGCCACGACGTTCGGCCCAGTTGCCCACGGCTTCCAGGTCGATGTTGATGAAGGCGCACACATCGTCGCGGCCGGCGCCGAACGCCACGGCTTCCTTGATGTGCTGGAAGAACTTGAGCTTGTTTTCGATGTACTTGGGCGCGAACAGGCTGCCGTTGGCAAGCTTGCCGACGTCCTTGGCGCGGTCGATGATCTTGAGCTGGCCGTCGGTGTCGAGGTAACCCGCGTCGCCCGTATGGAACCAGCCGTCGGCGCTGCGCGCCTCGGCCGTGGCGTCCGGGTTGCGGTAGTACTCCTTGAAGAGGCCCGGGCTCTTCACCAGGATTTCGCCGTTGTCGGCCACGCGGATCTCGACGCCCGGCACGGGCGGGCCGACGGTGTCGTCGCGCACCTGGCCGTCCGGCTGCACGCACACAAAGACGGAGGTCTCGGTGGAACCGTACAGCTGCTTCAGGTTGATGCCGATGGAACGGTAGAAGACGAACAGGTCGGGGCCGATGGCCTCGCCCGCCGTGTAGGCCACGCGCACGCGGCTCATGCCCAGCGCGTTGCGCAGGGGGCCGTAGATCAGCACATTGCCCAGCGCATAGCGCAGGCGGTCCCAGGCGTTCACGGATTCGCCGTCCAGGATCCGGGTGCCAACCCGGCGCGCGAGCTTCATGCACGCGCCAAACAGCTTGCGCTTGATGTAGCCCGCGTCTTCCATGCGGATCATCACGTGCGTCAGCAGACCTTCCAGCACGCGCGGCGGCGCAAAGTAATAAGTGGGGCCAATGTCCCGCATGTCGATCGACACGGTGTCGGGCGATTCGGGGTGGTTCACCGTGAAGCCGGTGACCAGCAGTTGCGTGTACGAAAACATGTTCTGGCCGATCCAGGCGGGCGGCAGGTAGGCCAGCACGTCTTCGTGGTCGGTCAGCTTTTCCATGTCGGAGACGGCGCGCGCGCGGTCGATCAGCGCATGGTGCGTCAGCACCACGCCCTTGGGCTTGCCCGTCGTGCCCGACGTATAGAACATGGCGGCGGCGTCATGCGGCTGTACGGCGGCCACGGCGCGGTCAAAGAAGTCAGGATGCTTGGCGGCGTACTCGCGGCCACGCTCTTCGAGCTGCTCATACGACAGCAGCATCGCGTCGGAGTAGTGGCGCAGACCGCGCGGATCGTCGAACACGACATGCTTGAGCGCGGGGCATTGCGCGCGAATCTCGAGCATCTTGTCGACCTGTTCCTGGTCCTCGACCACCGCGACGCTGATTTCGGCGTCCTGCAGCACGTAGACCATCTCCTGCGCCACGGCGTCCTGGTAGAGCGGCACGGGGATCGCGCCCAGCGACTGCGCGGCCATCATGGCCATGTACAGGCGGGGACGGTTCTCGCCGATGACCGCGACGTGCATGCCCGGCTGAATGCCAAGCGAAGCCAGGCCATGCGCGACGTGACGCACGTGCTCCACGACGTCGGACCACGTAAGGGTTTGCCAGATCCCCAGATCTTTCTCTCGTATCGCGGGCCGCGACCCGCGAACGTTGGCATGCGCGAGCAGCAGCGCCGGAAAGGTGTCCGGCGCCGCCGGCATCTGTGCAGATGCGGGCGATGAATGTGCCACGTTGTCTCCTCCGGTTTGGGCGCATCGCGCCAGGAGGCCGCGGAAAGCGGCAATGGCGATGAGGTGCTTGACCAGTTGGTTTTAGATTTACGGCAGGAGTTAAGGTATAAGGTTGGGTTGCTACCAACTGTCACCATCGCGACATTCAAGGACCTTTTAGGGTATTCCCGATGCAGCTATCCGACTCCCTGCAACTCGCCGCGGCCTGGTTTCGCGTGCTCAACGCCGAACAGCAATCGCGCGTCGAGCGAGACCTCTCCGTGCAGCAGGTGGTTGCCGGGTCGATCATAGAGCGCAAAGGTGAACTCGCACAGGCTTGGATCGGAGTGCTGGCCGGGCTGGTCAAGGTTTCGGTCGGCAACTCCGAAGGGAAGGTGGCGTCGCTGACCGGCGTGCCGGCGGGCGGATGGATAGGCGAAGGCTCGCTGCTCAAGCGCGAAATTCGCAAGTACGACATCGTCGCGCTGCGCGATTCGGTGGTGGCGCGGCTGCCGGGCGCCACGTTCGATTGGTTGCTGGATACCAGTATTCCGTTCAACCGCTATCTGCTGCACCAATTGAATGAGCGCGTGGCGCAGTTCATCGGCAAGGCGGAGTATGACCGTCTGCTGGACCCCGATGCGCGCGTGGCCCGCTGTCTGGCCGAGCTCTTCAACCCTTTGCTGTATCCCGGCATGGGCATGCGCCTGACCATTACGCAGGAAGAAGTCGGCTATCTGGCCCGCGTATCCCGCCAGCGCGCCAACCAGGCCCTGCGCAAGCTCGAGGAGGCCGGGCTGCTGAAGGTCGAGTACGGAGCGGTCCGCGTGCTGGATCTGGACGGCCTGAAGCACTACGGCTCGGACCGCGGCGCCGTGGAAGGCGAACAGGCCGCCTGAGCGGCCAGCCGAAACGCAAAAAAAGGCTTGACGATAAATAGCGCGCTATTTAATATTGCGCCATGAAATCCAGAACCAAGACCAAAGGCGTATTCAACCCGCTGCTGCTGGACAGCCAGCTCTGCTTCGCCTTGTACTCGACCTCCCTGGCGATGAACAAGGTCTATCGCAAGTTGCTGCGCGGGCTGGACCTGACCTATCCGCAGTACCTGGTGATGCTGGTGCTGTGGGAAGGCGACGAGATTACGGTGACGGATATCGGCGCCCGTCTGTTCCTGGACTCCGCGACGCTGACGCCGCTGCTCAAGCGCCTGGAAGCCGCCGGCCTGGTGACCCGCACGCGCGCCGTCGACGACGAACGCCAGGTAATCGTCGGGCTGACCCGGCAGGGCCGCGACCTGCGGGAAAAGGCCGAAGCCGTGCCTCATGCGATCGCAGCCGCAGCGCAATGCTCGCTGGACGAGGCGCAGGGCATGATGAAGACGCTGCATGCGCTGCGGGAGAAGCTGGTCGAAAGTCTTTGAAGTGACCGGACGCTGCCTGTCATCGTCCGGTCTAATAAATAGCGCACTATATGATGGCGCGCTATGTAAGTGGTAATGCAAGTCAGCAGTGCTTCGTTGAAGGCCAAGGCGGGAAAGGGTCCCGCCAGGCAAGGCAGTCCAACTTTTCATCCAAAAGGAAATACACCATGTCTATCGAAAAAGTCCTCTACCGCGCCAGCGCCACCGCAACCGGAGGCCGTGAAGGCCGAGGCGTCAGCGACGACGGCAACCTGGACGTCAAACTGACCACCCCGCGCGAACTGGGTGGCGCCGGCGCCGCAGGAACCAACCCCGAGCAACTGTTCGCAGTGGGCTATTCCGCGTGCTTCCTGGGCGCCATGAAATTCGTCGCCAACCGCGACAAGATCGCGATCCCGGCAGACGTGTCGGTGAACGGCACCGTCGGCATCGGCGCGATTCCGACCGGCTTCGGCATTGAAGTCGAACTGAAGATCTCGCTGCCGGGCCTGGATCGCGCACAAGCCGAAAAGCTGGTCGCCGCAGCCCACATCGTCTGCCCGTACTCGAACGCGACGCGCGGCAATATTGATGTGACGCTGACGATTGTCTGATCGGCGGACTCGCTGGTCGAACTGTGGCGGACGGTGTCTGACACCCTTGGTACGTGATCTCAGTCTGGAGGTCATCTCACCCTGGTGTCAGACACCTGAAGCAGCGCAATATTCTCCAAAGCCAATCCAGCCCCCCGAGGCCCCACGCAAGTAGCAGCCATACGCGTAGCGTCATCCCCCCGACGCAAGACGCAGCGCAAGCTCCCAGAGGCCGCCCGGGCGGCCGGCTGGGAGCGGGCCCCGCAAGATGTTTCTCTCCTCTTCAACAGTCGGCAAGGACCTTCAGAGCTCAGTTCACCCCGCCGCCCGTAGAGCTGAAGCTGAAAGAGCTCGTCGTCGCGGGGGCCTGGGTGTGCGGGGCGTGTAGATGCGCCCGGCGGAAACCGAAGGGAGCCGAAGGCGGACGAGGTTGAGTACGGGGGGCCGCCGAGGCCAGTCCGGAGCGAAGGCTCCGGACCGCAATCGTAGCCCCGCGCGCCCAGGCCCCCGCGACGGCGGGCGCCTAAAGAAACCGACCCGACGCCAGCCTAAACAACGCCAGCTCCAATCCCGCTTCGGCCGGCTTACCCCTTAATGCGACCCGCCCAGATAAGCCGCCACCACAGCCGGATCATGCTTCAACTTCTCCGCACTCCCGTGCACAGAAATCCGCCCGTTCTCCAGCACATACCCATAGTCGGCCACATTCAACGCCGCCGCCGCGAACTGCTCCACCAGCAGCATCGTGACGCCCTCTTCCTTCAGCCGCGCAATGATCCGGAACACCTCTTCAACGAGAATCGGCGCCAGCCCCATCGACGGCTCGTCCAGCAGCACCAGTTCGGGATTCAGCATCACCGCGCGCGCCATTGCCAGCATCTGCTGTTCGCCGCCCGATAGCGTGCCCGCGAGCTGATCGCGCCGTTCCTTCAGGCGCGGGAACAGGTCCATCGCCCGTCCCAGGTCCGCCTGCACATCGCCCTTGGGGCGGCTGCCGGTCAGGCGCGGGAACGCGCCCAGCAGCAGATTGTCGGTCACCGACAGCGTGGGAAACACCCGCCGGCCTTCCGGTGAATGCGCCAGCCCCAGCCGCGCGATGCGATGAGACTCCATCCCGTCGATTCGCTTGCCGCCCAGCGTGACCTCGCCCGCGGTCGGACGGATCATGCCCGACAGCGCCCGCATCGTCGTGGTCTTGCCGGCGCCGTTCGAGCCGATCAGCGTCACCACCGTGGCCTTCGGCACCTCCATGCTGATGCCGTGCAGCACCTTCACCTTGCCGTAACCCGCTTCCAGATTCTTGATCGTTAGCATCTTGTTGTCCTTGGCGTCAGGCGGGCGCGCCGCCCAGATACGCCTCGATGACCTTGGCGTTGCTTTGCACTTCGTTGGGCAGACCCTCGGCGATCTTCTGGCCGAAGTCCAGCACCGACACGGTGTCGCAGACTCCCATCACCACATCCATGTGGTGCTCGATCAGGATCAGCGTGATGCCGTGATCGCGCACCTTGCGGATGATGGCCAGCAGTTCGACGATATCGGGCGCAGTCAGGCCGGCCGCGGGCTCGTCCAGCAGCAGCAGCTGCGGATCCAGCGCCAGGGCGCGGGCGATCTCCAGCAGGCGCTGCTTGCCGTAGGGCAGGTTGCGGGCCTCCTCGCTGGCCAGCGACTCCAGGCCCACGAATTCCAGCAGCGCCATCGCGCGGGCCCGCGCACCCTGTTCTTCGTCCTTCCATTTGGGCGTGCGCAGCGCGATGCCGGCCAGTCCGGTGGTAAAGGTGTGATGCAGGCCCACCAGCACGTTCTCCAGCGCGGTCATTTCGCCAAAGAGCTGCACGTTCTGGAAAGTGCGGGCGATGCCCGCTTCCGCGATGTCCGCCGGAGCCAGTCCGACCAGCGACTTGCCCGAGAACTCCACGGCGCCCGCCGTCGGTACGTAGATGCCCGTCAGCACGTTCATCATCGTGCTCTTGCCCGAACCATTGGGCCCGATCAGCCCGTGGATCGTGCCGCGCTTGACGGTCAGGTCAACCTGATTCAGCGCCTTCAGCCCGCCGAACTGCATCAGCACGCTCTTGGCCGCCAGCAGGGTTTCGCCCTTGCCTGCAACCGCGTCGGGCACCGCATCCTGCTCCTTCACCAGGTCCTTCTTGACCGACAGCGCCGCGCGGCGGGTGGAGAAGAACAGGTTGCGGACAAAGCCCACGATGCCGTCCGGCAGGTAGTACACGACGAACAGGATCATGGCGCCGAAAATCGTCAGGCGCCAGTCGGTGACCGCTTCCAGCCAGTACGAAAAGACCGCCAGCACAATCGTGCCGATGACCGGCACCGCAACCTTGCGCGGCTCCGTCCGTCCCTTGGAAATCGCCACGACGCTGCCGACCGTCACCAGGATCGCGACGGCAAGCGCGATCAGCCGGAAGGTGCCGATGTCGTCCAGCATCTTGGGCAGCAGCACGATGATGGAGGCGCCCAGCAGCGCGCCGGTGCGGCTCTTGCGGCCGCCCATGATGATGGCCAGCAGGAACAGGATGGTGAGTTCGAAGTTGTAGGTGTTGGGCGAGATGTATTGTTCCGAGTACGAATACAGCGCGCCCGCCAGGCCGGCGAACCCGGCGCTGATGACGAAAGCGATCACCTTGTGCCGATACACCGACACGCCCATGCAGTCCGATGCGATCGGGCTGTCGCGCAGGGCCTCGAACGACCGGCCCAGATGCGACTTCAGGATGCGATGCACGACGATCAGCGAGATCACCAGCAGCGCGGCGACCAGCCAGAAATACTCGGCCTTGGTCAGCACGTGTCCGGCGATCGACGGCTTGGAGATCTTGATGCCGAGCGGTCCTTCGGTCAGGAAGGTCATCTCGTTGATCAGGATCTGGATGATGGTGCCGAACGCCAGCGTCACCATGGCGAGGTAGGGGCCTGTGACGCGCAGCGCCGGCAGCGCCAGCACCGCGCCGAAGGCGGCCGCGATGATGATGGCGGCGGGCAGCGTCAGCCAGATGGGGACCTGCAGATGGAACACCAGCACGCCGGCCACGTAAGAGCCGATGCCGAACAGGCCGGCGTGGCCCAGCGACACTTGGCCGGTATAGCCCACCACGATATCGAGCCCGAACAGCAGGATCGAGTAGATCATGATGGTTTCAATCAGGTGCAGGTAATACGTGTTGGTCACGCCCAGCGGCACGGCGGCCAGGCAGGCCACCGCCACGACGGATAGGAGCAGGTGCAGGGGTTTCATCGCTTACACCTTCTTGATCGCGGTCTTGCCGAATAGGCCGGCGGGCTTGAAGGTCAGAACGAGCAGCAGCAACACCAATCCCGGCACGTCTTTGTACCCCGTTGAAAGATAGAAACCGGTGGTCGTTTCGGCGATCCCCAGGATCAGCCCGCCCACCACGACGCCCATCCCGCTGGACAGGCCGCCGATGATCGCGACGGCGAAGGCCTTCAGGCCCAGGACCGCGCCCATGGTTGCGCCGGTCAGCGTCAAGGGCGCTACCAGCACGCCGGCAAAGGCCGCCGTCAGCGACGACAGCGCGTACGAGAACGTGATGACCATGCCGGTGTTGATGCCCATCAGGCCTGCGGCGTCGCGGTCATTGGACGTGGCCACGAAGGCCTTGCCGTAGATCGACTTGCGGTTGAAGATCTCCACCAGGATCATCATGCCCAACGCGCCGAACACCACCAGCAGCTCCATCGGCAGGACGTTGGCGCCCAGCACCTGGATGGGCGCCTCGGGCAGCGGCGAGGGAAAGCGCAGATCGTCGCGGCCCCAGATGTTTTCGGCCACGTTCTTGAAAATGATGCCCAGCGCAATGGTGGCCATGATCCAGCCGAACTCCGACCGTGTCTTGATGGCCGGTCTGACGCCCACGCGCTCGACCAGCGCGCCCTGCGCGAAGCCGAAGATGCAGACGATGGGAATCATGACCCAGTAGTTGACGCCCAGGCCGACGAGCGTGAGTCCGACGAGCGCACCGAGCATCAGGGCTTCGCCCTGGCCAAAGTTCAAGGTGCCCGACGTGGCGAATGTGAGCTGGTATCCGAACGCAATGACCGCATAGATCATGCCTAGCGCGATACCGCTATAGATGAGCTGTAGAAGAATCATGGTGTGTGTCTTGAGGCGCTTTGTTCCGTCCCAACCCCCTTGGGCAGAACGCTGTTTTCAGGCGGCTGCATGCCCCGCGCCCCAGGGTAGGGGCACGGGCGGCGGCGGCCGGGCAGCCGCCGCCTTCCTGCTTGTCGGGACTTAGTTGGCCTTGATGACGCGGCCGCCCTTGACCTCGCCGATGACCACTTCCTTCGCGGTGATCGCGTCGTGGTTGTCGTGCGTGAAGGGCTTGTTGTAGGTCATCACCACGCCTTCGACCGGCGCCTGCAGGTTTTCCAGCGCTTCGCGCACCTTGGCGCCGTCGGTGGAGTTGGCCTGCTTGATGGCGGCGGCCAGCAGGAAGATCGAGTCGTAGCCCTGGGCCGCCGACACCGGCGAGTCGATGCGGTTGTTCTTGGGCTTGAACTTGGCCAGGTAGGCGTCGATGAAGGCTTTGCGCTTGGGCGTGTCCGGATCCTGGATGAAGGTCTGCGGCATGCGCGCGCCTTCGCCGTTGGTGCCGGAGTTGTCGATGTAGTTGGCCATGGACAGCGTCCAGCTGCCGATGATCGGCACCTTCCAGCCCAGCTTGGTCATGCCGTTGGCGATCTGCGCCAGCTCGGGACCGATGCCGTAGGTCAGCACGGCTTCGGCGCCGGCGGCTTTGGCCTTGAGCAGCTGGGCCGTCATGTCGACGTCCTTGATGTTGAACTTTTCAACGGCCACGGGCTTGATGCCCTTGGCGTCCAGGGCCTTTTCCAGGTCTTCGCGGCCGAGCTGGCCGTAGTTGGTGGAGTCGGCCAGGATCGCCACTTTCTTGAAGCCGCGGCGGGTGATCGCTTCTTCCACGATCATCGGAGCCTGGATGCTGTCGTGCGCCGCGTTGCGGAACACGTAGTTGTCGGGATATTCCGGCGCCTTGAACTGGTGCGTGATCACGCTGCCCGTGGCCACATTGTTGAACACGGGGATCTTGGCGTCCTGGTAGAAGCGCTGGGAGGCCAGCGCCACGCCGGTGTTGATGTAGCCGACGGTGGCCGTGACCTGTTCTTTGTTGATGAGTTCCTGGGCGATCTGCACGCCGCGTTCGTTCTTGGCTTCGTCGTCGCGCTCGACTGCGACAAGCTGGCGGCCGAGCACGCCGCCGTTCTTGTTGATCTCTTCGATGGCCAGGCGCACACCGTCACGCATGCTGACGCCCATGGAGGACGAGCCGCCCGTGTAGGGGCCGGCCACACCGATCTTGATGGGGTCGGCGGCGTAGGACGCAGCCGATGCGGCAAAAGCAAGGGTTCCTGCAAGCAACTTCAAACGAAAATCCATGGATGTCTCCGTTGTAATTGGTGGAACTGCGTAGAAAGCCGTGCGCCGGCGCCAGTCGGCGGAATAGAGGTTTTGTGGCGCTCTCCTTTGTTGCGTGTCGTGACTGTCTGCTTAATCGCTTACGCGAATCTGACCCGGCGGGGTTTTTCCGCGTAAATACCTAGTGCGGATATGCGCCATTGCAAGGTAGCTGTCATCGGGCTGAATGGCGGCGCGGGTTGCAGCGCGTTGTCGGCGTGCGATGCGCGGCCGGCGCGCAATCGCGTCGGCCGCATCCTAGCCATCGCGGCTCTGCGGTATGCGGAAATTCATTCCGCCGGGTACTGGAAATTTATTCCTGATCGGCCTGAGAGCCGCATGGCCATTGGGATGCGCGTTGGCAGACAGCGGCCAGCCATAGGGAAAACGCTTGGGCCGCACCGCCGGGCGCGCGCGCGCTTTCCGTGCACAGGTGATACTGGGATTCGCTGGGAATCTCCACGTCCAGCAGCCGCACCAGTTTGCCTTCATCGAGCCACTCGGCCGCCAGCGAACGGCGCGTGAGCGCCACGCCCTGGCCTGCGCGAGCCGCAGCCAGCATCATGCCTAGATCAACCAGCCACACACCCCGCGATGGTTCGGGCCAGTCCAGCCCGGCCGCCGCCAGCCAGGGGCGCCAGGGCTCCATCGGGCAGCGCAGCAGATCCGCTGGCGCCATGTCCTCGGGCCGCATGATCGGGCCGCGAGCCTTCAGATAGCCGGGGGAGCAGACTGCGAACACCGGGTCCTGCGTGAGCTGGCGCGCGTGCAGGCCGGGATACTTGCCGCTGCCGAAGCGGATCCATACATCGGCATTGGGCGGCATGATGTCCAGGTAGGGAATGGACAGCAGGATTTCCAGTTCGACGTCGGGGTGGTCCGTCGTGAAACTGGGCAGGGCGGGGATGAGCACCTGGCGGGCGAACGTGGGCGTGGACACGACGCGCAGCGTCTCCAGCTTGGGTTCGCCGCGCTTGTGCAGCGAGGCGTCGGACAGCAGGTCCAGCGCCGTGCGCACCTGTTCCAGGTATTCGCGCCCGGCGGCGCTCAGCGCGGCGCCGCGGCTGCTGCGGATAAAGAGCGTGACGTCCAGCAAGCCTTCCAGCGCGGCGATCCGTTTGCCGATGGCGCTGGCGGTGACGAAAAGCTCTTCGCTGGCGCGCTCAAAAGAGCCCAGCCGGGCTGCCGCTTCGAACGCCTGGATTGCGGCGAGCGGCGGCAGACGCACGTCTTTGGAGGGGGTGGGACCGCGCATGACCATCTGGCGGGCCGGCCGTGCGCCCGGCGAAAGTGGTGAAGGGCCGATTATAAAAGTGTTGGCGCTGGGCCGGCGCGTCCGGGGCCATTCTGCGGGCTGCGGATTGACGGGTCCTAGACGCCCTTGACCGCCAGGCTGACCGCCAGGGCGGCCATGACCGCCGCGATCACGCCATCCAGGATTCGCCATGCGGATGCGCTGGCGAAGAAGGGCGCGAACAGCCGCGAACCGATGCTCAGCACCGCCAGCCACAGCAGGCTGGCGGTGAAGGCGCCGGCCGCGAACGCCATGCGGGCGTCGTCAAAGCCGTGCGCCAGCGAGCCCACCACCACCATGTCCAGCCAGAAATGCGGATTGAGCAGCGAAAAGCCCAGGGCGCCCAGCATGGCGGCGCGGCGGGACGGCACTACGTCGCGCGCTGCGGACAGCCCGCCCGTCGCGGTCCAGGCGCGGCGCGCGGATTGCGCCGCGTACCAGAGCAGGAAGGCCACACCGAACCACAGCACGGCAGTGGTCAGCCACGGGAACCAGGACGTCAGGGCCTGCAGGCCAGATACGCTTGCGAAGATGAAGACGGCGTCGATCAGCGCGCAGATGGCGACCACGCTGAGCAGATGCCCGCGCATCAGCCCCTGACGCAGGATGAACGCGCTTTGCGCGCCTACGACGGCGAACAGGCCCAGCCCGGTGGCCGTGCCGCTGGCCCAGGCGGTCAGAAAGAGAGGGGATGAAAAGCTGGCGAACATGGTGCGTGCTACCTGTGACTGCAACGCCTGTGGCGGCGCTTTGATGGAGCCGGGCGCGGGGGGAGCGGGCGGCGATACGGTATTTTCACTTGCCGCCAATATGAAATACAGCTAATTTTCCTTCACTATATTAAGTAATTCTAATCACATGAAAATCGACCACGGGAATCTGCGGGCGCTGGCCGCGGTGGTGCGCGAAGGCAGTTTCGAACGGGCCGCGCTTTCCCTGAGCGTGACGCCCTCTGCGGTATCGCAGCGGATCAAGTCGCTGGAAGACCGCATGGGCCGGCTGCTGGTGCAGCGCACGGTGCCCGCTGCCGCCACGGCGGACGGTCAGGTGCTGGTCCGGCTTGCCGAGCAGACGGCATTGCTGGAACATGACGCGCTCAACCGGCTGGGCGTGACGGACGATGACGTGCCGTATGCGAGCATCCCCATTGCCGTCAACCACGACAGCCTGGAAACCTGGTTCGTGGACGCGGCGCTGCAGTTCTCGGCGCGCACGCGGGCCACGTTGGACATGCTGTCCGAAGACCAGGACCACACCGCGGCACTGCTGCGCAACGGTTCAGTGCTGGGCGCCGTGACCACGCTGGCGGACCCGGTGCAGGGCTGCCGCATTCACGCCCTGGGCAGCATGCGCTACGTGGCCACGTGCACGCCGGCTTTTCACAAGCGCTATTTCTCGTCGGGGGTCAACGCGCAGACGCTGGCGCAGGCGCCCGTGCTGGTGTTCAACCGCAAGGACGCGCTGCAGGCGCGCTTCGCGCACAAGATCGCCGATCCCGCACCGTGGCAGCCGCCGGTCTGGTGGGTGCCGTCCTCTCGCGCGTTCGTGCAGGCCACGCTGGGCGGGCTGGGGTGGACCATGAACCCCCTGCCGCTCGTGCAGGAGCATCTTGACGCGGGTCAACTGGTCCTGCTGCGAGGCCGGGCCTGGGAAGACGTGCCGCTCTACTGGCAGCATTGGCGGGTAAACTCCGAGGCGATGGAAGCCTTGACCGATTCGGTCCTGTCAGCCGCCCGCAGTCTGGTCCGGCGGCGTTAACCCCTAGGAGGACACCCATGAACATCCGCAAGCTCGCCGTCGTCGCCGCCCTGGGCCTGTGCGCCGCCGGTTCGGCGTGGGCCAAGGACTACAAGGTCGGCCAGATCGAGGTCGATGACCTTTGGGTCCGAGCCTCGGCGCCGGGCCAGGCCAACGGCGCGGGATACATGGATATCGACAACGACGCCAAGACCCCGGACCGCCTGCTGTCGGTGGTGTCGAACGCCGCCGAACGCGTGGAGCTGCACACGGTGCAAACCGAGAACGGCGTGTCGAAGATGCGCCAGGTCGAAGGCGGCATCGCGTTGCCCG
Source organism: Achromobacter arsenitoxydans SY8 (assembly GCF_000236785.1). Taxonomy (GTDB): domain Bacteria; phylum Pseudomonadota; class Gammaproteobacteria; order Burkholderiales; family Burkholderiaceae_B; genus Achromobacter; species Achromobacter arsenitoxydans. The sequence continues at coordinate 19,236 of NZ_AGUF01000026.1, read as the reverse complement.
CGGACACAGAGGTCAAACTCAGCCCGGGCGGCTACCACGTCATGTTCATCAAGCTGAAGGCGCCGTTCAAGGACGGCGACACCGTGCCGGCCACGCTGAAGTTCGAAAAAGCGGGCGAGGTGGCCGTGCAGTTCAAGGTCAAACCGGCGTCGCACAACCCCGGCATGAGCCATGACCACGGCGCCATGAAGCACTGATCCTGCTGTTTTGCGGCGCCCGCGCCGTACAGGAATGCAAAAAAGGCCGACTCTGCGCGAGTCGGCCTTTCTCATGGGCGTGGCCGGTGTCCGGCGCCGCGCATGGGGTCCGGTATCAGTACAGCCCTTGCTGGCGCATGGCGTCGGCAACCTTGACGAAGCCGGCGATGTTGGCGCCGTCCAGGTAGTTCACGTACTCGCGCTCGGTGTGGCCGTGGCGCACGCAGTTTTCATGGATGTCGCGCATGATGGCATGCAGGCGGGCGTCCACTTCCTCGCGAGTCCAAGACAGGCGGGCTGAATTTTGCGCCATTTCCAGGCCCGACACCGCCACGCCGCCGGCGTTGCTGGCCTTGCCCGGCGCGTACAGCACGCGCGCGGCGATGAAGGCCTTGGCGGCTTCCAGGGTGGCGGGCATGTTGGCGCCTTCGGCCACGCACAGCACGCCGTTCTTGATCAGCGTCTGGGCATCGGCCAGTTCCAGCTCGTTCTGCGTGGCGCAGGGCAGGGCCACGTCCACGGGCACGTGCCACGGGCGTTTGCCGGCTTCGTATTGCAGGCCGAACTGGCGCGCGTAGGTGTCCAGGCGGCCGCGCAGGTCGTTCTTGACGTGCATCAGCGCCACCAGCTTCTCATGCGTGAAGCCGGCTTCGTCCACGACCGTGCCGTTCGAATCCGACACAGTGATCACGCGGGCGCCCAGCGCCATGGCCTTTTCGATGGCGTACTGCGCCACGTTGCCCGAGCCCGACACGGACACGCGCAGGCCGTCGAACGACTTGCCGACGCGCTTGAGCATTTCTTCCGCGAAGTACACGGTGCCGTAGCCGGTGGCTTCGGGGCGGATCAGGCTGCCGCCGAAGGTCAGGCCCTTGCCGGTGAACACGCTGGCGGTCGAGTTCGACAGCTTCTTCATCATGCCGGCCATGAAGCCGACTTCACGCGCGCCCACGCCGATATCGCCGGCAGGCACGTCGGTGTCCGGGCCCAGGTGGCGGTACAGCTCGATCATCAAGGCCTGGCAGAAGCGCATGACTTCGGCGTCGGACTTGCCCTTGGGATCGAAGTCGGAGCCGCCCTTGCCGCCGCCCATGGGCAGCGTGGTCAGCGAATTCTTCAGGGTCTGTTCGAACGCCAGGAACTTCAGGATCGACAGGTTCACCGACGGGTGGAAGCGCATGCCGCCCTTGAACGGGCCAATGGCGGAGCTGTGCTGGATGCGGAAAGCGCGGTTGACCTGGGCGCGGCCCTGGTCGTCGGTCCAGCAGACGCGGAACTGAATGACGCGCTCGGGTTCGACCAGGCGTTCAAGCAGGGCGTGCTCGGCGTAGTGGGGGTGCTTCTCGACGAAGGGCCACAGGCTCAGCATCACCTCCTGGACGGCTTGCATGTACTCGGGTTGCTGCGGGTCGCGCGCGGCGACGCCACGCAGGAAGTCGTCCAGACTCTGCACTTTCACCATGATCTCCTCGGGGGTGCTTCGAATAGGTGCGGAAATGCGCCAGGTTGGGGCGCTAAATCTATGTTCTGGTGCATGGCTGCACCTGGATGGTGCGGAATTGTAGGGGCAAATTGTTGCCCTGCGCAAAGCTGAAAATCGCTCCAGCGCATTGATATCAAACGGGTTTTTTCGTTTGATATATGGGGACGCTTCATGGCGGCATGGTTCGGAAGGATGGGGGAAAAGCCCTTCCGCTGCTGGTCAATGCTTGAATTTGCTGGGGAAATTAATATGTCCCCAATTTAGTTGATGGTTTGCTCATAGGAGGATGTCTACGTGTCCCCCAGGAAAATGATCTCCCGGCTGGCCTCTGCGGACCTTCTTGCCGGGGCAAACACAAACATGCGTCCCCTTTATTTATTTGAGAAAAATCACGCGCGCAGTGTCGTGTCGTAGTCGATCGTCAGAGGCGCGTGGTCCGAGAACCGTTCGTCCTTGTAGATGGCGACGCTGCGGGCCTTGGCCGCGATGCCGGGGGTGGCGATCTGGTAGTCGATGCGCCACCCGACGTTCTTGGCCCAGGCCTGGCCGCGGTTGCTCCACCAGGTGTACTGGTCGGGGCGGTCGTCGATGGTGCGGAACACGTCAACGAAGCCGCGCTTGTCGAACACGTCTGTCAGCCAGGCGCGCTCTTCGGGCAGGAAGCCCGAGTTCTTCATGTTGCCCTTCCAGTTCTTCAGGTCGATTTCCTTATGGGCGATGTTCCAGTCGCCGCAGATGACGAATTCCCGGCCGGTGGTCTTGTGCTCATGCATGAGCGCGTCGATCCACGGTCCGAAACGGTCCAGGAAGCGATACTTCGCCTGCTGGCGCTCGTCGCCGCTGGAACCCGAGGGCAGGTAGGCGCTGATCACCGACAGGTCCTTCCAGTCGGCGCGGATGATCCGGCCTTCGGGGTCGAACTCTTCGCAGCCCAGGCCAGTGTTCACGCGCTCCGCGGGATCGCGCAGGTAGATGCCGACGCCGCTGTAGCCCTTCTTGACGGCGTGGTGGAAATGGCCGGTGTAGCCGGGCGGATGGCGCAGCTCGTCGGTCAGGTCTTCGTGGGAGACCTTGATCTCCTGAAGGCACAGCACATCGGCGGCGTGCTTTTCCATCCACGGTTGCAGGCCCTTCTTGAAGGCGGACCGAATGCCATTGAGGTTGATCGACGTGATGCGCAGCAAAGCGAGACTCCTGTAGTGCGGCCGCGAGGCGCGGACAATGCCAGGAATTTAACCGACTCGGCGGGGCCACCCGGATCCCGCGCCGACAGCGGATAAAATGCCGGGATCTGCCATCTACCGGACCTACCTGCATGCCCGCCGCTCAATCTTCCGCCACCGCCCTTGATTTCGTCCGCTTCGCCTTGAACGAGGGCGTGCTGCGCTTTGGCAGCTTCAAGGTCAAGTCGGGCCGAATCAGTCCCTATTTTTTCAATGCGGGTCTGTTCAATAGCGGCCGCTCGGTCGGCAAGCTGGCGCAGTTTTACGCGCAGGCGCTGCTGGACTCCGGCGTGGCCTTCGACATGCTGTTCGGGCCTGCCTATAAGGGCATTCCGTTGTCGACTGCCACGGCCGTGGCGCTGGCCGGCCATCCGGACATGCAGGGCCGCGGCGACGTTCCCTTTGCGTACAACCGCAAGGAAGCCAAGGATCACGGCGAAGGCGGCACGCTGGTCGGCGCGCCGCTCAAGGGCAAGGTCGTCATCATCGACGACGTCATTACGGCTGGCACGTCTGTGCGTGAATCGGTGGAAATCATCCGCGCCGCCGGCGCGGAACCGGCCGCGGTGCTGATCGCCATGGACCGCATGGAGCGCGCTGGCCCGGACGATGCGCTGTCGCCGCATTCGGCCGTGCAGGACGTGGCCAAGACCTACGGCATCCCCGTGGTGGCGATCGCGTCGCTGACGGACATCATGGCGCTGCTGCAGGGCGATGCGTCCTTCGCCGAAAACCGCGATGCGGTGCAGGCGTATCGGACGAAGTATGGGGTGAAGTAAAGCGCCCTTTTACTGGATGCAAGACAAAGGGCGGCCGTGGGCCGCCCTTTGTCATTGGGGAAGATAGCGTGCGACGGGCTCTGCGACGCCGTGGGGTTGCCCGAACACGGCGATGCCACTGGCTCGGGCGGCGTCCGCCAGTTTGCGGTCAAACGTGGCCAGGCAGGCTCGCTGTCGTAAGGAGAGCTCGAGATAGCTGGCGTCATAGGCGGTCAACCCATGGGTGCGGGCAAGTTGGCAGGTGCGCGAAATGCTGAAAGCCGTATCGTGGTGATCAGGGGAAATGGGCAGGTTATCGAGAAGTTGATTGAAGGCGGATACCTGGTCTTCGGAGATGCGCTGACTGCGTTCGGCCCGAAGAACGCCGTTTGCGACTTCCACGCGCCAGATATGCGGCACGGTATTGTGCGAACCGTGGGCGACTTCAAGCAGGTGCCGGGCCAGCAGTGATTCGTGAACGTCAATGCGGTCCAGCAGCCACGCTAGGGCGACCGACGCGTCGGGGACCAGGTGAATGGAGTTCATTGCCGGCCTTCTTCGATCCACGATCGGATGACCTCGTGCGAGACGGGGGCGCTCGTGTGCATGCGCTTCATTGCTTCCAGGGCGTCGTGCGCGTCCAGCGATGTCTCGGGCAGGACGGGCGTGAGCCTGGCGCGGCGCACGCCGTCAACAGAGATGATGAAGTGCTGCCCGAGGCTGACGGCCTGCAGGTAGTCGGTGAATCTGTGCAGCAAGTCGCTGCTGCTGATCTCGATATAGTTCATGGTCTGGCTTCCGGCGAAATCGACCTGACCATTCTTGGCTAAACAAAAGGCCGCGGCAAGATGCCGCGGCCTCCGATTCAGTCTGATATTGGGCCGGTCCGCGCGTTGGCGGCACGGCCCGTTTATCAGCTATCCAGCTTCTGCTTGAGCAGATCGTTGACCTGCTGCGGGTTGGCCTTGCCGCGTGCAGCCTTCATGATCTGGCCGACCAGCGAGTTGAACGCCTTCTGCTTGCCGGCGCGGTACTCGTCCACGATGGCGGGGTTGGCCGCCAGCACCTCGTCGATCATGGCGCCGATGGCGCCCGTGTCGCTGATCTGCTTCAGGCCGCGGGCCTCGATGATGGCGTCGGCCTGGCCGCCGTTTTCGCCGGCCCACATGGCGCCGAAGACTTCGCGCGCGATCTTGTTGGAGATCGTGCCGTCGATGATGCGGCCGATCAGGGCGGCCAGCGCCGGCGCTGCCACGGGCGATTCTGCGATGGACTTTTCTTCCTTGTTCAGCGCGGCGGCGACTTCGCCCATGACCCAGTTGGCGGCCAGCTTGGCCTGGCCGGCCGGCAGCGCGTGCGCCACGACCTCGAAGTAGGAGGCGAGGTCACGGCTGACGGTCAGCTGGGCGGCGTCGTACGCGGGCAGGCCGTATTCCGATTCGAAGCGGGCGCGCTGGGCGGCCGGCAGTTCGGGCATGGCCGCGCGGACCTCGTCCACCCAGGCGCTGGAGATCACCAGCGTGGGCAGGTCGGGGTCGGGGAAGTAGCGGTAGTCGTGCGCGTCTTCCTTGCTGCGCATGCTGCGCGTTTCGTCGCGGTCGGCGTCGTACAGGCGGGTTTCCTGGACGACGGTGCCGCCGTCTTCGATCAGTTCGATCTGGCGCCGCGCCTCATACGTGATGGCGCGTTCCAGGAAGCGGAACGAGTTGACGTTCTTGATCTCGGTGCGGGTGCCGAATTCTTTCTGGCCCACCGGGCGGACCGATACGTTGGCGTCGCAGCGGAACGAGCCTTCCTGCATGTTGCCGTCGCAGATGCCCAGCCAGACGACCAGGCTGTGCAGCGCCCGAGCGTAGGCCACGGCCTCGGCGGCGGAACGCATTTCGGGTTCGGTCACGATTTCCAGCAGCGGGGTGCCGGCGCGGTTCAGGTCGATGCCGCTGGCGGGGGCGCCATTGGACAGGTTGAAGTCGTCGTGCAGGGACTTGCCGGCGTCTTCCTCCAGGTGGGCGCGCGTCAGATTGACGGTTTTTTCTTCTTCGCCCACGAAGAACGACAGCGAACCGCCCACGACGACCGGCAGCTCGTACTGGCTGATCTGGTAGCCCTTGGGCAGGTCGGGGTAGAAGTAGTTCTTGCGCGCGAAAACCGAGCGCGGCGCAATGGTGGCGCCCACGGCCAGGCCGAAGCGGATGGCGCGTTCCGCCGCGCCGCGGTTCATGACCGGCAGGCTGCCGGGCAGCGCCAGATCGACCTCGTTGGCCTGCGTGTTGGGGGCGGCGCCGAATTGCGTGCTGCTGCCCGAAAAAATCTTGGAGCCAGTGGAAAGCTGCGTGTGCGTTTCCAGGCCGATGACGATTTCCCAGTTCATGTTCTCAGCCTTGCTGGACAGGGGCACGCTTATGCCAGTCCGTCACGTGTTGGTAGCGGTCGGCGATGGCCAGCAGGCGGCCTTCGTCGAAGTAGTTGCCGATGATCTGCAGGCCGATGGGGCGGATCTGCTTTTCACCGCCGAAGCCGCAGGGGATCGACATGGCGGGCAGGCCCGCCAGGCTGACGCCCAGCGTGTAGACGTCGGCCAGCCAGTCGGCGGTCGGGTCGTCGCGGTTGTCGCCGATGTTCTTGGCGACCGTGGGCGTGACGGGTCCCATGATGACGTCGCACTGGCCGGCAAAGGCGCGCTGGAAGTCCTGCGCAATCAGGCGGCGCAGGCGCTGGGCCTGCAGGTAGTAGGCGTCGTAGTAGCCATGGGACAGCACGTACGTGCCGATCAGGATGCGGCGCTTGACCTCGTCGCCGAAGCCTTCTGCGCGCGAGCGGCTGATCATTTCGTCCAGGTTGCCGTACTGCGCGGCGCGGTGGCCGTAGCGCACGCCGTCGTAGCGGGCCAGGTTGCTGGACGCTTCGGCGGGGGCGATGACGTAGTAGGCGGGAATGGCCAGTTCGGTGCGCGGCAGCGACACCGGCACGCGTACGGCGCCCAGCGCCTCGAATTGCGCCAGCGCGGCCTGGACCGCGGCGGCGACGTCGGGCGCCAGGCCGGCGCCGAAGTACTCTTCAGGCACGCCGATGCGCAGGCCCTTCAGGGGCTGGCTGCCGGCGGCGTCGAAGCGGCCCTGGGCGGCGTCGAAGTCGCGGCGCACGCGGCCGGGTTCATTCACGGCGCTGTCGCATTTTTCCAGGCTGGTGGCGTCGCGCGGGTCGAAGCCGCTGATCACGTCCAGCAATTCAAGCAGATCGCGGCTGCTGGGCGCCAGCGGGCCGGCCTGGTCCAGGCTGGAGCCGAAGGCCACCATGCCGTAGCGCGAAACGGTGCCGTAGGTCGGCTTGATGCCGCTGACGCCGCACAGGGCGGCGGGCTGGCGCACCGAGCCGCCGGTATCGGTGCCGGTAGCGGCGGCCACCAGGCGGGCGGCCACGGCGGCGGCGGAACCGCCCGAGGACCCGCCCGGCACCGCGGTGTGGTCCCAGGGGTTCTTCACGGCGCCGTAGGCGGAGTTCTCGTTGCCGGACCCCATGGCGAATTCGTCGCAGTTCAGTTTGCCCACCGACACTGCACCGGCCGCGCCCAGGCGTTCGACGACCGTGGCGTCGAACGGGCTGACGTAGCCGTCGAGCATCTTGCTGCCGGCCGTGGTGCGCCAGCCGCGCGTAACGAAGGCGTCCTTGTGGGCGATCGGGATGCCGGCCAGCGGGCCCGCAGTGCCGGCCGCCAGCGCGGCGTCGGCTGCGCGCGCCTGCGCCAGGGTCAATTCGGCGTCAATATGTAAAAAGCTGTTCAGGCCGCTGGCCGCTTCGGCGGCATCCAGGGCGCTTTGCGCCAGGTCGACGGCGCTGATGTGGCGTTGTGCGAGGGCCGCGCGCAGGGCGGCGATCCCCTCGAATTGGGTATGCAGGGCGGGTTTCGTCATGACTTATTCCAGGACCTTGGGAACCAGGAACAGGCCTTCCTGGGCATCGGGAGCATTGGCCAGCAGCGCTTCGCGGCGGGCTTGCGAACCGGCTTCGGTCACGGCGTCTTCACGCAGGCGCAGCACAATGTCCTCGTGGGCGGACAAGGGGTGGGCCAGGGGTTCGACGCCCTGGGTATCGACGGACTGCAGCCGTTCGATGAGGTGGAGGATGCCGTTGAGCTCGGCCTGCGCGACGGTGCGCTGGTCGGGAGTCAGTTCGATTCTGGCCAGCCGGGCAATGCGGGCCACATCTTTGTCATTGAGCGCCATGGGGGAATTGCAAAATAGATGAGCGAAGGCCGAAGGGCGGACTGGGCAGTATGCACATGCCGAACCCGTTACAAAGCTTGAATAGCCTGCATTTATGCGCTATTTCCGGTGAAATTATAAGTTATGATTCACGGTTTAATCGCCGTGATGACAGGCCGACCCGTGGTTTTACGGGCCAGACGCCCCGCGGCATGACCCCAATTCCCCCCAGAATTTAGCTGAGCTCCCATGTTCGGATTCCTGCGCAGTTATTTTTCCAGCGATATGGCGATCGACCTCGGTACCGCCAATACGCTGATCTACGTCCGCGGCAAGGGTATCGTTCTCGACGAACCTTCCGTGGTCGCAATCCGTCATGAAGGCGGGCCTCACGGCAAGAAGATCATCCAGGCCGTCGGCCACGAAGCCAAGCAGATGCTCGGCCGCGTTCCCGGCAACATCGAGGCCATCCGGCCCATGAAGGACGGCGTCATCGCCGACTTCACGGTCACGGAACAGATGCTCAAGCAGTTCATCCGCATGGTGCACCCCCGCAACATGCTGGCGCCCAGCCCGCGGATCATCGTCTGCGTGCCTTGCGGCTCCACCCAGGTTGAACGGCGCGCCATCCGCGAATCGGCCCTTGGCGCCGGCGCTTCCCACGTTTTCCTGATCGAAGAACCCATGGCCGCCGCGATCGGCGCCGGCCTCGCGGTGTCCGACGCCAGCGGCTCGATGGTCGTGGACATCGGCGGCGGCACCACCGAAGTGGCCGTCATCTCGCTGGGCGGCATGGTCTACAAGGGTTCCGTGCGCGTCGGCGGCGACAAGTTCGACGAGGCCATCGTCAACTACATCCGCCGCAACTACGGCATGCTGATCGGCGAACCCACGGCCGAACTGATCAAAAAGGAAATCGGCTCCGCATTCCCGGGTTCCGAAGTCCGCGAGATCGAGGTCAAGGGCCGCAATCTGGCCGAAGGCGTGCCGCGCAGCTTCACGGTGTCGTCCAACGAGATCCTGGAATCGCTCACCGATCCGCTCAACCAGATCGTTTCGGCCGTCAAGATCGCCCTCGAACAGACGCCTCCCGAACTGGGCGCCGACATCACCGACAAGGGCATCGCCCTGACCGGCGGCGGCGCATTGCTGCGCGACCTGGACCGTCTGCTCCAGGAAGAGACCGGCCTGCCGGTCGTGGTGGCCGACGATCCCCTGACCTGCGTCGTGCGGGGTTGCGGCGAGGCGCTGGAACACCTTGAGAAACTGGGCGCCATCTTCATCAACGACTAATCCCGCCCGCCAGCCCGGAGCCCCGCTTTCTTTTGGCTCCGGCCGCTGTGGGAGCCTCGGACGCGGGCGCCCGGGCTGAAATTCATGCAACGACAAGGGACTCCTCCCCTATTCAGGCGCGGCCCACCCGCGGAGGTGCGGCTGGTCGTCCTGGTCGTCCTTGCCTTGGCCCTGATTGTCATAGATTCCCAGTGGCGCATGCTGGAGCCGGCGCGTCGGGCGATCTCCGTCGCGCTATACCCGTTCCAGCGTGCCGTCATGGCGCCGCGAGACCTCGTCCAGCAGGTCAATGAATGGGTCAACGCGGCCAATCTCATCCGCAGCGAAAACGAAGCCCTGCAGCGCCAGCGCATCGAACTGGCCCAGGTTGCGTCCCATGCGGCCCAGCTGGCCGCTGAAAATTCGCAACTGCGCCGCCTGCTGGGCGTGACCGACACCGTGGCGCAGTCCGCTGTCGTGGTCGAAGTCATGTACGAGCCCACCAACGCGTTCACCCAGCGCCTGGTCTTCAACAAGGGCAGCAAGGCGGGCCTGGCCCCCGGCATGCCTGTGATCGACGAAGGCGGCGTTGTCGGACAGATCGTGCGTGTCACACCCATGACCGCCGAGGCCGCGCTGGTCACGGATGAACAGGTCTCCATTCCCGTGCAACTGCTGCGCAACGGGCTGCGCCTGATCGCCTTCGGCGGCAATTCGCCCGGCAAGATGGAAGTCCGCTACCTGGCGGCCAATGCCGACATCAAGGAAGGCGATACTATTGTCACTAGCGGCGTCGGCGGCCTCTTTCCCGCTGGGCTGCCCGTGGCCAAGGTGACCTCGGTCGAACGCGACACCGCATCCGGTTTCGCGCGCGCCGTGTGCGAACCGCTAGCCCACCCCGAACGCTATCGCCACTTCCTGGTTCTGCAGGTGGATGTGGATCGCGCCGAGTCCAACCGTCAGGAGGTCGATTCCGGTGGATCGGACTAATCAAACCGCCGGGCAACCCCGGCGCCGCCTGGGCACGCCCAGCAACGTGCAGCCCGACAGGCTGTCGGGTCCCGCGCACGGGGTCTTCGTCTGGGGTACGGTGTTGCTGGCGTGGCTGGTGTCGCTGCTGCCCTGGCGCCTGTGGCAGGGCGCGCCCGACGTGCTTTTGCTCATCATCGCCTTCTGGTGCGTACACGAGCCGCGCCGTGTTGGCCTGTTCACCGCGTTTTTCTTTGGCTTGCTGATGGACGTGCACGACGCCGGCCTGCTCGGCGAGCATGCCCTGTCCTACACGCTGGTCGCCTACGGCGCCGTGGTCCTGCACCGCCGCCTGCAGCGGTTCGATCTCTGGAGCCAGGCGATGCACATGCTGCCGGTGTTCCTGATCGCCCGTTTCGTGACGCAGATCATCCAGGCGTGGCTGGCCGGGAAGTGGCCGGGCTGGGACTGGGGCATCAGCGTGCTGCTGACGGCCGCCTTGTGGCCGTTGGCGGGCTGGGTCCTGCACCTGCCGCAACGCGGCGTCGACGACGCCGAATCCTCTTCCGCCTGACGGCGGCGTCGCGTCATGTTTGAATTCAAGAAAACCGGCCAGCAGCAGAAGCAGCGCTTCCGCCTGCGCGCCTGGGTGGGCGGCGCGTTTGCGCTGGTCTGCTTCGGCGTCCTCGTGGGCCGGTTCTGGTACCTGCAGGTCGATCGCTACGAAGGCCTGTCCGAACGCGCGGACCGCAACCGCATCGCCGTCGTGCCGATTCCGCCGCGCCGCGGCGAAATCCTCGACCGCAATGGCGAAGTCCTGGCCCGCAACTACCGCACCTATACGCTCGAGGTCGTGCCCGCCCAGGCCGGCAACATGAATGAGCTGTTCGCGCGCCTGACCGAGGTCGTGTATATCAGCCCGGCCGACCAGCGCCGCTTCAAGCGCCGCGCCGCCGAGTCCAGCCGCTACGCCAGCCTGCAGCTGCGCAACAACCTGAATGAAACCGAGGCGGCCTGGTTCGCGGCGCACTCGTTCCAGTTTCCGGGCGTGGAGCTGCGCGCGCGCTGGGTGCGCGAATACCCGCAGGGCTTGTCCGCCGCGCACGTAGTGGGCTACATCGGCCGCATTGCCGACAACGACATCGAAGAACTGGACCGCGCCGGCCAGCTGGGCAACTATCGCGGCACCGAGGTCATTGGCAAGAAGGGCATCGAAAAAACCTGGGAAGAGCAGTTGCACGGCCGCACCGGCCTCGAAGAGGTCGAAGTGACCGCCGGCGGCCGCCCCATGCGCACGCTGCGCCGGATTGATCCGGTGCCGGGGTCGGACATCATGCTGTCGATCGACATGGGCCTGCAGAAAGTGGCGGAAGAGGCCTTCGAGGGACAGCGTGGCGCGCTGGTCGCCATTGATCCGGATACGGGCGAAGTCCTGGCCTTCGTGTCGCAGCCGTCCTTTGATCCCAACTTGTTCGTGGACGGCATTGATGTGGACAACTGGCGCATGCTGAACGAGTCGCCCGACCACCCGCTGATCAACCGTCCCTTGTACGGCACCTATCCAATCGGCTCCACGTATAAGCCTTTCGTCGGCCTGGCCGCGCTGGAACTCGGCAAGCGCCGCGCGACCGACCGCGTGTCCGACCCCGGCTATTACGAATTCGGGGGGCAGAAGTTCCGCAACGCTGGCGGCGCGGCCTACGGCATGACAGACATGCACAAGGCCATCGTGGTGTCCTCGGACACCTATTTCTATTCGCTGGGCCCCGAAATCGGCGTGAACGCGCTGCACGATTTCACCAAGCAATTCGGCTTCGGCCAGATCACCGGCATCGACCTCGAAGGCGAAAAGCGCGGCGTGCTGCCATCCACCGACTGGAAGCGCTCGGCCTACAAGGACAAGGAGCGCCAGCGCTGGTACGCGGGCGAGACGATTTCCGTGGCGGTGGGCCAGGGCTACAACGCCTTCACACTGCTGCAGCTGGCGCAGGGCACGTCCACCCTGGCCAACAATGGCCTGTACCGCCGTCCGCACTTGGTGCACGCGGTCCGCGATCCGCGCACGGGCGTGGCCAAGCCCACCGAAGCGGCGCCCGATTACCGCATTCCCCTCAAGCAGGCGAACGTGGATGTGATCAAGAACGCAATGGCCGATGTGGTGCGGGCCGGCACGGCGCGGCGCGCGTTCGCCAACACGCCGTACCAGGCCGCCGGCAAGACCGGCACCGCTCAGGTGTTCAGCCTGCGCGGCGGCCACTACCGCGCCAGCGCCATCGACGAGCGCCTGCGCGACCACGCGCTCTTCATGGGCTTCGCGCCGCTCGAACATCCGCGCATCGCCGTGTCGCTGATCGTCGAGAACGCCGGTTGGGGCGCCAGCGTGGCGGCGCCGGTCGCGCGCAAGGTGTTCGACTACTGGCTGGCAAAGGACCGGCAGGACAAGATCGTGCGCCCCGAGCGCGCGGACGCCATGGCCACCGTCGAAACCATCACCTCTGACCTGGTGCGTCAACCATGAAGCGTCTGGGCCTGATCCTGCTGCGCGTGTTCACGGCGTTCGACTGGCCGCTGCTGGCCATCCTGATGATGTTTGCCGCCCTGGGCCTGACGGTCATGCATTCCGCGGTGGGTGGCACCGACTGGCGCTTCGCGGAACAATCCCGCAACTTCATCATCGCGTTCTTCGCGATGTGGACGATGGCGCTGATTCCGCCCAAGCTCCTGATGAAGCTGGCATTGCCCTTCTATGTGGTGGGCGTCGTGCTGCTGCTGGGCGTGGAATTCTTCGGCGAAACCAGCAAGGGCGCGACCCGCTGGCTGAACCTGGGCGTGACGCGCATCCAGCCCTCCGAAATGATGAAGATCGCCGTGCCGATGATGCTGGCCTGGTACTTCCAGCGCCACGAAGGCGCCGTGCGTATTCGCGACTTCTTGGCGGCGGCGGCGATGCTGGCTGCGCCTTTCGGGCTGATCGTGCTCCAGCCTGACCTGGGCACGGCGTTGCTGGTGTTCGGCGCGGGCTTCTTCGTCATCTACTTCGCAGGCCTGTCGTTCAAGCTGCTGGTGCCGGTCATGCTTGCGGGCGTCATCGGCATCGGCACGCTGGTCTACTACGAGGACCAGCTCTGCGAACCCGACGTGAACTGGGTGGTGCTGCACGACTATCAAAAGCACCGCGTCTGCACGCTGCTCAATCCCAGTTCCGACCCGTTGGGCAAGGGATTCCACACGATCCAGTCAATGATCGCGGTCGGCTCGGGCGGCGTCTACGGCAAGGGCTACATGAAGGGCACGCAGACCCATCTGGACTTCATTCCCGAGCGAACCACCGACTTCATCTTCGCCGTCTACGCCGAGGAATTCGGCTTGTACGGCGGCATCGCCATCCTGGTGCTGTACGGCCTGATGATGGCCCGCGGCCTGACGATCGCATCCCGGGCCTCGTCGCAATTCGGACGGCTGCTGGCTGGCGCGCTGACGATGATGCTGTTCATCTACGTGTTCGTGAACGTCGGGATGGTCACGGGGATCCTGCCAGTCGTGGGGGTGCCATTGCCGTTCATGAGTTACGGCGGGACGGCGTTGTTCACGATGGGGATCGCGTTCGGGATCATGATGAGCATCAGCCGGCACCGGTCGGTGAAGACCTGATCGACGGCGTGGCTCTTGGCGATCAGTTGTACGCAGAGTCGTCTCGGTCTTCGTTCCTCCCCTCCGGTTTGGCGTCTGATTTCGAGGGTGCGCAACGGCTTCGTGCGGAAGGTGTATGACACCTGGCAGACCTGGCAGAGCAGCTACCAGGCCAGACCAGGCCATACGCGAAGCGTCATCCCAGCGCCGGTGGAGATAAAACCATCAGAGCCCGGTGCGGTGCGGGCCTGGGGTGCGCGGGGCGTGTAGATGCGCCCGAGGGAAACCGTAGGGAGCCGAAGGCGTACGAGGTTGACAACGGGGAAGCCCGGAGCGAAGGCTCCGGGCCGCAATCGTAGCCCCGCGCGCCCCAGGCCCGCACCGTGCCGGGCGCCTCAAGAACCCAGGTCAACGCCAGCAAGCCAAACGCTCTGAACCGAACAACACCCCAAAACAAGCGGGCGCCTGGATTCACCAGGCGCCCGCCATCGACAAACGAACAGGAAGACCGTTACGGCAGCGCCTCGGGCACGCCCAGGTCCACGGCCAGTTTCGTCAGTCCATCCCAGATCCGGCTGTCGAACTCGACCGAATCCGCGTTGACCGCCCGATTCCGGGCCTCGTATTCACCGGGGTACTGCACCGACTCAACGCCAGGCTGCGGCTTGCAGGCATGCAGGTAGTCGATGAATGCGCCCACCTCCATCGACCGCCAGTCCGTATTGAAGTCCACCTGCGGATCCAGCAGCAGCGCGAACATATTGTTCGTCGCCACGCCGATGCGCGGGTGTTCAGGCTGGATCGTGCCGCCGCCCGACAGAACGCCGGCCAGCAGTTCGGCCACCAGGCCCAGCGCGTAGCCCTTGTGCCCGCCGAACGGCAGCAGCGCGCCCGGAGGATCGGTGAACAGCGCGCCAGGATCGGTGGTCGGATTGCCGTCGGCGTCGATCAGCGATCCGGGAGGCGCCTGTTCGCCCTTGGCGGCCAGCACCCGGGCCTTGTTCACGGCGATCGAGCTGGTGGCCATGTCCACGATGAACGGCGGGCGGCCGCCGGGCAGGGGGCCGGCGAAGCACAGCGGGTTCGTGGTCATGCACGCCTGCGCGCCGCCGAAGGGCGCGACGGTCGGCGAGCGGTTGATCACGTTTGTGAAAGCCAGCAGGATCAGGCCCTTGGCCGCCACCATCTCGCCGAAATGGCCCATGCGGCCAAGGTGGTGGCTGTGGCGCAGGGTCAGGATGCACTGGCCGTGCTCCTGCGTGCGTTCAATCGCCTTTTCGATGACGACCTTGCCCACATACTGTCCCAGCCCATGATGGCCGTCGTAGGCCAGCATCGCGCCCCGGTCGTTGACCAGCTCGGGCCGGCCATCGGCCTGCGCCAGGCCTTCCGACAGCACGCGGCGGTAGTTTGTCAGGATAGACAGGCCGTGGCTGGTGTAGCCGACGCGGTCGGATTCGACCAGATGCTCGGCCACATCGCGGGCAATATCTTCGGGCACGCCTTGCGCCGTCAGCACTCGGCGGCCGTACTCGTTGGCTTGGGCGATCGTGAGTTTCATGACGATGCCTCTTTACAGCCAGCCAAGCCAGCGCCAGTAGGTCATGCCCATCAGCAACATCAGCAGGTAGCCCACGATGGTGACGATGATCCCGACCTTGGCGAATTGCTTCGCGTTGAAGGTTTCCGTACCCAGGCACACCATGTTCTGCGGCGCGTTGATGGGCAGGATGAAGCCGTAGCTGACCACGAAGCCCAGCAGCATGGTCATGCCCAGGCGGCTGAAGTCTCCCGGCAGCGTCGCCAGCACCGAAATAAGGATCGGCAGCATGGCCGAAGTCAGTGCGGTGGCGCTGGCAAAGCCCAGGTGGATGATGATGAGGAACGCAGCCAGAATGGCGAAGATGGCCAGCGGGCCCAGGTGGTCCAGGCCGGTATGCTGCACGACCTGGTTGCCCAGCCATTGGCCGGCCTGCGTCGTCAGCAGGGCGGTGCCCAGGCTGATGCCAACCCCGAACACGATCACGGTGCCCCATGGAATGCGCGATTGCACGTCTTTCCATGTCATCACGCCAAAGCGCGGCAACATCAGCAGAACCAGGCCGAAGTAGGTGGTCGAGGTCGTGTCGAACTTGTGCAGCTTGCCTTCGGTAGACCAGAACAGCAGCAGCATGATCGACACGGCCATCAGGCGCTTTTGCGCGCCAGTCATGGGGCCCAGGTCAAGCAGCGACTTCTCGACGGCTTCCTTGCCGCCGGCGATGCTGTTGCTTTCCGGCGGCAGCAGCTTGAGCACGATGACGATCAGCACGGCCGACATGATCAGCGACCAGGGAGCGCCGGCGATCAGCCAGTCCGACCACGCTACGCGTTCGCCCAACATTTTTTCCATGAAGCCGACCGTCAGCAGGTTCTGCGCCGCGGCGGTCTGGATGCCGACGTTCCAGATGCTGGTGGCCTGGGCCACGATGATCATGATGCCGGCAGCGATGTTCGAGCGCTTGTCCACACCGAAGGCCGCGATGACGCCCATCATGATGGGAACCACCGCCGCGCTGCGTGCGGTGGCGCTGGGCACGACCAGGCTCAGCACGATCGTCACCGCGATACATCCGATCAGGATGCGGCGGGTGCTGGTGCCCACCTTGGACAGCGTGACCAGCGCGATGCGCCGGTCCAGTCCAGTGAACGTCATGGCCGCCGCAATGAACAAGGCGCCGGTAACGAGCGCCAGCGCCGAGTTCGAAAAGCCGGTGAGTGCCATGCTGATGGCGGCCGAGGTGCCGTAAAGCACGTTGGGGTCTTTGACTGTCGGAGCCGTGCCCAGCAGGAAAGCCATCAGCGTCGTGATCATGATCGCGCTGGCTTCGTAGGAAACGGCTTCGGTAATCCAGACCACCACGGCAAATGCCAGGATTGCCAGCATGCGGTGGCCGGCAACTGGCAGCTCCGCTGGCAGGGGCATCATCAGCACGCCGATCATCACGACGATGCCGGCGACGAGGCCGATTGGAATTTTGGTTTTCTTGGGGGCTTGCGAGGCGGGGACAGCGGTTTCCGCGGCCATATCCTTCTCCGGTTGAGGTCAAACTGACGAAACACCGCCCGCGAGCACGGGGTCAATCAAATCGGTGTGTCGACGCTACAGGATGATCGTGACGGCATTCAGGAAAACCCGTATTGATGTGAATCAAGTGGGTGGAGCTTAGTGCTTGTGGAAACCTTGCTCCGGGCATTATGCTCCCGGCCCCTTTTTGGCCGCAAGCGTAGTTGTTGCGTCAAAGCCAAGTAATTGCGCCGGCAAATGCAGCAACTGACGCGCAGTCTCAGCTTAATTTGTTCGTGTTACGGATCTAATGGGGCTCAGCCAAGCGCCAGGCGCAGCTGTTCGTCCAGATGCAACGTGGGCGCGACGCGCCAGCCGCTCTGGGCGTAGCGCAGCCAGCGGCCCAGCACCAGATGCGTCAGGAGGCTGGCGTGCGCGGCGACGTTGGTTTCTTGGGGCAGACCGCCGTCAGTGATCGCGATACGCAGCGATTGCTTCAGGGAAGCCTCGATCCGGTCGTTGATGTGGTTGATGCGCTCTTGCAGCCGGTTGTCTTCGGTGACGAGCGCGTCGCCGGTCAGCACCCGCGTCATGCCTTTGTTGCGTTCGGAGAAGGTCAGCAGCATGGCGACGGTCTTATGGGCCTGGCTCAGGCCGTAGGGCTCGGCGGTGGCGATCTGGTTCACCAGCGTGAAAATGCTGGTTTCGATAAATTCGATCAAGCCTTCGAACATCTGCGCCTTGCTGGCGAAATGCCGATAGAGCGCGGCTTCCGAGACTTCCAGGCGCGCGGCGAGGGCGGCCGTGGTGATTCGGGATGCATGGGGTTGCTCCAGCATCTCGGCCAGAGTCTGCAGAATCTGGGTCTTGCGCTCGCCGGGTTTGCTCGCCATGGACGGGTCTGCTCTGCGCAGGATGACGGTGAAGGGGAGGAAGAGCGGGCCGTCAGCCCCGCAAGGGCCGCCGACGTAACAATAAATCACTGACGGAGTTTACCCGCAAGTCGACGTAAGACGGTCGTTGCGTGCGTCCGCGCGAGAAGGGCGTGCCAGGGTGATACACATGGACGGTGCGCAGACCCGCCTGGCGCGCACCGCGCAGATTGGCCAGCGTGTCTTCCACCAGCACGGCGCGGTGGGCGGGAACGCCCTCGCGGGCCAGCACGTAGCGCAGCAGGGCGGGCGAAGGCTTGGGCCGGAACTCGCCATGCAGACGCATGTGTTCGATGGCCCACAGGCTGTCGAACTGGCGCAGGATGCCCAGGCGCGCAAGCACCGCGCGGGCGTAATGCAGGGGCGCATTGGTCAGCAGCACCTTGCGTCCCGGCAATTGGCGCAGCTTGTGGGCCAGCGCCTTTTCCGCCCGCACCAGCGGACCGACGTCGAAATCGTGGCTGCGGTGCAGGAACTCGTGCGCGTCCACGCCGTGGTGGCGGACCATGCCGATCATGGTGGCGCCGTAGCGTTTCCAGTACAGCGAGCGCACGCGGTTGGCCGTGTCCACATCGACGTTCAGCGCCTCGGCCACGGCCATGGTCATGCCGTGGTCAATCTTGGGGAAGATGGCGTGCGACGTGTCGTGCAGCGTATTGTCCAGGTCGAACAGCCACAGGCGTTCGGAAACGCCCGTGGCGACGCTGCGCGAGCGGCGCAGGCGCACAGCCGGCCGCAGCAGTTGACGACGGACTTGCATCAGCGACGCCGCTCCCTGCAGAGGGAAGCGCGCGGCGCTGCGGAGGCGGATTTCATCAGTGCGAGCTGATCATCGTGCCGACGCCCTGGTCGGTCAGGATTTCCAGCAGCAGGCAATGCGGCACGCGGCCGTCGACGATATGCACCGAATTCACGCCGTTCTTGGCAGCGTCCAGTGCCGACGAGATCTTGGGCAGCATGCCGCCGGAGATCGTGCCGTCCTCGAACAGTTCGTCGATGGTCTGGGCCGACAGGCTGCGCAGCAGCTTGCCGCCCTTGTCGAGCACGCCCGGGGTGTTGGTCAGCATCAGCAGCTTTTCGGCGCCCAGGACCTCGGCCATCTTGCCCGCGACCACATCGGCGTTGATGTTGTAGGCGGTGCCGTCTTCGCCATAGCCGATGGGCGAGATGACGGGAATGAACTGGTCGTCCTGCAGCGCCTTCACGACGGCGGGTTCGACCATGGTGATGTCGCCCACGAAACCGATGTCGATCGGTTCGGACGGATTGTCCTTGTTGGCCATCAGCTTCTTCTGGGCCTGGATCAGTCCGCCGTCCTTGCCGGTCAGGCCCACGGCCTTGC
Source organism: Achromobacter arsenitoxydans SY8 (assembly GCF_000236785.1). GTDB lineage: Bacteria > Pseudomonadota > Gammaproteobacteria > Burkholderiales > Burkholderiaceae_B > Achromobacter > Achromobacter arsenitoxydans. The sequence continues at coordinate 182 of NZ_AGUF01000026.1, read as the reverse complement.
CGCCGACCTCGTTGATCATCATGACGATGTCCTGATGGACTTGACCGCCCAGCACCCATTCCACCACTTCCATGGTTTCCGCGTCGGTCACGCGCATGCCCTGGATGAAGGTGCCTTGCTTGCCGATACGGCGCAGCGCGTCATCAATCTGCGGGCCGCCGCCGTGGACCACCACCGGATTG